>NZ_CACSJW010000007.1:0-408570 GCF_902706145.1 Sphingobacterium sp. 18053
CATAATCAGAATTCTTTTTTTATATCTCTGATCTTGGATCGAATTGAACGAATTACTTGAATTTGTTCATGACTTTCGTTTGTCTACTCGTCACGCTTACATGATTGTGTTTTCTTAAAGAACTTTTCGCGCTTCAACTTCCGTATCCGCTATATTCCGATAGGCATTGCGCCCCTCTTTATCGTTTTGTTTTCCCCTTCGTTTCCGTTGGGACTGCAAAGGTAGAAATCTTTTTTGAACTTCCAAAAACTTTTTCAAGTTTTTTTTCTTTTCTTTTTTTTCGATTTCCGCGTTTAAAATAAACTGAGCGGGATTTTAAATCCTGTCAGGCTTCTCTTAAACCCTTCTTTTTTCATGATTCCCTCTTTCGAAGCAACCGTTCCTCCCTTGCGGAGTGGTGCAAAGATAGGGAGTTTACCAACAAACTTCCAAGCCTTTTGTTTATTATTTTTTAACATTAAGGTTAACTAACTGTAACATTGAACGATTCATTTAAGATAGATATGCATTAAGCCGTCCAATCAGGTAAAATTAACCAATTAAACGGCCAAGCTGCTTGCTATAAATTTCAGTTCGCCCCCCTCCCTTAACAAGCAATTTCACAACTAAAAGGGCAAGTTTAAATACATTTTACTACGTTCTTCTATATCATATAAGGTCGCTATAGAAACAAAAAAGGTCCAGACGAATGTCTGGACCTTTCTATATAAAATAATCTATGATAGATTAATCTTCTTCTTTCGAAGCCAACAATTGATCGTACTCTTCGCGAGAACCGACAATTAAGTTGCTGTATTGACGGATACCTGTACCTGAAGGGATCAAGTGACCAACGATTACGTTTTCTTTCAAACCTAATAAGTTATCACGTTTACCTGCGATAGCAGCCTCGTTCAACACTTTTGTAGTCTCTTGGAAAGAGGCTGCAGAGATGAACGATTTCGTACCCAATGAAGCTCTGGTAATACCTTGCAACAATGGACTTGAAGTCGCCGGAATTGCTTCACGAACTTCAACAAGTTTTAAGTCACGACGTTTCAGACTAGAGTTTTCTTCTCTCAACTTACGTAAAGAAACAATTTGTCCCGGACGTAAATTATTGGAGTCTCCCGCATCAACAACAACTTTCTTGTCAAACAAGGAATCATTTTCTTCCATGAAATCCCATTTGTTAACTGCTTCTTTTTCTAAGAAACGCGTATCTCCTGGATCTTCGATGTTAACTTTTTGCATCATTTGGTGAACGATCGTCTCGAAGTGTTTATCGTTGATCTTTACACCTTGCAGACGGTATACCTCTTGGATACCATTCACAATGTAATGTTGCACCGCTGATGGACCTTTGATCGACAAGATATCCGCAGGAGAGATCGAACCATCTGATAATGGCATACCAGCTTTCACGAAGTCATTATCCTGAACAAGGATATGTTTAGAAAGAGGTACCAAGTATTTCTTGATTTGACCATCACGAGATTCGATAGACATCTCACGGTTACCGCGTTTCACACCACCCAATGTTACCACACCGTCGATTTCTGTTACAACAGCAGGGTTAGAAGGGTTACGTGCTTCGAATAACTCCGTTACACGTGGTAGACCACCTGTGATATCTCGCGTTTTACCTGTAGAACGAGGGATTTTAACAAGGATACCACCTTCTTTCACTGTTACACCATTAGCAACTGCAACGTGGGCGCCTACTGGGATATTGTAGGTACGAATAACCTCTCCCGATTTATCAAGAATCTTGATGGATGGGTTTTTCGTTTTATCGCGTGTTTCAATAATTACTTTCTCTTTGTGACCAGTTTGCTCATCTGACTCTTCACGGAAGGTAACACCTTCGATGATTGCATCAAATTCAACTTTACCGGCAAATTCCGAAATAATTACTGCATTATATGGATCCCATTCGACCAATTTATCACCTTTAGCTACTGTACCGCCATCCTCAACGAACAACTGTGAACCATAAGGAATATTTTGTTGGAATACGATTTTATTATGTGCATCAATGATCTTAACCTCACCAGAACGTCCTAAGACTACCTGATGTGTGCCATTATCGTTTGTTTGCGAAACAGTACGTACGTTTTCAAATTCGATTTTACCATCGTATTTAGAAATGATACTTGAATCAGCAGCAATGTTCGATGCCGTACCACCCACGTGGAATGTACGAAGTGTCAACTGTGTACCTGGCTCACCAATTGATTGAGCGGCAATAACACCCACAGCTTCACCTAACTGAACACGCTTACCTGACGCCAAGTTACGTCCGTAACAACAAGCACAAACACCACGCTTAGACTCACAAGTTAACACCGTACGAATCTCAATTCCTTCGATACCTGCTTTTTCGATAGTTTCAGCAATTTCCTCAGTGATATCTTCATTTGCAGAAACGATCAATTCGTCAGTATCCGGATGAAGAACGTCATGCAATGGTGTACGACCCAAAATACGATCGAACAATGGCTCAACAACATCATCATTATCTTTCAATGCTGTTGTATAAATACCACGTAAACCACCACAATCTTGTTCCACAACGATCATATCTTGCGCTACGTCATGTAAACGACGAGTCAAGTAACCCGCATCCGCTGTTTTCAATGCCGTATCGGCAAGACCTTTACGCGCACCGTGGGTAGAGATAAAGTACTCCAATACGGACAAACCTTCTTTAAAGTTTGACAAGATCGGGTTTTCGATAATCTCACCACCAGAAGTACCTGATTTTTGAGGTTTCGCCATCAAACCACGCATACCACATAACTGACGAATCTGCTCTTTCGAACCACGCGCTCCAGAATCCAACATCATGTAAACTGAGTTGAAACCTTGGTTATCATTCGAAAGAATATCCATAACGTGTGCAGTCAATCTGTTGTTGATACGCGTCCAGATATCGATGATTTGGTTATAACGTTCGTTGTTTGTAATGAAACCCATGTTATAGTTATTCATTACTTCTTCAACCTCGTTAGTTGCTTGTTGAATCAATTCAGCTTTCGCAGCAGGAATGTTCAAATCTTCCAAGTTGAACGAAAGACCACCTTTGAAGGCTGTTTGATATCCCAATTCTTTCATATCATCCAAGAATTGTGCTGCACGAGCCATACCCGTAGTCTTCACAATTTCACCGATGATATTACGCAAAGATTTTTTCGTAAGCAATTCATTGACAAAACCCATTTCCTCAGGAACAACTTGATTGAAGATCACACGACCTACAGTTGTTTCTAACAAGGTATCAACAATGCTACCATCTTTTTGTCTAACTTTTGTTTTTACTTTAATCCAAGCGTGAAGATCAATTTGCTTCTCATTTAAAGCGATGATAACCTCTTCAGCCGAATAGAAAATCATATCTTGACCTCTTACGATTTGATCACCAGCAGTTTTACGGCCTTTAGTAATATAGTAAAGACCCAATACCATGTCTTGAGATGGTACTGTGATTGGAGAACCATTCGCAGGGTTTAAGATATTGTGCGCACCTAACATTAAGATTTGGGCTTCCAAAACTGCAGCATTACCAAGAGGTAAGTGGACTGCCATCTGGTCACCGTCAAAATCGGCGTTGAACGCTGTACACACTAATGGGTGTAATTGAATAGCTTTACCCTCTACTAATGTAGGTTGGAAAGCCTGAATACCCAAACGGTGAAGCGTAGGTGCACGGTTTAGCAATACAGGGTGACCTTTCAATACATTCTCAAGGATATCCCATACCACAGGATCTTTACGATCAACGATTTTCTTAGCTGATTTTACTGTTTTTACAATACCACGTTCGATCATCTTACGGATGATAAACGGTTTGTAAAGTTCAGCAGCCATATCTTTAGGAAGACCACACTCGTGTAATTTCAAGTGAGGACCTACAACAATTACCGAACGAGCTGAATAATCCACACGCTTACCTAACAAGTTTTGACGGAAACGACCTTGTTTACCTTTCAAAATATCAGATAAAGACTTCAATGCACGGTTACCTTCTGTCTTAACAGCGTTCACTTTACGTGAGTTGTCAAACAAAGAGTCTACCGCTTCTTGAAGCATACGTTTTTCGTTACGTAAGATTACTTCAGGAGCCTTGATTTCGATCAAACGTTTTAGACGGTTGTTACGGATAATCACACGACGGTATAAGTCATTCAAATCCGAAGTCGCAAAACGACCACCATCCAAAGGCACTAAAGGACGCAATTCAGGTGGAATGATTGGAACGATTTTCACAATCATCCATTCTGGACGATTCTCGATATTTTCACGTGAACTACGGAAAGCCTCAACTACATGAAGACGTTTTAACGCTTCATTTTTACGTTGTTGAGAAGTCTCATTAGCAGCTTGGTGACGTAAGTCGTACGACAATTGATCCAAATCAATACGTTTCAACAAATCTTCTAACGCCTCAGCACCCATCTTAGCAACGAATTTTTGAGGATCGTTATCGTCTAAATATTGATTTTCTTTTGGTAAGGTATCTAAAATATCTAAATATTCTTCTTCAGTCAAGAAGTCCATGAAGTTGATACCATCTTCTTCCTTAATACCAGCTTGGATAACCACATAACGTTCGTAGTAAATGATCATATCCAATTTCTTGGTAGGAAGTCCCAATAAATAACCAATTTTATTAGGAAGAGAACGGAAGTACCAAATGTGCGCAACAGGAACCACCAAGTTGATATGTCCCATACGCTCACGACGTACCTTTTTCTCTGTTACTTCAACACCACAACGGTCACATACAATACCTTTATAACGGATACGTTTGTATTTACCACAGTGACATTCGTAATCCTTTACAGGACCAAAAATGCGCTCACAGAATAAACCGTCACGTTCTGGTTTGTAGGTACGATAGTTAATCGTTTCCGGTTTTGTAACTTCACCACTTGAGCGTTCCAAAATAGTTTCTGGAGAAGCCAAGCTGATCGTAATCGAAGTGAAGTTGCTTTTAATTTTATTATCTTTTTTGTAAGACATACTTATTCAAAAGTTAAAGCTTTATAAAGAAGCTTTGAAGGACTGAGCCCTTCAAAGCCCTATTTGCTTAATTAATCCAATGTGATATCTAGACCCAATCCACGTAACTCGTGTACCAATACGTTGAACGATTCTGGTACCGATGGTGTCGGAAGGTTGTTACCTTTTACGATTGCCTCGTAAGTTTTGGCACGACCAACCACGTCATCCGATTTCACAGTCAAGATTTCTTGAAGGATGTTAGACGCACCAAATGCTTCCAATGCCCAAACCTCCATCTCACCGAAACGTTGACCACCGAATTGCGCTTTACCACCCAGAGGTTGTTGCGTGATCAATGAGTACGGACCGATTGAACGTGCGTGCATTTTATCATCAACCATGTGACCTAATTTCAACATGTAGATTACACCCACTGTCGTCGGTTGATCGAAACGGTCACCTGTCAATCCGTTGTACAAATATGTACGTCCAGATTTTGGTAAGCCAGCTTTCGCAACCCAATCTTGTACCTGATCCATTTCAGCACCATCAAAGATAGGTGTAGCAAATTTCACACCCAATTTTTGACCTGCCCAACCCAATACGGTTTCGTAGATCTGTCCCAAGTTCATCCGTGAAGGTACCCCTAGTGGGTTCAACACGATATCAACTGGTGTTCCATCTTCTAAGAATGGCATATCCTCGTCACGTACGATACGTGCAACGATACCTTTGTTACCGTGACGACCGGCCATCTTATCCCCTACTTTCAACTTACGTTTTTTAGCAACGTAAACTTTAGCCATCTGCACAATTCCTGATGGAAGTTCATCACCGACAGATACTGCGAATTTATCACGTTTGAATGAACCTAGCTCTTCATTAATTTTGATATTGTAATTATGAAGGGCCATTTTGATCAACTCGTTTTTATCTTCGTCAGTTGTCCATCCCATTGGGTTGATGTTGTTGTAATCCAATTCAGCTAAGATTTTTTGTGTAAACTTAGCACCCTTAGCAACCAACAACTCTTTATATACATTGTAAACACCTTGGCTTGTTTTACCATTCACTACAGTGAATAATTTTTCAACCAAACGATCTTTCAATGATTTAACAGCTCTATCGTGAGCAACCTCTAGTTTCTCTAAAGTTTTACGCTCAACCTCTTTAGACATTTTCTTCGCACGCGAGAATAACTTCGTATCGATAACAACACCTTTTAATGATGGTGGAGTTTTCAATGAAGCATCTTTCACGTCGCCAGCTTTGTCACCAAAGATTGCACGTAACAATTTCTCTTCTGGAGAAGGATCAGACTCACCTTTAGGTGTGATTTTACCAATTAAGATATCACCACCACCAACTTCAGCACCGATACGGATAATACCGTTTTCGTCTAAGTCTTTTGTCGCTTCTTCAGATACGTTAGGAATATCAGCTGTTAACTCTTCTTCACCACGTTTTGTATCACGAACTTCAAGTTCGAATTCTTCAATGTGAAGAGAAGTAAACCAGTCTTCTTTCGCTACACGTTCGGAAATTACGATCGCATCCTCAAAGTTATATCCTTGCCAAGGCATGAACGCTACTTTCAAGTTACGACCTAATGCCAATTCACCATTTTCAGTCGCATAACCTTCACATAATACCTGTCCTGGTTCAACTCGCTGACCTTTCTTAACGATAGGCTTCAAGTTCATACATGTATTTTGGTTGGTTTTCTTGAATTTGATCAATTTATATGTTTTGACATCATCATCGAATGATACAAGACGATCATCGTCGTTTCTGTCATAACGGATCTTGATTTCATCAGCATCTACATATTCTACTACACCATGACCTTCCGCATTGATCAATGTGCGTGAATCTTTCGCAACACGACCTTCAAGACCAGTACCTACAATAGGAGCTTGTGGACGCAATACAGGCACGGCCTGACGTTGCATGTTCGATCCCATCAATGCACGGTTGGCATCATCGTGTTCCAAGAAAGGAATTAATGAAGCCGCAATAGATGTAATTTGGTTTGGAGCAACGTCCATATAATCAAGCATATTAGGCTCGATAATTGGGAAGTCACCCTCATATCTGGCTTTCACTTTCGCATCTTCGAAATTACCTTTGTCATCATACAAAGCATTCGCTTGTGCGATTGTTTTACCATCTTCATCCTCAGCAGATAAATATACGACTGGCTCGTCAACCACAACAATCCCATCTTTTACCTTACGGTAAGGAGTCTCGATAAATCCTAAGTGGTTAATTTTCGCATGTACAGCCAATGAGGAGATCAAACCGATGTTTGGACCCTCAGGAGTTTCAATTGTACAAAGACGACCGTAGTGTGTATAGTGAACGTCACGAACCTCGAAACCTGCACGCTCACGGGAAAGACCACCTGGACCTAAAGCTGACAAACGACGCTTGTGCGTAATTTCAGCAAGAGGGTTAGTCTGGTCCATGAACTGAGACAACTGGTTTGTACCGAAGAACGAATTGATTACCGACGAAAGTGTACGTGCGTTAATCAAATCGGTAGGTGTAAACACCTCATTATCACGAATGTTCATACGCTCACGGATTGTACGAGCCATACGAGATAGACCTACACCAAATTGAGCATATAATTGTTCACCTACAGTACGTACACGACGGTTTGACAAGTGGTCAATATCATCTACTTCAGCTTTAGAGTTGATCAAATTGATCAAATACTTCACAATCGCAATGATATCCTCACGGGTTAATACTTTCGTCTCATCCGGAGTTCCCAACTTCAACTTACGATTGATACGGTAACGACCTACATCACCTAAATCGTAACGTTTGTCAGAGAAGAATAAACGATCGATGATACCACGAGCAGTTTCCTCATCTGGTGGTTCAGCGTTACGCAATTGACGATAGATATGCTCCACCGCTTCTTTTTCTGAGTTGGACGTATCTTTTTGTAAAGTGTTATATATAATAGAATAGTCCGCATTGTTTGACTCATCATCTTTTGCTAAGATAATAGACTTAACGCCAGCTTCGATAATCAAATCAATGTGATCTTCTTCTAGAACAGTTTCACGCTCAAGGATAATTTCGTTACGGTCGATAGATACTACTTCACCTGTATCTTCATCCACGAAATCTTCTACCCATTTTTTCAATACCCTAGCCGCAAGACGACGACCAACATATTTTTTAAGACCAGATTTACTAACTTTTACTTCATCCGCTAAATCGAACAATTCTAAGATATCTTTATCCGAATCGTAACCGATAGCACGCAATAAGGTCGTAACTGGAAATTTCTTTTTACGGTCGATATAAGCATACATGACGTTGTTTACGTCAGTTGCAAATTCGATCCAAGATCCTTTGAAAGGAATTACCCTTGCAGAATAAAGTTTAGT
Organism: Sphingobacterium sp. 18053; assembly: GCF_902706145.1. Classification (NCBI taxonomy): domain Bacteria; kingdom Pseudomonadati; phylum Bacteroidota; class Sphingobacteriia; order Sphingobacteriales; family Sphingobacteriaceae; genus Sphingobacterium; species Sphingobacterium sp. 18053. The sequence continues at coordinate 8,394 of NZ_CACSJW010000007.1, forward strand.
ACCATTTGTGTGTCTACTTTGACCAAAGAAAACGCCTGGTGAACGGTGTAATTGCGATACGATGACACGCTCTGCACCATTTACCACGAAAGTACCTTTAGGAGTCATATAAGGGATAGTCCCTAAATATACATCCTGAACAATGGTTTCGAAATCTTCGTGTTCTTCATCATTACAAGATAACTTTAACTTAGCCTTTAAAGGAACGCTATAAGTCAAGCCGCGCTCGATACACTCTTGGATATCATAACGTGGTGGATCAATGAAATAATCCAAAAACTCTAGCACAAAAATGTTTCTTGAATCAGAAATAGGGAAGTTTTCCGAGAATACCTTGAACAGCCCTTCCTGATGGCGGTTGTCAGAAGTAGTTTCTAATTGAAAAAACTCCTTGAAAGATTCCAATTGCACATCTAAGAAATCTGGATATTCCAATACTTTCTTACTTGTCGCAAAGTTTATTCTTTCTTGTTGAATATTATTGTTTGCCAAGGGAATATGAATTTTAGTTTTAAAAAAACTGCGCTTACACTTATGCTGTAAACCACCTTTCCACTGTGCCCAGCATATACACAGCATAGTGGCGTATTGATATAAATAGGAATAGACTCTGACGAAAAATCGTCAGAGTCTAAACCTTTTCGGGCTAATTAGTTGAGATTATTTAATCTCAACAACAGCACCAGCTTCTTCTAATTGTTTTTTCAAAGCTTCTGCTTCGTCTTTAGATACACCAGTTTTTAATTCTTTAGGTGCTCCGTCAACTAAATCTTTAGCTTCTTTCAAGCCTAATCCAGCTAAATCTTTAACCAATTTAACTACAGCTAATTTTTGACCACCAGCTTCTTTCAAGATAACGTCAAATGAAGTTTTCTCTTCAGCAGCAGCAGCACCACCTTCAGCTGGAGCAGCAGCTACAGCAACAGCAGCAGCAGCAGGCTCGATGCCATACTCGTCTTTTAAGATATCAGCTAATTCTTTAACTTCTTTTACTGTTAAGTTAACTAACTGTTCAGCAAGTTGTTTTAAATCTGCCATTTTATTTTGAATTTTTGAATGTACTTTATAAAAATTGTTAATTAAATTGTAACGAATGTTTCTGTTCTAGAGGATTCGTTAACCTCTTTCTTCTAAAGCTTTTACTAAACCTGCAACAGTATTTCCTCCTGATTGAAGAGCTGAAATAACATTTTTCGCAGGAGATTCCAAGGCTGCGATAACGTCCGCAATAAGTTCGTTTTTAGATTTAAGATTAACTAATGCAGTTAATTGATTATCTCCAACGAATGCAGTTGCTTCAATGAATGCCGCTTTTAACAACGGTTTTTCACCTGATTTACGCAATTCTTTGATTAATTTCGCAGGTGCGTTAGCGACTTCCGAAAACATCATTGTAGACGCTCCTTTAAGCGTTCCAAAGATTTCTTCTTCATCAACACCAGCTTCGATTAATGCTTTCTTGATTAAAGTGTTTTTTACAGCTTTAATCTCGATGCCTTGTTCAAAACATTTACGACGAATGTTATTCACTTTTTCAACGGACAACTCAGCAGTATCGGTAATATAGAAGTTACCGTAAGATTTAATCTGTTCGGCCAAAGCTAGAACAATTTCTTGTTTTTCTTCTTTTCTCATGATTAAATACCTGCTACTGATTTAGTCTCAATATGAATACCAGGACTCATAGTTGAGGAAATGTGAATACTTTTAAAGTAAGTTCCTTTAGCTGCAGATGGTTTCAAACGAGCTAGAGTTTGTAATACCTCTAGTGCGTTATCATATATCTTATCTGCATCGAACGACGCTTTACCAATAGAAGTATGGATGATACCGGTTTTGTCAACTTTGAAATCGATCTTACCACCTTTTACATCTGTTACAGCTTTACCAACTTCTGTTGTAACTGTACCAGTTTTAGGGTTAGGCATCAAGTTTCTCGGGCCTAAAATACGACCCAATTTACCAACTTTAGCCATAACACTAGGCATAGTAATAATGATATCAACGTCAGTCCAACCACCTTCAATTTTGCTGATGTAATCATCTAAACCTACGTAGTCTGCACCTGCCGCTTTAGCTTCTTCTTCCTTATCAGGAGTACATAAAACTAAAACACGAACAGTTTTACCAGTACCGTGAGGTAATGTTGCAATACCACGAACCATTTGATTTGCTTTACGAGGATCTACGCCCAAACGAACGTCGATATCCACAGAAGCATCAAATTTGGTCAATGAGATTTCTTTAACTAAAGCCGAAGCTTCTTTTAAAGAGTATGCTTTACCAGCTTCAATTTTGGATAGTGCCGCTTTTTGATTTTTTGTTAATCTAGCCACTTTTCTTAAATTGATTTCTTAATTAATTGTTCCAAGGAGCATTACCTGATACAGTAATACCCATACTACGTGCTGTACCAGCTACCATTCTCATAGCAGCCTCTACAGTAAATGCATTTAAATCAGGCATTTTATCTTTAGCGATTGTCTCAACTTGTTCCCAAGTGATAGCCGCAACTTTTTTACGGTTAGGCTCGCCAGATCCACTTTTTAATTTAGCAGCGTCTTTCAACTGAACAGCTACCGGTGGAGTCTTGATGATAAAATCAAATGATTTATCAGCGTAAACTGTAATGACAACAGGTAATACTTGACCTGGTTTGTCTTGCGTACGAGCGTTAAACTGCTTACAGAAATCCATGATATTCACACCTTTAGCACCTAATGCAGGTCCTACTGGAGGTGAAGGATTCGCAGCTCCGCCCTTAACTTGTAATTTTACTAACGCACTGACTTCTTTTGCCATTTTGTTTTGAATTTAATTTTGTTAAATGTCTGTTAGTAAGTTGGAAGCAAATAACGTAACATTCATCGGCCAGGACGTAACACCCCAACCGAGGTGCAAAGTTAATAAGAAGATTTGAATCCTGCAAGTATCTAACTTTTAATTTTTCAGGAATTTATGTTTTTTTACATCCTAGCCCAGATTGCCCATCCTTCTACAAAAAAAAATCTTGACACTTTTCTAAATATTAACACTAGAATTATCGGTTTTAGCAAATTCACATCAGCTCTACTGTCCTTTAATAGACTTCAACACCTTATCCAATACCGGATCTTTACCCTTGATAACATCATCAACACTCCGTACGACAGGAACATCCGGCATTACACCCCGCCCCTCTTCTGACACTTGATAATAAGGTTTGACATCCATTAAGCCAAAACGCCAACGTAGATGGGAGTTCGGAAGTTTCAGCACAGGAAGAGATCCGGCAACTGTCCCATTGGCAGCCCCACCAGTTTCCTCCCCCACAAAAACAGCCCGCTTCCCAACTTTTAGATTTGTAGCAATTAAACTCGCTGCAGAAAAAGTCCCGCCATCAATCAGTACATATAAATTACCACGATAGCGACTACTTTTGGATTTTTCGACTTTACTCCCTGTAAGGTGGGTATAATTTATCCCATCTTTGGAAAAGCTTTTTGTCCAGGACACGACAGCACTTGGTATAATAAATGGTGATAAAACGGGATAAGACCAGCCCGGCAATCCTTTTATCTGATAAAACGGCAAGTTGAATTTTGAGGTGATAACTGCCGGCTGAACAAATTGGAATTTATCTGCTTCAACCAGATAGCTATATAATTCACGGACATCGGACAAACGTCCGCCCAAATTGCCACGAAGATCCAAGATCAGGTATTGTACTGAATTAAGCTCAAGGCGATCAAAAATTCTTCTATAGGCTTCTTTTGGACGCCCATACGAAAAGTCAACCACTTTCAATGAAGCAACACTACTATCGCCTTTGACAGGGAAAGAGAGCTGTTTACTCATTCTTTTTAGATTGGCATTATAACCGAATATTTTGCGCTGCTTTTTCGTGTCGGACTTCTTTTCGGAAGGCTTCTTATTCGTTTTTTCTGTCGCAGCATGGCTGGTTCCCACCTTTCCCTTCTGTTCAGCGGCTTCAAACCTTCTGACAACAGTCCGCTCATATGTACTATCGGCACGAGAAAACAAAACCGAGATAGAATCTTTATACCCCAGTTCCAATTGGTAATACCGTGGTAATAAACGCTCGAAAGCCTGATCTATAAATGTTGTATTATAGCCGTCCGACGTAAAGGTTGGACGATATTTTGTGTACAGATTTTGCGGTTGTATCCCCTCAATGGCAAGAATTTTAGAGCCTGCTACCAAACTTGAATCTAACGTCCCATTTTTTGAGAGATAGAGTGTATTTTCTTGCCAATGAAAGCCCAATTGCGAAAAGGGCCCCTTGCTTTTTTGATAGCGGACCTTATCTTTACCTTTCGGATCAAATTTGGAAATAAGCGGACTCAGGGTCATATGTCCCTGCCGAACTTGGGCCAGTACAGAAGCTAATGCCAGCTGAAACTGATTGGGCAATAATGGCTGGTGGATCGCCCTACGAAGGCTGTCGAACTTAACCTTTAACTGATCCTCCCCCACATACAGAAACAAGTCTGGATGCATTTTCCATAAGTTATGCTCAACATAGTTGATATCTTGCTGCATAGCTTCCACTGCCAGGGGAGTTTCAATAAACCGATTGTACTTCTCGACATTTGCACAGCTCAGCAATGTCAGCACATACACCAATACAAATAGATAAATAGTTGGCCTTTTCATTTGTAGTAAGATACAAAAAAAAGCCTTCCAATTTTCATGAAAAGCTTTTCTCTATCGTTAATTACTAATCTTACTCTTTTTCTACTTGCATGTAGTTTAGTTCAAGTGGAGTCTTACGACCGAAGACCTTCACCATCACGATTAATTTCTTTTTATCTTCGTGGACTTCTTCGATTTCTCCGGTAAATCCATTGAAAGGACCATCGTTTACTTTCACTGTTTCACCCACATAGTAAGGAACGTTAATGGTTTCACCTTGCTCGGCCATTTCATCCACTTTACCTAGGATACGATTTACTTCTGCTTGGCGCAAAGGGACCGCATTACCAGCTTTATCTCCCAAGAAACCAATTACGCTATTGATATTTTTGATGATATGCTCTAACTCACCGTCAAGAGCTGCTTCTAATAATACATAACCAGGATAGTAGTTACGCTCTTTAGCAACTTTCTTTCCATCACGCATCAAGTAGTATTTTTCCATTGGAATCAACACCTGAGGAATCAAGTGCTCAATACCTAAACGGCTAACTTCGGCATCAATATATTGCTTTACTTTCTTTTCTTTACCACTTACAGCACGAACTACGTACCACTTTAAACCTTGATCTGCCATAAATAAATACGATTGAAAAATTAAGAAGCAATACCGTACAAGAATTCTAACCCTACGCTTGAAGCTTTATCCATTACAAAGACAACCAATGCAATAAGAAGAGATGCAACAAGCACAATAACAGCTGAACTTTGTAACTGAGACCATGTAGGCCAAGTCACTTTCTCAGTGATCTCTACATAAGAGTCTTTAAAAAAATCAAGTACTTTTGCCATTTTAGTTTATCTGTTTTTATAAGCACGGGCACCAGGACTCGAACCCAGACCAAAGGTTTTGGAGACCTTCGTTCTACCTTTAAACTATGCCCGTGTATTTCTTATTTTGTGATGCAAATATAGTGTTTTAAACCACTTTCTGCAAATATTTTTTCACTTTTTTTTTATTTTAATCCGATAAATCGCTTATCGAAAAAATAAGCTAATCAACCTCAGTCGATTAGCTTATTCTATGTGATTCTAAATCTTTATTAAAGACTAGATAATTTCAGTTACCTGACCAGCACCTACTGTACGACCACCCTCACGGATAGCGAAACGTAGACCTTTTTCCATTGCAATAGCAGAAATTAATTTCACGCTGATTGTAACGTTATCACCTGGCATAACCATTTCAGTACCTTCTGGTAAAGAGATTTCTCCAGTTACGTCAGTTGTACGGAAATAGAATTGAGGACGGTATTTGTTGAAGAATGGAGTGTGACGACCACCTTCAGCTTTTGACAATACGTAAACCTCAGCTTTGAAATGATCGTGAGGAGTTACTGAACCTGGTTTACAGATAACCATACCACGTTTGATATCAGTTTTCTCAATACCACGTAACAATAAACCTACGTTATCACCAGCCTCACCGTAATCTAAGATTTTACGGAACATCTCAACACCTGTTACTGTAGATTTCAAGTTCTCAGCACCCATACCTAAGATCTCAACTGGATCACCAGAGTTGATTACACCTCTTTCGATACGACCTGTAGCAACTGTACCACGACCTGTGATCGAGAATACATCTTCTACTGGCATCAAGAAAGGTAATTCAGTCAAACGTGGAGGAATTGGAATGTAGTTATCTACAGCATCCATTAATTCCATGATTTTCTCAACCCACTCAGGCTCACCGTTCAATGCACCTAAAGCAGAACCTTTGATTACAGGGATATCATCACCTGGGAATTCGTAGAATGATAATAACTCACGAACTTCCATTTCAACTAAGTCTAACAACTCAGCGTCGTCAACTAAGTCAGTTTTGTTCATGAATACTACTAACGCAGGAACACCTACTTGGCGAGCCAACAAGATGTGCTCACGAGTTTGAGGCATAGGACCATCAGTCGCAGCAACTACGATGATAGCACCGTCCATTTGAGCAGCACCAGTTACCATGTTCTTAACGTAGTCAGCGTGACCTGGACAGTCAACGTGTGCATAGTGACGGTTAGCTGTAGAATATTCTACGTGTGCAGTATTGATTGTGATACCACGCTCTTTTTCTTCAGGAGCAGAGTCAATTGAATCAAATGAACGAGCTTCTGACAAACCTTTATCAGCCAATACTTTAGTGATAGCAGCTGTAGTTGTAGTTTTACCGTGGTCAACGTGACCGATAGTACCAATGTTTAAGTGTGGTTTACTACGGTCAAATTTCTCTTTTGCCATGTTTATGCGAATTAGTAATTATAAATTATTTCTATTTGTTATATACTCTTGCTTAACTTTTACACAAGTACGAGCCAAAGATGGGATTTGAACCCACGACCTCTTCCTTACCAAGGAAGTGCTCTACCCCTGAGCTACTTCGGCTTACTAAAAAACCTTATTTACGTATTAATGCCCCCACCTTTAGATACATTATTATCAAAGAAGATAGAGACTAAATTTAATACTTGAAAAATTTGAGCGGAAGACGAGGTTCGAACTCGCGACCTATAGCTTGGAAGGCTATCGCTCTACCAACTGAGCTACTTCCGCTTAATAATTAGAAACTAGAATAAACCTAATACTCTAATTAAAATAAAGTGTGGAGGGAGAAGGATTCGAACCTTCGAAGCCGAAGCAACGGATTTACAGTCCGTCCCATTTGACCGCTCTGGAACCCCTCCAGACCTGTAACTTTCGTTACATTTAGAGCCTCTTATCGGAATCGAACCAATGACCTACTGATTACAAGTCAGTTGCTCTACCAGCTGAGCTAAAGAGGCTTCTAATATCTTTATTTAAACTTACATTCTATCAACGTCTGACTAAGCATTTCTACCTTTTCAGCGAGTGCAAATATCGAATTTACTTTTGATTTCTGCAAGTTTATTTTTTATTTTTTTTCATTTAAAGAACTAAGCAAACTTTCGTTGTTTTGAACCGTTGTTCCCTTGTTTGCTGATGCAAAGATAGACACAAAACTCACTTTACAAAAATATTTGTCAAAAAAAAAGACAGTTTTTGGCAATTATACTGATATGCAGCACAATAATTTTTCATTGCATATTTACCTGTTTTGGTTATTTGGCTAATATACTATCTTTGGGCATGCAAATTTTACCGCAATCACTTTCAAAACTTACCCGATACTCCGTACTATTTACGGTACTTTTAATGGGATCGGCCGAATTGAAAGCTCAAAATATTATTCAAAAATTGAGTAAAAAATTTCTTTCCTCTGAAAGAGATTCTACACGTTCCGGTAGTTTTATGGTTTTACCGGCCGTTGGTTATGCGCAGGAAACAGGCGTCGAATATGGCCTGGCAAGCGCTTATAATTTTTATCTGGACAAATCTGATCCCAAAATCCGCACCTCCACTGTCATGGTCATGGGAACCTTTACATCCAATAGTCAGTCCAACTTCAAACTGCAGACCGATCTTTGGACTAAAAACAACGACTACCATCTGATTAGTGAAATACGCTACCGTAATTGGCCCTTTAACTATTATGGTGTCGGTATGGACACTTGGAAAGCCGATGAAGAACGCATTGATCAAAAATTATTTCGCGTCAAACTCGAAGCCGAGAAAAAAATCAGCAACAACCTGTATTCGGGTATCAACATTCAATACGATAACTTCACGATTCGTAGCGATAGTGCAGATCGCATTTTTAATCATTCCGATCTTATTGGAAAGCATGGCGGACAACAGCTACTCGTAGGTCTTTCGCAATTGTTTGACAATAGGGACAACGTTTCTTATACAACAAAGGGGTATTATGCTAAATTGCGGCTGGCCTATGCTCCAAAGTTATGGACAAGTACTGATTTTACGGGGGCAAACCTCGATCTGGATCTCCGTGGCTTTATTCCTCTGCACAACCAAGTCACGCTGGCCCTGCAAGGAATCTTTCGTTCCACATTTGGAAAAACAGTCCCATTTTACAACTACCGTGAACTCGGTGGAGACATGATGATGCGCGGTTATTACCTCGGGCGATATCGTGACAAGAATTACCTTGCCTCGCAGGCTGAACTACGTTATCGCTTTCATCCACGCTTTGGTATTGTTGGTTTTTCAGGGCTCGGGTCGACCTTTTCCAAGGAAAATAGCAGCCGATATGTCGCAAGTTATGGTGGTGGTTTACGCTACTTCTTTAGTCTCGAACACAAGAGCAGCATACGCTTTGATTATTCTTTTGGTGAACAAAGACCCGGAGAAAAAAGACAGTCGGGTTTCTATCTGTCCCTAAGTGAAGCTTTTTAATAAACAAGAGCATCCATATATTTATGGATGCTCTTGTTTATTCTTGCCTAATGGCATCCACCTTTTCCTTTTTCCCCTCCTCTCCAATTCCCTCAACTTCAGATAAAATACTTGATGCCCAACGGAACGCGGTAGATGACTGACCATCGACAGTCAAAAAGAGGTCGGAACAGCAGCCTAAAATCGAATCAGAAAATTCTCTTTTCGCTGTTCTTTTCTAAAGTAAACCAACCCAATTCGGTATAGATCTATCGTAACTACACTATGATCATCCTCCTTCAGCTTATTCCAATAGGCTTCCCTTTTCGCTGATAAATGGGGCTCGTTTATAATTAATAAATCTCGATCGCCAACATTTTCCAAAAAATTCAGGTCGAGATCATCCAAATCAATATAATAAATATGTCGATACGCATAGCTTCCGCATTGGTCCTGTAAAAGTTTATTATAACTTTCAAGCGGACGATCGGCCCAATAGCTAAAATTGTCGTAAGCAAATGTCCTTAATAATCGATCGATTAATGCATACTTTTTCTGTTCTACCTTGCTCTCGTTTTGAATAGTTTGCGGTAGTTCTGAAATACTTTCTTTGGATGTCTTTTGATAGATCACTTCGTCTACCAATTTATAAACAAAAGGAGAATGGGTCCCATGGCGACTATGGGATACAAAATAATGCCGCCAATACTTAAGCATGTAGTTCATTTCGCTGCAAACATCGCTAAATTTTATGATTTTTCACATGGAACATCGGGTTTTAGTTTGCAGGAATGACCCCTTAAAACTGGAGAACAAAAACACTCCCTTCTCCTTCCGTACTATTGAGGAAAATAGTTCCTTTGTGCAAAAGCATGATCTGTTTGCTTAGGGTCAGGCCGACCCCTGTACCCGTTTTCTTTGTTGTAAAAAATGGCGTAAAGATCTGTTCCTGAAGATCGGCAGGAATTCCTGCTCCGTTATCTTCAATCCGAATCTGCACCTTTCCGTCTACTTCAAGAGCAGATAAACTAATATAGGCTTCTTCCCTATTTTTAACCGCATCTATTGCATTCAACATTAAGTTAATAATAACCTGCTCGATCAAATTGACATCGGCAGATAAGATTAGCCGTGTATTTTTCAGAATAATATCGACATCAATATTTTTCTGGATCAAGGTTGGTTCAAGCAGCTGATAAATATGTTCAAATAACTGCGAAATTTGGATCGGCGCTAGCTGAGGCTGATCGACCTTATTGATCATACGATAACTCTTCGCAAAATGTAAAAGTCCTTCACTACGACGTTTGATGGTGGAAATACCTGTTTTTAGATCATCAATATCTTCAGCTCCTTTAAAATGGTCCAAACGACCGTTTAAGGTTTCAGCAAGTGAGCTGATCGGGGCAATGGAATTCATGATTTCATGCGTTAGTACACGTAATAACTTGTGCCATGCCTTCGTCTCAGTCTCATCAATTGCTTCGTTGATATTTTGGTACACAACAATGCGAAACAAGGCGTCCTGTGTCTCAAAGCTTGAGCTCTGAATCAATAATTTTATTTTTCCTTTACTTGATTGAATGGACTCCATCTGTTGCTGTCCGTTTTCAAGTAACATGGTTTTTTCGTAAAGATCATTGTTTTTTTTCTTCAGTCCCGTGATGTTTCCAAGGTGTGGCAAATGAAACAGCTGTTTGAAAGCCTCATTCACCCACATGACCTTACCACTATCCATCTCATAAAAGATAATCGCCGAATTCAGCATATTGATCACACGATCCAGGTATTGGTGCTGAATCTCCTGCTTAATGCTGATCTCCTTATATGTTTCGTTGATCTGATTAAAGGCCAGAAAAAGCTGCCCCTCTACTGACTTTGTATTTTTCACCAAGAAACGTCTGGTAAAGTCGCGGTATTTGACCGCTTCGGAAAATTCAATCAGTTGCCTGGCCAAAAAATTATACTGTGCATATAGGTTAAAACCTAGGTATAGCATCATACAAAAGATCAAAGCCGCCTGTACATATTCCCTTTTTAGTAGCAAATAAGCGCTCGCAAGTGCCGCTACCAGCAGTAATATAACCTTGATTGCATTTAAGATTTTTCCGTGCCTCATCGACTAAATATCATATTTCTCCAAACGTCTATAAAGCGCCGCCCTGGTAAGCCCTAATTCTTTTGCTGCTTTACTGATATTTCCGTTATACCGCTCAATCGCCGATTTGATTGCTTTACGTTCCAATTCTTCCAGATTTTGACTGCTGGGACTGGATTCGACAACGCTGTTATCCATTTGCTGTTCTATTGGCGAGAAAAAGAGATCATTTCCGGCAATACTGAGCTGATCAGCCATAATTACGGCACGTTCGATGCTGTATTGGAGTTCTCGGACGTTGCCCGGGAAATGATATGCACACATTTTTTTAACCGCATCCGGTTCAAAGCCTTCAATCCGCTTATTGTATTTCTTCGAATAGATATCGAGAAAATGATCAGCCAATAGCTTGATATCCTCTCCTCGCTCACGCAAAGGCGGCACCTGAATTTCCACGGTATTGATCCGATAAATTAAGTCTTTTCGAAAACGACTTTCATCTGCGAGCTGTTTCAACGGAACATTAGTTGCTGAGATTAAGCGTATATCCACCGAGATTGGTTGATAGGAACCCAACGGTGTCACTTGTCTATTCTGCAGTACGGTTAACAATTTAGCCTGTTGCTGCAAAGAGATATTGCCAATTTCATCGAGGAACAATGTCCCCCCGTTTGCTGCTTCGAATCGACCTTGGCGGTCTTCACGGGCATCTGTAAATGCGCCCTTCTTATAACCGAAAAGCTCGCTTTCAAATAATGTTTCTGTCAGCGCCCCGACATCAACCTTAACATAGGTCCGGTCTGAACGTAAGGATCTTCGCTGAATGGCTTGAGCAATCAGGTCTTTCCCGGTCCCATTTTCACCTAATATTAATATATTGGCATCTGTAGGTGCAATTTTCTCCAATTTATATTGCAGTTCGTCCATAACAATGGAATTACCAATCAAATCAGGACTATTCGCACTACTGAGCAAGGAACTTTTACTTTTCTTTTCTTTATTTTTTGATTCAGCAAGAGCGCTTTCGATCGTTGCCAATAATTGCTCATTTTCCCAAGGTTTCACGACAAAATCTGATGCTCCCTGTTTCAGCGATTTTACAGCGAGATCAACAGCTCCATAAGCCGTAATCATAATGACGTGTACCTGTGGAAACTTTTCTTTGATCCGAGACAACCAATATAATCCTTCATTACCGGTATTAATCGTACTTTTAAAATTCATATCTAAAAGCACCAGATCGTAAGGTGTCTTCTCCAGATGTGCTATTAGGTTCTCCGGATTGGGTTCAACTTGAATATGACTAACTTTAGGTTTAAGCAAGATTCTTGCCGCAGTTAATAAATCCTGGTCATCATCAACGACTAAAATAGATGCTTTTTTCATACTTCCTGACTTCATTGAAGATACTAAGATAACTATAAATTCAACGAGCCTGCGTAATAATCATTGATATATTTTTGCAGCAGCCATTCATACTGCTTGACGACCAATTGAATCTGGCTGTTGTCGAATTTCGTTTTTGCGGTCAAAAATATCACTGAATTACTATTTCCCAATTCGAATACTACTTTGGCAATACGAAAAGATTCCGCATAATTTTCATTCTGACTACGCAATTGTGTAATCATATTGCTTGCGTTCTGCAAGTTAAAAACCGCATTGGACGTCGCCGACCGTAAAACATTTTGTTGGATCTCTTTTTGAAATCTAGCCGTCTGCAAATCTAGTTTTGCCAAGCGGACGTTGTTATAAACCTGCAAATGATTAAAAATCGGAACAGAAAGATTGAGAGAAATATACTTTCCTACGTTATTACGCATTTGTGACCAATACGTTCCTTGAATCCCCAATTTAGAATAATTTGATCCTAAACCAGCGTTCAGGCTTAAGGACGGATAATAGTATGATTTCGCAATCTTAATATCCCGCTCCGCCACTTTGATCCGATAATCCAGCGCCTGTATATCCGGCAATTGATCAACAGCCATTTCATAGAGCTGTTTCGCATCCAGTCGCTGCCCGCTCTCTTTTATTCCGAGGTTATCCAATTCGCCCAATTGATTTTCATCCATATTTAATAAGGCAGCAAGTTTCACCCGGCTACTGTATAGTAACTGACGATTATTTTCAATCGTGTTAACATCATTTGCCAGTTGTCCTTTCAAATCAAAGTAATCCCCAGGATTAATTGCGCCTTCCTTATGCATGCTCTCCGCACGTCTGACCTGTTCTCGGGTAACCTCAGTCTGCATTTCTGATTGCCGCAATATGTCCTGAGCAGTCAAACTTTGGATATAAGCGGTAATAACGTCCAGTTTTAAAGCATTAATCTGTGTATCAAAAGTCAATTTACCGGCAGTCTTTGCATCAGCACGCATCCGGATATCGTGAAATAAACGGAACCCTCTAAATATTGGAAGGCTTGCGCCCAAAGAAAAATTCCCTGTTGAGTTGTTGGATGAAATATATTGAAGGGTCGAATTATCCTGAGATCTTCCTGATGTTAGGCTATGCTGTAAGCTTGCGTCAACATCGGGAAGTCTATTCGCTTTAGCCTGTGCTAAATTCACTTCCGCACGCCTCACATCGAGTTCATTCTGCAATAAGGCTGGATTGGCCTTTATTGCCAACTGAATACACTCAGCTAAGCTCCGCTTGGCAATTTGTTTATCGTCTACCGCTGCAATTGTTGCTGTCCCCGTTACTCTTTCCGTTAGTCGCTGCTCCGTCTGTTGCGCCCCTGCCTTGGCATAACTCAATAAAAAGCATAATGTACTATATATATAGACTCTCTTCATATCCATTTTTTATTTTGTTGCTGACCATCGCCATGCCAAACAACAAAAACACTAACTATCAAATAGATACAAAAAACATATTTTCAAAAATGTTCATTAATGAACAGTCGGTGTGCGTAGTTGGACAATAGCAAAGACAAACTGTATAAATAGAAGAATAATTCAAATCAAATTCGACATTTATTCTTCTATTCAATGGATATAAGTCGGAGCTTGTTCGGATTTTTTTCGGTTACAACCGAAGAAGAACCGAACAAGCTCCGAACAAGCACCGAGTAAACAACGAAAGTAATATAGTTAAATCCTAAATTTTAACAGACCACTTTTACCAACCTTTTGGACCGATCGGTCAATATAGCTACCTACCTCTTACCTAATTTGCCCCAACAGAGTAGCCTTTGCCCCACCGGAACTAATGTGCTTCACGGCAGCCAGATTATATTTGCTAAAAGCGCTTCAGTTGACGCCCTAAACAGCAAAAAACTTCCAGTTGTACGCCTTCGTACAAGAAGTGTCCGCTATCGAACACCAAGCTTCAAACTAAACAAAATAAGAATCTATCAATCAATAAATTACATTCTTGGCACAGCTTTCATAGTTATATACAAAATTGATATTAAATTATGGACAGACCTTTAGAAAAGAAGAAGTGGAATAGCAAACGTATCATGACTATTGTGGGGGTTGCTGGCTTAGTTGGATTGATCAGCGCCAGTTTCTATTTTACCTCCGGCAAAAGCAAACTGAATGTTGAAGCTGACCGCATCTCTATCGTCGAAATAAAAAATGGAAACTTTCAGGAATTTATCCCTATAAATGGCACTGTGCTTCCTATTAGCAGCATATACCTCGATGCTTCTGTTGGTGGACGCGTAGAAGAAAAGTTTGTAGAAGATGGCACTATCTTAAAAAAAGGGGATGCAATCATGCGTCTTTCCAATACCGATCAGGAGCTTACCTTGGTACAACAAGAAACGCAAGTGCTGAATCTATTGACACAGTCCCAAATAGCGCAGACCAATGCACAACAAGCATCGATTAACAACCGCAACCAAATGGCTGATGTAGAACAAGCCTACCGAGAAGCTGAACGTATCTATACCTTAAATAGAAAATTACTCGCTGAAAAAGCCATTGGTACACAAGAGTTCGAAAAATCAAAGAACGATTATAACTATCAAAAAGAACGGGTCAACTTGACCAAGCAGATCCTAAAACAGGACGAAATCTCTAATGCGCAAAAAACTAATCAGGATAAGCAAACTTATCAACGTACACAGAGCGCATTGGAACTGATGAAAAGAAAAATTGGTGATCTGATCGTTAGAGCACCTGTTGACGGACAATTGACAGCCTTCGATGCAGAAATCGGACAAAACAAAAACGCCGGGGAACGGTTGGGACAAATCGACGTCTTGACAGGATTCAAAGTGCGTGCTGATATTGACGAACATTATATCAACCGTATTTTCCCAGATCTACAAGGTGAATTTTCTATCGGTGAAAAAACCTACAAACTCCGTATCAAGAAAGTCTATACACAGGTCACCAATGGTCGATTCCAGGTTGACATGGAATTTATCAATGATGTTCCAAAAGGGATTCGTCGTGGACAAACTTTACAGATACGTTTAGCGTTAAGTGACGAGACAAAAGCATTATTACTGGCAAAAGGAGGATTCTATCAACAGACCGGTGGTAACTGGATCTTCAAATTGGATAAAAATGGAAGCACAGCATATCGTGTCGATATCCAATTAGGGCGACAGAATCCGGAATATTATGAGGTTATCAAAGGTCTACAACCGGGGGATAAAGTTATCGTATCGAGCTATGAGACCTACGATAAGGTTCAAGAGTTGAATATTAAAAAGTAACATCATATAGCGGTTATCGAAGAGACTTGATTAAGTGCATCAAATCTTTTTGATAACCGCTATGATCCTATTCAAAGAACAATGATAAAGAACGCGATCAAAACTGGAATTCGTTCCTTGCTTACAAACAAGAAGTTTACACTTCTGAATATTGCCGGACTAAGTATTAGTCTAACAGTGGTTATTGTCATTGCACTTTGGATCACGGATGAATTGTCCTTTAATAAGGTCTTCAATAATGCGAATCGAGTATATGAACTGTCGACAAACTTCGATAAGGAAAATGACCAATTCGTTCATGCTGCACCACCGCCAATTGCGCTATATGGAAAATTAAAAATTCCCGCAATACAAGAGGCGTGTCGCATAAGTGCTGGGCAGGACATACAGTTCAATAAAGATAAACTGATGGCCAGCGAACATGGGGTGTATGTTGACAGTACCTTTAACAACGTATTCGATGCTAGTACAGAATCGTTGACTCCCGAAAAGTTATTCCAAGGAAAACAGTCAATCGTTATTACAGAAAAGATTGCCAATAAATATTTTAAAAATGAAAATCCATTAGGACAAACGCTCTATTTAGAAGTTGACCCTATTCTGAAAACTGGTAAACAGCCTTTTCTAATTACAGCAGTCATCAAAGACTTCCCTAGCAATAGTTCCATTAAGGCTGATTATCTATTACCATTTGAACTACTGGCCAGTCTATCCAAAGAGCCTCTGGATGAAAAATGGGGCAATTTTCAATATTACATTTATTTTTTGCTAAAGCCAGGTGCCAATCCGGATCAGGTGGCACAGCAGCTCACCGCCATCCAAAAAGACAATTTTCAAGGAAATACGCTGTATACTAAATTTGCATTCTTCCTACAGAAAATAACACAAACAAATCTATATACTCCTAAAGGTGGTGACAGCGGTATGCAGTCCGTTTATATATTTGCAGTCATTGCCTTTGTTATCTTACTAGTTGCCTGTATCAATTATGTCAATTTGGTTACGGCCCGAGTTACAAAAAGAATAAAGGAAATCAGTATTCGTAAAATTATTGGCGCTAAGAGAAGTCATCTTTTTCTTCAATATCTGACCGAGTCTGCGGTGCTGTTTTTGATTTCATTAGGTATTGCTACCCTACTCGCTTATCTAGCGATCCCATTTTTTAATGTGCTCGCTGAAAAAAACATTCAATTCAGCCTTCTTTCTTCCGAACTGTGGTTTATCTTTCTACTCACCTTTATAACAACTGTACTAATTGCAGGAATCTACCCTGCTGTACTTTTCTCAAGCAACAAGGTGTTGAGCCAGCTAAAAAATAACAGCACACTATTTGGCAACAAAAATAATCTACGAAAAGGACTTGTTGTCCTACAATTCTGCTGCACAGTTATACTCATTATCACCACTTTTATTTTTGAGAAACAACTGCATTATATGCGTCACAAGGATTTAGGATACAATAAAGAAAATGTCT
Organism: Sphingobacterium sp. 18053; assembly: GCF_902706145.1. Taxonomy (NCBI): domain Bacteria; kingdom Pseudomonadati; phylum Bacteroidota; class Sphingobacteriia; order Sphingobacteriales; family Sphingobacteriaceae; genus Sphingobacterium; species Sphingobacterium sp. 18053. The sequence goes on from NZ_CACSJW010000007.1 coordinate 25,584, forward strand.
TTCTATTTGAACAGAAAAACTTTTTGCCCCATTATGAAGCAATCCGAAACGAACTACAGCATCAACAGGGTATTTTAGGAGTTACCGCCGCCAGCAACGACATCAGTAACATCGGATCTGAAACCGCCGACATTAATTGGGATGGAAAAGACCAACTGCAGTCTAATTTTTTCATTAGACGCGTTGCTATTGATCCAAACTTCACTTCTGTTTTAGATATCAAATTAGCCGAAGGAGCTGGTTTTACAAAAAATCCTTCCGATAGCAGTCATGCACTACTGAATGAAACTGCAATTAAACAAATGGGCTTAAAAAATCCCATTGGTAAAACCATTACTTTTCAGGGAAAAACACTGACTATTGTGGGCGTCATGAAGGATTTTAATTTTAATGACCTAAAAACAGCTATAAAACCCTGCATCTTTTTTTCCGGTATGGGCTATGCACTTGGCGGAATGTATATCAAGACCAGCCCAGGACATGAAGAACAGGCACTTGCTGCCGTCCAAAAGCTATGGAACAAATACAACCCCCAATCAACCTTCAATTATTCCTTTATGGATGAATCTTTTGATAAAATGTATAAAAAGGATATTATCCATGGAAAACTTGTTCAGTTATTTGCCGCTATAACCATTTTACTTTCATGTATCGGATTATCTGGGCTCGTATTGTTCAGCACAGAATCTAAACTGAAAGAAATTGGAATCCGTAAAACCCTAGGTGCATCGAAACGGGATATTGTTATGATGATCGGTAGAGATTATATGATCCCAGTGATCGTATCATTCCTTATTGCTTTTCCAATTTCCTGGCTGATTATTTCCAAGTGGCTTGACAATTATGTTTACCGCACATCAATAGATCCTTGGGTTTTCTTATTAGCGGCGATAACAACTATTTTATTGGTTGTTCTTACAGCCGGTTCAGTTTCGCTCAAAGCGGCAATGGTCAACCCTACAAAAATTTTAAGAGACGAATAGAGTAATAAAATAAATAATACAAGATATACGATGATTAAAAACTTTATTAAAACCGCACTTCGTAACCTTTGGAAAACCAAAGGGTACAGCTTTCTAAATATTTTTGGACTGGCGGTCGGGATTGCTGCGGCATCGTTGATTTTTTTATGGGTTGAAAATCAGTTGAGCTTCAACGATAATTTCGCCAACAAAAAGGATATCTACATTGTCAAATCAAAACAGACATACGATGGTGCCACCTATGTTTTCGAATCAACACCTGGACCATTTGCCCAGAGCGTAGAAAAAGAAATTCCTGGCATCAAGCATGCCGTTCGCATTAGCTGGAATTCGCCAATGCTGTTTTCCGTCGGAGACAATAATATATTTCAAAATGGTGTATATGCCGATGGAAGCATCGCCGATGTGCTATCCCTAGCATTTCTTGAAGGTGATCGAAAGACTGCTTTTGATCAAGTCAATAACATTGTATTATCAGAAACTGCAGCGAAGAAATTATTTGGCAACCGTCCTGCATTGGGAAAAACTGTCAAAACAAACAATAGTGAACCTTTCATCGTCACTGCCGTTATTAAGGATCTTCCGAAAAATAGCACATATGATTTTCAATGGCTCATCCCTTTCAAAAAATTTGAAGCTGGTCAGGATTTTCTAAAAAATTGGGGGAACAATAGTGTTCAAACGCTAGTTCAGGTCGAAGATAATGCCAACGTCGATCAGATTAACAAGCAGATGATGGATTTCGTCAAACACAAGACCAATGGTGAAGTCACTTTCTCACAGAATTTTCTCTATCCAATGGAACGTTGGATTACCTACAATCAGTTTGATAACAGTGGTATTGAAAAAGAAGGTGGCATTAAAAATATTCGTCTATTTACCTTGATTGCATGGGTTGTCTTACTGATCGCCTGTATCAATTTCATGAATCTTGCAACTGCAAGATCTGAAAAAAGAGCAAAAGAAGTTGGGATGCGCAAAGTGGTTGGTGCAAGTCGCAAATCGCTCATTATGCAATTCTTGGGAGAATCCCTTGTGTTGGCAATTATTTCCTCTCTTGTTGCCATATTACTAATCTATATCTTCATCAGGCCGTTCAACACCATGATAGGCCAGGATCTTCAGGTTAATCTTTTGGCTCCCTCACACCTGCTATTTTTAACGACAATAACATTAGCATGTGGATTATTTGCAGGTAGCTATCCCGCATTTTTCCTTTCTGCATTCAAGCCGCTTTCAACGATCAAAGGGGCGAAACAGAAGGCCGGTAGTGGAAGTCTTGTCCGTAAAGGGTTGGTCATCCTGCAATATACAGCCTCAGTTGTATTAATTATTTGTACCATTATTATCTACCAACAGATTCAGCACAACAAGAACAGGGATCTCGGATTTGATAAGAGTCAGGTGTTGACTACAGCGCTACAAGGCGATATGGCCAAACATCTGCCGCTCATTAAAAATCAATTATTGGCAACAGGAGTTGTTCAAGAAGTCGGTGTCAGTGACATGAGTATCCTCAATATCAACTCCAATACGTCCGGTTTTAGCTGGGATGGAAAAGACCCAAATGCCAGTATTTTGATTGGTATGTTACGTTCTGATGAGGGTCTTATTCCAGCTTTGGATTTAAAACTTTTTGACGGTAGAAACTTCCATCAAAATTTTGCAGGTGATAGCACCTCGGTTGTCATCAACGAAGCATTTGCAAAACTGATCAAAAAAGATGGCCTTGTGGCCGGTAGCATCATCAGTTACGGTGAGGAAAAATTCACCATCGCCGGTGTCGTCAAGAACTTCGTTTATAACAATGTGTATGCCGATCCTGAGCCGATGCTGTTTCTACCAATGAATAGAGATAATGGGATCATGACCATCAAGACAAAGGCTGGAGTAGATTTACCAGATGCCATTCAACAAATCGAGAAGGTCATCGTCAAAAATAACCCAGGCTTCCCTTTTGACTACAAATTTTTGGATGATAGCTTCAACAATAAATTTAAAGCCGAGCTTTTCGTACAGCAACTATCCAGTGTATTTGCACTCATGTCCATCATTATCTCCTGCTTAGGTCTATTTGGTTTAGCCGCCTTTGCAACTGAGCAACGCGCAAAAGAGATCAGCATCCGTAAAGTCTTGGGCGCCTCTGTTTCGGGACTTATCCAAATGCTCAACCGTGAATTTGTCATTCTTGTAGCGATCTCATGTATCATTGCCTTTCCTATTGCGTGGATGATCATGAGCAAATGGCTAACTAATTATGCACATCATATCGATATTTCCTGGACCATTTTTGTCATCAGTGGTCTGACAGCTATTATCATTGCCCTATTGACAATCAGTTCACAGGCATTTAAAGCAGCGATAGCCAATCCGACAAAGACTTTAAGAGATCAATAAACAATAAAAAAGAATTTAATAACAGAAATAGTAACTGTCCAAAGCAATTTCGCCAAGGATACAAAACATAAAAACCATGAGCACAAAAAATATGATCAAAATCACAAATCTTCAAAAGTATTACCGCACAGAAGAAGTTGAAACCGTCGCATTAAACAACCTCAATATCCATGTCAAAGAGGGAGAGTTTGTTGCTGTAATGGGGCCTTCGGGCTGTGGGAAATCGACTTTACTCAATATCATTGGTCTATTGGATGATTTGGATGAAGGAAGCTATCTGTTCAACGAGATTGAAGTTGCCAAATTCAAAGAACGCGGTCGCTCAGATCTTCGCAAACATAACATTGGTTTTGTATTCCAGAGCTTCAATTTGATCGATGAACTGACAGTATTTGAAAACGTGGAACTTCCACTGGTTTATACCAATGTTCCAGCAGCAGAACGCAAAAAACGTGTAGAAGAGGTTTTGGAAAAAGTGCAGATCATGCACCGTCGCAATCACTTTCCACAACAGCTGTCCGGAGGTCAACAGCAACGTGTAGCTGTCGCTCGCGCCGTCGTGAATAATCCAAAACTGATCCTTGCCGATGAGCCTACAGGTAACCTCGATTCCAATAATGGTAACGAAGTTATGCAACTCCTGACTGAATTGAACGAGGCCGGCACAACCATCGTCATGGTAACACACAGTGAGCACGATGCAAAATTCTCTGACCGTGTAATCCGCATGCTAGACGGACAAGTGATTATGGAAACAACTTCGGTATAAGACAACTCATATATAACCAAGATATTACTCCTAATAACCTATAGATGATGAGCACGATTAAATTAATTTTCAGACAACTATGGCGCAACCGTCTTTTCACATTTTTAAATGTATTTGGGCTTGCCATCGGAATAAGTGCCTGTTGGCTAATTTTCCGCATCGTCAATTATGAATTTAGTTTTGACCAGCATCATCCGGAAAGTGAGCAGATTTACAAGGTCCATACCTCCTATGAAGAAAAGGATAAATTAGATCATTTCGATGGTGTTCCCGCACCATTACCGGCATATATCAAGGAAAACTTTGTCAATGTTGAACTGACAGTACCCATCTTTAAACAATACTTCGAGCGTGTCAGTAATAATCGCGGAGCGCAGAAAATAGAGTTTGAAGATCAGCCCGAAATCATCAGTACCACGGGAGACTATTTCAAAATGACACCTTATGTTTGGTTAGCTGGCGACCAAAGGAATATACTAAAAAATAGCCATGAAGTCATCCTGACAGAATCGCGGGCTAAATTGTATTTCCCAAACACGTCAATAGACCAAATCATAGGAAAGACCTTATCCTATGATAGTACATTGTATAATGTCACCGGTATTGTAAAAGATCTAGCGCATCCAAGCAGCTTTTTGGGTAAAGAATTTATACGGATTCCAGAACAGGAATGGAATAGTACAAACTGGAACAATTCAAATTCAAATTGGCAGCTCTTTATTAAGGTAAAATCATCGGCTTCCATTCCTAACCTCATAAAGACAGCCGACAAAAAGGCGTATGAGATGACACATGCCGAATTTGACAAGTTTGGATTTAAAATGCATGTAAATACAGTTCCTTTAAAAGACTTACATTTTACTTCTTACGCGCAAAATAACGTTGATCAGAAAATAATGTATGGTCTTATCGGCATAGGTATATTTTTGCTCTTACTCGCCTGTGTCAATTACATCAATCTCGCTACCGCCCAAATCCCACAACGCGCGAAGGAAATTGGTATCAGAAAGACATTGGGAGAAAGCCAGAAAAGAATTACAAAATCCTTTCTGCTAGAAACATTTTGCATTACGGCTTTTTCGGTGCTTTTATCTTGGCCCTTACTTATTCTCATTCAAACAGTTTTAGCAGCATATATTCCCGATCAGCTCAAGTTGTATCCAGATCCCTGGGGCGTATCGCTATTTTTAGCAACACTTACAATTACGATTACCTTAATTTCCGCTGGTTATCCGATCTTATTGACAAACAAAGTCAAGATTGTTGAAGTCATTAAAATCTCGAATGCGCAAAGTCTTAAATTTGGCAATCTTTCTTTTCGAAAAATGCTCATTGTTTTTCAATTTTTGATTGCTCAGCTATTTGTTATTTCAACTTGCATCATTGGTCTGCAGTTGAAACATGCACTACAGAATAACTCCGGCTTCGATAAGGATGCGATCATTACCCTACGTTTCCCGAGTAAAAGTTATCAGGACAGTAATGTTGATCCTTTTGTTTTCAAACAAGCGATTAAGCACATCACAGGTGTAGAGCAGGCTTCCTTGGGGCATCTGCCCATGAGTAACGACCATTGGGGAAATGCCTTGTTTGCGAAAAGTGATACGGGACAGGTACAAGCCGATGTACAAATGAAATTTGTCGACCAAGATAACTTTAAGCTCTATAATTTTAAAATGCTTGCTGGCCGCCCGCTGCAATTGGCCGATACGAGCACAGGCATCGTGTTAAACTTAGCCAGCGTTCAAAAATTAGGTTTTAAATCTGCTGAAAATGCTGTAGGGAGCTTTGTTACGTATACAGACAAACAGCGGCAGATTGTGGGCGTAACTGACAATTTTCACACAAAAAATCTCCATGCAGCCATTCAACCTGTTGTCATGCTGAGTTCCATTAAAAAATGGGAATTAAACAGACTAAGTGTCAAACTCAACAATAATTCAACTACCTGGCCGGAAACTTTAAAACAGATTGGGAAAGAATGGAAAAAATATTATCCAAAAGCCCCATTCAAATATGATTTCTATGATCAGCAAATCAAAGAACTCTATAGCAGTGATCTAAAATTCTCGAAGATCATCAATCTATTTACATCAACGACGATTCTCATCAGCTGCTTGGGATTGATCGGTCTGGTTACCATTACCACAGTACAACGCACAAAAGAAATTGGTATTCGAAAAGTGTTGGGAAGCACGGTCCTGGGGATTATTGGATTATTATCAAAAGATTATATCAAACTTATACTCATTTCTATTTTGATCGCTACCCCAATTGCCTGGTGGGCGATGCACAAATGGCTAGATGATTTTGCTTATAAGATAGAACTATCCTGGTGGATGTTTATCATTCCAGCTGCCGCAACCCTACTTATTGCATTTTTTACGATGAGCTACCAATCCATAAAAGCGGCACGTGCAAACCCCGTAAATAGCTTAAGAGATGAATAAGATCATAAAGAAGCTCAATAGTGATCAATACAACAAACACCTGTCCCTATGATAAAGAACTATTTAATAACCGCAATTAGAGAATTAAGGAAAAGAAAATTCTATACTGCTATCAATATATTAGGTCTGTCGGTCAGCCTTACTGCCTCTATATTAATTATCTTCTGGGTACAGGATGAAAAGAGCTTTGATAAATTTCATCCAGACTTTGAACAGATTTACAAAGTCAATTCTCATTTGGATCCCGAGCACAACGGTTCGATATGGGGGACATCTCCCGGGCCGATAGGAAACTATGCACAAAATGTACCGGAGGTAGATTACGCAACGCGAGTTTCGCAGGATTACAGTACCACATTGGTCAATGACAAACTGAAACGTCCGGTAACTGATATGAACATCTATTATGTAGATGGTAATTTTTTCAAGATGTTTCATTTTCCATTGCAAGAGGGCTCTCTCTCAGGTTTTCAGGAAAATTATAAGCAGGCACTGATCACGGCTTCAACAGCCGAGAAACTTTTTAGTACGCAAAAAGCCATTGGAAAAACTTTCCGTTACCAAAAAGATCTCTTCACTGTAGCGGGTATCCTAAACGATATTCCACAAAACTCTTCGATGCAATTCGATGTAGTTATTCCACTGGGTTATCATGCACAGCGGTTTACAAACTGGGGCGGTAACGGTAAATGGAAAACTATAGATGAAGATATGGGTAACTATAGTTTTTCAACTTATATTAAAGTCAAACCTCATGCTTCTGCCGCACTTATTGGAAAATCGGTCACAGACACTTATACCAAAGCCCGCGACGGTGAAAACTCGACTATATTTGTTTTAGATCCACTCAAAACCATGCATTTAATAGCTCCTGACGGAAATAAATCGACGCTTCGCATGGTTCAGATTTTTGGGATCATTGCAATATTACTTCTGGTGATCGGTGCGGTAAATTATGTCAATCTGAGTACTGCAAGAGCGTTGGATCGGGCGAAAGATGTCGGTATCCGTAAAATAATCGGCGCCAACCGTCTCCATTTATTCCTACAATTTATCACAGAAACTGTTGTTGTATTTCTTTGTTCACTACTGATCGCTTTCATCCTTATAGTGATTCTTCATACCGGATATAATCAGATCGCACAAAAATCAATCAGCCTATCTTTCCATAATACGACGATATGGCTGTATATTGGGGCAGCAATTATAGGCACATTGGGACTGTCCAGTATATATCCTGCGATACAGCTTTCCTCATTCAATCCCATTCATTCGTTAAAAGGAAAATCAGTAAAAGGTATTTCCTCAAATACCATGCGTAAAATATTGGTGGTTTTCCAGTTTACGCTCTCCGTGACCCTTATTGTATGTACATTGGTGATCCGAAACCAATTGGCTTTTATCCAGAAGATCAACCTCGGCTATGACAGAGACCATGTGCTAACCCTAGGCCTTCCAGAGGAAGCCTACAAACATATGGACGCGATACGTGCCGAACTCAAAAGCAACAATGCCATACAGGCGGTCTCTCTATCCGGTGTTTACAACATGACGGATTTCGGAAATGCCACGGGCGATATAGATTGGCCCGGCAAGTCCAAAGACAACAAACTCATTGTTGCTCAAGCGACCATCGATAAGGATTTTATTCCCTTGATGAACATGCAATTCCTCGAAGGAAAAAACTTTAGCGGCATGCCGGTTGATTCGTCCGGCTATATCATCAACGAGACCTTGGCGAAACAAATGGGATTAAAACCGCCGTACGTAGGATCCAATATGAGTTTCCACGATTTCCCTGGGCAAATTATCGGTGTTGTGAAAGACTTTCACTTCAAATCCATCAAAGATAAAATAGGGCCAATGGTCTTCTGGACGCGCTGGGGATCAGGCACACTTTATGTTAAAACGAGTACGACAAAAGCCCCTGAGGCCATTAAAGCTTTAGAAAAGATCTATAACCGATATCCATCAGATGCTCCTTTTAACTACACCTTTATTGATCAGCAATTTGATAATCTATATAAATCCGAGCAGCGCACAGGTTTGTTGTTCAATATTTTCGCTGGCATCGCCATTTTTATATCTGCTTTAGGTCTGTTTGCGTTGGCAACTCACGAAGCGCAAATGCGTGTAAAGGAAATCGGCATCCGTAAAGTTCTTGGAGCTAGCACCTTTGGAGTCGTCCGGCTATTGGGGAAAAATTTCGTGATACTCGTCTCCATTTCCATTCTGATTGCCTGCCCTATTGCAGTTTACCTAATGAAACAATGGTTAAGCAATTTTGCTTATAAAACAGATCTAGAGATGCAAACATTTGTCTTCGGTGGTATCCTGGCCTTGCTGATCGCCATTATTACCGTCAGCTACCAGGCTGTTCGGGCAGCTTTATCCAATCCCGTAGATAGTTTAAGAGACGAATAAAAAGAAAAATACAGTAAAAGTGGATTAAACATATTGATACACTAAAACTAAAGAATAAAACAATGATCAAGAACTATATAAAAATAGCCTGGCGCAATATCTCTAAAAATAAAGGGTATTCAACCATAAACATAATTGGCTTGGCAATAGGATTAGCCTGTTGCCTATTGATAGCAATTTATGTACAAAATGAATTGTCTTACGACAAATATCATGTGAATAAAGATCGAATTTACCGCATCGTCCATGACTATAAAGATATAAGCAGCACAGAGCAGCATCAAATCTGGGGCAATGGTCCAATCGGTGAAGCCATCAAAGCAGATTTCCCTGAAATCGAGAAGGTCGTTCAATTTTCAGGACAAACGTCTATCCTGCTCAAACAAGGCGATAAAAGATTCCAGGAGGAAAATGTATTTTTCATGGACTCTACTGCATTTGATGTCTTCAGTTGGAAGGTTTTGGCCGGCGACCCTCATACAGCCTTAAAGAACGCCTATTCTGTCGTATTAACAGAAAGTACCGCTAAGAAATATTTCGGAGATCAAAATCCCATTGGCAAGACGCTTGAGGGAGGCTTAGCTGCGGGCCGTGCTGACGCAGGTCTATATACTGTAACAGCTGTAATGGCTGATGTACCTGCTAATTCACACTTTACGTTCGATGCACTGCTCTCGATGAGTACATTCCGAAACGCAAGACCCGATGTTTTTAATAAAGAAGGCTGGGATTATGTCGATTTTTACACCTACTTTCTCGCTTCAAAAGACTTTGATCCTGTAAAGTTCGACCAAAAAATACCGGAGTTTCTCAAACGGAATCTCCCAACAAATGAAAACCCAAACGCAAAATACAATTTCCATATCGAGCCACTTCTGCAAGCTTACATGCACTCGTCTGCGGATCGTCAACCCGGTACCAATGGAAGCTATCAGAATTTATACATATTCAGCATTATTGGCGGATTCATATTACTGATTGCCTGTGTGAACTTTATGAATCTGGCTACATCAAGGTCAATGGAAAGAGCAAAGGAAGTAGGCGTACGAAAAACCATAGGAGCAAGCAAAAGCAATCTGATCTTTCAGTTTATGTCTGAATCATTGGTTCTTGTATTCGTCAGTAGTATTTTGGCTATACTGCTCGTTATGGCCTTTCTTCCCTTTTTGGAAACATTCTCGGGCAAACACCTCAATTATTCGTCCCTGAAAGATGGAACGACCTGGGCAATATTCCTATTCACTACCATTTTTACAGGACTTCTTGCTGCCAGTTATCCCGCGTTGATTCTAGCTAATTTCAACCCCATTACAGTACTTAAAGGAAGTTATAGCAACAGCAAAGGGGGTATATTATTACGTCGCGTATTAGTCGTTTTCCAATTTTGCCTTTCTATTGCGCTCATTGCAGGTACAGTCGTCGTCTTTTCTCAACTAGATCAATTACAGCACCGAGATCTTGGATTTCAAAAAGATCAACGACTGGTCATTGATTATAATTTTGATGATAAAGTAAACAATAACCTTGAAGCGATAAAATCTACACTTGCAAAAGATAAAGATGTATTGTCTGTCACCGCATCACGTACGGTACCAGGAACATTTTTTCCAAATGCAGGGACAGAAATCATGTCAGCAAATGGAACAATGAGTCAATTTGCTCCTTTCTTATATGAAGTCGATGTTGACTTTATTCCTAATATTGGTCTGCAAATGGCCGCAGGGCGTGCCTATTCCAGAGATTTCCCAGCAGATACGGCCCATTCACTTGTTATCAATGAATCTGCCGCAAAACAATGGGGCTATTCAAATCCACAAGATATTATTGGCAAACAATTTCGTCAATGGGGAAGAGAAGGAACGGTTATCGGTGTGGTGAAAGATTTCAACTACCTTTCTTTGCACCGTAAGATTGAGCCTTTAGCTTTGCGACTTGAACCAAGCAGCAGCCGATATTTAACCTTGAATATCCAACATGTAAACCAGCCTGAGACCGTTGCCAGAATCGGCAAGCTGTGGAATGAACTTGTACCAAACCGTCCATTTTTATATAGCTTTCTTGACGACAATTTCAATCGTCAATATGAAGCGGATTTTAATTTTAGAAGACTTTTCACAGCCTTCTCCGGACTGGCACTTTTTATTGCCTGTTTAGGTTTATTGGGACTTGTTACATATACAGCCCAACAGCGTACCAAAGAAATCGGCGTACGGAAAGTTCTCGGTGCATCCATTTATAATTTAATCCTCCTGCTCTCTTCCGACTTCATCAAGTTATTGGCTGTAGCGCTTCTCATCGCGACACCGCTATCTTGGATGGCGATGAAAAAATGGCTTGACAATTTTGCTTATCACATTGAACCACAATGGTGGATGTTTGTCTTTGCTGGTTTTGCTACAATCATTATCGCATTAGTAACTGTGAGTTTTCAAACACTCAAGGCTGCCAAGGCAAATCCTGTAGATAGTTTAAGAGACGAATAACAATATAATTTAATCCCATCACGATACTCCAGCTATGAGCAACCTTCTATTAAAATCGGCAATTCGACAACTTTGGAAGAATAAACTATTCTCCCTATTAAATATTATTGGACTAGCCATCGGCATTACGTCCTGTTGGGTCATATTTAAGATTGTCAATTATGAGTATAGTTTTGAAGCTGGAGTTCCTCAGCTTGATCGAACCTATCGGATCATTTCTCAGTTTAAAAATGATGGCAAGGATAATTACAATGGGGGATTGGCCAAGCCGTTTTATCAGGCCATCCGAAAAGAAATTCCGGGCGTGGAACTGGTCGCTCCAGCATTCAGAAATTATCAAATGGAATCCGTCACAATCAACAAGGGACAAAAAAATCAAAAACTTGTCGAGGACTTTGATGAGGCTGAAGGCAATGTGACGGAGACTACCAGCGACTACTTCAAGCTCGTTGGCTACAAATGGTTAGCAGGTTCACCTGAGAACGCATTTTCAACTGCCAACGACATTGTACTGACAAAAAAAAGGGCTGCCATTTATTTCCCAAACCAGGCTGCCCAGGGCTTGATCGGCAAAACCATCTTTTATAACGACAGCATACCCAAAACGGTTACTGGCATTGTTGATGACCTTGGCTTCAACACGGAGTTCAATGGTACAGAATTCATATTGCTTAAAGAAGAAGTCTACCCACTGAATGTCTGGACGAATACCAATGGTTCCGACAAACTTTATATCCGATTAAAAGATGGTGTAAAAGACCTTCCAATCCAGGCAGCTATCAATAAAATCGGACAAAAAAAATGGCAGGAATTCAGCCAGGAAAAAAAACCTAAGTTTGATTACAACCGTAAGGTCGTGGTCATGCCGCTAAAAGATTCCCATTTTGCAGTCCACATTAAAGAATGGTACGCCGAAAGAACAAGCAAAACCGTTATTTATGGGTTGATTGCCGTAGCTGCTTTTCTGATGCTTTTGGCCTGTATCAACTATATCAATCTTAGTACGGCACAAATCCCAGCACGGAGTAAAGATATCGGTGTCCGTAAAACATTGGGAAGTAGTCAGGGAAAATTGGTTAGCCAAATTATTTTTGAATCGCTTTTAACCATTGCCATTGCACTTGTTTGTTCGGTCTTTCTGACGAAATTGGCCTTTTTCTATTTTCAGGAAATGATTCCGGAGAAAGTTAAGGATTTTACCAGTTCGACGACATCAATGCTGTTTATCGCAATTTTACTGACCGTAACGACTTTAATTTCCTCGGCATATCCTTCTTGGTTAATTAAAAAGGTACAGCCTGTCAACTTATTTCGTGCCGGCAAGCAGTTCCAAATCGGAAAAACACAAATCAACCTTCGGAAAACGTTGATTGTATTCCAATTCTTTATTGCTCAATTTTTTACGGTTTCGGCCCTCATTATCGGGCAACAACTTTCCTATACCCTCAACAAAGATATGGGGTTTGACAAAGATGCTGTTGTTACCTTCGATCTACCTTCCAAGCTCATCAACAAATTTTATGAGGAAAAACTGGATCAAAGTAAGAAACAAACACTCCTACATGAGATCCAAAAAATAAAAGGTGTTTCGGCAGCGTCAATCGGTAGCAAGCCCTTATCAAATAATTATTCATCATCTTGGTTTCATCGACAAGACCCTACACTAAAAGAAAAAATTTCATCCGATATTTTCTTTAAAAATGCAGATCCGAATTATATAGCTGTATATGACATGAAGCTAATCGCGGGAAATAACCTACCACAATCCGATACTGTCAATGCCTATATTATCAATGAATCTGCTGTCAAGGCATTCGGTTTCAATTCGCCTCAAGATGCTATCGGGAAGTCAATTGGTCAAGAAGACAGTACCTTCCCGATCGTTGGCGTTATTAAAGATTTTCATGCTCAAGAATTCTATAAAGAGATCACACCTTTGGCTTTGCGCAGTTTTAGTGGCGGCGCTTATACCTTTAACATGAAACTATCGGGAAACAGCAAGGAATGGAAAGGTAGTATCGAAGCGATCAATAAAATATATGCGCGGTTTTTCCCGGGATACCCGATTGAAGTAAAATTTTACGATGAAACGATTGCCTCTCTTTATCAAAAAGAGCAAAATCTGGCTAAATTAATTAACGTAAGTACAATTGTTGCTGTTTTAATCGGTTGTTTGGGTCTCTTTGGGCTGATTACCCTTGCGGCTTTCCAACGCAGCAAAGAGATCGGTATACGCAAAGTTTTGGGTGCAAGTATTCCAAGTATCTTTCATTTATTGGCAAAGAACTTCGTACAGCTCATTTTAATCAGTATCCTAATTGCCGCACCATTGACCTGGTGGACGTGTAGCAAGTGGCTGGAAGATTTTTACTACCGCATCGACCTTACGGCAACACCTTTTATCTTAGGCGCTGGACTTGCACTATTTGCGGCAGTACTGACCATTAGTTTTCAATCGATCAAGGCGGCTATCCAAAATCCTGTCAATAGCCTACGGGACGAATAGCGACACGAGTATATCAAATCAGAGGGTTAACAAAAAACGAAATAACAATGATTGTAAATTCACTTAAAACAGCCTATCGTTTTTTAAAAAAACATAAGTTGATCACGTTTATCAATATCACGAGTCTTGCGATTGGTATTACCGCGACGTTGGTTATTTTCCTGATGATCCAATACGACTACAGTTTTGATAAACATGTTCCCAATCAACAACAGGTCTATCGTGTTGTCAATAACGGAGAGTTCAAAAATGCCGGCGTCTACGTACCGTTGGTACGCACCATGCAAGCAGAGTTACCCAACTTGGAGGCCGTAGCCCCGATTTATCGAAGCCATGTCCAAAAGCTGAAAGTTTCTCTGGCAACAGACAAATTCCAGACTTTCCCGAAAGAACAGAAGATGGTATTCACGAACAGTCAATATTTTGATATTTTCCCTTCAAAATGGTTGGCTGGAAGTGCTAAGGCTTTGAATTCATCCGGAAATATTATCCTTACAGAGAAAACATTAGAAAAGTTTTATGGAAAAGAACTGCCTGCAAATGTGATTGGCAAAACCATCATCTATGCAGATAGTATCCCACTTCAGGTCGCTGGTGTAATTGAAAATCCGCAGCATAATTCGGATTTCAATTTTGAAAGCTTCATCGCTGAGTCGACGATCCCACAGGATAACAATTTAAAAAACATGTATACATGGGAAGCTTGGAATAGCATATCGGATTCACATCAAGTACTTATCAAAACAAAAGCACAAAGCAATCCGCATCTACTGGAACGAAATATTGCTAATCTCCTTAAAAAATATAAATACAAAGAAGGAGAGAAAATCAACGACAAACTTGAATTACAAGCATTGGCAGATGTACATTTTGATACAAGATTTAATTATGACGCTACCCATCCGGAAGCACTACGCAACCTTATTTTACTTGCAGTCTTCCTCTTAGCCCTGGGGGCCGTAAATTTTATCAATCTATCCACGGCTCAGTCTATTGAAAGAGCCAAAGAAGTGGGCATTCGTAAGACGTTGGGTAGTTCTAAAACTACATTGATCAAACAGTTTTTGATCGAAACTTTTCTGATCACTTTGACAGCAACACTACTTGCAGTCTTATTATTGCCATTGTTCTTACATGTCTTTGAAGGATTTATTCCGAAAAACCTAAGCATGGAAGGTCTGGACAAAAGCGTTATTGTTTTCTTTCTATTTGGACAATTGGTCTTAGTAACCTTACTAGCCGGATTTTACCCTGCCTGGGTACTGACAGGATATGCTCCGGTGCTAGCACTCAAAAATCAGCTCGGAAAGAACACGAATCTTTCCCGAAGCGCATGGATACGCAAAGCACTGACTATTTTCCAATTTGTATTAGCTCAGGCTTTTTTGATTTGTGTGCTCGTTGTTGTCCGGCAAATCAATTACGTCTCCCATCGAGACATGGGATTTCAAAAGGACGCTATTGTTAATGTCTATATTCCGGGAGCTTTTCAAAATTCGGCAAAAGGTGTAGTCCTTAAAAATGAGCTCAAAAAGCTAACAGATATTAAGGCAATCAGTTTCGGGAACATTGCTCCTGCGATGAACGGCTGGATGACTACCGCAATCTCTTACGATCAATCGCCGGACAAGGAATCCTTGACTTTTGATAGCCGCTCTGGTGATGAAAACTATTTAGATGTTTATCAGATTCCACTTTTAGCAGGAAGAAATATCCGTCTATTGGATTCAACCAGTGAAATGCTGATTAATAGAAAGGGCCTTGAGCTACTACATATCAAAAATCCGCAGGATGCCATTGGCAAAACCTTCGAAAATGGACAAAATATCATCGTTGGTGTAATGGAGGATTTTGATTTGGCTTCTGCTCGACAAGGGGTCAAACCGGTTCTTTATACCGGTAGCAAAGAAGGATACGTACTCCATATTGCTTTGGATCAATCACATCCCGAAAACTGGAAAAATGCCATTGATAAAATAACGTCAAGCTACAAATCGGTTTTTCCTGATGATGAATTAGACCTGCGGTTTGTGGATGAGGTCATCCAAAACTTCTATACACAGGAGAAGCAGCTGTCTAAACTCTTATCCTGGGCGGTAGGGCTCTCTATGCTCATCGCCGGACTTGGTTTATTTGGATTAGCCATATTTACGGCAAATCAACGCACAAAAGAAATTGGAATCCGTAAAGTACTGGGGGCATCTGTTTTCCAGATCACATTTTTACTGCTTCGGAATTTGCTATCACTGGTTGCAATAGCCTGTCTAGTAGCTTTTCCAATTGCTTATTATTTTATGCATAGCTGGCTGAACGACTTTGTTTATCGAACTACGATAAGTCCCTGGATTTTTGGACTGTCTGCACTGGGGTTGATTGCATTTGCAAGTCTTGTACTATCAACCAAAAGTGTCTTTGCAGCAAAAGCAAACCCGATTAATAGTCTAAGGGATGAGTAAATAAGCGAGTAAAAGAGATAGGTTTATGTGTATTCATAACATGTATTAAGAACTTAAAACCCCATAACAATGATAAAGAACTTCATCAAAACCGCATGGCGAAGTATTTTTTCTAATAAATTCTACAGTGCCATTAATATTTTAGGATTAACAGCAGGAATGGTTGTGGGGATATTTCTATTGCTATGGATACAAGATGAGCTATCCTTTGACCGATTCCATAAACATCAGCGCTCCATTTACAAAATTGGAATAGAAGGGGGAACGGGGATATCAAAACGAATCTTTGGATCCATCATTGCTCCGGTTGGAAGTTCTGCCAAGAAGGAGATTCCCGAAGTTCAGGATGCTGTACGCATATTTAAAATCGGCGATGCCGCCATCAAGTATAAAGATAAAAGGTTTAATGAAAAGAACTTTGCGTTTGTGGATCCCAGCTATTTTAGTGTTTTTGACTTTTCCATATTGCAAGGCGACCCAAAGCGACCTTTCCCTGATAACAATTCAATTGTAATCACCCAGCGTACAGCACGCCGTTATTTTGGCGATGAAAATCCAATTGGAAAAACCGTCGTATTAGGAATAGAAGATCTATGTGTCGTCTCCGGCGTTATTGCCGATTACCCTGAAAATTCCACCTTTCAATATCAGGTGCTGATGCCCCTTTCTAGATTTAATGAGCAAGCCTATATCAAAAATAAAACTACCTACGACAATAAAACTTTTCTGTCGTCCATGGATGAGGATTGGTCTAGTTTTTCTTTTGAGACCTACCTACAATTGAGACCTGATGCTAACCCGACGGCAGTCGCACAAATACTACAATCCATACACGAGCGAAATAAACCCGAGGATGCCCCTGTACCCTACGTTGCTCAAGCGCTGGCGAAGGTCCATCTATACCAAATGGATGGTAGTGACGGCGGTATTGGAAATGTTCGAATTTTCACAGGTGTGGCGATTATGATTCTTGTAATTGCAAGTATTAATTATATCAATCTTTCTACTGCACGCTCGTTGTCACGCGCCAAAGAAGTGGGTATACGTAAAGTTATCGGCGCAGGTAAAAAGGAACTTTTTTTCCAATTTATATTGGAAACAACTATGCTCTTTACCATTGCTTCAACCCTAGCATTAGCCATCGTTTTCAGCTGTCTCCCTTTGTTTAATAACTTCTCCGGAAAACATATTTCTCTGCAACTCTCCAACCCTATGCTATGGTCAAGTGTATTGGCCATGCTCCTGGGTACGTTGTTACTCACCAGTATATATCCCGCTCTGCTTTTATCGAAGTTTGATCCAATTAAGGTATTGAAGGGTCGGTTTGCATTAAAAAACTCCAGTGCACGAAAAATACTGGTTGTCCTACAGTTCACTGTTTCTATAATCCTTATCACTTTAACAATTGTTATCAGTCGTCAATTAGATTATATAAAACATCAAAATTTAGGCTACGAAAAAGATCACATTATTTCCGTTGCCATGGCACCGAAAATGTCCAAACATTTTGATGCAGTAAAGAGTGAACTTCTAAAAAATAAGGATATTGATGCCGTTATTCGCCTCGGTAGAGATATGGTCTATGGCGGTGGTTCTACTGGAGATAACGACTGGGACGGAAAACCCAGTAAATCAAACCTCTGGTTTAACATCACGTATTCCGATCAATCTGCGCTCAATTTTTTCAAGATAAAACTTACACAAGGTCGTAATTTTACGGGATCAACAGCAGATTCAACCCATTTCATTATCAATGAAACGGCCGTACGGGAAATGGGGCTAAAAGATCCCATTGGCACACGCTTACGTATTCGAACAGTTCCGGGAACTATTATTGGGGTTGTAAAAGATTTTAATTATGCAAGCGTGAGACAAAAAATTGAACCCATGGTATTCCAATATAGCCCCAAAGATTGCTGGCAGCTTTATATCAAAACAACGACTTCCGGGGCTGGTTCCGCGCTGAACTCACTGCAACAGATCTGGAAAAGCTATTATGATGATATGCCGATGAACTATAGTTTCCTTGATGAAAGTTACCAGAACCAATATATGAATGAACAGAAACAGGGTGCGCTATTCAATTTTTTCGCACTGGTCGCTATCCTGATATCCTGCCTGGGACTTTTGGGATTATGTACTTACACCGCACAGGTTAAAACCAAAGAAATTGGAATCAGAAAAGTTCTTGGCGCAACTGTATTTAACATTATACAATTACTAAACAGGGAATTTTTACTCTTAGTCATTTTAGCCAATGTCATCGCAGTACCAATCGCTGTATATTTCAGCATAAATTGGCTCGATGGTTTTGCCTTCAGAACGACTCTCCCATTTACCATATTTCTATATGCGGCGGGGATAACCATTGCTATTGCATTATTTACGGTGAGTTTCCAGTCCATCAAAGCGGCATACGCCAATCCTGTAAAAAGTTTGCACGATGAATAGTTTATATTTGAGAACCAAAACAACAGCATAAAATGATTCGATTATTCCTAAAAACAGCGCTGAGAAATTTGAAGCGCAGTCCCTTAAACACAACAATAAATATTTTGGGATTAGCACTGGGGTTTACTGTTGCCCTGATAAGTACATTATGGGTACTGAAACAATTTTCTTTTGATAAGCATTACAGCAATTATCAACATATTTATCAGGTCATGATGACTGGAACTTTCAATGATGAGAAATCTACTGATCGCTCCACCCCTATTCCCTTGGTCAAAACGATCGCGTCTGATTTCAAAAATGAAATGCAAGATGCAGCACTGATCACGAATATGGAGAGCAACAATCTTAAGGTAGGTGATAAGAAGCTTAATGCACCAGGGTTTTATGCTATGGGAAAATTTGCCGAATTATTTTCTCTCGAATCTGTACAAGGAAATAGTACCACACCGAGCAATCCATCGACCATCATAATTTCAGAATCCTTAGCAAAACGACTGTTTGATAAGGTAGATATCATCGGGAAAACACTTCAATTGAATGGTAAAGAACAGTATACTGTTCAAGGTGTTTATAAAGATATTCCTGAAAACAACACTTTTTATGGCTTAGATTATGTATTGCCGTTTGTCGATTATCTTGCTAAAGACCAAGGTATTGAAGAAAGCTGGTCCAGCTGCTATTTCAGCACTTTCGCCAAGATCGACAATGATGCCTTTGTTCCCGCTTTGGAAAATAAACTAACAAATATCATCAACAAAAAACTGACGGATATAAAACCTGAAATCCTGTTACATCCGATGTCCAAATGGCATTTATATGATTCGTTCAAGAATGGAAAGAACGTAGGCGGACAGATTCAATATGTATGGATGTTTGTTTGGATAAGCGTATTCATCATTTTATTGGCCAGTATCAATTTTATTAACCTGAGTACGGCTAGAAGCTTAAAAAGAGGAAAAGAAATCGGGGTTTTAAAATCTGTTGGCGTCAACCGCCGGCAGCTTATTGCAGGCTTTCTTGTTGAGTCAATCCTCGCTGTAGCCTGCGCATTTTTGTTAGCTGTTCTATTCGCTACATTGCTTTTGCCTTGGGTCAAAACGATTACACATACGACACTGCATATCCCTTTTACCGATATTCGTTTCTATGGCTACTCCCTAATAGGAATAGGCGTTATAGGTCTTTTAGCAGGTATGTACCCCGCGTTATTTCTATCGGCTTTTAATCCTATTCTTGCACTTAAAGGTAAAATTAACAGCCGAAAAGGCGGATCAAGAAGTAGAAAGGCAATGGTCATCGTGCAATTTGCTATTTCTATTTTCCTAATGATATCTACTTATCTGGTGATTCAGCAACTGCATTTCACCAAGGATCGTCCAATAGGTTATAAAAGTTCAAATTTGATAAACATTACTTCATCCAATTCAACTATCGTCAAAAACTTTGATGTACTTCGAAAAGAGTTGATCGGTCAGCGCCTTGTCGCTGATGCCGCCCTTTCTTCCAACTTTGTGAACCACCTATCCTTAACAGGTGGTGGTTTTAATTGGCAAGGTAATGATTCCAAAGACGGTGCGATCATGGGGATCTTCACCGTAGATGAAAACTTTGCTAATACTGTACAGTGGAATTTTATAAAAGGACGCAATTTTTCAAAAGATTTCAAAACAGATTCAACTGCTGTTATTCTGAACGAAGCGGCGGCCAAATTTATGGGAGTTACCGACCTAAACAGCAAACAGCTTTCACGTGCCGGTATCAATTACCACATCTTGGGTATTATTCAAAATACGCTTTCCGAATCTCCTTTCAAATCCATTACACCGACGGCTTATTTTCTAAAATTTTTACCAAAGAATAAGATAACGCTTCAACTGGATGAAAATCAAGATCTCAAACAAAACCTAAAAGCGATTTCCACAGCGTTCAATCGCATAGATCCTGATCTCATTTTTGATTATACATTTACGGATCAGGAATATGCCAAAGAGTTTCAACAGATGGAAATGATCAAGAGCTTAACCAGTTTATTTACAGGGTTGGCCATACTCATTTCATGTCTCGGTCTCTACGCACTGGTTTCCTTTCTTACGGAGCAACGAGAAAAAGAAATCGGCATTCGTAAAGTATTGGGTGCATCAGAACTTGGCTTGTGGCGACTACTTTCCACAGAATACATTTGGCTCACAGGCATTGGCTTTTTACTCGCAGCCCCTTTAGCCTATCTCCTCATGGAATCATGGCTCGAAGACTATGTCTACCGCATATCAATTACATGGACGGTCTTTGCTATCACAGGCTTAACCGCGCTAATCATCACCTTATTAACCGTTAGTTACCAAGCGATTAAAGCAACATTAGCAAATCCTGTAAAAACCTTAAGAAGCGAATAATACCAATTTGTTCGGGGACGGACACTATACTGTCCGTTTCCGAACATTTAAAACCGCCATAAAAACACACCAAAAACCTAAAAATCAATACATTATATTTATGGCAAACGAATTGAACTACTTGGCTTTGCTATTTTTCGAATAACGGAGCCTTCTACTAAAGCGAGCTAAGTGACAAGAATATAGCCTAATTAACAGTCTAAATGCTCATAACCATGTTAAAGAACTATTTTAAAATTGCTTGGCGGAATATCAGAAAAAACAAAGGATTTTCTCTTTTAAATATGTTTGGCCTCAGTATCGGAATAACATGTTTTCTATTGTTGGCAGCGTACATATATCATGAATCCAGTTATGAGCGTTTCCTTCCAAATGCGGACCGTCTAGCTTATATTAGCCTCACCTATAAAGCACCCAATAGCACGGAAGAAGTAAATTCTGCAGTAACACCAACAGGCTTAGCGCCTGCTTTACAAGCTGAATTTCCGGATGTAGAACAGGCAACCAGATTCTACAGCTATTCCAAAGGCGGTAAAATAGAATCCAAAGAGGCACTAATAACTGAAAAAGGCCTACTTTATGCTGACCAAAATGTTTTTAAAACTTTAGGTTTTACCTTTCTCGAAGGTGATTCACGATCAGCCTTAGCAGAACCAAATCAGATTGTCTTAACAAAAAAACTCGCAGCGAAATATTTCCCCAATCAGTCGGCCATCGGTCAGACACTATCCATTGACAAAGTCAACTGGAAAATCACAGGTATCATTGCAGACTTGCCCACAAATACACAGTTGAACTTCTCTGCACTCCTTTCCAACAAAGGATTAGAACGCTACAAAGAAATGGCTTGGTCATCTGCAAATGATATAACCATAGCGCTCCTAAAAAACAAAGATCAGTTCGGTTCAATCCAACAGAAATTGGACCAAATGACAAAATCAAAATTCGCCGAAGCAACAAAACAAGGCTATCAATTTCGATTTGTCCTAGAAAAGCTGACCGATATCCATCTCCACTCCAAAGCAGCAGGCACAGGAAACATTACTTATATCTATATTTTAATGGCGTTAGGTGCTGCGCTTATTATTTTAACCTGCATCAATTTTACAAATTTGGTATTAGCACATGCGCTTGAACGCAAGAAAGAAATCGGTGTCAAGAAAGTTTTGGGTGCAGCAAAGAAAACGATATTCTTTCAGTTCTTTTTTGAATGTAGCCTCATGGTTTTTCTAGCTGTTGGTTTTAGCCTTCTGACTACGGTACTCTTGTTACCCGTATTCAGTTCATTTATGGGTACCGAAATGAGATTAACCGTATGGACAGACCCTCGGTTTTATACGATTTTACTTGTTTTCATAGCCTTGTTGACGCTGCTGTCAGGTGGCTGGCCTGCCTATTCAATCGCTAGCTCAAAACCTATTTCCATTTTTAAGCGAAAACTAACTGAAAAACGACATGGTATATCATTGAGCAAGGTACTCGTTACTTTTCAATTCAGTATCTCTATATTTTTTATTATCTGCACCTTATTTGCGAGTAGACAGATGGATTTTATCCAGTCTAAAAACACAGGATTGGATCGCTCTGATATGTTGGTCATTGATGGCCGAGGATGGCAAAATAAAGAAAGGCAGCTATTAAAAGAAAAGTTAATGCAGCTCAATAATGTCCAGGGCGTTACCGCTTCGTATGACAATCCCGTCAATATTCAAGGTGGCTACAGCGTCAGTGAAGTAGAAGGCCAACCCAATGATTTTGATATGGATGTCACTGCAATTCCGATTGAAAAAGATTTCGTATCCGTTTTTCATATTCCATCCGTTGCCGGCGCACCGCTGTCAGATGCGGACATTTTGCGCGCGCAAGACACTATTTCACCAGAATATGGGTTTGTAGTGAATACACTTGCTGCATCCGCCATGGGTTTTACTCCTGAACAGGCTATTGGAAAGAAAATCAACTTGAACGGACGTAAGGGCAGCATCAAACAAGTTGTTGCTAGTTTTAACTTTGCATCATTACACAACGAAGTCAAACCAATTGTACTTTTTCCTGAATATGATTATTTCGGCAATATTTTTATTCGACTCAATCCGACATCGCCGGTAAAAGATGTTCTTGCGCAGATAAAAGCTGTTATAAAAGATATTGATTCAAAAAACAGTTTTGAATATCACTTTCTCAATGATGATTATAACAAGTTATATCTCAAAGATCAGCAAACAACACGGGTAATGCAGTTATTTTCCATCATTACAATTGCTATCGCCTGTATGGGACTATTTGCATTATCAGCTTATGCCGTGCAACAACGCTTCAAAGAGATCGGTATTCGTAAAGTATTAGGTGCTTCAACGATCAAGATTGTCAACATATTGAGTGTTGACTTTATGGCCCTGGTCCTGTGTGCTGTATTGATCAGTGTACCCTTAGGCTGGTATGCCATGCACCGATGGGTAGAGAATTTTGCTTACCACATCACGCTAGACTGGTGGGTATTTATTGTGGCGGCGATAAGTGCATTATTGGTATCATTTATCACCATTAGTTTTCAAACCATAAAAGCTGCGATTCTAAACCCGGTTGATAGTTTAAGAGATGAGTAATTGTTTTAGTAGCTAATAAAAATAAAGACACCTGATAAATAACAAGCTGGACCTTTAAAATTCAAGTTTTTTCTATTTATCGATACCTAATACGACAGATATGCTTAAAAATTACATCAAAATAGCATGGCGGAACCTATGGAAAAGCAAGGGGTACTCTGCGATTAATATTATTGGACTCTCTATCGGATTGGCAGCAGTACTGATCATCGGTATATGGATAAAAAATCAATTGCAATTCGACAATTTTTACAGCAATAAGGCGAACCTGTATAAGATTTGGATTAAAAATCAAAATGATGAAGGAAAAGTGGAGATGATTGAGATTACTTCTGGACGCGCGACACGTGCTCTAATAGAAGACTATCCAGAAGTCGAACATGCAGCGCGCATACATTGGAGTACTACCAGGCTGGTGTCATTTAATGAAAAAAAAATCAAATCCAAAGGAAATGAAGTAGATCCAGATTTTATAAAGATGTTTGATTTTAAATTCCTTAAAGGAAATAGTGAACAGGCTTTGCAGAACATCAAAAATATTATCCTAACGGAAAGCTTGGCAAAAAGTATATTTGGGGACACAGATCCATTGAATAAAACTATCATACTTGATAATAAGGAGCCTTATCAAGTATCTGCTGTTATGCAGGATCTCCCAAGCAATACAAATTTTGATTTCACCTACTTGATCCCTTTAGCCGATGCTAGCAAATACTCACCCAATTGGAATACAATTACATTCTCAAGCTATGTACAGTTAAAGGCCGGAACAAATATTGACGCCTTTAATAAAAAGCTCGTCAACATCATTGCAAGAAAATCCAATAATGAGATAAAAGGATCTCTGTTCTTATATCCTGTATCAAAAATGCATCTCTATTCAAAATTTGAACAGGGTATCCCTACTGGCGGAAAAATAGATCAACTCAAATTGGTCGCTGGGATTGGTCTATTGATATTATTGATTGCCTGTATCAATTTTATCAATCTTAGTACGGCCCGCAGTCAAAAAAGGGCTAAAGAGGTTGCAGTGCGAAAAGTTGCAGGAGCACAACGCTCGAGCCTTGTTAGCCAGTTTCTTATAGAGTCTATATTACTCACTTTGATTTCGGGTGCATGCGCTATCACATTAACCATACTTGCTGTGCCGATGTTTAACAAGATCTTAGATAAACCTTTAGCTTTTTCATTCTCAGACACGACAATGTGGTTTTCCCTAATAGGTTTTATCCTGATGACAGGACTATTAGCAGGATTGTATCCCGCATTTGTATTATCCGCTTTCAAACCGATAAAATCCCTTAAAACAGTTAATATGTCGAAAAAATTCGCTCTGAATTTCCGCGAGATATTGGTTGTTTTTCAGTTTGGTATAGCCATTGTCCTTATCGTCGCCACTATTGTTGTACGAAAACAAATTGACTATGCCGGACAACGCGATATTGGTTATAATACCGACCAGCTCATAGAGATCGGCATGGAAGGCGATATGGGGAAAAACTATGAGGCTATCAAATCAGAACTAATCAACAGTGGGGCTGCTACCGCAGTCACACGTACCGGATCTTCAGTCGCCAGCTTCGCCGGAAGTGCTTGGAGTGGATTTTCCTGGCCTGGAGCGACTCCTGAACAGGAGAAAAAAATGGGATTTGACCTAGGGAGGGCCGAAAATGACCTTGTTAGAACTCTTGGATTAAAACTCATAGCCGGTCGTGATATAGATTATCCGAGATTAGCGGCCGATAGCACTGCCGCATTACTAAACGAAGCAGCTATTAAAGAAATGAAGCTGGAAAATCCTATTGGAAGCTCCCTAAAATGGGGCGATAAAACCTATACCATCGTTGGTGTAATCAACGACTACATTAGCGGTTCTCCTTATAACCCGGTAAAGCCCATGTTTATATACGCCAACAAGAAATCCTTGTACAATTTAGTAGTCCGTACCAGTCCTACAACTTCAATCAATAATCAGCTGAAACAGATCGGACAAATTATAAAAAAGTTCAATCCGGCCTACCCCTTCGAGTACCAGTTTGTGGATCAGAAATTTGCAGCTAAATTCAAAGATCAGCAACAGACTGCTCAACTCGCATTCATTTTTTCGGGATTAGCTATTTTTATCTCTTGTCTGGGCTTATTTGGGCTTGCTTCTTATATTGCTGAGCTAAAGACCAAAGAAATTGGCATTCGTAAGGTACTAGGCGCCTCGGTAACTGGAATTACCGCAATGTTATCGAAAGATTTTGTTAAGCTTGTCATTATTTCCATTCTAATTGCCTCGCCAATAGCCTGGTGGGCAATGAACAAATGGCTACAGGACTTTTCCTATCGAATTGAAATACAATGGTGGGTTTTTGCACTAGCAGGAATTTCTGCTTTATTCGTAGCTTTCTTTACGGTAAGTACACAAGCCATAAAGGCTGCCAATAGTAATCCCGTAAAGACATTAAGAGACGAATAAGCGCAAAAATTAAGTACGTAAAAAGTCAAGGGTAAAAAATAGAACGACAGTTGGTTCGCTTCAATTAAACAAAATACTGCAAAACGAAAAATTAAAACCATGATAAGGAACTATATCAAAATCGCGTGGCGTCACTTATGGAAGAACAAAGGATATTCCTTTATCAATATTCTGGGGTTAGCTTTAGGTATAGGGATTTCGTTGATAATCGCCCTTTGGATCAACTCAGAAATAAGATTTGACCGCTTTTATACCAACACAGGCCGCCTATATCAAGTTTATACAAGCGATGTATTTGATGGCAGTCACCATACCTGGGGAAATACACCACATGTACTAGGCCCGTTTTTAAAGCAAGAACATCCTGAGATAGAACAGATGGTGCGCACCTGGAAGATTGACCATCGTATCCATCATGATGCCGAACCAAGCTTAAGTGCCTCAGGGGTCGCTGTAGATTCTGCTTTTTTAAAACTTTTTGATTTCAAAATTCTAGCCGGAAACTCAGATTCTCCCTTGTCCCGTCCGGATGCTTTGGTGCTAACTGCATCTACTGCAAAAAAATTATTCGGTAAGCTTGATGTCATTGGACGTCGAGTCGAAA
The DNA here is from genome assembly GCF_902706145.1 of Sphingobacterium sp. 18053. NCBI lineage: Bacteria > Pseudomonadati > Bacteroidota > Sphingobacteriia > Sphingobacteriales > Sphingobacteriaceae > Sphingobacterium > Sphingobacterium sp. 18053. The sequence goes on from NZ_CACSJW010000007.1 coordinate 52,573, forward strand.
TGGATACCACTGTTTCCTTAACTGTCGAAGCGATTATTGAGGATATTCCCTCAAATTCCAAATTCTACGGAAATGACTTCCTCTGTTCATTGGATTACCGGGCCAAAACAGGCATGACTTTTAGTGATTCGTGGACAGCCTATAACCATGAAACTTACGCTCTTCTAAAAGAAAGGGCAACAGTGGGTGCTGTCAACAGGAACATCGAAAACATGGTTTCCAAACACACCAACGGTACCACAAAAGCGACCATATATCTCTATCCTGCTAGCCGTTGGCATCTCTACAACAAATCGGTCAACGGACAAATGGTCGCAGGTAATATTACCACGCTACAGTTATTTGGACTGATCGGCATATTTATCCTCCTAATAGCTTGTATCAACTTTATAAACTTAAGCACCGCAGGAGCCGAAAGACGTGCTAAGGAAATAGGCTTACGTAAAGTAGTGGGTGCGCCTAGAAAATCGCTCATTCAACAATTTCTATTAGAATCGTTTATTTTAACCTTTCTGGCCGGAGTCTTGGCGCTATTATTTATTCTCTTGGCGCTTCCGTCTTTCAATAAGCTTATCAGCGGACATCTTGCAATCATGGATCATCCGCTGTTTTTCTCCTGCCTATTCCTCGCCATTATCTTCTTTTGTTCGCTCTGCGCGGGATTATATCCTGCTTTTGTATTATCGGCTTTTGATCCAGTAAAAACCTTAAAAGGAAATGTCTTACCATCTAAATCAGGCCTTCACCCCAGAAAAATACTCGTTACCTTGCAGTTCACTATATCGATAGGTCTAGGTATATGTACATTTATAATCGGTCAACAGATACGCTTTGGGGAGCATCGAGATAGCGGATACGACCGTAACAACTTGATATATGTACCACTTCAGGGAAATTTAAATAAAAACTATGAGGCTTTAAGGAATGAAGTATTCCAACAAAATATTGCCAGTAGTATGACCAAATCCTGGGGGCGCATCAGTCGTTCGGGAAGTAATAGCTGGGGATACTCCTGGCCCAATGACCGGCCAGAAGACTATGACGTCGTATTCAACAATATGGCGACAGACTGTGATTTCATCAAGACAATGGGGATCAAATTAGTACAAGGACGGGATATCGATATTTATACACACCCCTCTGATTCCAATGCGTTACTACTGAACCAGGCTGCTGTTGCTAAGATGCGATTGTCCAATCCCATCGGCACACCAGTTACGGTATCCAAAGGTACGGCATACCAACGTACCTATCATGTAGTAGGGGTTATCGAAGATTTTGTGCTGCAATCTCCTTATCAAGATATCGAACCTATGATGATCCAAGGCCCTATGGGTTATGCCGATTATTTTCATATCCGGTTAAATACTGCTAAAGGCCTATTGGCGAATATAGAAGGTATCCAATCCCTGATCAAAAAGTATAATCCAGATTACCCCATAGATATTCGTTTTATTGATGACGATTATGCTTTAAAATTTGCCGGTCAAAAACGCACAATGACGCTGACAGGTTTATTTTCAGGACTCGCAATCCTGATAGCATCTATGGGTTTATTGGGACTAGTCTCTTTTGCAACGATCCAGAAACAAAAAGAAATCGGTATCCGAAAAGTACTCGGCGCCTCTGTATTCGGAATTATTACATTATTGTCCCGAGGCTTTATTATACTGATAGGTATTGCACTGCTCGTCGCCTCTCCTATCGCTTGGTGGATTATGAATCAATGGCTGGCAGACTACGTACATCGCGTAGATATACAGTGGTGGATATTTGCATTGGCGGGCTCATTAGCGATAATGATTGCTTTACTTACAGTCAGTACAATGGCTGTTAAAGCAGCAAGAGCCAATCCTGTCAAAAGTCTACGGGACGAATAAAGAATCTTATAACGATCATAGATAACAGCTAATATAATTATGATAAGGAACTATATCAAAATCGCGTGGCGCAACCTGGTGAAAAACAAATCCTTCTCCCTGATTAACATCATCGGATTGGCGATCGGTATGGCCGGAGCATTACTTATAGCACTTTGGTTGCAGAACATGTTAACCATGGACCGCTTTCATGAGAAGGGTGATCGCCTGCACGTATTGAGTAATCGTGACGAATTTCAAGGCGAAAAATCAGCCTGGGCCTATACACCTAAAATACTAGCGCCCTCATTGGCTGCAGATTTTCCAGATATCGAAGCTTTTACCAGATATAATGAGGGGCCTCAATTTTTAACAACTTTCAATGAAAAGAAACTGATCGCAAATACTGTTTTCATCGATCCCGGTTTTTTCAAAATGTTTTCTTTACCTTTTGTGAAAGGAGAACAGAATGTGAGATTTGATCATCCCAAAGGTCTTGTGCTCACGGAAAGTTACGCAAAAGCGCTGTTTGGAAATGAAGATCCTATTGGAAAATCAGTTCGGATAGACTCGGTTAATCAAGTCACCGTGCAAGCTATACTTAAAGATCTTCCGAGTAATTCAAGTTTCAAATTTGACATCCTCCTCCCATTTGAATATGCAAAAATAATCGGTTACGTAGACGATAACTGGAGCAATAATTCAATAACTACCTATATCCTGTTAAAAGAAGGTACTTCAGTCAACGCATTTAACGACAAAATCAGAACCTATCTGAGAGATCATATCAATACAAGTAATAAAGCTGCCGGTTATACTTCTGCAAGAAATACGGGTGAGATTTTTGCCTTCCCCTATCCAGATTCTTTCCTTTACAATAGCGGAAAAGGAGGAAATTATACTTCCGGACGTATCGATATCGTCAAGCTATTTGCTTGGATTGGTGTATTTATTTTATTGGTGGCAAGCATCAATTTTATGAATTTGAGTACGGCACGTTCCGAACGCCGTGCAAAAGAAGTCGGTGTCCGCAAAGTAATTGGAGCTAATAAGACGAGCCTAATGGCGCAGTTCCTGGTTGAAAGCATATTGATTAGCCTGATCGGCATGGTACTAGCGACTATACTTGTTTTTATTGTCCTGCCATTTTTTAACGAGCTTGTCGGAAAACAGCTTAGCTTATCGTTATTAAACTTACCAACCTGGCTTTTTTTAATTGGTTTTGCCTTATTTACGGGTGTGTTAGCGGGTACCTACCCGGCCTTTTTCCTTTCTTCATTTCAGCCTATCAAGACCTTGAAAGGGAAATTTGTTTCTAAAACAAGAGGCCTTAGTATTCGCTCGCTCTTAGTCGTCATTCAATTTAGTCTCGCTATTATATTGATTATCGCAACAGTCATCGTCGCGAAACAAATCCAATATACCAAACAGCGCAACCGCGGTTATAATGAAAATGGGCTACTTTATAGCAGCATCCAAGGTGACCTCGAGAAGAATTATAAAATTCTTAGAAATGAACTGTTAGCCAGCAACGCAGTTGTTTCTGTTTCGAAAAACATGTCGCCGGTAACCGATTTCTATAGCAATGGCTGGGGATTTACCTCCGGCACACCAACGGAACAGGACAAACGCATTTCCTATAACCGTTTTAGTACCGATGCCGATGCTGTAAAGAACCTTGGTTTGACATTGATCCAAGGCCGCGACATTGATATCTATAAATTTGCAACGGACAGTACAGCCGTAATTTTAAATGAGTCTGCCGTTAAAAGTCTCCATCTAAAGAGCCCTATAAACAGCATTGTGGATGGCGATGGAACAAAATGGACCGTAGTTGGAGTGGTCAAAGATTTCATTATTGGATCGCCATTTGGAGACAAAAAGCCCATGGTGATATTAGGGCCACAGGCTTGGTTTACAACAATCCATTATCGTTTAAATCCAAACAATAATATCGCAGACAACTTAAAAACGATTGAGTCAATCTTTAAAAAGTTCAACCCAGACTATCCTTTTGAATATCAATTCATTGACAAGACCTACGAAGAAAAATTTAAGGAAACAAAAGCTATAGGTACTCTGGCCATGATCTTTGCAGGATTGACGATCTTTATTTCCTGTCTGGGTTTACTGGCATTAATCGCCTATATGGCTGAAACGCGCATGAAAGAAATTGCTGTCCGCAAAGTTCTTGGAGCAAGTGTCACCCAAGTAACCTCTTTACTTTCAATCGATTTTATTAAGCTTGTTGTGGTCGCAATTTTTATCGCCACACCTATCGCTTGGTGGGCCATGGATAAATGGTTACAAGATTATAGTTATCGAATTGAGATACAGTGGTATTATTTTGTCATTGCTGGGCTATTAGCTATTCTGATCAGTATGGCTACGATAAGCTATCAAGCAATTAAGGCTGCATTAGGTAATCCTGTTAACAGTTTACGCGATGAGTAGCCCAAAGTTTAACAACATTGTTTCCTATAGTTTTAGACCATAAAGAAAGGCATGAATTCATTCAAACTTACTTTTCGCAGCCTCATTAGCAACCGACAATATACCTGGATCAATATCTTAGGGTTAAGTATTGGTTTTTCCTTGTGTCTTCTCGTATTCGCTCTTGTCATTGAAGAAAATTCATATGACAAAAGCTGGAAAAATGCGGATCATCTCTTTCGGATTGTCACTATAGATTCAACGGCTGGCCTTGAACGCCAAATGTCCAGAACATTCGTTAATTTAAGTACGGAACTCAAACAAGTATTTCCGGAGATTCAAAATGAGGCTCGGATAGAATCCAGAAAATATTATTTAAAACCACATGCAAGCTCAGCACAGCCCATAGGCATACAAGTTTTGGAGTCGGAAATAAATATCTTGGATATGTTGAGCATCAAGCTTCTCGAAGGCAATCCCAAACAGCTGGTCCAAGGAAAAACAAACTTGCTCATCGGCAAAGAATTCAAAGAAAAGTACTTTAAGAACGAAAATGTCATCGGCAAAGTCATCCAAAGTGCCGACCCCTATACCGATCAGCCATCCGATTATATCATTACGGGTGTTATGGATAATCTTCCTTATAATTCAACGCTCAGAGCTTCCGCCATTGCTTTAGTCCCCAAAATATCGATGGAATTAAGCAAAGATGGCTCAGGCTACTACACCGAACAATTTGTACAGCTAAAACCCGGGACACCAAGAATAGATCTTGAGCAGAAACTAAATCATTGGTATAAAGGATACCTCAGTCCTAACACAAAACAGGTGACTTCCTTTCGCTTGCAGCCTATTCAGGATATATATATGGAGCCATTAGGCAGTGCTGATATCAGCGGCAACCAAAAAACAACAAACATATTTGTAGGTGTTGCCGTTTTGGTCTTTATTATTTCCTGTATCAATTTTATTAATATTTACGCTGTAAGAACAGTTAAAAAATTAAGAGCACTTCATATACATAAAGTATTGGGGGCCAGCCGAGCCCAAATGATCAGACGAATGCTATTGGAAACAATCCTACTGTTTTTTATTTCTGCATTATGTAGTTTGGTACTCTTTAGACTTGGATTGTCCCAACTGGAACACTTTATAGGCTATGATCTCGCTTATATTAAATCCATACAACTCCCGTTGCTATTGGCATTTATCACGACTGCAATTGCCCTCGGCCTGCTAATTGGTTTTTATCCAGCATGGCTGATCTCCGGTATTAAGAGTTCAGATGCCTTAAAAAATAAGCTATCAAAAATTCCCAATGCAGAAGTCTTTATCAAAAAAATGCTTATCACAACACAGTTTAGCATTGCCATTATCGTCATCATTGGCCTTATAACAATCAAGTCCCAACTCAGCTATATGCAAGCAGCTCCCTTGGGAATGGAAGTCAAAAATGTGCTTAACATCGATTATTTCAACAAGGGTACACAAAATACAAATATAAAAGATCGCATTGGTCAACTTACCGGGGTTGAATCGGTCAGCGTCGCTGCCTGGACGCCAACAATCGGGTCAGGCTACCTTGCCAAGACAATCGTTGACAAGGACGATCCAGGAAAAAATATCCAAGTCAGTTTCATCGGTGGCGATGTCGATTTGTCCAAGACTTTGGGAATCCAGTTGGTTAAAGGTCGATTATTGACTCCTGAAGATTATACGCATGTTGAAATGGATCTGGGAGAAGACGAAGGTATCAATAATGCCCTTGTGACCGAAAGTACGGCAAAAAAGCTTGGGATAGACAACCTCGGTATCCTGTATAAAGACCTTCAAATTATCCCCGTCGGAATCATTAAAGATTTCCATAGTGAGTCTTTTCGTAGCAAAATAGTACCAACAGTGATTTTGGCAAAAGATTTTAACGGAAGCGGCAATATTCTGATAAAAGTAGGGAAAGGACAAGAACAACAAATCTTTCGATCGGTATCTCAAATTATACAAAATACCTATCCAGATAAACACGTTTCCTTCCATTGGATAGATGAATTGATTGCAAAACAATATGAAAAAGAGAGCAAGCAAGTGCAATTATTTATCCTATTCAGTGCATTGACATTGTTGATTTCTGCCTTAGGAATCACAGGATTGATTATGCAAAATCTCGAACAACGTACCAAAGAAATTGGCATACGCAAAGTCCTAGGCGCAACAGTGCTCGACATATCACGTCTCTTTTCAAAAGATTATCTCATCTTAACGACCTTGGCTATTTTTATTGCTAGTCCAATAGCGGGGTATTTTTCAAAAAAATGGCTCGAAGATTATGCGTACAATGTGAGCGTACAATGGTGGTTCTTTATCCTTGCCGCGCTTGCCATCTTTTTAATCAGCATCATTACTGTCAATTTCCAAACAATACGTGCCGCACTAAACAATCCAGTAGATAGCTTACGAAACGAGTAAATATTCATTTATAGTAATAAAGGGGCCTCAATATGATCAAGAATAATTTAAAAATAGCATGGAGAAATTTAACCCGCAATTTCTCCACTTCGTTTATCAACATCGTTGGATTGGCCATGGGAATTGCAACCTGCCTTCTGATCAGCTTATATGTGACCGATGAATTTAGTTTTGATCGTTACAACGAGCATGCAGACCGTATTGTACGTGTTGTTTTCAGAGGAACTGTAAAGGGCGGAACGATCAATGAGGCACATGTGATGCCACCTGTAGCTTCGACTATGAAGTCAGAGCTGCCCGAAGTTGAAGAAACTGCACGACTAAGAATCGGTGGATCACCTCTATTTGTCGTCAATAATAAAGTGTTTCACGAAGAAAAAATGGCTTTCGTGGATGCTTCTTTCTTCAAAATTTTCACGCTCCCTTTTATTAAAGGGAATTTGTCTACAGCTATTTCTTCCCCAAATTCTGCAGTGATTTCCGAATCCACCGCCTTAAAATACTTCGGCACAAAAGATGTTGTCGGTCGAGACCTCATCATCAAAGACAGTCCAAATATCCTCAAAATCACTGGAGTAATCAAAGATGTCCCTAAAAACTCTCATTTTCATTTTGATGTATTTACCTCTTTGGATGCACTGGAAGATTCACGATCAGATTCGTGGATGACTTCCGAATATTATACTTATGCGCTGCTTTCGAAGAATGCTTCACGTGAAAAGCTCGAAAAAAACTTAGCCACTCTATTCGACAAACATGTTGCCACACAATTTATGGCAGGTTTTGGCATGAGTTACCAAGAATACAAGAAAACGGGAAATAAGATCGGTCTTTACCTACAGCCGCTCACAGATATCCATCTATATTCGAATTTCAACTACGACCTCAGCGCTCCGGGGGATATACGTTATGTTTATATTTTTAGTGCTATTGCACTCTTTATGCTATTGATTGCCACAATTAATTTCATGAATCTATCTACAGCCAGTGGCTTTAGGCGGTGTAAAGAAGTAGGTGTACGAAAAGTATTGGGTGCCGACAAACAAAACCTGATGCGACAATTTATGCTGGAGGGCGTCCTCCTGACTTATATTTCCTTGGGAATAGCTTTGGGAATTGTTTTACTTGCCCTCCCTCTATTTAATCAGATTTCAGGCAAAGATATTGAAATTCAAAAACTTGACGCTTTTAAAATTATCCCCTTCCTGCTGACTTTTGGTTTAGTCGTCGGTCTATTTTCCAGCAGCTATCCCGCGTTATATCTATCCTCATTTAATCCGCTCCGTGTATTAAAAGGGAAAATAAGTCGTTCGACTAAAGGCCTTAATTTACGCAGTGGGCTTGTTGTATTTCAATTCATCATTTCCGTCGGACTTATCTTTGGAACCGTGGTGGTTGTTCAGCAGCTGGATTATATGCGTCATATTAAACTTGGATATAACAAGGATAATGTCCTTATTATACAGAGCTGGCCTTTGGGGAAAAACGAAAAGACATATTATAATTTATTGATGCAAGATAGCAGAATCAAGCATGTCTCTCATTCGTCCTATCTCCCTGCTGGAGAAAGTAACAACAACAATTTTTTCATCTATCCAGATGGCAATACTGATCAATGGGTCAAAACGATTCGTTACGATATAGATGAAGAATATATTCCGGTTATGGGTATGCAGCTTAAAGAAGGACGAAATTTCGCAAAAACATTTGGTAATGACAGCCTTTCTGTCATCATCAATGAAACTGCAGCAAAAGATCTAGGTTGGAACGATCATAGCCTTGGCAAAATATTGACCAATAAAGACAACAAAAGCTATCGTGTTATTGGTGTCGTTAAGGATTTCCATTTTCGCTCTTTACATGAGCAGATCTCTCCGCTTGTGATGGTTCTTAGCGATCAAGCCGGGAGTTTGATTCTCAAAACCCAAACAGCCGATATGGAGAAGCTCATTCAAAAATTAGCGTCTCTCTATCGTTCCTTTCCAACAGACATTCCATTCAGCTATTCCTTTTTGGATGACCGATACGCACAAACCTACCAAGCAGAAGTGAAAACAGGTAAATTACTGAGCATGTTTGCGGGACTGACTATTTTTGTGGCCTGCCTTGGTTTATTCGGCTTGGCTATTTTCACCGCCAATCAACGCAGAAAAGAAATAGGGATCCGGAAAGTTGTTGGAGCTACAGTTCCCGACATCACACGCATGCTTTCCACTGAGTTCGTCAAACTCGTTCTAATTGCCATTATCGTTTCTTCTCCCCTAGCTTGGTGGATGATGCACAAATGGTTAGAGAATTTTGCGTACCGTATTGAGATGCAATGGTGGATGTTTGTGCTAGCAGGAGCGCTAGCCGTTTTTATTGCTTTAATTACTGTAAGTTCACAAGCGATACGAGCGGCTCTAACAAAGCCTGTTGACAGTCTACGTGATGAATAAAAATAAACTTGTCTGTTCAGCTGTGGACAAAGCACTGTCCGATATCGAACAGCAAGTAAAAGAATCAGGAAGGCAATACGTTAATGATCAACAGGATAATTACTTGGCTAAACATTTGTATTTTTAATTTTATAAGTGGAGCATACAAGCTATCAGCAGCTCCACGACCGGAATAAATTCTTAGTATAAGACAATGAACTTTACAAACTTCAAAATTGCTTGGCGAAATATCGGAAAGAAAAAAGTGCAAAATCTGATCAATCTAATTGGATTGACCTGCGGTATTACTTTTCTACTACTTGTAGGCGCCTATGTATGGGATGTACATCAAGTGAATAGCAATATCAAAAATATTGATCGGCAATTTTTGTTGCAAAGCAACTATAAGAAAGAAGGATTTGGTATTAATTTAACCACACTAGGGGCGCTCCCCAAAGCCTTACATGAGGAGTATCCCAATCTGGTCTCTAATTATTATCGGATTGATGGATTGACAGGTATCGTAGCAAACGGTGCGACAATTCATGAGGAAGGGATGTCTCTCGGAGATCCTAGTCTATTGACGATGTTCGGATTCCATATTTTAGCGGGCAATGCCAATACGGCTTTGAATAATCCCTTTTCAGTTGTCATCAGTGACAAAGCCGCCATAAAATATTTCGGCCATGTGGATGTACTTGGAAAATCGCTACAAATAAAAAATTTCAAGGGTGAAAAACACGATTTTGAAATTACAGCAATCATCAAATCCGATGTCCAAAATGCCATTATGGATCTCACAAAAAATATGCATGCAGACATATTTTTACCGATCATCAACGAGCAATTCTTTGGCCGATCTATCGACAATTGGAATAACCCTTATATTGCGGGTTATATTGAATTGAAACCAGGTGTAAGCTTGGAACGAGTAGATGCCGCCATCGAAACGCTGGTAAGAAAAAATACCGATAAAGAATTTTCCAGTCAATATAGCCCCAATCTAAAACCATTGAAAACTTATTATTTGGATGACAATCAAGGGGCTGTCCGTAAAATGATACAGACGTTGATTTGGACTGCCATTTTTATCTTGATCATGGCTATCATCAATTTCATCAATTTTAGTATCGCTCAGCACATTACCCGATTAAAGGAAATCGGTGTTCGCAAGATGATGGGATCATCTCGAGTGCAGCTTATTAGACAACTGATGACCGAATATATCCTGATCGTGGCCATAGCAACATTAATCAGTCTGCCAATCTATATCGTCACAAGTCCAATTTTCGAACATATCCTGATGCGCAAGCTGCCTACGTTGATGGAATTGCCGATTTATTTTTTTGGTCTATTGGGTATAATGACGTTATTAATTGGTTTACTGGCGGGTCTATATCCAGCAATTAAGCTTTCCAATATAGCGGTACTTCCTGCAGTCAAAAATCAGTTTTCGACGTTGGGAGGCAAACAGCTGGTACGAAAAATTCTTTTGTTTTTTCAATTTGGGGTAGCCTTGCTCCTGCTGGCCTGCACACTAATTATTTCCAAACAAGTGGACCTATTTCTCCATAGCAATCTAGGTTACAACAAGGACTACTTATTAACCGTTCAAGTACCTAGAGATTGGTCCGAAAATGGTGTTCGCAAAATGGAGACTTTACAACATGAACTCAGCCAGCAACCAGAAGTAAAATCTGTAAGCTTATCTTATGAAACACCTGGATTACTGGGATTCAATATGCAATCTGCATTCGGTACGATTGAAAACAAAGAAATCCAGGTACAACGGATTACAAGTGATAGTCACTTTTTGGGAACCTATGAGATACCGCTAATTGCCGGAACTTTTCTTCCTAAAAACTATGCTACTCATGCGGATAATAGACCAGTTGTCATCAACAGGAAAGCTATGGATGATTTTGGCTTTAAAAATGCCGAGCAGGCTATTGGTCAGCAAATAGCAATCAATGATCCTAGTTACAAAATGACTATTGTGGGCGTTGCTGAAAATTTTGTAGCCAACACACTTCATCAGGCATCCCCGCCTATTATCTGGATAGATGTACATGAGAGCCTTCAATACCGATACCTCAGTATTCGCTTACAAAAAGGCTCTCTTTCCAATGCAGTACAACAACTAGAAAAAAAATGGAAAACGTTGCTACCTGATGCACCGTTCGAGTATCAGTTTATGGATGAACGTATCAAAAGTTTATATGAAACTGAGTTGCAGCTGCATCGCGCTTCCCAGATTGCTACGGTTGTTTCACTACTGATCGTGGCATTGGGACTTACCGGATTAATATCGCTTTCCATCCATCTGCGCAATAAAGAAGTTGGCATTCGTAAAGTACTTGGGGCTTCACTAGCACATTTGATGTTGCTCTTTTCAAAAGAGTACTACGGAATCTTCCTATTTGCTGCATTTACGACAGTTCCACTGAGCTATCTATTGATGCAATACTGGCTACAAAATTACATTATCCGAGTAGAAATCAATGCATTTACCTACTTGTTACCATTGGGGACGTTGATTGGTTTGCTGAGTTTATTGGTTGGCATTATTGTATTTCGATCAACTCGGTTTAATCCAGTTGAAAAATTAAGAGATGAATAAGAAAAATAAGCCGTAGGGTGTGCGAAAATTATTATCAAGCTGAATTGGGTGTAGTAGTTTATAATTGGTTCCCTACGGCTCAGTATCTTTATACTCTTCCAGTAGCTATTCGTTGCGAACAGCTACTGGAAGAGTAACTCCTTATTCCTTTAACCACCATAGCTTTTCGATAGATAAACAAATCCATATTTTGATTCTTTCCGAATAAGTTTAAGCTCATCAGACCGATTGAGCAAATCTTCAAGTATCTTCATCAGGTTTTTAGGTTGGATATATTTGTCAAGCTTTTCACAACAGCGTTTATGTATTTCGGAAGGGCTTCTATCTACACTAAAATATCCTTCATTTATTTCCGCAGTTATCAAATTATTAATTTTTTCGACAGTTAACTTTGTAGCGTCTTCATAAGGATCAATATCATGACGAGCATCTATCAACTTGAACTCTATTATCCGTTGCCCCTCTTCAACATCCAGTCGGCTTAACAAATAAACAACACGATCATTGAGCGTTGTCACTTCGAGTTCGTAAGTATGTTTCTGTAAGTTTATGTCCATACCTGGCAGCATTATGGAATTCGTACTACTCACATTCAACACACGACAAAATATATAGTAATCAATAGCAAGAATCGTTTTAATTTTGAAAGACTCAATCTTGCTCATAAAATCCAATGGTTTCCCCATTAAAAAAGAAACTTCTTGTGGAGATAGACCGAGTGAGACACGCTGCAAAAGCATACTATAAAATATTAAGATTTCTATTTCATCACATTTTCTCTTACAAAGCTTAGTTAAGTGTTGGTTACTTTTCTTTTTCATAATATGCTCAATTTACTTGTATAGTTATTCAATACAAAAGAATAGAAAATATTCTAAAAATAAAAACATATGTATAAATAAAAATAACATTTTGTATATTTATCTATACAAAACAAGAGCATACTAAATCATAACTATGACAAAACTAGGTGAATTTTTAGAGAAGAAATCCGTTAATAAATCGCGAATTGCACGCAAAACAGGTTTAAGTAAGGCGAGAATCAATGAGTTAACGATGACCGAAACGGCTAAATTGCGTTTGGATGAAATGTACCTGATCGCATTGGCTATTGATACTGATCCAGCTAAAATGATGTTCGAACTATGTGATCATCTCCAGCTGAAAGATATTGAAGATTAAGCAATTCTCTATTTAACGCCAGCGCCTAGAACGTCTGTGCGATACTGAACGCCAAACTGTTCGATATCGTACAGACTGGCGTTTCAAATTTAAACCAACAAACTAGTTATCAACATATTAACAAAATGGCAACGCAATTGATTTCAGCTTAAACGTCTGTTTTGATTATAACTACCAGTCATTCAGGCGCTAAAAAAATTCTGCTATGATAGGAAATAATCTCAAAATAGCTTGGCGGAATATGGCAAAAAACAAGCTATATTCATTCATCAAGATTGGTGGCTTTGCCTTTAGTATTGCGATCTGTATTCTTATTGTTTTATATATAAAACATGAGACAAGCTATAATAAGTTTTATCCGGCTATGGATAGAATTTACCGCTTGGTTGTTCAGTTACCTATTGAGAATAAAACCGAGCGCTGGGTTTCACTTTCTGCACCGGTAGCGCCAACCCTAAAAGCAGAAATACCGTCCATTGAGCAAACGGGGCGCATCCTACCCAATCCGTTATTCGGTGCGGGCAGCAACCAATTGTCATTAAATAACAGCCCTGATAGCCATTACGATGATGGATTTGTCTATGTCGACCAGTCCATTCTCGACATGTTTCCTATGCCAATGGTTTCGGGCCAGCTGTCCCATGCACTCGACAAGCCCAACACATTGGTTATCACCAGAAGCAAAGCCGAAAAATACTTTAAAAATGATCCAATTGGACAAACGATCTATCTCAACAACAATAAATCTAAGGCGTATACCATCACCGGGGTCATTGAAGATATGCCCAACAATTCGACCCTTGCCGGTTATAGTTTTTTTATGTCGCTCGCTGGAGAACCTTTTTATCAAGGCGAACAGACTGCTTGGCTCAATAACAATTATACCGTTTATGTCAAATTAAAACCCAACGTAAATGTTGCACTGGCAGAAAAAGAAATTTCAAAGAATTACTTAGAGATACATTATCTCCCTGAATATCTAAAATCAGGACGTAAACTTAATCCGCTTTTCAAGCAGGCAAAAATAACTTTACAGAATGCACTCGACATGCATTTAAAATCTGCGGATATAAGCGACGATAAAGTTAGTACATTGAACAGAGGGGATATTCGCATGGTTTGGACCTTCGCAACAATAGCTTTATTTATTTTGTTCATTGCCTGTATTAACTTCATCAACTTATCGACAGCAAATGCAGCAACGAGAGCAAAAGAAATTGGTATCCGTAAGACTATTGGCTCCTCCAGGAAGCTGCTTGTTGGACAATTTCTTGTTGAAGCAATTTGTTATAGTGTATTGTCACTGATTATTGGGCTCTTTCTTAGCTGGCTACTACTACCCGTATTCAACCATCTAGCCAACAAATCCTTAACCATTCCTTGGATAGCAGCGTACTTCTTTCCTTCTCTTTTGGTGGCTATATTGGTGATCGGTGGCCTTGCCGGGATCTATCCAGCACTGTATCTATCCAAATTTAAACCAATCACCGCACTGAAAAACAATGTCATTGGCGCTAAATCTTCGCTCTTTAGGAATAGTTTGGTTGTCTTTCAATTCGCAACCTCAATTATCCTTATCGTTGGAGCATTGGTGACCAATAAACAGATAAACTACATATTGGACAAAGATCTGGGATTTGACAAGGAACAAGTCGTTGTGCTTCGCGGTATTGGAACATTATCGAAACAGCTTCCAAGTTTAAAAAATGAACTAAAGAGCCTCCCCAATGTTGCTTCAGTTTCCATGGGTGATTTTCTTCCAGTCCCCATCGATGGTGCCAAACGAAATGGCAATCCGTTCTGGGTCGATGGCAGAAAAGATCTTGATATGGCTACACAGGGCCAATTTTGGGAAATCGATCAGGATTACCTGAGCACATTCGGTCTTCATTTAAATAAAGGACGAAATTTTGATCCTACCAGAGCCACCGATAGCAGTTCGGCTATTATCAATCAAAAATTGGCCGACGAACTTCACTTAAAGAATCCCATTGGAGCAAAAATCACCAATGGCAATACATGGACGGTCATTGGCGTAGTAGATGATTTTATTTTTGAGTCGCTAAAGGATAAGGGGTACGCAGGGCTTTGTATGACATTACAAGGCAATCCTTCCCTTCTCTCTATTAAGGTAAAACCGCAACATCTCAAAGAGACGCTCGCTGATATCACAGGAGTATGGGACAAATTTGCCCCAAATCAACAAATTAACTACAGCTTTTTGGACGAAGGTTTTGAGGCCCTTTATCAAGACGTGGAACGGACCAAGAATATATTCACTTGTTTTGCTCTTGTTGCCATTTTTGTTGCTGCACTCGGGCTTTTCGGTCTCGCAACTTATGTGACACAACAACGGACCAAAGAAATTGGCGTACGTAAGGTACTTGGAGCCAATGCGATTAGATTACTCCGATTATTGTCTGGAGATTTTATAAAATTGGTGTTTGTAGCCTTGGTCATTGCCACACCAGTTGCGTGGTGGGCAATGAACCAATGGCTTACAGATTTTAACTATCGAATCGAAATAAATTGGCTATACTTCATTCTTGCGGGAATGAGTGCCATTTTAATTGCTTTAGGCACAATCAGCTATCAGACATGGAAAGCCATTCGCACCAATCCTGTGGATAGCCTGCGTGATGAATAAATACAAAACCGTAAAAGACTTTTATTATGATAGGAAATAATTTAAAGATCGCTTGGCGAAATATGGTCAACAATAAGCTTTACTCGATCATCAAGATCGGCGGGTTCGCTTTTAGCATTGCCATTTGCATTCTTATTATGCTGTACATTCGACATGAAACGAGTTATGATAAAATGTATCCCAACATGGACCGTGTTTTCCGTCTTATCGTTTCAGCACCCGATGGAGATAAAGTAAGGCAAACCTTTTCCTTTCCTGCCCCAGCAGCTAAAACCTTGCAAGAGGAAATCCCAAGTGTTGAGTTAGCCGGTCGCATTTTACCCAATACCTTATTTGGTGCCGGAAGCAATTTGTTTACTGTAAATGGCCGTGCGGAGAACTACCTTGATAAAGGTTTTGTTTATATTGATCAGTCCATTTTGGAAATATTTCCGCTTCCGGTCGTACAAGGACAGTTATCACATGCGCTGGACAAACCCAATGCGATAGTCATTACCAAAAGTAGGGCTCAGAAATATTTCAAAGGAAATGCCGTAGGACAAACCATCTATTTGAACAATAATAAAAATGTTTTATACAACATAACGGCTGTGATCGATGATGTTCCAAACAATTCCAGTCTTTATGGTTATGATTATTTTATATCCCTAGCAGGGGAACCATTTTATCCGGGTGAACAAAACAATTGGGGCGCGACAAATTACATTACCTATGTAAAACTGAAGGAGAATACAGATATTGCCAACGCACAGCGTAGCATTTCAAAAAACTATATTCAGGACCATTATATTTTGCTCAACAAAAAAAATGGAATGAAAATATCACCCGAAATGATGCAATCAACCGTATTGCTTCAAAACGCGCTTGATATGCACCTGCACTCGAAGAATATTTCGGAATATGGAATGGCGACACAATATCAAGGCGACATTAAGATGGTCTGGATATTTGCGGGCATTGCATTTTTTATATTATTGATTGCCTGTATAAACTTCATCAACCTATCAACGGCGAATGCAGCAACGCGAGCCAAAGAAATCGGGATTCGAAAAACCATTGGATCAAATCGACGGACACTGATTATCCAATTTATGACCGAAGCGATATGTTACAGTCTTATTTCACTCCTTATAGGGTTATTATTAGCCTTCCTGTTATTACCGCTATTTAACAATCTAGCCAACAAAGCGCTGTTTATACCGTGGACAGTGTGGTACTTTGTTCCTTCGCTGATTTTGAGCATGTTGTTCATCGGTATCCTTGCTGGCTTATACCCAGCGTTCTATTTATCAGGATTTCAACCTATCAACGCATTAAAAAGTAAATCGGTTGCTAATCCTAAATCTTCGTTGCTACGTAATGGACTGGTTATTTTCCAGTTTGCAACATCTATTATACTGATCATCAGTGCACTCATTGCAAATCAGCAAATCAGTTTTATGCTTAATAAAGACATTGGCTTTGATAAAGATCAGGTCATTGTACTTCGTGGTGTAACAGGTATTGCCTCTCGGGCAAAAGAATTAAAAAATGAATTGAAAGCCATTCCAACAGTTCGTGATGTCTCCATCGGCGACTACTTACCGGTTCAATTGGATGGTGCAAAAAGAAATGGGAATCTTTTTTGGGCCAAAGGAAAAGAAGATCTTGAATTGGGAGAAGGTGGGCAATTCTGGAATATCGACGAAAGCTACCTCACTACATTTGGACTAAAACTTATAGCAGGCCGAAACTTTGATCCACATATCACTTCGGATAGTACTGGCGCTATTGTTAACAAAAGAATGCTTGCTGATCTAGGCATCAAGGGAAATCCGATTGGGGCACAAATTACTAATGGCATGACGTGGACCATTATCGGCGTCGTCGACGATTTTATCTTTGAATCGATGAAAGATGAGGGCTACTATCCCGTTTGTATGACACTAGCCAATAGTCCTTCCATGTTTTCGATCAAGACCAAGTCAACCGATATGGCTAAAACTTTGGATGAGATAAATATGGTATGGAATAAATTTGCGCCTGATCAAAAAATCAATTACAGCTTTTTGGATGAGGGCTTTGCTTCCCTTTATCAAGATGTCCAACGGACGAAAAATATCTTCAGCTGCTTTGCTTTTGTAGCCATCTTTGTTGCAGCTCTGGGACTTTTCGGACTGGCAACCTATGTGACCCAGCAACGTACCAAGGAAATCGGTGTCCGCAAGGTTCTTGGCGCGAGTTCCATCCGATTACTCCGACTACTTTCCGGAGACTTTATAAAATTGGTGTTTGTAGCCTTGGTCATTGCCACACCTGTTGCGTGGTGGGCAATGAATCAATGGTTGAGAGATTTCAACTATCGAATAGAAATAAATTGGTTCTACTTTATTCTAGCGGGTCTCAGTGCAATCCTGGTTGCATTTGGAACCATTAGTTATCAAACTTGGAAAGTCGTCCGTGCCAATCCAGTCGATAGTTTAAGGGATGAATAAAGTCAGGAGATCTTAAAAATTGGTGTTTGTTGCCTTGTTAATTGCCTTGCCTGTTGCGTGGTGGGCAATGAACCAATGGCTCAAGGGGCATGGATGTTCGATTCTGGACGTAAACTGTTCGAAATCGAACATCCAAAAACAAAACAAAAACACGATAAGTGATTTATAATAAAACTATTACGACACTGGCAAGGGGATTGTAATTTTAATTGAGTGAATTGGTTCGCATTAGTTTAAACATAATATCCTCCAAAAAATGGCAAAAAATGATTTCAAACTAGCTTGGCGTAAACTCCTAAAAAATAAAGGTTTTACTTTCTTAAATATTGTTGGTCTGACCTTGGGTTTTACGGGTTTTATCCTTTCCTATCAATACATCAATCGGGAAACGAGTTACGATAAATGGAATCCACATTTTAAGGATATCTACCAAATTGGCCTTGAAGCAGAAGGTGCATTTACGGACGAAACTTCACCTTCTCTGGCTCCATTGCTAAAACAGAATTTACCTGATATTGTATATGCAGGTAGAAAAATAGTTTATAATTACGGAAGTTATCCCCTTTTTGGTGAAAAAACAGTCCTTATTAAAAATGCTGCACTGATTGACTCCTCAGCCGCACGAATCTTTCAAATCGAAAATGCGACCGGACCGCTCTACAAAAACAAGGACCAAAAGGATGCGACCATGGTCAAAAGCCATATTGCCGAACAACTATTCAAAAAAGAAGACTTAAATTTTGACAGTCCCCAGTCGATTCCAACTCAAAGCCTTGCCTTAGGTGTGCGAGAGACGATTTATGGCACCATCAAAAAGCAAGGTCTGTCCATGATTGATTACGATCTCCTTTTTATCCGTGAACCGCAGGATCTCTTTGCCGATAATAATCCCTTTTTGTATCAAACTTATATTCAGGTTCGGCCCGGTACGGATATCACAAAGTTGACCAATCGCATCAATGCGCTTTACCAGAAAGAAATTGCACCAAAAGATAAAATACGCTCATCCAGTTATGCCAAGGGAAAAATCTACCTAGATCCACTTGCCAACCTTCACCTTCGGCCAAAAACGGGAAATAACACGGCTTATATCATTACGTGGATTATTGGTATTCTTTCGGTCTTGATTCTTTTACTTGCTTCGGCCAATTTTGCCAACATGATTATGGCACAGGCGGATCAACGACTTAAAGAGCTTGCCCTAAAAAAAATATTGGGAAGCTCACGTTGGGCTATCGTCAGGCAATTGGTACTGGAAGTATTTATTCTGACTTTCAGTGCTGCAATCCTAAGTTTCGTTACTTTGGCCCTCACAGGAAATATCCTCCAAAAATGGTTCAATGATGATCTTAAGGGGTATATTTTGAGTTCGGAGACAATCGCCCAACTTGCTATTGCCGTACTATTGACAACAATTCTATCGGCAATATACCCAGCGATCGTACTCTCTGGCTTCAAATCCGTCAATCTGCTCAAAGGCGGATTATCCTCAATACTAAAGAAAGGAACATTCCGAAATGCCTTGCTAACTTTCCAGATCAGTATGGCTATCCTCTTTATCTCGGGCATGTTGGTTATTAGAGCACAGCTAAATTATATGCAGCAGGCGGATAAAGGGTTTGAGCCTGCACAAGTTGTCAATTTCAAAGGTGTAGGTATGTATTACAATAAAGACACCTACAATCAATTAAAACGTCGATTAGAAAACGACCCGAGTATTGCAGCTACCGCATCGGCAACAAATATCCCAGGAGAGGGCGAACAGCCTCCTAAAATGGATTTTTCTTATGCACAAAAAACTGTTTCATTCGCACATGTCGGCATTGATCCTAAATACTTCAAGACGTTAAATATCCCCAGCATACAGGGGAACACCAATATTTCAATAGATCAACTGCTTCGCGATTCCTTGGCCAACTATGCTATTATCAACGAATCTGCAGCCAAAAATTTAGGACTTGAAAACCCTATGGGGGCTAAAATTAAAGGCTGTGATGTCAACTTCGAAATTGTCGGTCTGGTCAAAGACAGTAAAGCTTATGGTTTTGAAAATGTAGTTCAACCGACCATCTATTCATTTAAAAGTGAATGCGGAAGCATGCGCTTGCAAACAACCCTCATGGTCAAAACAAAACCAGGAATGGTCGATCGGGCAATTCAAACAGTCAAAGCAGAGTGGGAGAAAAATCCATCCACAAAAGATCTGCCCCTTGATTATTCCTTTATGGATGAGCAATATGCTTTACAGCACAAAAAACAGCAAGAATTGCAGACTGCTTTTAATAGTTTCACCAGCCTTTCTGTTATCATCGCGGCCTTAGGGCTGTTCAGTATGGCGGCATATCAGGCGGCATTACGAAAAAAGGAAATGAGCATCCGTAAAGTACTAGGAGCGTCGGTACAATTGCTCTTTATTCAATTGAACAAACCATTTTTCAAGCTCTTTCTGATCGGGATCGGCATAGCCCTTCCAATAGCATATCTGCTCATGAATAGGTGGCTTTCCAATTTCGCCTATCACATTCAGCTGTCCTGGGGGTCGTTTTTGATCCCAATATTTTGCATATTTATACTCATATTGGTTTCCATCAGTTTCCAATCTATCAAAGTCGCAAAAACAAATCCAATAGATAGCCTGCGCGATGAATAAAAGATAATATGAGCAGAGAGGGCCTTACCCCAGAATCGAACAATAAATATGGTTACTAGTAAAAATTTAAATACGAATATCTAAGATCTCAATACTAAAAAATGATACAATTAAAAAATTTATTCAAGTGGTATAACGTAGGTGGTACACGCTCATTCGTCCTTAAAGATGTAAGTCTCGATATCGCTGAAGGTGATTTTATCTCCATCATGGGACCTTCAGGGTCTGGAAAATCGACTTTATTAAATATTATCGGTATGCTCGATGAACCTGATGAAGGTGAATATATCTTTATGGGCGAGAATGTATTGGAAATGAAAGCGAAAAAAAGAACGCAACTATACCAATCTCACATCGGCTATGTATTTCAAGCTTACCATCTCCTGGATGAATTGACCGTATATGAAAATATTGAAACACCCTTGATCTATAAGGACATTTCGAGCAAAGAAAGAAAAGCTATTGTTGCCGATATGCTCGATCGCTTTGGCATTGTCGGGAAGAAGGATCTCTTCCCAGCCCAGCTATCCGGTGGCCAACAACAGATTGTAGGTATAGCGCGTGCATTAGCGGGATCACCCAAGTTATTGCTGGCCGATGAGCCTACGGGTAACTTAAATTCCAAACAAGGCGAAGAAATCATGGATCTATTCAAACAGCTCAACGATGATGGTGTTACAATTATACAAGTAACCCACTCTGAAAAGAATGCCGAATACGGTAAAAGAGTTGTCAATATGCTGGATGGTCAGCTCAAATAATTGTATGCCAATTTAACCTGGATAATCCCTACGCAGTACATCAATTACGGTAGGGATTTTTTTAGTTCATATTTCGAATCAATTCTTTAACTTCGTTATGATGAATGAGAGAGAGTTGAAATCGCTAATATCCCTGTTGGACGACACCGACCAACAAATTATTCAGGAAGTGGAACACCAGTTAAAAAGCCAAGGTCCTGAGGTTGTACCCTATTTGGAAAAATTTTGGGAATCAAGCTTCGATCCCAAAATACAGGGGCGGTTAGAGAATATCATTCATGAAATTCAATTTGATCAGACCAAAAACGAGTTACAGATCTGGAACCTGAGTAACTCATTCAATCTACTGGAAGGATTAATTATCCTCAATAATTATCAATATCCTTCTTATCAAGACCATAAGATTGTTTTAGCGATAGAGGATCTCAAAACTGAGGTATGGCGCGGTTTGCATTACGACATGAGCCCACTGGAAAAAGTGAACCTGATGAATCATGTTCTTTTTGGCTCCTTCGGCTTAGCAGGAAATACAAAGGATTATCATCACCCACAGAATTCCTATATTGGTCAAGTGCTCGATACCAAACAGGGAAATCCCTTAACCCTATCCTGCATTTATAGTATCATTGCACAAAAATTGGACATTCCAATCTACGGTATTAATTTACCAAAGCATTTTGTTTTGGCGTATATGGATTCGGATGAAGAAGGGAATGAAAATGTGCTGTTTTACATCAATGCCTTTAATCGTGGGCAGGTTATGCAGAAAAGCGATGTAAATTCATTTTTGAAGCAACTGAACCTCAATCCGGATAGAGAATTTACCTATCCCTGCGACAATGTGACAATCATTAAACGAGCTTTACGAAACCTGATGTCTGCCTACGAGGAATATGAAAGTTCAAACAAGCAACAAGAAATCAAAGAGCTTTTCCAGTTGCTTGCTTAAACTGTCCATTAAAAGTTAGTAGTAGACCGGCCGTCCAAAAAGATATAATTTGGATTCAGAGAACCATAGGTTTTCGCCGCTATGTCAGGTTTTAAATTACCGTCGCTTAAGCCAGTCAATGGAAAACGCGAAATTGTACGATTCTTTAGATCAGAAACATAAAAGAATTTCCCTTCGTTGAGACGGTCATCAATGGCTATCCCCCAAGGCTCTTCCAAACCTGTATTAGCACCACTCACAACATAATCAGGGTCTATATTTTTCTCTGTAGTTCCACTAAACAAAGTCGTAGGGTCTTTGAAAAATAAGACTTCTTTACCCGCTGTTACGGCCAGCAAACCCTTATTAGGCGCATAAGACACTGGGCCTAATTTAGTCTTACCTTTGATATATACCTTCAATACTGGACTAAATCCATCTACGCCGACAATCGTATCACGTGGCTGATCGATGAGTTGTTGTTTTAGATTAGTATAAACAGCAAATCCACTTTTATTTTCTGCTCCTTCATTATTAAAGCCTATAACAACAATTTTTTGATTATTATCACCTGTGCTATTGTTCACTAAGGTCAGAGAACTAGGAACAATGGTTCCAAGGTTAATCTGTTTGTCAATGATTGGTGCTCCACCTTTTGATCCTACTTTTCCGCTTGGTGTGCTTATAGCATAAAACATGGAGCTGCCTACTCCTCGATTTGTAACCGCCAATAGAAATGGTATTGTAGCAGATCCAGAAGTACCATTTTGCTGGGCATATGTATAATAAGCCAATCCCTTAACATTTGTAAAACCACGGTATCCAATTGCGCCTGCATTACCTGGAATTCCATAAATATCATTTGCAAAAGGAATACGCTGAATAAAGGTATCCTGAGCCGTTATACTCGCCTGAAAAATAGCCTGGGCACTTGCATCAAAAAGAATGGGTCCCCCTCCCTTAGCCGGAGAAAGATACTGATAGATATTATCCAAATTGTTCGTATCTGCCGGATCTACAATCATCATATTCTTCAGGGAAGAATTATTCGGATCATAATCCAGGAAAGAGATATATAATCGTGATATCTGCGTGACACGTCCAATATTGCTTGGTTCATCATCCAGTTTCTTGCATGATGTAAAACCTAGTGTACTGGCAAAGAATAGAATAACAAAGGATTGAAACGAAAATTTCATATATTTTTTATTAAAAATAGCGTATTGCGTTAAACATACAAATCTACTAATATATGCAGCATATAAACGAATTTATATAATTCTTTTAAGGACAAACTCGCATAAGTAAAACGGAAATATTTGTCAATTCGCTACTTTTTGATTAAAATTGTCCTTGTTTTTTGTTAGCACATACGATTATGGAAAATAAGGAATTTGTAAGGGAGACGTTGGCATTACCGGGAGAGGGCAAAAAATTACTTTTACACTCCTGCTGTGCTCCTTGTTCAGGAGAAGTGATGGAAGCGCTCATTGCTTCGGATATCGATTTTACAATCTATTTTTACAATCCCAATATTCATCCCCGCAAAGAATATGATTTACGCAAAGACGAGAACATCCGATTTGCGGAAAAACATAATATCCCTTTTATTGATGCGGACTACGATGTTGATCATTGGTTTGATTTGGCCAAAGGGATGGAGCAAGAGCCTGAAAGAGGCATTCGCTGCACCATGTGTTTTGATATGCGTTTTGAAAAAACAGCTGAGTATGCGGCTGCGAATGGCTTTGATGTGATTTCAAGTTCGCTGGGTATCTCCCGCTGGAAAAACATGGAGCAGATCAATGATTGTGGTTTACGTGCTGCCTCCCGCCATGAAGGGATGGAGTATTGGACATTCAACTGGCGCAAGAAAGGTGGTTCTGCACGTATGCTTGAAGTCTCCAAAAAGGAGAAGTTCTATATGCAGGAATATTGCGGCTGTGCTTATTCGCTACGTGACACCAACAAATGGCGTATGGCACATGGGCGCGAAAAGATAGA
The DNA here is from genome assembly GCF_902706145.1 of Sphingobacterium sp. 18053. Taxonomy (NCBI): domain Bacteria; kingdom Pseudomonadati; phylum Bacteroidota; class Sphingobacteriia; order Sphingobacteriales; family Sphingobacteriaceae; genus Sphingobacterium; species Sphingobacterium sp. 18053. Next base: position 77,011 of record NZ_CACSJW010000007.1, read on the forward strand.
GTTAGGCAAAAATTATTATGAATAAGCCCTGTTACTGGTGTATATAAAGCTTTGCTTCGGAATATTTAAAAAAATATTTCTATCCTAATGATTTTATACATACCTTTGCAGGCTCAAATGCAAGATTGTGAAACATCTAAAACAATACAGAATTCCCTTTTCGGGGCTCAACGCTGGAAAGCACAATTTTGAGTTTGACATTAATAAAAAGTTCTTTGACTGCTACGAACATTCGATTGTAAAAGATGGCAACCTGAAAGCAGAAGTTGAATTGCAAAAACAAGAAAATCTATTGATTTTGCATTTTGATATCCAAGGCGAAATTCAATTGACCTGTGATACCTGCTTAAAAGAGTTTATGTCATCGATTTCAATTCAAGAACGAATATTAGTCAAATTCACGGATGAAGATTGGACAGATAATACCGAAGAGGTGTTAATCTTATCCAAAAGCGACCATGAGTTGGATATAGCTGAGTTATTATACGAATACATTAATTTAGCTGTTCCCTATTTCGTTAAATGTGAAGAGCAGGGACAAGGCATACAATGTGATCCTGAGATGCTCGCGTTATTTACAAGCGAGCCCGATTCAGAAGAACAAAAAGAAGAAGAAATTATCGACCCACGTTGGGAAGCATTGAGAAATATTAAAAATAACTAAAACAAAAATACGAGATGGCACATCCAAAACGTAAAACTTCTAAATCAAGAAGAGACAAAAGAAGAACACATTATAAAGCTGAAGCTCCAAGCTTGACAGTATGTAAAGAAACTGGCGCAGTTCATTTACCTCACCGTGCGTATACTGTAGACGGAAACTTGTACTACAACGGTAAATTGATCATTGAAAATACAGCTGTTGTCTAAGGTAAACCTTTCATAACACCAAAACATCCCAGACAAGCACTATTTTAGAAATTTGCTTTACTTTGGGATGTTTTTTGCGTATTATTGATTTACTAAATAATAACGGATGAAGATTGGTTTAGATATTTTAGGAGGAGATTATGCTCCTAAAGCAACGATAACAGGTGCTATTGAAGCACAAAAACAGCTTACTGGAGACCAAAGAATAGTCCTTTTTGGTAAAACTGAAGAGACTAAACAATTAATCAATCAAGCCGGAGGAAATTCATCTGACTTTGAATATGTAGAGGCTCCAGAAGTCATTGCAATGGGTGAACATCCAACCAAAGCGATAACTCAAAAACCCAACTCAAGTATTGCGAAGGGATTTGAATATTTAAAAAACAAAGAAATTGACTCATTCGCTTCTGCTGGTAATACTGGCGCCATGCTTGTGGGCTCAATGTTCAGCGTTAAAGCTATCCCAGGCGTATTACGTCCTGCAATAGCATCCATTGTTCCCAAATTAAAATCAGGCTTCGGAATCTTATTGGACGTCGGCGCTAATGCGGACTGTAAACCAGAGATGTTGAACCAATTTGCAATCTTGGGAAGCGTCTTTGCCGAACATGTGTTTAATGTATCCAACCCTAAAGTGGGATTATTGAATATCGGAGAAGAAGAAGAAAAAGGAAACATCCTAACAACCTCTACCTACCCCCTACTTAAAGCCAACGACAAGATTAACTTTATCGGAAATGCAGAAGGCCGTGACCTGTTCAGTGACCATGCCGACGTTTACGTCTGTGATGGATTTACAGGCAACGTCGTCTTGAAACTCGCAGAATCATTTTATGTAGTGACATTGAAAAAAGGTTTTAAAGATGATTTCTTCGACCGATTCAACTACGAGCAGTACGGCGGAAGCCCCATCTTGGGAGTTAATGCTCCTGTCATTATTGGCCATGGTATTTCGACGCCTGAGGCCATTAAAAATATGGTTTTATTTTCAAGAGATATGATCGAGTCTAAATTCATTGACAGCATCAGATCTATTTTCAATTAGAATATTTATGTCAAAGATTCACGCCGCAATCACGGCTGTAAATGGTTACGTTCCGGATTATATCCTTACTAACAAAGAATTGGAAACAATGGTCGACACCAACGACGAATGGATTGTTTCCAGAACGGGAATCAAAGAGCGTCGCATCTTAAAAGGTGAAGGGCTTGCTACTTCAGATCTTGCTGTACCTGCGGTTCAAGGTTTATTGAAAAAAAGAGGTATAGCTGCTACAGATATTGACCTTATTATCTTTTGTACAAGCACACCAGATATGCTGTTCCCTGCGACTGCAAATATTCTGGCCGATAAAATCGGAGCAACAAATGCATGGGGATTTGATCTTCAGGCTGCTTGTTCAGGTTTCTTGTTCGGTCTGAATACGGGAACACAATTTATCACTGCTGGTACACATAAAAAAGTCCTTGTTATCGGTGCAGATAAAATGTCTTCGGTAATCAATTATCAAGACCGTAATACCTGTATCCTATTTGGTGATGGTTGTGGTTGTGTATTGTTGGAGCCAAATGAAGAAGGAATGGGTATACAAGATGCTATTTTAAAAACCGATGGTTCCGGAGGACAGTTTTTGAATATTAAAGGTGGGGGTTCACTGAATCCGGCGTCGCATGCAACTGTAGATGCAGGATTACATTATGCTTACCAAGAAGGTCGTACGGTGTTTAAATTCGCAGTAACCAATATGGCAGATGTTGCACATGAGGTTATGGTCAAAAATAACTTAAAGTCAGAAGATATTGCTTGGTTGGTACCTCATCAGGCCAACAAACGTATTATTGATGCAACTGCAGAACGTGTGGGTCTTCCGGAAGAAAAGGTGATGGTGAACATTCAAAAATATGGAAATACCACCAGTGGTACTATCCCTTTATGCCTATGGGAATGGGAATCTCAATTGAAAAAAGGAGATAATCTTATCCTTGCAGCTTTTGGCGGTGGTTTCACTTGGGGATCCATCTATTTAAAATGGGCGTATTAATTGTCCATTTTATGGTATAATTTATTACTTTTGACAGTTAGAATTTTTTAGAAACAAACAAAACCTAGAATACTATGGGTATGGATATCAAACAAATTCAGGACTTGATTAAATTCGTTTCAAAATCAGGCGTGAATGAAGTCTCAATTGAAGAGCAAGATTTTAAAATTACAATAAAAACAAATCAAGAGCCTACGTACGTAACAGCTACTGTTCCTGCTATTGCTCCAATTGCTGCTCCTCAAGTTGCACAAGCAGCGGCGCCAGCTCCAGTAGCTAGCCCTGCAGCACCTGCCGCAAGTGCTGAAGCAAACTTGATTACAGTCAAATCACCTATGATCGGTACATTTTACCGTTCGGCTGGACCTGGTAAACCATCTTTCGCCAATATTGGTGATGATATCAATACCGGTTCTGTATTATGCATCATTGAAGCAATGAAATTATTCAACGAAATTGAATCTGAAGTTTCAGGTAAAATCGTTAAGATTTTGGTAGAAGACGCTCAACCTGTTGAGTTCGACCAACCATTATTCTTAGTTGAGCCTAAGTAATTTACAATTACGTAAATGAATACATGTAGCCTCCAAAGGGCTACATTTTTTGCAAACTTCATAATTCAAGACAATGTTCAAAAAAATATTAATTGCAAATAGAGGCGAGATTGCCCTGCGCATTATCCGTACCTGTCGTGAAATGGGTATCAAGAGTGTCGCAGTATATTCCACTGCTGATCGAGATAGTTTACACGTAAGATTTGCGGATGAAGCCGTTTGTATTGGTCCTCCTCCAAGTAGAGATTCTTACTTAAACATTCCGAATATTATTTCTGCTGCTGAATTGACAAATGCAGATGCAATTCATCCAGGATATGGCTTCTTATCGGAAAACGCACGCTTTTCAGCAATCTGTGCAGAATATGGTATCAAATTTATTGGTGCTACTGCAGAACAGATCGAAAAAATGGGTGATAAATCCCGTGCTAAGGATACCATGAAAAAAGCTGGAGTTCCTACAGTTCCGGGATCTGAAGGTTTGATTTCAGGTGTAAAAGAAGGTATTACATTAGCGAATGAAATTGGCTACCCAGTCATCATCAAAGCAACTGCTGGAGGTGGTGGTCGTGGTATGCGAATCATTTGGAAAGACGAAGAGTTCGAACCAGCTTGGGATTCTGCGCGTGTTGAATCTGCTGCTGCTTTCGGTAACGATGGCATCTACCTTGAAAAATATGTAGAAGAACCGCGTCACATCGAATTCCAAATTGTGGGCGATCAATTTGGCACGGTATGTCACCTATCTGAACGTGACTGCTCGATACAACGTCGTCACCAAAAATTGATCGAAGAATCTCCATCACCTTTTATGACTCCTGAGTTGAGAGCTGAGATGGGTGAAGCTGCAGTCAAAGGTGCTAAAGCTGTAAACTATGAAGGTGCTGGTACAATCGAATTCTTGGTTGACAAACACCGTAATTTCTATTTCATGGAAATGAATACCCGTATCCAGGTCGAACACCCTGTAACGGAAGAAGTAATCAACTTTGATTTGATCAAAGAGCAGATAAAAGTGGCCGCAGGAATTCCGATCTCTGGTAAAAACTATGAACCAGGAATGCATGCGATTGAATGTCGTATCAATGCGGAGGACCCTTTCAACAATTTCCGTCCTTCACCAGGTAAAATCACCAACTTCCACTCACCAGGCGGACATGGTGTACGTGTAGATACACATGTTTACTCTGGTTATTCAATTCCGCCGAACTATGACTCGATGATCGCTAAATTGATCACTGTGGCACAAACTCGTGAAGAGGCCATCTGTACTATGGAGCGTGCATTGAGCGAATTCGTCATTGAAGGGATCAAAACAACCATTCCTTTGCATTTGAGATTGATGCGTGACCCTAACTTTAGAGCCGGCAATTTCACAACAAAGTTTATGGAAACTTTCGACCTAACGGAATATCCAGCAGAAGATTAAATAAAATTATCTTTACATACATAAAAAATACCATTCTTTACAATAAGAATGGTATTTTTGTTTCCAAACAATTTTTATGAGTACACCTAATTCGAAAGATCTAATACAAGCTATTAAAGATAAAGGGAAGAATATAGAAGCAGAAATGTCTTTTTTTGACCACCTTGAGGTTTTGAGATGGCATTTGGTCCGTTCAGCAATTGCGATCTGTATCTTTGCAGGTATTGCCTTTACATTCTACGATTTCGTATTCAACGATATCATCATGGGGCCAAAGAATCTAAATTTTTGGACCTATCGCATGATGTGTAAAGCCGCAGATGCTTTCAATTTAGCGGACTTCTGTGTCAAGAAAATCCCCTTTAATATCATCAATACCGAACTAGCAGGTCAATTTATGCTTCAGATAAACTCCTGTTTATTGATGGCTTTGATGATGGGCTTCCCTTACCTTCTTTTTGAAATCTGGTTATTTGTAAAACCAGCATTGACCGATGTAGAAAGACGGTCTGCACGTGGTTTTGTCTTTTACGCTTCTTTATTGTTTATCTTAGGTGCACTCTTCGGATACTACATCGTTGTACCCTTATCCATCAACTTTTTAGCAAATGTATCCCTAAGTGATGAAATCGTCAACCAGATTACTATTGATAACTACCTTTCTACGATATCAACGTTAACATTGGGCTGTGGGATTGTTTTCCTACTTCCAATACTGGTATTTATCCTCTCGAAAATAGGCATTATGACCCCTGAATTTATGCGGGCCAGCCGTCGTTATGCAACTGTAATTATTTTAGTGATAGCCGCTATCATTACACCTTCTGCAGATGTGATCACCATGTTGACCGTTGCAGCACCAATGTTCTTATTATATGAGATCAGTATCATGGTTTCTGCGGATGTCAAAAGAAAAAAAATAGCACAAGAAAAATAAAATAACAATAAAAATGAGCAGCGTAAAGAAAATTGCGATTGGAAGTGACCACGCGGGTTTTGAGTACAAAACAGCTTTGGTAAGTTTTCTAAATGAACTGGGGTATGAAGTAACAGACTTTGGAACAAATTCTCCAGATTCAGTTGATTATCCAGATTTCGCACACCCAGTTGCATCAGCGGTAGAAAACAAAGAAGCTGATGCTGGAGTCTTAATTTGTGGAAGTGCAAATGGTGTTGCTATCACAGCGAATAAACACCAAAATATCCGTGCTGCGATCTGTTGGTTGGAGGAAATTTCGGCCTTAGCCCGTCAGCATAATGATGCGAACGTCGTATGTATACCTGCACGTTTTATTGACCTTGACCTTGCTAAAAAGATCGTCAACACATTTATGAACACGGAATTCGAGGGTGGACGTCACGCTAACCGTGTAAACAAAATAGCTTGTAGCTGTTAATAAATTAACATTTTTTAAGAAGCGGATGAAAGGTAAACTACACTTTTCATCCGCTTTTTTTTATATATTGTGCAGATACTGACACCTGTTATACGAATTAAGCAGATGATGCTCGCTTAATCCGGTTAATTAGAATTACAAAAATAAAGCGTTGAAAGTCGCACTAGTAAAAAATAAACAATGAAAAAAATATACAACCTGCTTTGGATCGCATGCTCCCTGATGAGCTGTGCAAAAGCACAGGACGTAAACAGTAAATATGCGGATGAAATCACAGTAGAATCTACACAGAAGCATCTGCGCACATTAGCTTCTGTCGATTTTGAAGGCCGAGGGACCGGCCAAAAAGGGGGGCGCCTGGCAGCAGAATATATTGCTAATGAATTTAAAAAATATGGCCTTAGTGCGCCTGTCAATGGATCCTATTTCCAACCCCTGCAGCTAATTCGCAACAGCTTTAAGGTAAAGCAATTTAGTATTAACGATAGACCATTCCAGCATGGTAAGGACATTTTTGTCATTGGCAACAATGAGAACAAGTTCTTCGAAAGCAATGAAATTGTGTTTATAGGCTATGGCATAGATGATCCCAAGTATTCGGATATCTCAGGCATGGATCTCCACAATAAGATTGTTATGTTGATCAATGAAAATGAGCCAACAGATGAGAAAGGGAATTCATGGATTACCAGCAAAAAGACTGCTTCGGACTGGGCAACAACCCGAAATAAAAAAGTCAAAGAGATCCTTAAACACAGTCCCAAAATGGTACTAGCCATCAATAGTCAGCTGTCTCAACTTTTGGAGGATGCAGGAGACCGTGCTATTGAGGGCCGTTATAATTTGGCGGTGGACCAACCCGCGCCGGAAAAGTCGCCGATGATCCCTGTGGTCAATATTACAGACCATGCAGCAAATTATATTCTAAACCTAGCGAGAACCAATCTTGCTACTGTGGTTGCAAAGATTAATCGTACGGGACAACCGAATTCCTTTGTTATTTCAACAAATTTTAAAGCTGAGTTTGGCACCAATGCGGCTCCTTTAGCCGATCCAAATATTCTTGGTTACCTGGAAGGAACAGATAAAAAAGACGAAATCGTTGTGATTGGAGGACACTACGACCATGATGGAATGGATTCCAAAGGAAATATCTTCTTTGGGGCCGATGACAATGCCTCGGGCACAACAGCCGTCCTTGAGTTGGCACGTGCTTTTTCTAAAGCTAAATCAAGCGGAAATGGCCCACGACGCAGTATTTTGTTCATCACCTATGCGGCAGAAGAAAAAGGTTTACTGGGTTCCAAATTCTATACAGAAAACCCTATCTTTCCATTGAAAAACACCGTTGCCTGCATTAATATTGATATGATTGGCCGTGTTGACGACAAACATCTCAAAGGTAATCACGATTATATCCATGCGATCGGTTCAGATAAATTGAGCTCGGAGTTATATCAGATCAATAAAAATGAGAATGAAAAAAATACGAAACTGGAGATTGACTATATGTATGACAATCCAAAGGATCCTATGCGCCTCTACTATCGCTCCGATCATTATAACTTTGCCAAGAAAGGTATACCATCTGTGTTTTACTTTTCGGGCTTGCATCCGGACTACCACACGCCTGCAGATACCTATGACAAGATCGACTTTCCATTGATGGTTAAACGTGAAAAGCTCGCATTTTACACCGCATGGCAAATAGCCAATCGAGAAAATCGCCTGGTGGTTGACAATAATAAAGAGTAAGGTCAAATTATCGGCTGTAATAAGGATTACTTTATACTATATAAAAAAGCAAGTAAATGATTGTTTACTTGCTTTTTTATGTATTAAAATGACCTTTAGCATAAACCTTTTATCCACAATTATTGTTATCTTTAATACAAAACAAGTATAATTTATGGCTTTTGTAGATTACTATAAAGTGCTTGGCATTGATAAAACAGCTTCAGCTGATGAGATCAAAAAAGCATATCGAAAACTAGCCCGTAAATACCACCCTGATGTCAACCCCAATGACAATGAGGCCAAACAACGATTTCAGGAGATTAATGAGGCAAATGAAGTATTATCCGATCCCGAAAAGCGCAAAAAATATGACCAATACGGTGAACATTGGCAACATGGAGAGGAGTATGAAAAAGCGCAGCAACAATACCGTCAGTCCCAATCCACCGGAGGAAATCCATTCGGAGCTGGGGGAAATCCATTTGGTAGCGGCGGTTCCCAGGAGTACACTGGAAACTTTGATGATGGGCAATTCTCGGATTTCTTCGAACAGATGTTTGGCAGCAGACGCGGGGGAGGCCGCCAAAGTACATTTCGTGGGCAGGACTTTAATGCTGAACTCAGCTTAACCTTACAAGAAGCTTACACCACACATCAACAGACCTTCAATATCAATGGAAAAAGTATCCGCATCACGATTCATGCTGGAGTGGAGGATGGTCAAAAAATCAAACTGAAAGGATATGGCAGTGAGGGCATCAACGGGGGGCCAAAGGGAGATCTCTATATCACAATTAACATCACACCAGATGCCCGTTTTAAACGCCAGGGGAATGACTTATATACTACACTTGATGTAGACCTTTATACAGCTATTCTAGGCGGCGAAGTGACCTTAGATACATTCGGCGGAAAAGTTAAACTGAAAATTAAAGCCGAAAGTCAAAATGGCGCAAAAATGCGACTTAAAGGAAAAGGATTCCCCTTATATCGCAAGGAAGGTGAATTTGGCGACCTGTATGTCACATTGAATATCCAAATGCCCAATAATCTGTCTGCCGAAGAAAAGGCATTGTTCCAACAGTTGAAGGATTTAAAACAATAATCTTATGGAAACGACACTCATTAAAGTCATTGACTTCTGCCAGTCCAGAAAGGTTGAAACAACCTTTCTGCAAAGCATGGAGGAATACGGACTCATACATATTGTCATTCAACAAGAAGAACAATATATTGATGAAGAGGAGCTCCAAAAATTAGAGCGTTTTTCAAATCTCTATTATGACCTTGAAGTAAACCCTGCAGGAATTCAGGTTGCTAGCCATCTATTGGAAAAAGTTGAGCAGCTCCAAAATGAAATTTTGCATTTAAAGAATAAATTGAAAGCCCTGGATTATTGATCCAAGGCTTTCAATTTATTCTTTAGAATTCCACATCCCGCTCTGTATTCACCTTAGTCTGCCAAACAATCTTGTCTTGCAATGTGGTATACAGAATTTCATAATCCCCTTTACAGGTCACAAAGGAACCATAAAAATCACCGGGCTTCATCACGCGGTAAACAACCAGTTTTCGTTCTCCGCCAACTTCACCATAAGCTTTCATTAACATATAGCCTGTTTTATTCACCTTTTCTTCAGGGATTTTATAATCCAAATGTGAACGGCTACTACCATCATCGGGGCATAAAATCTCTGTGCGGCTCGGGGTAAATTTATAACGGTCGCGATACATAGCAACATTGGACATGACCACATCCTTCGCCCACGCGATATCGGTAAAATCCTCAGGGAAGAGAAAGATCAGCGACACCATTTTCTCTTGCCAAAGGCGCCCATTAAACGGAATTACAAAATGAAGCAGCTTTTGTCCCTTAAAAGTTGTAGTCGTATAAAAATATCGCCCTTCCTTATTTTGCTCCCGTTGAAAAGAACTTAAATCAAGTAGGTGATTTTTCTTCCCTTTTACATTTGGCGAGTTGTTCACTACAGCAAGCATGTCATACTGATATTTTCCTTCCAGATGTCCAGAAAACAAAACCTGATACGCGGTATCTGAATAGCGTAAATGGCGCAATACACGACGAAATCGATTGTCAACCTGCTTTGCATTAATTGGATTAGTCTTACCTTGCCAATTTTTCTCCTCCATAATATCATCCCCGAGGAATACGGTGAGCTCTTTGTTAATATTAACAAAATACTCATCTCCTTGTACAGCAAAACCGTTGGGAACCACTTTATAGGACTTACAGGACGAAAGCATGGCCAAAACCACAATAAAATAGAAAATTTGAATGAATCTGCTCTGCATATTTATGATCTAATCTTTACTTCTTTAAATTTAAACGAATCGGCAATGTGTAAGCAACTCGCACCGGTTTACCGTTAACTATCCCCGGCTTCCATTTTTTTGCACCTTTTAAGAGCTCCAATGCCGCCTCTTTGGTTCCATAACCAAGATCTTTTTTTACATCAACATGGGATAAACTACCATCCTTTTCGACAATAAAAACCACTTCAACAATGCCATTAACCTCCCGTTTAATTGCTGCTTCAGGAAAAACAAAATTATCGCCTACCCAGATCATAAAAGATCGCATTCCCCCAATAGGTGTTGGTTGCACCTCAACTTTATCAAAAGTTACTAAATCGGACTGAAAATCCAACGAAAGATTCCAGCGGTCGCGTTCATCTTCCGTCCTTATCGCTTTTATTTCCTTGAGTTGTTTTTCCGTCTCTTCACCAGATTCAGCGCCAGGGAATGAATGAGATGACATCCGAACCTTTCTGCCCAATGTGTCGGTTTCCTCCCAATAATAAGTTGTTTTTCCGCCAACGGTAACAGGTAAGGAAAGCAGCGATCGAACGACTTTCCCATTGACGATTGCAGGTTTCCATTTCCCACTTGCTTTTACACCATTTTCCACAGCTGATGCCAGGCCATGCCCCAAATCATTCTTAGCCTTTATATGGCTCAACTCACCGTTTTTCTCCACGATGGCTGTGATGACAATTACCCCGATCACATTATTCTTGATAGCTTCATCACTCACTTGAATTCTACTGCTCAATCCCATGACATACTTTTTCATTCCTCCAACTGGAATGGCCAATACCTCTGGATCTTTGTAGACCTTCATGTCTTCATTTACCTGTTCGTTTTTTAACTCCTCAGGTTGGTTCGATAATGTCTGCTCATCAGTCACAGTTAACCTATTGACGCTTTCTTCAACATCCGCTACCATATCCTTGGCCCTACTCGTATTAAAGACCAACGTAGACCCCGCTACCACCAATAGCATGGGCAACACAATCACATATAACAAGCGTTGCCTTTGTACAGATTTAACTTTAAATAACATCGTGATGCGCTGCTTTAAAAAAGAATGGTTGGAAAACTCATGTGAAAAAGCCAATTGATCTGTACGTAATGCATGAGCAACCAGCATTTCTGCATAAGCCACTTTATCGGTCGAGCAAATTTCATCTACAATATACTCGTGTTGAAACCTTATTTCCTTTTGAAAGAAATACACAACAGGATTGAACCAATTGAAAATTTTGAGCAGCTCAATCAACACCAAATCGTAGGAATGTCCCTGCGCAGTATGGACCTGCTCATGCCATGCAATATTCTCCTTGTTTTTAATCGATTTTCCAATCACGATCCTATTAAAAAAAGAAAAACTCAGGTATTCAGGAGAAGAGCGCAATACCCGAACAAGTTGCCTGATGCGTATCACCAGGAAAAAAAAGGCGACTCCCACTCCTATCCAATAAATCTTGGTAAGAATATCCAACAGAAAAAGAGGTTTTTCTTCGATCGGGCTCCCGATTTCGACATCCATATATGTTCCTAAATCGACCTGTGGAATATGATTGGAAATCATCTCTGTCTTGGGCAATTCAATAAAAATACCCACGGGAGCTAATAAAGAGAATGCAACCATTCCAATCAGATAGATCCGATTCCATTGAAAAAAAGTAAGTTTTCTAAAAATCAGTTTGTAGAGCACAAAACTGATAATCAATGAAACATTGACAATCAATAAGTAAATCATAATCAAAAGTTTATAAAAGAGTATTGGTTGTTATTTATTACGTTCGATGATGGACAAGATGTCATCAAGTTCTTTGATGTCCAACCTATTCTCCTCCAAAAAATAAGAGAGCATACTTTTGGGCGAATTATCAAAATAATTGGTTAATAACTTACCTGTAATACCTTTCTTATACTCCTCTTTTGAAATCTTTGGTAAATATTGATGACTTTTACCAAAAGATTCATGCGTTACAAAGCCCTTCGTTTCAAGAATACGAACGATGGTCGAGACCGTATTGTAGGCCGGTTTCGGTTCCGAAAGTCGATCAATAATCTCTTTGACAAAGCCACGGCCCATCTCCCAGAGCTCTTGCATAATCTGCTCCTCAGCTTTCGTTAACTCTTTAAAATCCTCCATAACTCCTCAAGAATAAAATAAATACCTGAATAATAAATCAATAGACAAGGTATAACTAAAAACATAGTTTTACAACTAATAAATTAGTTTAAACATAAACAAACTGACAATCAGCGTATTATTTTTTCTTTAATCTGTAATGTAGTCATTTTTATTCATCGAAATTCTTTTTCCTTGAAGCTTTCAATTGAGATTGTTGCTTCTTTCGATCCAGCCTTTTAAGAACACTCGAATACGGAGTTTTGGTTTTCTTACGAGGTTTTGCTGGCACAAGTGCGGCCGTCAATATACGCTTAAAGCGATCGATTGCGATTTCTTTATTGCGGACCTGCGACCGATCGATATCGCATTCCAATTGCAGTATTCCTTCTTTATTTATACGATTTGTCAACGCAGTGAACACCATAGCTTTTTCCTCAGCAGAAACAGCTGTCGATAGCGCAACATCCCACTGCAGCAATACTTTCGATGACACCTTGTTTACATGTTGTCCACCTGCTCCACCCGACCTGGAAAACTTAAACGTAAGTTCTCCTATTACTCCTTCTAAATTCATTTATTTTTAAATGCTTCTTCTATTTTTTCCATCTTTTTTAATAGAAAGCTCAACTTTTCCACTTGATCCCGTTGAACTTCGACAAGTTCTTGTTCTTTGCGGATAATGAGATGATCTATTTTTTCATGCAATTCCCTGATTTCGAGTTCAGCTTTTAAGTTGACCATATAGTCATTTCTTGCGCGTTCACGGTCCTTATCTTCCTGTCTGTTTTGACTCATCATAATAACCGGAGCTTGCAAGGCCGCTACACAGGACAAAATCAAGTTAAGTAAAATAAAGGGATAAGGATCAAAGCCTTTATTATTTAACCAAAAGAAATTGGCTGCAATCCAAACAATCAAAAATAAGACAAAGGAAATAATAAAGGTCCAGCTTCCGCCAAACTCAGCCACTTTATCTGCAACCCGATCTCCTACGCTGACTGGCTCCTTATTATCTCCGTCTAAACTTGCGCTGATTACTTTATTTTCCTTAAAGCTATTGATTACCTGTTGGTCCAATTGACTTAATTGCCCCGACTCATCCTTCAAAAATTCGGAGATATAAGTTTCCTTAAATCGTGTCAACTCGCTTGCGGCGATATACTTGTCCTTACTAAAACTTGGATATTCCTTTTTTATCAGCTTGAAAATAGGTTGTCGGATTGAAGCCCCCAAAATACGTTGCTCTGAAGGAAATTGCTGTCCTGAAATATCACTTATAAAGTTATCCATATACCGATTTAATGTCTATTTAAAGATAGTGCTTTTTAACCAATCAAAAAATTCACAAAACTATGGCAATTGGTTTTTGTTATTTTACGCATAAATAGTCGAAATTTGCAACACAAAATTCATGAATAAGCGTTATCAATTTTTCATGTTAGCATGAAATAATTTAAAAAGACAATTGTTAAGGTAAATAACTTGGTCGGCGCCTCATGAATAAAAATAGTTTATATGTGATAGACGTCACATGTCTTGGACGACAACACGCAGAATACTAACATTAGGTTCCTTGGAGCCTTTAAACACAAATTAAACAGCGCGTATAACGGGATGCCGTTAAAAATATACGCTCAGACATAATTACGCAGATGAAAATAGGAATTGTTTGTTATCCCACCTTTGGTGGAAGTGGTGTTGTTGCAACCGAACTAGGAAAGGCCTTGGCCGCTAATGGACATGAGATCCATTTTATCACCTACCGACAACCCGCACGTCTGGATTTCTTCTCTGAAAACCTATACTACCATGAGGTAGCTGTTTCGCAGTATCCACTTTTTGACTTTCTACCCTATGAATCTGCATTAGCCAGCAAACTGGTTGATGTTGTTCGTTTTGAAAAGTTGGATTTGATTCACGTCCACTATGCCATTCCACATGCATCGGCGGCATTTATGGCAAAACAGATCTTACTCACTACGTATGGCATTAATATTCCTGTAGTAACGACCTTACATGGTACAGATATTACACTGGTTGGTAAAGACAAGAGTTTTAGTCCTGTTGTTACATTCTCCATCAATCAATCCGATGGCGTAACTGCGGTATCACAGAATCTGAAAGATCAAACGCTCCAATACTTTGACATTACCCGAGACATCAAAGTGATCCCAAACTTTATTGATCTGGACAGGTTCAGCAATAAAGATCGGTCACATTTCAAAAAAGCGATCGCACCGGGCAATGAACGTATATTGGTTCATACCTCCAATTTTAGGAAAGTTAAAAATACAGAAGATGTTATTCGTATTTTTAAGAAAGTACATGATGTAATCCCTTCCAAATTATTAATGGTAGGTGATGGTCCAGAGCGTCGAAATGCAGAGGAACTATCCAGAGAGCTTGATGTATGCAAAGACGTACGTTTCTTGGGGAAACAGGATGCAGTAGAAGAAATATTGTCTGTATCGGACCTTTTTCTGATGCCTTCAAGCTCGGAAAGCTTCGGTCTAGCGGCCCTAGAAGCCATGGCCTGTCAAGTTCCGGTGATCTCTTCCAACACCGGTGGTTTACCTGAACTGAATGAAAACGGTATCACTGGATTTCTCAGTGCTGTAGGTGATGTTGATGATATGGCGAAGAATGCAATTTATATCCTTGAAGATGGGGAACGCTTAGAGAAATTTAAAGAAGCAGCGTTAAATCATGCAAAAAGATTCCAATTGTCTAATATTATGCCTTTGTATGAGCAGTATTACCAAGAAGTCATTAATCAAACAATAAAAGCACAATAAATATCACTTTAAGGCTTAAGGGATGAAAAAAATATTTTATCTTTGACCTTTGGAAAATTTCCAAAAAAACAATTATGAAATACAAACGTATCTTATTAAAACTTAGCGGTGAATCCTTAATGGGTGACCAAAGCTATGGTATCGATATTAACCGTGTATCACAATACGCTAATGATATCAAAGAAATTCACGATCAAGGTTTAGAAATTGCAATTGTTATCGGTGGTGGTAATATATACCGTGGTCTAAGCGCTGAAAAATCAGGCATGGACCGTGTTCAAGCAGACTATATGGGCATGCTTGCCACAGTCATCAACAGCATGGCTCTTCAAGATGCGCTTGAGAAGGTTGGGAAAAAGACACGTTTGCTTACTGCGATCAAAATGGAGCAAATCTGCGAACCATTTATTCGTAGAAGAGCCGTTCGCCACTTGGAAAAAGGCCGTATTGTTATTTTCGGAGCTGGTACTGGAAACCCATATTTCACGACAGATACTGCTGCATCTTTGCGTGCAATCGAAATCAATGCAGATGCTGTATTGAAAGGAACACGTGTAGATGGTATCTATACTGCCGATCCTGAAAAAGATCCTAGTGCAACAAAATTTGAAGAAATATCATTCACAGAGGTTTATGAGAAAGGATTAAATGTCATGGATATGACTGCCTTTACCCTTTGTCAAGAAAACAAATTACCGATCATTGTATTTGATATGAACAAACCTGGCAATTTATTAAAACTTGCCAATGGTGAACATGTCGGAACTGTGGTTAAATAATTTAAATCTGTAAAAAACGTAATCTTATATGAACGAACTAATTTCAATTGAATTGGACGATTGTAAAGACAAGATGTCCAAAGCAGTTGCTCACACCGAATCCGAATTAACTAAAATTCGTGCCGGTAAAGCTTCTCCATCTATGTTAGATGGAATTTCAGTAGACTATTATGGTAGCGCCACTCCGCTTTCACAAGTGGCCAACATCAATACAACTGATGCACGGACTATTGTCATTCAGCCTTGGGAAAAATCGCTTATCAACGCAATTGAAAAATCTATCACAGACGCCAACCTAGGAATCAATCCGCAGAATGACGGTATCGTTATTCGTCTAAATGTTCCTCCTTTGACAGAAGAAAGAAGACGTGACCTGGTTAAAAAAGTAAAAGAGGAAACTGAAAAAGGCCGTATTGGTGTTCGTAATATTCGTAAGGATGTCAACGAATCCATCAAAAAATTAAAAAATGACGGTGCTTCAGAAGATGAAATTAAAACTGCCGAAGGTGAGGTTCAAAAGTTAACGGATGCATTCATTGTAAAAGTTGATAAATTGGCTGAACTGAAAGAAAAAGATATCATGACTGTTTAAGTGTTCCTACTTGAATAGAAAAAAGGTCTGAAAAATATTCAGACCTTTTTTATTGGTATGAAGACCGCCCCACTTCTCACCTAAAACGGACTCTTACCGCCCCACAATACCTAATCTCTCCGAAGATTTTATAGTTTATAAAATCAACATACTCTTCAAAAATATTCCTTGTTGCACCATTGATTTCTGAACAAATAATTGTACATTGTACACTAACAAGTAATCAATTATATGATGAACAATTCTCGCCGTCAATTTTTAAAGCAAGCTGGAATAGGTCTTTCGGCAGCTTATCTAGTGCCCAACTTTATATCTTGTCAAAATAAAGCCGGTGCAATCAGCGACAATCCATTACAGAATATAGGCGTACAGCTTTATTCCATCCGCGATTTAATGGATAAAGATCCGAAAGGATCTTTGGAACAAATTGCCAAAATTGGGTATAAACATGTTGAGCTCTATGGTATAGACGCCACAGCCAAGCAGTTCTGGAAATTGCCCTACAAAGAGTTGAAGAAAATATTGGATGATAACGGTCTAAAAACACATTCAGGCCATTACGACATGTCCAAATACCTAAGTAAAGCCCACACCGACAAAGAAGACCTTACAGTTTATTTTGATGCAGCAAAAGAGCTTGGTCAAGAATATGTAATTGCTCCTGTAACACCGATGTTTGATCTGAATGCATTGAAAAAAGACGATTATCTCTATGCTGCGGAACAATTAAATAAAGCTGGTGAGCAGGCTAAAAAGCTGGGCTTAAAAGTTGCTTATCACAACCATTTCTGGGAATTCAGGGATCTCGGAAATAATACAACTGGAGAAGAGGTAATGC
Organism: Sphingobacterium sp. 18053; assembly: GCF_902706145.1. Lineage (NCBI taxonomy): Bacteria > Pseudomonadati > Bacteroidota > Sphingobacteriia > Sphingobacteriales > Sphingobacteriaceae > Sphingobacterium > Sphingobacterium sp. 18053. The sequence continues at coordinate 94,488 of NZ_CACSJW010000007.1, forward strand.
TTGCATTTACTGAGCCCGACCTGGTCGATTTTGAATTAGATCTTTTCTGGGCAGAGAAAGCGGGTAAAAATCCGATAGCACTCTTCGAAAAGTTTCCGAATCGTTTTAAACTTTGGCATGTCAAGGATATGGATAAAACAAAATCCAATCCTATTGAATGGCCCAAAGATGGGAAATTGCCGATTGAGCAAATCTTCAATGATATCAAGTATACCGAAGTGGGGACCGGAAGCATCAACTTCCCTGAAATCGTTAAAGAAAGGAATAAAGCCGGACTTAAATATGCTTTTGTTGAGCAAGACAATATCTATATGCCAAATAAGATGGAAAGTCTCAAAAAAAGCTACGACTATGTACAGGCAAATCTTACAAAATAAAAAAGGGAGCAATGCTCCCTTTTTTATTTTGTAAGATTGTCAGCTTAAAATTCGGTATCTTCTACCTCTACTGCGGTCTCGATTACTTTTCTCGCCAACTCTTCTTTAAATTCGATGATATTCTTGCTGATTGTTTCATCATGTGTACCAAGAATCTGAGCAGCCAATATACCTGCATTCTTCGCAGCATTTAAAGCGACAGTTGCTACAGGAATACCATTGGGCATCTGAAGAATGGAAAGTACCGAATCCCATCCATCAATGGAATTTGATGATTTTACAGGCACGCCTATCACAGGTAAATGTGTAATAGAAGCAACCATTCCAGGCAAATGCGCCGCACCACCCGCTCCAGCAATAATAACTTTCAAACCACGAAATGCTGCATTTTTCGCATAATCAAACATACGTTGTGGCGTACGATGTGCTGAGACGATCGTTACCTCAAATTCCACCCCAAGGGCTTTGAGCACATCTATAGCATCCTGCATAACAGGAAGGTCTGATTTGCTTCCCATGATAATGCCTACCTGGGCCTTATTATTGACTGACATAGTATTGTTTAAGCTTTAACTTTTAATATTTCTTGTACTTTTCTTGCATTGGAGATCGCTTTCTCCCGATCATCATTGATGATACAAACATGGCCCATCTTGCGGAATGGCTTCGTATATTTCTTCCCATATAAATGGATATATACGCCTTCCATTGCCAACACCTCTTCTACTCCCTCATATTTGGCCAATCCTTCATAGCCAGGTTCACCTAACAGGTTAATCATAACGGCATTCGTTCTGCATCTGGTATCACCTAACGGTAGATTGAATATAGCCCTTAAATGCTGCGCAAATTGCGACACATAATTACCCTCTATTGTCTGGTGACCACTATTATGAGGGCGCGGCGCCAATTCGTTGACCAAAATATCACCATTTTTCGTTAGGAACATCTCTACAGCCAATATACCTACGACCTGCAAATCATCGGCAATCTTTTTTGCTATCGCCTCTGCGCGTTGTTGAATCTCTACACCATACAAAGAAGGCGCAATCAAAAATTCCACCAAGTTAGCCTGAGGATTAAATTCCATCTCCACCATTGGAAATGTAGACACCTCCCCCTTATCATTCCGGGCAACAATGACCGCAATTTCCTTTTCAAAATCTACCCATTCTTCAATTAAGCTAGCTTCTTCGAACGCCTCTTGTATATCCTGTTGGGTAACAATCTTCTTCACCCCTTTTCCATCATATCCATCCTTACGCAATTTCTGGATATACGGTAAGCTTAACGAGGCATTTACTAAATTATCCTTATTGGATATCAATTGAAACGCCGAAGTTGGTATATCGTTTTGTTTAAAAAATTGCTTTTGTAGACCTTTATCTTGAATCAGACGAATGATACGTGATTGTGGGTACACGATTACTCCCTCGCCTTCCAGTTTCTCCAAAGCATCTACATTCACCTTCTCGATCTCGATGGTGATCATGTCCAAATCCTTACCGAAATTATAGACCGTTTCAAAATCGCCCAATGAACCACATTCAAATTTATTGCACAACTTGCGACAAGGAGCATTCTTATCCGGGTCCAATACATGAACGTTTATATTGTAATTAATGGCTTCCTGGATGAGCATTCTTCCCAGTTGACCACCGCCAAGAATACCCAATTGCAATTCACCATAAAAATCTTTTGCCATAATTGATTTAAAATCTTATAAAATTTATCTTTTAAGCTTTTCCGCTGAACAATTGCTCACCTAACAAGCTTTCTTTGTCTATCTTTTTTTGCAACTCGATAAAAGCACCAATTAGTGCCTCGGGACGTGGCGGACATCCCTGGACATAAACATCCACAGGGATAACGCGATCTACCCCCTTGACCACATGATAACCATGCTGCCAATATGGACCACCACAGTTGGAGCAAGAGCCCATCGAAATAACATATTTAGGATCTGGCATCTGTTCATATAGTTTCTTGATACGATCGGCCATCTTAAAGGTAACCGTTCCAGCAATAATGATCACGTCGGATTGCCTTGGAGAAGGCCTTGGGAATACGCCCATCCGATCTAAATCGTAAGTTGAAGCCATTGCCCCCATCATTTCAATGGCACAGCAAGCAATACCAAAGCTCATAGGCCACATCGAAGATAATCTTGCCCAATTCAGCAAATCATCTAATTTGGCAACAATAACACCATTATTCTGCAATTGGCTATCTAAACTCATGCTTACTCAGGTTTTTTAAATCGAGGTTTAAAGGCTGGTTTCGGCGTCGACACCTGTTCATCTACCGTTGTTTTGTGTGCGACAGTTTCATCTACAACCAGTGCAAAATCACGCACCTGATAAGTCTTACTATTCAGGCTCGCATAGGCGCTATCCGGAATAGGTACAGGAACTTTAGGTAAGGACACATTCGGTTTAACCCATTCTAAATCACCCTTTTTCCAGACAAAAACCAATCCTAGAATTAAAATACCAATGAACATAGCCATTTCTATCATGGTAAACCACCCCCATCTTCCATCTGCCGCAATATATTCGGACTGTCCAAATACAGTGGCCCATGGAAAAATAAAAATAAGCTCCACATCAAAAAGTAAAAATACGAGGGCGATCACATAAAACCGTGGATTAAACTGAACCCAAGAAGAACCAATGGGATCCTCACCACATTCGTAGGTACCAGATTTGATGGGATTATTCTTTTTCGGAGAGATTAAACGTGCAAGAAAAATGGTCGCACAGACTAACAGCGCCCCTATCAGAAGAATGATAAGGATTTTGCCGTATTCCGATAATTGCGCGGGGTCATCCATAATAATTACAAATTTAACAAATATTTCGTTCACTCGGGTGAGGAACTTGAAATTACGAATTATTTCTTTAAAAACAGTTCGAATTTTGCGGAATCAACCACCAGTATCCTGTCCGCAAGTAACCTAGATTCATCTTGCACAGCGCATAATAGAAACGAAAAAATTAATCAAAAAGGCAATACAATGATCAAAACCTTCATGACTTCGCAGACACCAACAGCAATGAAAGCGGACTGAAGGTTCTTTTTGGCCAATAAGATCAGACACTTTCAGAAAAAAAAATAGGGCATCGTATAAAACGATGCCCTTCTTATGATGTAACTATTCTCTAAAAATTACATTTTTCCTGGCATTTTGGGCATATTACGCATCATTTTAGCTGCCATCGCTGGATTAGACATCTGCTTCATGACTTTACGCATATCACCAAATTGTTTCAATAACTTATTCACTTCATTAATATCAGTACCTGATCCTTTCGCAATACGTAAACGACGTTTTTGATCAATGACATCCGGGTTTTCGCGTTCAAAAGGTGTCATGGAATCGATAATCGCTTCAATGGGTTTGAAAGCATTGTCATCTACTTCAATATCTTTCATTGCTTTACCAACACCAGGGATCATTCCCATAAGGTCTTTCATATTACCCATTTTCTTGATTTGTTGAATCTGGGATTTAAAATCGTTGAAATCGAATTTATTCTTACGGATTTTCTTTTGGAGCTCTGCAGCTTGCTTCTCGTCAAACTGTTGCTGCGCACGTTCCACTAAGGATACGACGTCACCCATACCCAAAATACGGGATGCCATACGATCAGGGTGGAATACATCCAATGCATCCATCTTTTCACCTGTACCAATAAACTTAATGGGTTTATTAACGACAGATTTAATCGATAATGCAGCACCACCGCGTGTATCACCATCCAACTTAGTCAATACTACACCTGTAAAGTCCAGACGGTCGTTGAACGTTTTAGCTGTATTCACAGCATCTTGACCAGTCATTGAATCCACAACAAATAGGATTTCGTCTGGTTTTGTCGCTTCTTTAACTGCAGTAATCTCAACCATTAAAGGCTCATCGATCGCCAATCGACCAGCTGTATCGATGATTACAATATTATTTCCATTACGTTTTGCTTCTTCCACACCCGCCTTGGCAATTGCAATAGGATCGTTAGATTCACGATTCACATACACTGGTACGCCCACTTGTTCCGCGAGCACTTCCAATTGATCAATCGCTGCAGGACGGTAAACGTCACCAGCCACCAACAATGGTTTTTTATTCTTTTTATCTTTAAGGTACAAGGCCAACTTACCTGAGAACGTTGTTTTACCAGCACCATTCAAACCCGCAATTAAAATCACTGTTGGATTTTTTCCTGTCTCAAGCTCTGTAACAGATCCGCCCATCAAAGCTGTCAACTCATCATTCATGATCTTCGTCAACAATTGGCCTGGGGAAATACTTGTCAGTACATTTTCGCCTAAAGCTTTTTGTTTAACATCGTCGGTAAAAGTTTTGGCAGTTTTATAATTCACATCGGCATCCAACAACGCTTTGCGAATTTCTTTCATCGTTTCTGCAACGTTGATCTCGGTAATACTACCTTGTCCTTTTAATACTTTAAAGGCCCTATCTAACTTATCTTGAAGATTTGAAAACATAAAATCTGAATCTTATTCTATATAAACAGCAAAGTTAAAAAAATTGTCTATAGTAACCTCATTAACACACCATAAAAAATGCGACTATAAAAAATAATCGCATTTTTGTAGGATAAAGTTACAATCCCCGTATTTAATCACTTCTACGGCCACCGAATAAAATCGATGCATAATATAAAAGTGTTACCAACGCACTTAACGCTGCTACAACATACGTCATCGCGGCCCATTTCAAAGCATCTTTTGCACCGTCATGTTCTTCACCATTATAGGTTACACCAGCATGGTTTAACCATTCCAGTGCGCGGTTCGACGCATCAAACTCGACGGGCAAGGTGATAAAAGAAAATAAGGTCGTAATAGCCAGCGCCCCAACTCCAACAGCTAAAAGCCATGGATTACCACCTTTAGAAAAAGCAAACAGCATAACGCCCAACATCAATACCCATGATGTCATTTTGGAAGCCGCATTGACCATCGGTACCATTGCCGAACGGAATCCTAACCATTTATAGGCTTTGGCGTGCTGTACAGCATGACCACATTCGTGCGCCGCTACCGCTGCAGCTGCAACACTGCGGCCACTGTAAACTTCGGGGCTTAAATTAACGGTTTTATCTGACGGATTATAGTGATCTCCCAAACGATCTGGGATAGACAATACCTTTACATCATATATACCGTTATCATTTAACATTTTTTGCGCAATCTCAGCTCCAGACATCCCGTTGCTCAAAGGCATTTCGGAGTATTTCTTAAATTTGTTTTTGAATCTTGTTTGGACAATTAGGCTTACCACCATTATTCCAATAAATAAAATCAAGTACATAGCTATTCAATCGTTTTATAGTTATAATATGACTATCAAACCTTATTCCAATCGTTGAAAAAAGGTATATGCATAAATTTCTAAGATAAAAAAAGTCTTTGACCTGACAAAAAGAACAGGTTCTTCTGATCTCCACATGACATAATTGCCACATCATTTGGACAAATAACTCCGCTTTCAGCTTCGGTCCAACGAAACACTTACACTGATTAACAAGAATTCAATACGTATACTCATCAGTCATTTCCGAAGGCGCACAGTTATTTTAAGTTCAATCAGGAGCAGATTATTGAAGGAAATGGCTTTTGAAGGCATGATGCGCAAAGGATTGTAGCATTGCCTTAATTACAAACAAACAGTGGGAAAATACAAAAGCAGCGAAACTTCCTGTAATCCAAATTGGGAATGTAAATAAGAAGGGGCGTTTTGCAATGCCCCCTTTATTACAAATAGCCCATTTGCAGGGTGAGATCAGTACCTTCAATCATCTTACGTAAATTGCTCAATGCGTAGCGCATCCTCCCCAAAGCAGTATTGATACTTACTTCGGTTATTTCCGCAATATCTTTAAAGCTCATATCACAAAAGTGTCGCATAATGAGCACTTCTTTTTGATCGTCCGGAAGTTTTTGGATCATTTTCTTAAGATCAACATCAACCTGCTGTTTGAGCATTTTTGACTCTGCGCTTTCATCACTAAATTCGAGCACCTCAAAAATATCAAATCCATCCGCATTCACAATATTTGGAGCACGTTTTGCTTTTCTAAAAAAGTCAACAATCATATTGTGCGCTATACGAATAGCCCAAGGTAAAAATTTACCCTCTTCATTATATTTACCGGATTTTAATGTGTTGATGATTTTAATGAAAGTCTCCTGGAAAATATCTTCAGCAAGATATTCATCTTTTACTTTCATATATATAGAAGTATATATTTTCGATTTATATCGATTCAACAATGCCTCTAGACCGGACTCTTGGCCACCGACATACATTTGGATCAACTCTTGATCGCTTTTACCTTTTAGAAGTCTCATACGTCACTTACTTTTTTAGCAGTTCGCAAATAAATTATCAGTTCTGTGTTAAAATGTAAATGTTTGCCGTATAAACTATCCTTTCTTATTGTAAAACAATCAATTAATCTAAAACCAAATTACCGCAAAATAAATGAGTAATCAAATTATTACAATTTATTTTAAGGTTTTTTAACATTTAAAAATAAGTTATCTGCCTCTAAAAATAAGTTATCTGCCTCACATTTCCAAACCGAGCTCTTAAGGCAATTCTCCCAATCCCTCCGAAACAAGCTAGAACCAGCAGTTGTACATGAGAAGGACAACACGCCAATGCGGCATTATTTAATCCGAACTTTATAGGGAGTTAATAGGGACCTAATAGGGACCTCATTCGGATGAGCCCCTATTTGAACCGTATAAAATACGGTTCAGGTTATTATATAATTCCTTTGATAAGTTAAATTGGTACGGACTTATACCATACATGTTACGCTGAAAATAGCTGTAAGAAAATAAAAAAGCGGAACCACCGCATTGGTGATTCCGCTTTTTTTTATTCCTAGGGGAATTTCTTATTTATACAATGGGAACTCAGCCATCATTGCTCTTACTTTACCATGGATCAAATCCAGTTGAGCATCGTTAGATGCATTTTTCAATGCCTCATCGATCAATTCGCCGATTTGTATAATTTCATTCTCTTTAATACCACGTGTTGTAATTGCAGCAGTACCAAAACGTACACCTGAAGTCACAAAAGGAGAACGTGTATCGAAAGGAACCATATTTTTATTTGTTGTGATACCGGCTTTACCTAATACAGCTTCAGCTTCTTTACCAGAAATATCTTTGTTGCGAAGATCCACCAACATCAAGTGATTGTCTGTACCACCAGAGATGATCTTGTAATCTCTTTCTACAAAGAATTGTGCCAATGCAGCTGCATTTTTCTTTACCTGAACGATATATTCCATATACTCATCGGATAAAGCCTCACCATAAGCGATCGCTTTCGCTGCGATTGTATGCTCCAAAGGACCACCTTGTGTACCTGGGAATACAGCTAAATCCAATAATTGCGTGATTGTACGGATTTCACCTTTAGGTGTTTTGATACCCCATGGATTTTCAAAATCTTTACCGACCATAATCATACCACCACGTGGACCACGAAGCGTTTTGTGTGTCGTTGTCGTAACGATATGGCAATGTGGAAGTGGATCATTCAATAAACCACGAGCGATTAAACCTGCAGGGTGAGAAATATCAGCCATTACGATAGCACCAATTTCGTCTGCAACTTTACGAATGCGCGCGTAATCCCAATCGCGAGAATAAGCCGAAGCACCACAGATGATCATCTTTGGTTTTTCACGAAGCGCTGTTTCTTCCAATTGCTCGTAGTCAATTAGACCTGTATCTTCTTTTACACCATAAAATAATGGTTGATAGATCTTACCAGATAAGTTCGCTGGTGAACCGTGTGTCAAGTGACCACCGTGAGATAAATCAAGACCTAAGATTTTGTCGCCGGGTTTGATTGTCGCCAAAAAAACAGCCGCATTTGCTTGAGCACCAGAGTGAGGCTGAACATTTACCCATTCTGCGCCAAATAATTGTTTTGCACGATCAATTGCGATGGTTTCAATCTCATCCACAACTTCACAACCTCCATAGTAACGTTTTCCTGGGAGGCCTTCTGCATATTTATTTGTCAACACTGAACCAGCAGCTTCCATCACTTGTTTTGAAACAAAGTTTTCTGAAGCAATTAATTCAATACCTTCTTCTTGGCGTTTAAGCTCATCAGCTATTAAATTAAAAATGGCTTGATCTCTTTCCATTGTTTTTAAATGTTGTAAAGTAAATTTTGTAGTTTATTTTAATGCCTCAAAGATAGCATATTCCATAAAGAATATCGACAAAAAGTCCTATTTTATTAAATATTCTTAGAAAAATAGCCTTATTTATGCGAATTACCTAATTAGGTCAAGATCATTTTATGGTGCTATCGGACTGAACAAGCGTATGAAGAATTGAATGTTTCGAAAATGTCAAAAAATCCCGGTCAAGCAATTTGCCATTAAAAAAATGTATTTTTGTATTGGATTGGCTAAAACACTATTACAATGAGTACAGAACATACAGCAGTTGCTCCTGTTTCTTTAACAGAAGGGGCAATCAAGGAACTAAATAAATTAAAGGATCAACAAGAAATCTCTGATGATTTTGGTTTACGTGTCGGTGTTGAAGGCGGCGGTTGTTCCGGTATGAGTTATATCTTGGGCTTTGACCAGAAAAAGGACGGCGATAACGAATACGAAATTCAAGGAATTCGCATCTTTATGAACAAAGCACATGGCCTATATCTTGCCGGTATGGAAATCGACTTCAAATCAGGACTAGATGCAAGGGGCTTCACATTCAATAATCCCAATGCAACAAGTACCTGCGGATGTGGAAGCAGTTTTTCAGCATAACTGAATTTCAGCACGAATGAAATAACAAAGGGACTGCCGAAGGCAGTCCCTTTGTCGTAGCAGATGCTTCCATCATTTTCGCCAGTTGATCGAGTGAAGATTTCAAAAAGTTCAACCTCGATTTAATGATATAAGCACAACAAAGCCCTCTTTCATTTTCCATCATAAATCACTAAATTAGCGACCTTTAGAAAAGAAGCATACAACAGTCTGATGTACAAAGAATATAAGCAGTTAAATTTACCCGAGATAGGTAAAGAGATTTTGACCCGTTGGGAACAGGAAAAAATATTCGAAAAAAGTATCAATAATCGTCCTGAAAGCAAGACCTATACATTTTTTGAAGGTCCGCCTTCTGCAAATGGAATGCCTGGAATTCACCACGTGATGGCACGTACGATTAAGGATATTTTCTGTCGTTACAAGACTTTGAAAGGTTACCAAGTGAAACGAAAAGGCGGCTGGGATACCCATGGTCTGCCCATTGAACTTGCTGTCGAAAAAGCTCTTGGAATCACAAAAGAGGATATCGGCAAAAAGATTACCGTAGAACAATATAATGACGCTTGTCGCAAGGAGGTAATGAAATATACCGATGTATGGAATGACCTAACCACCAAAATGGGCTATTGGGTTGACCTTGAACATCCTTATATTACTTACAAGAATGAATACATCGAAACCTTATGGTATTTATTGAAAGAACTTTACAAAAAAGGTCTTTTGTACAAGGGTTATACGATACAACCTTACTCTCCGGCAGCAGGTACAGGATTGAGTTCGCATGAACTTAACCAGCCCGGCACCTATAAAGATGTTAAAGATACCACCATCGTTGCAGAGTTTAGACTTATCAAAAGTCAGCTTCATCCAGCTATAGAAAAATTAGTTGACGACGATGCGGAGGATGTAGCATTCATTGCCTGGACGACCACGCCATGGACTTTACCGTCCAACACAGCCTTGGTTGTAGGCAAGAAAATAAATTATGTTAAGATCCGAACTTTCAATAAATATACCGGTGCTCCTGTATCTGTCGTATTAGCGAAAGATTTGATCAGCAAACATTTTAAAGCGGAAGGAGAAAATGCATCCTTCCAAGACTATAAATTGGGCGACAAAGTAATTCCTTGGGAGCTTGCAACAGAATTTGTAGGCGAAGAACTTGTTGGCTTGCGCTATGAGCAATTGTTGCCTTATATCACCAACGAGGACTTACAAGAAAATGCTTTCCGCGTTATTCCAGGCGACTTTGTTACGACTGAAGACGGTACCGGTATCGTCCACGCTGCTCCTACTTATGGTGCGGATGACTTTCGTGTAGCAAAAGAACATGGTGTACCGGGCATCTTGGTGAAAGATGAAAATGGAAAAGAGGTACCTACTGTTGACCGTACTGGACGTTTTGTAAGTGAAATCACAGATTTTGCCGGAAGATTTGTCAAAGAGGAATATTACAGCGCTGAGGAACGTTCAAAAGAAGACTTCAAACCTACAGACGTGTTGATCTCTATCAAACTGAAAGAGGACAACAAAGCTTTCGATGTCAAAAAATATGAGCATACCTATCCACATTGTTGGCGTACCGACAAACCTGTTCTATACTATCCATTAGATAGCTGGTTTATCCGCACAACAGCAGTGAAGGAAGATTTGGTTGCATTAAATAAAACCATCAACTGGAAACCTGAAGCAACCGGTACCGGCCGCTTCGGAAACTGGCTAGAAAACTTGGTAGACTGGAACCTTTCGCGTTCGCGTTATTGGGGAACTCCACTTCCTATCTGGCGTTCAGAAGACGAAAATGAAGAAGTTTGTATCGGCTCCTTACCTGAATTAAAGTCCTTATTGGAAGCTTCTTTGACCTCAGACGTTTTGTCTGACGATGAAAAAGCGAAGAATAAAGCTTACTTGGATAAATTCGACACCGAGCAACTTGATCTTCACCGTCCATATGTGGACGATATCGTTCTTGTTTCTGATGCCGGACAAAAGTTATTCCGCGAACCTGATCTGATAGACGTCTGGTTTGATTCGGGCGCAATGCCTTATGCACAATGGGGATTGGATCACGAAAAATTAGCCAAAGGCGAAGAGTTTCCTTTTAAAGCTGGATTCGATCACGCATACCCGGCAGACTTTATCGCTGAAGGGGTTGATCAAACACGGGGTTGGTTTTTCACCTTACATGCGATTTCTACAATGATGTACAAATCGGTTTCCTTCAAAAACGTGGTTTCCAATGGCTTGGTATTGGATAAAAATGGAAATAAGATGTCCAAACGCCTAGGCAATGGTGTTGATCCATTCTCGACGATCGATCAATACAGTGCTGATGCAACACGCTGGTACATGATCAGTAATGCGGCACCATGGGACAACCTTAAATTCAATATGGAAGGATTGGATGAAGTCCGCCGTAAATTCTTTGGTACTTTATATAATACCTACGCTTTTTTTGCATTGTATGCCAATATCGATAAGTTCTCTTATTCAGAACCAGATATTGCTTTGGAAAAACGTCCTGAAATTGACCGTTGGATTATCTCCTTGTTAAATTCGTTGACCAAGGAAGTAGACGAATACTTAGCGGATTACGAGCCTACAAAGGCCGCGCGCGCTATTCAAAACTTTGTTGATGAACATCTCAGCAACTGGTATGTCCGTCTTTGCCGTCGTCGTTTCTGGAAAGGAGATTATTCAGAAGATAAAATTTCGGCCTATCAAACACTTTATACATGTCTTGATACGATTGCGAAATTGATGTCGCCAATATCACCTTTCTTCTCGGATAGATTATTCCTGGATTTGAATTCAGCCACGAACAAGGAACAAGTTGAATCTGTTCACCTGGCGAATTTCCCGGTTTATAATGAAAGTCTAGTCGATAAAGATCTGGAAGAACGTATGGCTTTAGCGCAGGATATCTCATCGCTGACACTTTCTTTACGGAAGAAAACTTCCATCAATGTACGTCAACCATTAAATAAAATTTTGGTTCCAGTACTGGATAGTGCTTTCCAAGAAAAGGTAGAGAAAGTAAAAGATCTGATACTTTCTGAGACCAATATCAAAGATATCGAGTTCATTACAGATACCACTGGTATTATTAAGAAAAAAATAAAACCAAATTTCAAAGCTCTTGGCGCGAAAGTTGGTAAGGATATGAAGTTAGTTTCTTCGTCTATCCAATCGTTGACTATAGATCAAATCAGCACGTTGGAATCAACAGGCGAATTGGCCCTAGCAGGCACGCCATATACGATTTTACTGAGCGATGTAGAAATTATAGCAGAAGACGTTGAAGGATGGCAAGTAGCGAATCTAGGTAAATTGACCGTAGCATTAGATGTACATATCACCGAAGAATTGAAAAAAGAAGGTTTGTCAAGAGAATTGATCAACCGCCTACAAAATCTAAGGAAGGATAAAGGATTAGAAGTCACTGATAGAATTAACGTAAAGTTAACAGCTGCTTCAGAAGTGGTTAATGCTGCCAACGAAAATTTATCGTATATTTGCACCGAAATTCTGGCCGATTCATTGGTATTTGAAGATTCACTAACTGAAGGAGAGACCATCGAGATCGATGGCAAAGAACTTAAGGCATTAATCCAAAAAAATTAAATTATGGCAAACAACAACGAGAAAACACGCTATAGCGATTCAGAATTACAAGAATTCAAAGATATTATCTTGGACAAGCTTAGAATAGCAAAAGAAGAGCTTTCCTCGTTGACCGCAACGCTTAATAACAGTAATGCTAATGGTACCGACGATACTGCTGGAACGTACAAGACATTGGAAGACGGTTCAGCTACTTTAGAAAAAGAGCAAACAAATCAATTGGCTGCTCGTCAAAAGAAATTTATCGACAACCTAGAAGCGGCGTTGGTGCGCATCGAGAACAAAACGTATGGTATCTGTAGAGAAACAGGAAAACTGATTCAAAAAGAACGTTTGAAAGCTGTTCCACATACAACGTTGAGCATCGAAGCGAAAAACAAACAATATTAATTTTAGGCATTAAATATATGGTCTTTGCTTAGGCAAGGACCATTTTTATAACACAATGAAGGGTTATACGAAACCGATCGCGCTCATCGTAGCGATACTTTTAATAGATCAATTGTCAAAAATATGGGTTAAGCTCACAATGACAATTGGACAAAGCCACCATGTATTGGGCAAATTTTTCCAGATTCATTTTATTGAAAACAATGGAATGGCCTATGGTATGGAATTTGGCGGTGATTATGGAAAATTATTTTTGACGGTATTTCGTATTTTAGCCGTAGCTGGTATTGGATACGGCCTACATTACATGATCAAAAATAAGTATAACCGTGGATTCATCTTAAATGTTGCCCTAATTCTTGCCGGTGCCTTAGGAAATATCATCGATTCTGCTTTTTATGGTGTCATCTTTAGTGAAAGTACCTGGTATGATAAAGCGAGTTTATTCCCAGCAGGTGGTGGTTATTCTTCCTTCCTGCACGGAAAAGTAGTCGATATGCTTTATTTCCCATTAATTCAAGGCAACTTCCCTTCTTGGGTGCCCTTTTGGGGCGGTGAAGAGTTCCTCTTCTTCCGACCTGTATTCAATATTGCCGACTCGGCAATTTCTGTTGGGGTGGTTTTGATCCTGTTATTTCAAAAACGGTATTTCAAAACAGAAAAAGAAGAGAAATCCAGCATCCACAGTGAAATCGTTGAAGATTAACGAAATATCCTTGAAAGCCTTGTTAATCCCAAGGCTTTTATTTTTTTGCACATATAACCCAATACAACTATCTAAACTCTACTATTAGCATGAAAAACATTAGCCTACTTCTGACATTTTGCTGCCTACTAGGAATCCAAATAGCGCAGGCACAGCAGATCGAAGTTTCTAACTTAAAGAAACATATCTATTACCTCGCCGACGACAAAATGCAGGGACGAGGAACGGGCAGTAAGGAAGTATTTAAAGCTGCAGATTATATTGAAAAGGAATTCAAAAAATACAAACTTGAGCCTAAAGGTGAAAAAGGATACCGCCAATCCTTCAAAGCCAAAGTCTGGAAAGTAAAAGTTGCAGACAGCATTCGCAATGCAGATAATATCATTGGATTTATTGACAATGGTGCAGACTTAACAGTTGTTATAGGTGCACATTACGATCACTTGGGAACAGGTCGTCAAGGAAGTTCAAAAGATTCCTTAGGAGTAGGCAAAATCCACAATGGAGCCGACGATAATGCCTCTGGTACGGCTGGTTTATTGGAGCTCGCACGTTACTTTAGCAGCAACAATGAAAAAGAACCCTACAACTTATTGTTTATTGCTTTCGGGGCGGAAGAATTGGGATTAGTTGGTTCCAAATATTTTACGGAACACCCTACTCTACCATTGGAGAAAATCACAGCCATGCTCAATATGGATATGATCGGCCGCTATAATCCCAGCAATGGCCTTGCTGTAATCGGCTATGGAACAAGTAGTCAATGGCCAGCTATATTCAAAGATGTTCAGGCACCTATAAAATTTAATCTTAGCAAGGATGGCAACGGCGGATCTGACCAAACTTCATTCTACAAAAAGAATATACCGGTGTTGTTTTTCCATACTGGTGGACACCCAGACTACCATATGCCGACCGATGATGCCGATAAAATTGATTATAACGCTTTAAAGTCCATTTTAGATCTAGAAAAAACAGTAGTTGAAAATATCATGAAACAATCCAGTAAAATGGATTTTATATGGACCAACTAAAACAAAAAAGGCGGATTTGTGTCTAACAGCATGTGATAATCTAGCTTTTATATGCTCAAATGCTATAACAGAGATTAGTAAATTAGTTTGTAGACATACACGAATAAACTAAACAGCACACTTAAGACCCTGCAAACGAGTCTTTATAAACAGGTGCTTGGATATCATTTAATTATTGTTGATGAAAAAAATTCTAGTGACAGGATCCAATGGATTCCTTGGCCAAAAAGTCGTTGATTTACTTGCTAAAAATGACCAATATGATGTTGTTGCCATTTCAAAGGGTCCAAATCGCAACCCGAATCAAGTGGATTATGCTTTCTTTCAAGTAGACCTATCGGATCGGGAAAAACTGACAGATTTTTTATCTGCACAAACTTTTGATGCAATTGTACATACAGCAGCCATGACAAGTGTGGAAGCTTGTGAAGCAGATCAAGCAGCATGTCAATCGCTTAACGTCGATCTCGTAGCCTATTTGGCTTCCTACTGTACTGCACATCAGACCCAACTGATCCACTTATCTACAGACTTTGTATTTGATGGCAAAAAAAATGCGCCTTATGATGAAACAGATCTCCCCAATCCGCAAAGTGAATATGGGAAGAGTAAATACGCTTCCGAACAAGTGCTTGTGCGGTCCAGCTGCAATTATGCTATCCTTCGCACGATATTAGTCTATGGGATCAATGCTGACCCCAATCGTTCGAATCTAGTATTATGGGCTAAAAGTAAGTTGTCGCAAAATGAACCCATAAAAGTAGTCAATGACCAATGGAGAATGCCTACCTTTGTGGATGATTTAGCTTATGCTTGCCAACTCGCTATTGACCGAAAAGCGCAGGGAATATTTCATATTTCGGGAGCAGAGTTAATGTCGATCAATGAGGCTGTCTACAAAATTGCAGACTACTGGCAACTAGATAAAGGATTGATTTCGGAGATCAGTGCTGCCAGCATTGGACAGGCGGAGAACAGGCCACGGCAGACAGGCTTTGATCTGACTAGATCTAACGCTGAATTGGGTTATGTGCCGACGTCATTTATGGATTCTTTGGCAATCATAGATAATCAATTCAAAACGTTTGGACGATAATGACAAATAATGATATGATAGAGAAATTTGCGCGAGAGTCATACACTGAGATGAACGAATTGGTATTACCCAACGACACAAATACTTTTGGGAATTTGATGGGTGGCCGTTTATTGTATTGGATGGATATCTGTTCAGCTATTGCTGCTCAAAAACACTGTAGCAATGTCGTCGTAACAGTATCAGTCGACAATGTATCTTTTAAGCGCTCCATTAAACTTGGTGAGGTCGTCACGATACAAGCTCAGGTAACGCGTGCGTTTAATAGTTCTTTGGAAGTACGTATGGAAATTTTCGCGTCTAATTTACCGGAAGGCACCCGTGTAAAAACCAACGAAGCTTATTACACCTTTGTTGCTGTTGATGCGGATAACAATCCTAAAGCTGTGCCTGTATTAATTCCGGAAACAGATATAGAACACAAAGCTTACGAGGATGCATTACAACGAAGAGAACTGCGCCTTATTCTCGCGGGGAAATTAAAGCCTGAAAATGCAAAAAAATTAAAAGCGCTGGTCAGTCTTTTTAGCCAAAAGAACTAATGCTTGATGTTCATGACTTACGTACTGTGTAAATACTAAAAAAGGGAAAACGATCGTTTTCCCTTTTTGATTTATATCCCCATATACTGGGTTGATTTATTCGCGGTAGCTTACGCGTTACCAAGCGCTAAAATTCGATCAAATTCTTCTGGCTTCAAAGGCATTACAGACAAACGTCCTTGTCTGACCAAAGCGATATCCTGCAACTGCTCATCAGCCTTGATAGTTTCCAACGTAACGGATTTCTTCAGCGTCTCTACAGGTGCCAGATCCACAACGACCCAACGCTCATCATCTGTTGTCGGATCTTGATAAAATTCCTTGACGACTTTCGCCACCCCCACAACTTCTTTTCCTTCATTGCTATGGTAGAACAGGACCAGATCCCCTTCTTTCATAGCTTTGATATTATTCCTAGCTTGATAATTACGAACGCCATCCCAAAATGTACGGCCATCTTTATTAAATTGTTCCCAGCTATATTTAAATGGTTCAGATTTTACTAAGAAGTATTGCATGGTCAAATTTCTGTTAAGCGTTAAAAACTATTGTTGTGGCATTAAAACTTCCATTTTATCTGCAAAATGCGCACAGTAATCACGCAAGTCGCCAATAACTTTTTCTGCCATTGGATCACCGCCTGAAGAACGGATAAAAGAGTCGCCCAATGTTTGGAGCGTTTCATAGAAAAAACGCTTCATCTCATCGTAGGGCATATCTTTAGTCCAAAGGTCAATACGCATTGAATTTTTATAATGTGAATCCCATAGGGCTAAAAACATCGCTTTTGCAGGTAATTCCTCCGCATTATTTCCATCTGTAGAAGACCACATGATATTTTCAGGCACGTTGTTTTCATCTAACTCTACCTGTAATTTTATTTCAGCTTTTTTCATTTTAATATTATTGAGCTATTTATATTGAGCTATGTTTTTTGAAACAGGAACTATATTTGCCATCGATTCACAACCTAACTCGTCTTTATTTTTAATTTTACCTCTTACCCAAAGGTTACTTTGACAATTAAACTGGTGACACAAACGACTACCAAAAATGCCAATTGTAATAACCACATTTTTTTATTTGGCTTTACAAAGACCCTAAATACAATATCAATGACGGTCAATATCAACAACAATAGGATAAATGCGCCCCAAGTAAATAAAGCCTTTTCATCATTGGGGTTTTCCATAACAAACCAGGCAACAAGGCATGCACTAGCGATATTTAGTGGTGTAAAGCGCACAATAAATTAACGTTTTTTAAAATTGCGATTTGTTCCTCCCGATTTTCCACCTGCAGACTTACTTTTACTTTTTGCTTTTGGTTTAAATCCGGAAGCTCGTTGTGCCTCCCGCACTTCTTTCTGTTTGATAACGTATTTCTTTTCGTGAAAAGCACCTTGGAAATCTGGATCATCTTTTCGTTTTTGATTATCAATCTCGCGCGCAATATCCTGTTTTTCATGATAGGGTGTTTTCTCTATAAAGACATCCTCTGGTAGTGCGTAGACAGGTATACTTTGCTTGATCAATTTTTCGATTTTGCGAACATAATATTTCTCGGCATCATTACAGAACGTGATAGCATCTCCCTCATTGAAAGCTCGCCCGGTACGTCCAATACGATGCACATAATCTTCTATAACAATAGGTACTTCAAAGTTGATCACATGGCTTACATTAGAAACGTCAAGTCCTCGCGCCGCCACATCCGTTGCGACCAAAATACGAATATTCCCTTCCTTAAACGCATTGATGGAGTTGATACGTGTATTCTGCCCCTTATTGGCATGAATAACACGAACCTCATCTTTACCATATTTACGTTCCAAAAAGTGGAAAACATTGTCTGCTACCTGCTTTGTCTTACAGAAAACAATCAATCGGCTAAACGCTTCATCATCTTGCAAGAGATGTTGAAGCAAATTCAATTTTGTCTTTTGGTTGGGTACAACATACAATGCCTGACTCACCGTTTTTGCTGGTGTAGCTTGTTCCGACACCTCAATAACGGTCGGAAATGCTAAGAAATCACCTGCAATTTTGCGAACAAGCTCACTCATTGTTGCTGAGAACAATAAGTTCTGACGTTTGCGTGGTACGATTTCAAGTACACGATGGATCTTACTAATAAAACCCATATCCATCATCTTATCGGCCTCGTCCAAGACCAAAAATTTGAGTGATTTGACAACAATGTGCCCTTCGAGGTACAAGTCTAAAAATCGACCTGGAGTTGCCACAATAATATCCACTCCTTTTTCGAGTATTTCTATCTGAGTTTTTGGTCCTAATCCACCATAAAGTACCACTGAACGCAAATCAAGGTAAGTAGAAAACAGCTTAATATTTTCTTCGATCTGCATGGCCAATTCTCTCGTTGGTGTCAAAATCAACGCACGCGCATCATTTCCCTGAGCATACTTTAACTTCATCAACATGGGCAACACGAATGCCGCGGTTTTTCCAGTTCCCGTCTGAGCGATTCCCATCACATCCTGCCCGGCCAATATTGGAGTAATTGCCTTTTCTTGGATCTCTGTCGGTTGTTGATACCCCGCCTCCGCTATCGCATTTAAGATCTGTTTATTGAATTTAAAATTTTCAAATGATTGCTGCATCTTGCAAAGATAAGGAAAAGAGTCCATTTGACTTTCCTTGACAACCAATACGGCACACATTTACTTTCAATTGACATAAAAATTGGTAAAAAGCATATTATAAAGTCTAATATTTTGGTTTTTAAGAGAATTAAAGCATTTTTGTACTGTATAAACAAACTTTTTATCAGGTTGATATGAAAAAATTATGGATGTGTTTGTTGTTCATCACAACAAGCTTTGCTGCATTTGCCGATGAGGGAATGTGGTTTTTAATGTATCTAAAGCGTCTGAATGAGTCAGATATGCAGAAAAAAGGGCTTCGCTTAAGTGCCGAAGAAATCTACAGCATTAACCACTCTAGCTTAAAAGATGCAATCGTACAATTCAATGGTGGCTGTACTGCTGAGATCGTTTCTGATCAAGGCTTGGTATTCACCAACCATCACTGTGGATATGGTGCTATTGCTGAACTTTCTACACCAGAAAATGATCATTTAACAAATGGTTTCTGGGCCAAATCCAAAAATGAAGAGTTAAAACCTAAATCTTTGTCGGTTCGCTTTTTTGTGCGCATGGATGATGTTTCAAAACGAATCTTAGGTTTGGTCAACAACAAAATGGCTGAAGATGAACGAAAAAAAATCATTGCCGCTGAAATTGCCAAAATTCAAAAAGAGAATAGCGAAAATGGTAAGTATGTGGTTGAAGTAAAATCGTTCTACCAAGGCAATGAGTATTATTATTTTGTATACCAAGATTACAATGATGTCCGTTTGGTGGGAACACCCCCAAATAGCATTGGAAAATTTGGCGGTGATACGGATAACTGGGAATGGCCACGTCATACGGGAGATTTCTCAATTTTCCGAGTTTACGCTGATAAAAATGGTAATCCAGCAGAGTATGCACAAGAAAATGTCCCTTTGAAACCTAAACATTTCCTACCTGTCAGCTTAAAAGGTGTTCAAGAAGGAGATTTCGCGATGATCTTAGGCTATCCAGGTCGTACCAATCGTTGGATGCCTGCTGGAGGAATCAATCAGAATGTTAAATTCGCTTATCCAGCTTGGGTAGAAGCTTCTAAAACAGGTATGGATGCCATGAAAAAATTCATGGATCAAGACCAAGCTGTAAAATTGAACTATGCTTCAAAATACTCTCAGGTAGCTAACTACTGGAAAAACCGTCAAGGAATGATTGATGCTTTGACATTACATAAAACTGCAGAATCTAAAGCAAAAGACGAAGCTAAATTTGACAAATGGGCAAATAAAGCTGCAAACAAAGCAGAATACGGTGACGTCATCAAAACAATCAACGAATTTTATGCTTCGACAAACGAGAAAGCTAGACATGACAACTATTTAATGGGTATGTTGCGTTCTAGTGCAATTGCAGCTTTACCGAACACAATTGGATCAGGTTTAGAAGTATATACTGCTGGAGATGAAGCAAGAAGAAATGCTATTCTTCCTCGTTTAAAATCTGCCATCGATGCAGGTTATGAAAAAATGTACATGCCGCTTGAAGAGCAAGTATTGATTGACGAATTGAATCTTTATGCTAAAAAAGCAGGAAATATTGCGCCATATATTGCAGAATTGGCTGCTAAAAATAACGGTGACTTTACGGCTTATGTCAAAGAATCTGTGAAGAACAGCATCTTCGCTTCTGCTGAACGTTTGAACAATTACCTGGAGACCCCTAACGCTGAAATTTTAGCCAATGACCCATTGTATAAACTTTCTTCGGCCTTACTTAACAGATACCGTCAAGTAGATCCTAGCTGGAAAACACAAGATGACAAATTTGAAGGTGCTTATCGTAAATATGTCGCTGGGGTATTGGCTTCGAATCCAAAAGGCAAATTCTATCCAGATGCGAACAGTACGTTACGTTTAAGTTACGGTTCGATCAAGGGCCTACCACAAGATCCCCGTAACGATGCAGACAAAAACTTTTACACAACGTTAAAAGGTACTATTGCGAAGTACAAAAAGGGCGACGAAGAGTTTGATTTACCACAACGTTTGATGGATCTGTACAATAATAAGGACTATGGTCGTTATGCAGACAAGAAAGGATATCTACCAGTGAACTTCCTAAGTGACAACGACATAACAGGCGGAAACTCAGGTTCACCCGTAATAAATGGCAACGGTGAATTAATTGGCCTAGCTTTTGATGGTAATATTGAAGCTATGGCTGGTGATGTGATCTTCGACCACAAGCTACAACGTACAATTTCAGTTGATATCCGATATGTGTTATTTATCATCGATAAATTTGCAGGAGCAACCAACATTATTGACGAACTTAAGATTGTTGAATAGTTTTTTTTAAGCTTTTTCGATAAAAAAAAACGAAATTTATTTTCTATTTGATTCGTTTTTGTATATTTAAGGAGTGTTTAGGAAAAACCATAAAAACTAAAATTATAATTATAAAAAAATGGAAAACTACGTAAAATTAAAAGAGTTAGTAGCTTCTATCGAAGCTGATGCAGACAAGTTCTTCAACAATGGTAATTCTGCAGCTGGTACACGTGTACGTAAAGGATTACAAGAAATCAAAACCTTAGCACAAGAACTTCGTAACGAAGTTACTTCTAAGAAAAACGACGGAAAATAGTTTTTTCGAAGTTAAACATAAAAAAGGCCTTTCAAATGAAAGGCCTTTTTTGTTGGTTTTTACAGAAATGTACAGGCTATCACCAAATTGTAAATCTTAATACCCAGGTAATCACCGAAAGAGGCCTTCAGTTTATCATAAACCTGCTGCCTTGTCAAGGGTCTATCTTTCTTCTTTAACAAGGTAGCCGATGAAGGGTTTACGGCTCCCAACTCCACCTTCGTTGCAAACATATTGTAATGCAGCTCTGGAACCGCCAAACCAAGAATCATCCCCGGTAGTCCATTAAAGGCCGAAGGACCTCCCGAAACAGGGATTTGATCCGTATAAAAAGCAACGGCATAGATGGAATCCAATACAAGTCCATTGGCCCTACGGCAGGGGTAACCTGCGATTTCACGGTATTCATTCGTGATTTTCCACTTGATCTTTAATGTCGAATCTGCCACGACAACCCGTTCCCCCCCTAACTCAAAGACAGAATTAAATGCTTTACTCTTCAAATTTTGGTAGCCACTTATCCCAGACTCAAAAATACCAGACCGCATCAGCCCGCTAACAACGTCCGAATACTCTTCAGCAATATGCTCATAGAGGACCTCATCATTGGAAAATGTCAGTTTCTTTTTCAACACCTGGTTTTCGGGAATCTGCCCGATCATTTCTTTGATGGAGTTACGTGTATCCTCGTCTTTTGCATATGTTGCATAGCGTTTGAGCAGGTTTTTAAGAAACACGGTTTTGTCATAGGTAATTGTTCCTTGCGTAGGAAAATAAGCATATTGTCCAAAAGCTGTGGCTCCCCAGAAAAAGAACAGCAATAGGACGAGTAAATTTTTGATATCTTTCATTTTATTTCGATTTTACGAGCATTTTATTTATTTCCCAAGTGAGCTTAACCATATAATATCTGCTGATTGTGTTGTATCGGCGTTCGGTCAGTAGTGTCCCGTTTTGACTTCTGTCAAAACCCACATTCTGTTTGAGGAGGTCATTAACCATAAAGGTCAATTCAAGCTTTTCATCTTTTCGGAATTTTTTTGATAATGCGGGACTCAGCACAAATCGTTCAAATTTTTTACTGTACACCGCTGTAGGAGCCTGATAATTGTAGCTAAAATCTGCCCGCACAATAAATTTAGCCGGAAGAAAGTACTTTAGGTTTCCCTCAGATGAAAACGTAAATCCCTTACTATCTTCCATTGCACCAATGGAATTGTCTTGTATAAGATAGCCTGGAGACAATTCAATACCAAAGTCCAAGCCTTTGGTTGTCGATCGCTGTAGACTATAATTCATCCCATAACGCTGCACTTTGGCATTCGCCAAAACAGTATTGACATAGTTATAATTGTTGCTGAAAGATACCGATGGACCGCCACCATGTCTCAATTGAATTTTTTTCCATAATTTGCCGTAATACATTGGCCTGATGCTAATTTGATTATTGCTATTATGATTCAAATTTCCCCAAACAAATGTCGTCTTACCCAATGAATCAATCGTTGTATTTTGCACTAAAGCATTGTTTGTACGTGATGCACTTAAAAAGATACCTATAAACTTATCTTCCAATACGGAATACGTTCTAAAGCTTAGATTCAAATTATTGGTGTAGGATGGTTTCAAATTTTCGTTACCTAGATATTCATTCAAAGGGTCCAAATTCGACCGGAGTGGCTGGATCTGATTTAAAGAGGGCAAACCATTGGTACCCTGATATTCTAGATTGATCGATTTATTTTTCTGTATTTCATAATTAACATCAACCACCGGATTATACACAAAAAATGATCGTGAGAGTCTCGAATTCTCCATGCGGTTTAATTGCGACAGATTACTGTTCTCGAACTTATTCGAGACATTGACCACCAACTTTTCCAGAGGCTTGTAATTAATAGCAAGATTATACGTGTTTTTTGTCGTTTTGTATAAGAAATCATTGCTATACAAACTATCTAGTCTATCAAAACTACCGGTATTCTGATTTTTATCGAAAGACCTAACTGCGTTGTTATTTCTGTTGAAATTCAATCCATATTCGAAAGAAAGGATAATCTTTTTTGAAATCGGTTCGGAATAAGCAAATTCACCCCCCGTGGAAAAAGAGCTATTTTTCACAAATTTCTTCTGGTCGAGAGTCGAATCTCTTTCAACATTCCCTAATTTGTAAAATCTAAGTTTAGAAAACAAATCTTGCTCACCATCCTGTTTATTGCCCGATGTAAAATAGTTGAATGATAACGAACGGCCTTTCTTTTTAAAACGTCTTACATAGAGTGCAGAGGCATTATACTGTTCGGATCTAGAATCGTTCTTAAACTTTCGCATGTTATCGTTGATCTTTTGATCAAATTGATTTACAGTAGTTGATTGTGTCTCTGAAGAACTATTATCATGTCTTTTGTTTGCACCTGCCCAAACCGTTAAATCCGACATGGAATCGACCTTAAATTCATATTTCAAACCAATATTATGCTTTCTGTTCTCATTTGACGCCAATGTGCTGCTATTGCTAGTCAATATCGTGTCGCGTGCCGCATTTCGCGTGAACACGTTGCGATCCAAATCAACATCAGACCGGATATGCTTATAGTCGATCCGCCAAGCATGTTTTTTGTTAGCGGTTTTATCTGAATATAGAAATCCCGTATTCAAGGACTTAGGAATACCTTCACCATTAAAATTATCGCCTCTATCGTAATCACCCCCCATGCTTGATACCTCCTCATAACTGAGCCCGCTCTTGCCGGTATTACTTGCAATCAAATAAGCCGAAGCTTTAAACGATTGATTAAAATAGTTCAAAAAGCCCTGTCCAGCGTAGAACTTATCACTACCTCCACCGACATCTACTTTGCCGAATATTCCGCGTCTCGCTTCCTCTTTTAGCTTCACGTTGATTGTCTGTGTACGTTCACCATCATCAATTCCTGTTTTCTCAGCCTTATCAGACTTCTTTTCATAGACCTGAATTTTATCAACCATATCAGAACGAATATTCCGGCTTACTAAAATGGGATCGTCACCAAAGAACTCCTCCCCGTCAACAAGCATTTTCTTTACTGTTTTTCCTTGGGCAGTAATTTTTCCAGAGGCATCGACGGTAATCCCAGGTAAGACTTTCAACAAATCTTCAACTTTAGCGTTTTTTTCCACTTTAAAACTTCCGGCATCATATTCCGTTGTATCGCCCTTGATACTAATAGGCACCCGTCCCATAACAATGACTTCCTCCAGCAAGGTTGTGCTGCTGGTCATTCCAATAGACATGTTATTGTAATGCTGCCCTGGCAAGATCTCCGCGTAATATTCACCATACTTCGGATAGGTGACAATGATAAAATATTGTCCAGTATCAGGCCGCTCAAGAGAGAACTTACCATTTTCATCCGAACGGGCAAAATTGGTCAAAATGGAATCTTTGGCTGTTAACAACATAATTGTTGCATTATGCAGCTTAAGCTGATCTTTTACATCACTGATTTTTCCTTCAATCCGGGATTGAGCATGAACTATTCCGCATAAACAGAATAAAATAAGTAAAAGTAGTTGCCCCACTCTTTTCATAATATGGTTTGGATAGTATATAATTATATAAATAATAACATTCGTGCACAAAACTAATATTTTGTTTCAGTTAATTTAAGTTTATCTCAAAAAAAATACACGTAATAAAAAGACATTAAAAAACAACACAAAAAACTGTTTAACAGCACAATACAAATTAAAAACCATAAAAAAAGCTCTTCTTTTGAAGAGCTTTTTTATCTAAACAGTTAGAAATACACAACATATTGTGTGAACAGCATGCTGTGATTTTTATAAATTGCCAAGTTCCATAATAAATTGAACAGTTTCTTTATTCATGTGTTGAGACAGCACACCTGTAATCTGATCTGTCATGGCCTTTCTTGTCATTCGTTTTACCTTTGTATTCTCAAATTTCTTTTTGTCCATCACAACTGTGTTGCTGAGTTCGACTTTTGTTGCAAAATAGGAAACGTGCTGACTAGGTACGACCAAGCCTAAAATCATTCCCGGAAGACCATTGATGGACTCTGGGCCACCACTAATAGGAATTTCATTGCAGTAATATCCAATGACATAAATGGAGTCCGGTGTAATACCATTGGCTCTCCTGCAATTGTAGCCAGCGATCTCACGGTATTCATCTGTGATTTTCCATTTGACACGTTTCATGGAATCCTGAACGATAATTTTTTCACCTACAATATCATTGTATCTCAAAAAAGATCGGTTAGACATATTTGAAAGTGTTGCTGCATCAAAGTCTAGCGCAAGCATCATAATATACTGCTTAATCTCTGCATCCAGGCTCTCGTCTTTTACCGACTCGAACAAAGTCTCCGTGGTATTGAATTTCATTGACTTCTTTAACACGGCACTTTCTGGTAATCTCGGTATTATACGCTCAAAAAACTGTTTTGAGTTATCATCGGCCTTAGCGATGAATTTTTTACTTACGATGTTCTTCATATACATCGTCTTATCGTAGGAAATAGTTCCCGATCGACCAAACAACGTATACTGTGCTTTAAGACCTAAGGCTGAACAACAGAAGAAGATAAAAAAGATATATTTTAACATTGTATTTCGCTTAATATTTTATAAAAACATTTTTGTAAAATCCCATGATAGTTTAAGCATATAATATCTGCGTATCGTATCATATCGACGTTGCGTAAAGACAGAAGTCGATGCCGAACGACTAAAGCCTTTGTTTTGGTTAAGAACATCGTTGATCATAAAATCCAACACCAACGATTCATTTTTCAGGAATTTCTTGCTTACACCCGGATGCAACAAAAACTGCTCAAACTTCTCATCAAAAGCTTTGGTGGCCGCCTCGTAGGAGTAGGTATAATTGGTATAAACCTTAAATGTTTTGTTGAAAAAATACTCCACACTTCCGTTGGAAGCGAATACAAAACCATTACTGTTGGTATTGCGTTCCAAACTTGATTTCATCAAACGATATTGTGGACTAAAGTTCAGGTCAAAATTTAAACCTGTCTTGGTATCTCTTTTGAAATTATACGTAAAATTAAAGTTCGTCGTATTTACTTTATTCAACTGGTGATTGAACATATTATAATTATCACTCATATTCACATAAAACTGTGGCGAGTTGGAAAGGCCAAGTTTTTTGCTCAGCTTGAAATAAACTCCAGACCATACGTTCAGGGAAGTATTTGTCTTACCATCAACATTATTCCAAGTATATGTATTGATTCCTTTTAGGGTATCAATATTCTGCGTAATCGGGTTCTTTTCGGTAGAAATATTACCGCCGACATAAACGTAATTCCCGGTCAAAACACGGAACGAATTATAGTTCAGATTTAATGAGTTTCTAAACGATGGTTTTAAGTTTTCATTTCCCAAATAGCGATTAATCTGGTCTGAGTTATCCAAGATCGGTTGGATCTGGCTCAAAGAAGGCAATTGATTTTTGCCGGTATAGTTCATCCATAACCCCTTAGTTTTTGTAAAGGAATAGCCTGCACTTACATTTGGATTATACGTAAAGTAACTTCTTGTAATCCCCTCGCTTGTATAGTTATTGAACTGTTTCAATTTGTCATTATTGAAATTATTAGCCACAGTGAACTTAAATTTTTCAGTTGTATGAACTATGGCCAATTTGTACCTATTGCTGCTTCTATCAAAATCATAGTTATTACTGAAACGACGATCCAATTGAGTATAATTTCCCTCTCCATCAATATTGAAAGACTCCACAATGGAACTACTATTACTTTGCTCAATTCCTGTTCCCACAACAAGGTTCCAAATTTTGGATAAGGGTTCGGTATAGGAAATTGAAGCGCTTAGCACATCACTTGTATTGTTACGTACCTTACTTTGATCTGTAGTTGAATCTGTTTTTAAGCTATAATTTCGCAGGTCGGAATTCAAATGTCCAGTACCTTTCATCTCATTTCTTTTCCATTGACCATCAAATGTAAAAGAACGTCCCTTTTTCTTGAATTTATGCGTAAAATAAGTACTAAAATTGAACTCGTTGATGTTATTTTTCACCAATTCGCGTGTATTCTCAGCAATGGTTGTATCTGATTTTTGGCCAAATTGGTAAGCTTCACGCTTGTTATCTGACCAAAGATTCTTTCTTGATGCCCCCCCTCGTATGGTTAAGAGATTTAACGAATCTAATTTCAGATCATATTTCAGATTGGCACGATGCTGGTCATTTTCAGAATCTACATTCTTCACTGATTTGTTATTGATCAAACCGGTCATAATCGTTTCATCATTTCCATCACTGCTCAATCTTCCATATTTATAGTTAATGTTGACTGTATGTTTATCTTTATCAAATTTATCCGAGAAGTTAACGCCCGAATTTATAGCCTTAGGTACACCGATAACCCCTTGCCCAGAAAAAGGATCCGTAAAATTAGACCAGCTCATCGATCCATCATCACCATAGGACACACCTGAATCACCACCATACTTTTGTGCATCCTGCCAGTTCATGCTCGTGGTACCATTATTACCGAAAAGCCCATAAACTGATATTTTCTGCGATCCCTTAAACTTGTTCAACATCAATTGCCCCATATAGTAGTCGTCGGTTCCACCGCCAAGAAGCGCTTTTCCGAACATGCCATTTTTAGAGCCTTCTTTTAGCTTTACATTGATCGTTTGCTCACGCTGACCATCATCCACTCCTGTTCGCTCTGCCTGCTCAGATTTTTTCTCGTAAACCTGAACTTTATCCACCATATCCGATCGGATATTTCGTGTCACCAGTGTCGGATCATCACCGAAAAATTCCTCACCGTCTACCAATACTTTTTTGACTGTTTTACCTTGTGCAGTAATCTTTCCAGATGCATCAACCGTGATGCCAGGCAAAGCTTTCAACAGGTCTTCAACCTTGGCATTCTTCTCAACTTTAAAACTGCCGGCATCATATTCTGTGGTATCACCTTTAATTGTAATTGGGATGCGTCCAGTAACGATGACTTCTTGTAATAATGTGGCTGTATTTGTTAGACCAATAGCCAATTTGGAGTAATCCACACCAGATTGAATCTCCGTATAAAAATCGCCATACTTGGGATAACTCACAATCAGCACGTAAGCTCCTGTATCGGGCTTGGCTAAGGAAAACAGACCATTTTCGTCAGATCTCGTAAAGCCTGTTAATATGGAATCTTTAGCGGTCAACAGCATAACTGTTGCGTCTGATAACTTTAGTTGGTCCTTTACATCACTTATTTTTCCAGCAATCTTGGATTGACCCGAAGCCAAACCAGGAATAGCAAAAATGAAAAATAAGAGAATTTGTAAAACTCTTTTCATAAAATTGTTGGATAGTAAATTAATATCAATATAACATTAGTAGATAAAGCCAATGTTTTGTTACAGTAAATTTAATTTTATTTCTTAAAAAACGGATTTTGGTTCATAGTTCCCCATTCGAGCAAAATAAGAGGTCCTTTTTACAGAAGCTCAGATCCGATGTATTCATACAAAAGATCTTCACTATGCTTGATAGTCCCTCTTCTGTTGCATATTGATCAAACGCCACAACTGAAGACAGAAAAAGCATATCAAAACAGCAAAAGATAACTGGCCACCAATCGCACTATAATTTTTAAGATCCGGGGCTATGTCTGCAACTTGAATTTTGGCCATCAGATAATTATTGAACATCATGCCACAAACAGTCCCAAGAAGAAAAAATGTAATCGCATACTTTTTATTTGACAGGGCTTTCTCTTTATCTTTCTCGAGCGCAGCGATACCGTTCATGATACGTTGTTCAAAATCGTCAAATGGCATTTCTATTTTACTCATTTGCATAACTTTTTTGAATTTTTCCTGTTCCTTATCCATAATACTCCGCTTTTTTAATTAACTGACTTAAAATGATCTGCATATTTTTACGGGCCCGGTGCAAGATCACTTTTGTATTCGCTAATGTCCAGCCCATAATTTCTTTAATTTCATCCATCGACTGTTCTTCGAGATAGAACAACCGTAATGCAACAGACTCGCGAGCGGGCAAAATAGTGAGTGCATCGTTGATCATTTCTTTTCTTTCGTGATCGATTATCTCATCCAATACGGAATCTTCATGCGACATGTCATGGTGGGATAGATCAAAATTGACCAACTCCAGTTTCTTATGACGAATGGCATTAAAAGCAACATGTACAACAATTCGGTAAAACCAGGTACTAAATTTCGATTTCCCTTTAAAGGAAGACAGCGATTGATAGCATTTTATAAATGCATCCTGAACGACATCTTCTGCCAAATGCTCTTCCTTTACAATAGAAAGAGCGACAGAAAATGCCATATCCCTATACGTTTTTATAAAATAACGATAGGATTCCACATCGCCTGATAGAACTTTTCGAATATAGATTTCATCCATTGGCGGGTTAAATATCGCGTTTTTTATCCAATCGGTTAGCAATTATCATTGCAACACCCGCAGAAATAATCAAAATTGAGACGGCAAGTGAATCTGGCAAATCAGTATTCATGTAGTTATCCAAAATTCCCACAATGAATAATCCTATTCCTATACCAAGCACCAAAATCCCAGGCTTTTGCCAATCTAGTGACTCTCTTTTCTTATTTTCACCCGGAATCTGTACAGCCATACTCCGATACCGCATAATAAAATAAACACACAAGGTGATACATGTAAATAGTCCGATTCCTAAAATGGCTCCTACTGATTGCTTTTCCATAATTATTTGAATTAGTTTTTACATTAGTCACAGCCATTCCTGAAAAGGTTACAACAAATTGAGTTAAATGTCTCGATTTGTGTAAATTTGTTTCAAACACAAACAATATGCAAAACATTAAAGAATATGTAGAAGCAAACAAGCAACGTTTTTTGGATGAGTTGTTTGATTTATTGCGTTTACCATCAGTAAGTGCCGATCTTAAATTTAAAGGAGATGTTGAAAAGACTGCTGAATTTGTTGCTCAGAAATTGCGTGAAGCCGGAGCCGACAATGTAGAAGTTTGTCCTACCGCTGGTAATCCAATCGTTTATGGAGAAAAAATTATCGATCCGGCACTTCCTACAGTGTTGACATATGGTCATTATGACGTACAACCTGCTGATCCATACGAATTGTGGGATACCCCTCCTTTCGAACCGACGGTCCGTGATGGCAAAATTTATGCACGTGGTTCTGCCGATGATAAAGGTCAGTTTTATATGCATGTAAAAGCCTTCGAATACATGATTAAAAATGATGCATTAGCATGCAACATCAAATTTATGATTGAAGGTGAAGAGGAAGTGGGCTCAGTCAATTTGGGTACATTTGTTAAAGAAAATACTGAAAGACTGAAAGCTGATGTTATTGTTATTTCTGACACATCGATGATCAGCATGGCTCAACCATCGTTAGAAACTGGCTTACGTGGACTTTCTTATGTTGAAGTTGAAGTTACGGGGCCTAATAGAGATTTACACTCCGGCGTATATGGTGGAGCAGTAGCCAATCCGGCGACGATATTAGCAAAACTGATTGCATCATTACATGACGAAAACAATCATATCGCTATCCCTGGATTTTATGATGATGTTGTCGAATTGACTGCTGAAGAACGTAAAGCATTAAATGAAGCACCTTTTGATATTGAAGAATACAAAACAGACCTGGGCATCCAAAATATCTGGGGGGAAAAAGGATTCACGACATTAGAACGCACCGGTATTCGCCCAACCTTGGAAGTAAATGGTATATGGGGTGGTTATATCGGTGAAGGCGCCAAAA
Organism: Sphingobacterium sp. 18053; assembly: GCF_902706145.1. Lineage (NCBI taxonomy): Bacteria > Pseudomonadati > Bacteroidota > Sphingobacteriia > Sphingobacteriales > Sphingobacteriaceae > Sphingobacterium > Sphingobacterium sp. 18053. The sequence continues at coordinate 126,139 of NZ_CACSJW010000007.1, forward strand.
CGGTATTACCTTCAAAAGCGAATGCAAAAATTTCAATGCGTCTTGTACCAAACCAAAACTCTCACCGTATTACGGAGCTTTTCAAAAAACATTTTGAATCTATTGCACCAGATTATGTGAAAGTAGAAGTTAAACCTCATCATGGTGGTGAACCTGTCGTCACACCGACCGACAGTGTTGCTTACAAAGCAGCAGAAAAAGCCCTCCATGACACCTTTGGTGTTAAGCCTATCCCAACGCGTGGTGGTGGTTCAATCCCAATCGTCGCTCTTTTTGAAGAAGTATTGGGTTTAAAGACTGTACTTCTAGGCTTCGGTCTGGATAGTGACAACCTACACTCTCCAAATGAAAAGTATGGTATTGAGAATTACCTTATGGGAATATCAACAATTCCTTTATTTCATAAATATTACGCGGAACTAAGCAAATAATTTAGTTTTTCATTAGATAAAGGGTTATTTTTAAATTTTAGAAATAACCCTTTATCGTTTTATGGATTTTGATTTTCGTTTAATTGTATTTTACACTGCGGCTCAGCACCTTAATTTCACCAAAACGGCCTCGGCCCTTTTCATCTCACAACCAGCCGTAAGCAAAAACATCCAAGAACTAGAAAAGAAACTTGGCGTACCACTCTTCGAAAGAAAGGGCAACAATCTTAATTTAACTGATTCAGGTCAGATTCTCTATAAATATGCCCAACAGATTATCAATCTATATAATCAGGCGGGTCAAGAAATACAGGAATTGCAGGAAGGGCGAAAAGGAAATCTCGTTTTAGGAGCCAGTACAACCATCTCCCAATATGTTTTACCCGCTCTACTTGCCGATTTTCTATCCCAATATCCCAACAACCGTATCCAGTCTTTTCAATCCAATAGCCGCAGTATTGAGGAGCAGCTTGTCGACAAAACATTGGATTTAGGTATCACCGAGGGGTCTACCGACAACCGGGCGCTGAAATACATTCCTTTTATGAAGGATGAGTTAGTTTTGGTCACAAATAGCCAAAACCCACTATTAGCTCAATTAAAAAATCCAATACTATCCGATATCACGCGCTTACCTTTGGTACTACGTGAGCAGGGATCGGGTACACGAACAATTATTGAGAATGCACTAAAAGATAACAGCATTAATCTATCCGAAGTACAGATAGAAATGATCTTGCCTTCAACAGAGAGTATCAAAGGCTACCTTGCACGTCGCAACAGCTTTGCTTTTTTATCTATTCATACGGTGCAAAAAGAAGTGTTAAATAATCTATTGACCATTGTTGATATTCCACAATTGACAATAGAACGTTATTTCTATTTTACCCATTTATATGGAGGACTTGCCGGTACGCCCAACCAGTTTCTGCAATTCTGTCTGCGGCAAAACTTCAAGTTATAACCAAATGTTATATCTCATAAACAAACTTCGTTTTAATTCCAGATTTGAGGCGGCTAGATTTGTACAAATGAATTAGCGTAATGGAATATAAAAAACTAACAGATTATTTAAAGGCACTCAGCTGGATCATTGTAGCATTGGTTATTACATGTACGACCTTATGTGTATTTCCACTAAAACATGAGGAAAACAAAAAGCAAACAGATTCTCTTGAAATGCGCAACGACTCGCTTATTACGCACGTTTCGCAATTTAAGGAAATCTCATTCAAAGATAATCCCGAAGGTGAAATGGCCAGTTATGGTGAAAAGCTAATCAAAAATACATACGATTATTTCTATGATGGGGAGGTCAAAATCGGCAACAAGCTTGCCTGTAGCAGCTGCCATCTCAATGGAGGCACAAAGGCTTTTGCTGCTCCCTACGTCGGGCTCACCAATGTCTTTCCAACCTATATTGGACGAGAAAATAAGGTTGAATCACTTGAAGAGCGCATCAATGGTTGTTTTGAGAGAAGCATGAACGGCCGAGCCATTCCTGAAAATAGCAAGGAAATGAGAGCCATTATCACCTATATTAAAAACATCAGCATAAATACAGTTAATAAAGGTCGGTTGGCAGGCCAAGGATTTATAAAAATGGATATTCCCAACCGTTCGGCGGACTTGAAACATGGTCAATTGGTCTTTGAGAACAAATGTACAAGTTGTCATGGAAAAGATGGTCAGGGGCTACTACAAACAGCGGGAAAAGGATATCAATATCCACCCTTATGGGGAAAAGACAGCTACAATGACGGCGCTGGAATGGCACGATTACTGACCGCCACACGTTTTATCAAAGCTAATATGCCTTTGGGCGCAACTTATGATTCACCTCAATTGAAAGACGACGAGGCCTATGATGTCGCAGCATACATCAATTCTTTCGATAGACCTCAAAAAACAAACAAGCAATTGGACTATCCTAATCTAAGCAAAAAACCCAAAGATAGCCCCTATCCACCTTATGCCGATAACGTTAGTATAGAACAACATAAACTCGGACCTTTTAATTTTTAAACATAAATACCCCATTAAATCAATAATAAATATGAAAAAACAATTTACAATCGCTTGCATTTTAGTAGCGATAACGACTATTCAAGCGAAAGCACAGGACAATAAATTGTTGCTCAATAACCATCAATACAGCGGTGCTGTTGCTAAGAAAAAAGCGTATAAAGCCATCTATCAGCTGGACAGCAATGATCCAAAAACAATTGAAAAAGCAATCCGTAATATTAACAATGTCTTGAAAGACCCACGGTTAAAAGGACACTTACAGGTTGAGTTGGTTGCATTTTCCGGTGGTACCGAAGCTTACCTAAAAAAGAACAGCCAATACGAGAAACCTTTGAAAGACCTCGTCGAGAAAGGCGTTATCGTAGCGCAATGCCTGAATACGTTGGAAGAGAAACATATTGCCAAAGAAGAACTATTTGATTTTATAGGCTATGTTCCTAGCGGAAATGGTGAATTAATCTTAAGAGCAAATGAAGGTTGGGTTATCGTTAAACCATAAGTATAATGAAGAATTTTCTACTGCTTGGTCTAACAATAGCATTATTGGGAGCCCAGGAAATTAAGGCACAAGAACATCGTTTTGACCCACCCTGGAATAATCCACCAGAATCGGCTCTAAATTTTACGGTACCCGGGATAGACAATATTCCAGATTTATATGGTGATATCGAGAATCCGCAGCTTACCGTTTTTTTCGCGGGCAATCAATTTATGGTTGTCGATGATCTACTTGCATCATTCAAAAAAGAATACCCACAATACGAACGTATTTTTGTTGAAACCCTGCCGCCAGGCATTTTAGCTAAACAGATTAAAGGCGGATCAATCACGATAGGCAATCTACGCATTACGCATAAGCCCGATATTTACACAGCGAGTAAACGAGCGATCAACGAGATGGCAGATTACTTCAGTCATACACAGGTTTATTGCTACAACAATATCTGTTTGATGATTCCAAAAGGAAATCCAGGTAATATCAGAACATTGAATGATCTGGGGAATGACAAAGTTCGTATCAGCATGCCTAATCCCCAATGGGAAGGAATTGGGGAGCAAATCAAAGCATCCTATAGAAAAGCCGGGGGCGAACAACTCGTCAAGAAAATCATGGATGATAAGGTCAAAGATGGCAGCACTTATCTGACCAAGATCCACCATAGGGAGAGCCCCATGCGTATATTGTATGGACAGGCAGACGCAGCTCCGGTTTGGGCTTCTGAAGTCGTTTACCAAAAACTAATTGGCCATCCAGTTGAAGGGATCACCATTCCTGATGCACAAAATACAACTGCAACTTACGTTGCTGCAAAGCTTAAAAACGCACCCCATGCGCAGGCTGCAGATGACTTTTTAAAATTCATGGACTCGCCAACAGCCAAGAATATTTACAAGAAATATGGTTTCACAGTAGACTAAAAAAGAAAATGGATAATTAATTATCCATTTTCTTTCTTTACTTTAGGTCAAAATTAGTTGACTTGTATGATCCTATTGCTCAAAAAACTCCATCGGTATTGGTATTTTATCAGCGTTCTACTTGTTTTTCTTCTGTTTTTCCCTTATATCTATTTTTTAGCACGGCGTCCCGAAAAAAACTATGCTAGAATCGCCCGTATGCGACGCTGGGTATCAGTTGGTGGTTCGGCCCTAGCTGGTGTATTTTTTAAGGTGAGCTATGAATCAAAAATAGATTGGAACCGTTCCATGGTATTGTGTCCCAATCATACTTCGGTCTTGGATATAACAGCCCTCACCTATTTGTGCCCAGCTCCTTTTTCATTTATCGGAAAAGCTTCATTGCTTAAAAATCCGGTTACACGTATTTTTTTCAAAACAATAGATATCCCGGTCACAAGAAGAAGTAAAGTCTCTTCTTTCAAGGCCTTCCAACGTGCCAATGAACTCGTCCGAAATGGCACAAGTGTCGTTATCTTTCCAGAAGGAAAAATCGATGATGGTTTCCCTCCACAGATTCACGCATTTAAATCCGGAGCCTTTCGAATCGCTATTCAGAATGACGTTCCCACAGTACCCATTATCATAGAAAATGCCTGGGATATCTTTTTCGATGACGGCTCGAAAAGAGGATCTCGGCCGGGAATAGTTAAAATACATGTATTCAACCCGATAGAGACTAAAGATTTTAACGATGATAATGCATCAGAACTAGAAAAAGTTGTATATGACAAAATGCATTCCTATTGGATTATGAAGAATAAATCGTATTTTCATAACCTAGAGAACCTCCAAAAAATATGTCAGGAAAGATCTTAATCGAAATCAAGGATATTGCTAGAGAATACCAAATTGGTGCGGAAACAATTCATGCCTTAAGCTCCGTTACACTCAACATCCATAAAGGAGAATTTGTTGCCTTAATGGGGCCATCAGGATCAGGCAAATCCACGTTAATGAACATTCTCGGTTGCTTGGATACACCAAGCCGAGGAGAATACATCCTCAATGGGATTAATGTGAGTGACATGACTGACGATGAACTCGCCGAAGTAAGGAACAAAGAAATTGGGTTTGTCTTTCAAACTTTTAACCTATTACCAAAGAATACAGCACTTGAAAATGTTGCACTTCCCCTAATTTACGCGGGCTATAATAAAGTTAAACGAGAGGAAAAAGCCACTGCAGCGTTGGAAAGTGTCGGCTTAGGGCATCGTATGGATCATAGACCTAACGAACTCTCGGGAGGACAACGACAACGCGTTGCTGTTGCAAGAGCATTGATCAACGATCCTTCCATTATACTTGCCGATGAGCCAACAGGAAACCTTGACACCAAAACGTCCATTGAAATTATGGGCCTACTGGAAGAAATTCACTCCAAGGGCAATACCATTATTCTAGTGACACATGAAGAGGATATCGCATTACATGCACACCGTATTGTACGCATGCGAGATGGCTTGATCGAAAATGATTATCCAAACCCTGAAATCAAATCAGTGTCACCAAGACTTGATGCGTTAAACGAAAAGGGGAGTGATTTTGAGAATATCTAAAAATATTATAACTCTAAAAATCAATAACTTACATTAATACAGCAAAAATAACACGTGATTTACTTGCTTAAGTTAAATTAAATCATAGTTTTGCGAAAATAGAGAACTTAAATTGTTTTTATATGTATTGGACATTAGAATTAGCTTCGCATCTAGAAGATGCACCATGGCCAGCAACAAAAGATGAATTAATCGATTACGCTATTCGTTCGGGTGCACCTGTTGAGGTGATTGAAAACTTACAATCTCTTGAGGACGATGGTGAGCCATATGAAAATATCGAAGAAATTTGGCCCGACTATCCAACAAAAGACGATTTCTTCTTCAATGAAGATGAATACTAAAAAATAAAAAACGCCTTTATTCAAAGGCGTTTTTTATTGAAGGCATCGCCCTCTTTTCGGAGACAACTCGATACGGATTATACCGATTAGCTCCCGAAGGTTTTTATTCCCTAGTTTTAATCTATTTTGATGAAGCTAAGTCTTACAGATATGAAGATAAAATTAAAGCTATTGTTGTTTATGTTTATTGGCTGTATAGTCAGCCAAAGCCTATTTGCTCAGGAACAACAAACTTCCAATGAATATATTGTTGTTTTAAAAAGGTTTGTTCAACGTTTACATGATCCGAATCTAGCTACTGATATTATGCTAAGTCAAGATCTAATAACATCAAAAAAACTGGATGAAGATTTACAGGAATACCTATTGGCAAGCATCGATGAAATCAGGATAAATGTACAGAGCAAGGATATCAACCAACTGGAATATCTTAGCTTTGCTCAAGCAGGAAGAAAAGAAACAAGTGATATCGATCTCGAAGGTATTGATCCACAACAAGTCTACTTTGTCAAATACCTCAAGCGTTTTGTATTTGCGGCAGTCATTCGTGATAGAAAAATTGCTTCTTTTACATTAGTCTCCAAAGGTAATAATAAGGCCCATTTTGTATTCTATTAGTTTTCATCGCCCCTATTTTATCAGACGCCGGCTCTTAGAATCCTTAAATATCACGCTTAGTCTTACATAAATGCACGCTCATCAGGTTTTATTTTACAGTATATTTATGAGCAATATTAAGCCAATGATGCTTTCTTAAAAATTTTTCAATAAAAACACTTGCATTTTATAATTCTATCAACCATATTTGTATTAATAAAAATAACAATGATAACAACTGTATCAAATAAAGCTTGGTGGTGGCACAACGAATAACGTTGTGGCAAACTCCTATTGCATTATTTGATTGATACGTCAAGATATGATGGGCTTGCCTAAATAAGGTAAGCCCTTTTTTTATTTAAATTACCATGAAAGAAATTTTAGCGCATTTATTTGAATACAAGACATTTTCTCGGCAAGAGGCCTACGAGATTCTAACCAACATTGCCATGGGCAAATATGACAGTCACCAAATTGCGGCATTTATGACGGCTTATGGTATGCGCAGTATTCGCGTTGAAGAGCTTGGAGGGTTTAGAGATGCGATGTATGATTTATGCCTCAAGCTGGATTTTAACGGTTATGATTTAATTGACCTTTGCGGTACAGGTGGGGATGGTAAAAATACCTTCAATATCTCGACAATAGCATCTTTTATCACTGCTGGGGCTGGTTACCATGTCGCAAAACACGGTAATATCGGGGTATCTTCGAGCTGTGGTTCATCCAATGTCATGGAATATTTAGGCTATCAATTCAGCAACGATAAGTCTGAACTACAACGCCAGCTTGATGAAGCCAATATCTGTTTCCTACATGCACCATTGTTTCACCCTGCCATGAAAACCGTTGCTCCGATACGTCGTGCATTGGGTGTTAAGACTTTCTTTAACATGCTGGGACCATTGACAAATCCTTCCAATCCTAGATTTCAGTCTGTTGGTGTATTTAGTTTAGAATTAGCAAGACTGTACGGTTACCTATACCAAAATACCAACAAACAATATTCCATTATTCATGCTTTGGACGGTTACGATGAGATATCCATGACCGGTGATTTTAAGGTAATCAACAACCAAGGAGAGAATTACTACAACATGGAAGAGCTTGGTTTTACCCCAGTCTCAGCTCAGGAGTTAACGGGAGGTGAAACTATAGCAGATGCCGCCCAGACATTCTTATCTATATTGAACAATCAGGGTACAGATGTGCAGAACAATGTTGTTTTGACCAATGCCGCATTTGCAATTAAGACCTTTAATCCCGAAAAATCTTTTGGCGACTGTTTTTATGAAGCTGAAAGTTCATTAATGGGAGGTAAAGCTTTGCGCAGTTTCCAAAAACTAATCAAAAAATAAAATGGCGATCAAAGTAAAAGTTTGTGGCATGAAATATCCCGACAATATAACCGCTGTAGCCTCATTGGGCATCGATTATATGGGATTTATATTTTATGATCAATCCAAACGTTATGTTGGTCAAAGCTCCTCCTCATACATTAAGGATCTTGACAGCCTAAGTAAGGTCGGAGTTTTCGTCAATGCCAGCCTTTCAGAAATTCTAGATAAAATAACTGAATTCCAACTAAATGCAATTCAACTGCATGGAAATGAATCTGCAGAATTCTGTCTTGAATTGAAAGAAAAATCAGCAATTACCCTCGTAAAAGCCTTCGGAATCGATCAAAACTTTGACTGGATACAGCTGGATCCTTACGCTAAAATTGTGGACTACTTTTTATTTGATACCAAAAGTAGTTACTATGGTGGTACAGGAGTACAATTTGACTGGTCCCTATTGGACCAATACAAACTTACTACCCCCTATTTTCTCAGCGGCGGTTTAGATCCCGAAAATATCAAAACAGCGCTAGAAAGAAATGATCCACGGCTATATGCACTGGATTTAAATTCAAAATTTGAAGTAGAACCCGGCTTAAAAGATATTGAGCTATTAAGTCACAGTATAAATACTATTAAAAAATGAGTATATATCAAGTCAATGAAAAAGGATATTATGGTCCCTTTGGAGGAGCCTATATCCCTGAGATGCTCTATCCAAATGTGAAAGAGCTACGTGAAGAATATCTCAAAATTATCGAAGAAGAGAGCTTTCAGGAGGAATTTAACCAACTGCTCAGCGATTATGTCGGACGCCCTTCTCCATTATATCATGCCAAGCGTCTTTCTGAAAAATATGGAACTACGATTTACTTAAAACGGGAGGATCTTAACCATACCGGAGCGCATAAAATCAACAATACCATTGGCCAAATTCTATTGGCGGAACGCTTGGGTAAAAAGCGCATCATTGCCGAGACAGGCGCAGGACAGCATGGCGTTGCCACAGCTACCGTTTGTGCGCTGAAAGGTATACAATGTGCGGTGTACATGGGAGAAGTTGATATTCAACGTCAAGCTCCAAATGTAGCACGGATGAAAATGATGGGTGCCGAAGTTATTCCCGCAACATCGGGCTCCAAAACGCTAAAAGATGCGACCAATGAAGCTTTGCGAGATTGGATCAACAATCCTGTCGACACCCATTATATCATTGGGTCTGTTGTGGGACCACACCCTTATCCCGATATGGTTGCTCGCTTTCAGTCTATTATTTCTGAAGAAACGAAAAAACAACTATTAGCAAAAACAGGAAGAGAAAATCCAGATATAGTATTGGCTTGTGTCGGTGGAGGCTCCAATGCGGCAGGTATGTTCTATCATTACCTCGATGAAGAATCGGTTCAATTATATGCAGTAGAGGCAGCTGGCCACGGTGTTGATTCAGGCGAATCCGCTGCTACAACAGCATTAGGAAAAGAGGGCGTTTTACATGGAAGCCGATCTATACTGATGCAAACAGCGGATGGCCAGGTCATAGAACCTTACTCCATATCCGCAGGACTCGATTACCCCGGTATTGGCCCTCAACACGCTTGGTTATTCAAATCCGGTAGAGGGAACTATGTCAGTGTGACTGACGACGAAGCGATGCATGCAGGTCTTGAGCTTACCCGACTAGAAGGTATCATACCGGCTATTGAGAGTTCTCATGCCCTGGCTTATTTGGGAAAAATACCTTTTAAAGGTGATGAGACTGTCGTTGTCTGTCTTTCTGGACGTGGTGACAAGGATCTAGATAATTATATGAAATACTTTGATTTTTAAGGCATGAATACAATTGAAAAAAAAGAAGGTACTCCCCTTTTATCGATATATTTTACAGCTGGATATCCAACATTGGACAGCACAATAAGTATTGCCAAGAAATTGGAAGAAGCTGGCGCGGACTTTTTGGAAATCGGTTTTCCTTACTCCGACCCAGTGGCAGATGGGCCTGTCATTCAGCACAGTTCAGAAGTCTCTTTGGCAAATGGCATGACCGTAAAAAAGTTGTTCGATCAATTGATTGACCTCCGTAAACATGTTAGCATTCCCGTATTTTTGATGGGCTACTTTAACCCTGTGCTCCAATTTGGTGTTGAAAGATTCTGTGAAGAATGTAAAAATGTAGGTGTAAACGGTGTCATTATACCTGACCTACCCATGGATGAATACGAAGAACTTTACAAAGAGACGTTCGAGAAAAATGGGATTGCAAATATATTCATTGTAACACCGCAGACTTCTGAAGAACGAATCAGAAAAATAGACAGCCTTTCCAGGAGCTTTATTTATTTACTTTCTTCCAATGCAACGACGGGTAAAACACTTGATGTTGGAGACGATACAGCTGCTTACTTCAAGCGGATACATGATCTCCAATTAAAAAACCCATTGATCGTTGGTTTCGGTATCTCCGATAAACCTACCTTTCAAAAAGCAAGTAAGCATACGGCGGGTGCCATTATAGGTACAGCATTTGTCAAACGGCTAAAAGAACCGGATTATCTTACACAGATTCCAGCATTTATCGCGTCTATCAAAGCTTAATATGTCGGCTAGAAATTAGCAAAGCGTTAATTTTTTAATAAGAGTTCGGTCTAAAGTCTTTTTTCTTGGATCGAACTCTTATTTTTAAGACAGTTTTCGAAAATGTGTTTTTTCGAAAGAAAAGAACTTTGCGGCCTTGATCAACCAAGCAATAGGCAGCCAATCAAATCAATACTGATATAACCATGGATACTCGAAGAGATTTTTTAAAGAAAGCGGCTATGCTTGCTGGGGGAGCTTCTATCTCCCATGTTATTCCATCCGCTATTGCGAAAGCGATGGCTATTAATCCAGCATTGGGCAGCACGTTTTATGATGCCGAACACGTTGTTTTATTAATGCAGGAAAACCGTTCATTTGATCATGCCTTTGGAACACTGCGTGGTGTAAGAGGCTTCAATGATCCTAGAGCTATCCGTCAACCCAATCGGAATAAAGTCTGGTTTCAGACACAAAAATCCGGTGAAACATTTGCTCCCTTCCGATTGGATATCAAAGATTCAAAAGTCACCTGGATGGGTTGTCTCCCGCACAACTGGACCGATCAAACAGATGCTCGCAATAAAGGCAAGATGAACAAATGGTTGGATGTAAAACATTCCGGATTTAAAGAATTTTCGAATCTACCGTTGACTATGGGACATTATAGTCGCGAAGATATTCCATTTTACTATTCTCTCGCGGACTCTTTCACAATCTGTGACCAACACTTTTGTTCGAGCATCACCGGCACAAATCCGAATAGGCTTTATTTTTGGACAGCCAATATCCGGGAAAATCTTACAGGAAAGGCCTTAGTTTGGAATGGAGACTCCGAGTTTAGCGGGAAAGCAACATGGACAACTTTCCCCGAACGCCTTTCGGAACTAGGCGTAGACTGGAAAATCTATCAAAATGAAATTTCTTCGAGTAGCGCTGGCTATAGTGGTGAGGCAAACAGCTGGCTCGCCAATTTTGGTTGTAATCCGATGGAGTACTTCCCCCAATATCAAGTCAAATATCATCCACGCTATCGTCAGCTCCTGACATTAAAAAAAGAAGATCTCGAGCGCAAAATTAGCGAAACAACAGCTGCCGAAGCACTTGAAAATTTAAAGAAAAATCTCAAGCATATTCAAGAAGAATTACAGCTATATACAGCCGAGAACTTTGAAAAGCTCGATGAGCGGACAAAAGATATTCATCGCCGTGCTTTTGTTAACAACAGTGCACAACCCGATTATATGGAATTAGAAACAATGCATTATCAAGAAGGGGGGCAACAGCGCGAGTTACAGATCCCTAAAGGAGATGTCCTGTATCAATTCCGAAAAGATGTCGAGGAAGGTAAACTTCCAACCGTATCATGGCTGGCTCCACCGCAGCTTTTTTCTGACCATCCTGATTCCCCTTGGTTTGGCGCATGGTATGTTAGCGAAATCATGGACATTCTTACCCAAAATCCAGAAGTTTGGAAAAAAACAATTTTTATCCTTACATATGACGAGAACGACGGGTATTTTGACCACTTTGCACCCTTTACAGCTCCAAATCCGGATGATACAGAAAGCGGAAAAGTATCAGCGGGAATCAACCCTGGGTTAGAATATGTACGCCGTGATGAGCAATATTATCCTGAAAGCGGAAGAGAAAGCAATATCGGTCTTGGCTATCGTGTACCGATGATCATTGCTTCACCATGGACCAGAGGCGGTTGGGTCAATTCGCAAGTGTTTGACCATACCTCCAGTTTACAATTCCTAGAGAAGTTTATTAACCACAAAATCAAGAAAGATATAAAAGAAACCAACATCAGCAGTTGGCGGCGTACAGTTTGTGGAGATTTAACTTCGGCATTTAGGCCTTACCATGGCGAAACCATGAACAAACCTATTGTACTAGAACGGGAGCCTTTTATCCAAGAGATTCACCAAGCCAAGTTCAAAGGCCTTCCCATGGGCTTCAAAGCGCTCAGCGCAATGGAGATCAAACAAATAGAGCAAGACCCCAGCAGTTCACCCTATTTCCCAAAACAAGAAAAAGGGCTCCGGGATTCATGTATCCTTCCCTATGAACTTTATGTGCATGGCGAATATCAATCCGAAGGGGATTACTTGGTCACATTTGAAGCTTCAAATAAAATTTTTGGCAAACACGCTTCGGGTTCACCTTTTACAGTCTACCATGCTGCTAGCTACAAAGGAGAAGTTGGAACCTCAAGAAATTATGCTATTTCTCCTGGAGATCGTGTAACGGACCAATGGTCGCTAGACGCCTTCGACAAAAAAATGTACCACCTCGAAATCTATGGCCCAAATGGATTTTATCGAGCGTTTAAAGGTGACACAAACAACCCAGAGTTAAAGATCCGCTGTACCTATGAAAAAAGTAAAAATGAATCAGCGTTTACTGGGCGTTTATCTTTTTCATGTACAAACAATGGGAAAACAACTCAGCAACTTGTTTTTGAGGATATCAGTTATGGAAAAGAAAAAAAGAGTCTGCAACTTAAAGGTGGACAATCCATTAGGATACATTTTGATTTGGCTAAGCAAAATTTTTGGTATGATTTCCGCCTCACCTGCACTGGTTTTCTAAACTTTGAGGAACAATATGCGGGTCGTATCGAGATTGGAAATGCGGGAAAAAGTGACCCTCTATTAAGCCGATAAACAAAACGAATGGGAGCATTTAAAAAATGTTCCCATTCTTATAATGTCTTCCTTATAACATCTTCCTGGAATAGGTAAATTTCAGGAATTAAATTACATATGCTGTTATCCGATAAAGTCCTCCGAAAAAGATCGAACACACTGTACTATTCCTGTATACGACGAACCAGATGATAGAATCCCTTGTACAATAGAATTGCCCCAACAATTAAAAAGATAGCTAACAAATACGAGCTGACCGGATTGATAAATAATAAATACATAACTCTGGTAATTTTTGGTTTTTCATTTGTTACTACAAGTTATAACATTTATCCAAAATATTACAAAAAAAAATTACATATTTTCTTTATTTTTGCTTCGATGAAGAAAATTGCACTATTTATTGGCTTATTTTTCTATTTGCTCGCAGCAAGTGGTGCCTCACTGCATCTTCATTTTTGCCAAGGGGAAACAAAAAGTGTATCATTATCGGAAAGCCATAATATGGCCTGCCCTCTTTGTGCCAAGTCTGCAAAAAAACAGCAGAACCACTGTCATGAAACAGGAAGCTGTAAAGATGTTAAGATCGAAGCACAAAAGGTTGATCACTTCAGCCGAGTAACACAAAATCTTGATTTTAACACTTTTTCTCCCGCAATAGTTACGCTTCATTGGATACTTAATTATTATCATTTCTCTGGGGAGGAGGACGATTTTTCTAAACTAAAGTATACCGATTTTGCGAGCGACAATAGACAGAACCCGCCTGTTTTTATTCTCAATCAAAATTTTAGAATTTAATATCACCTCTTTTCACCGAACACAGTTCATTTTCTTGAATTGACCAAAGTCCAGTATAGTTTTTATATTTCGTGAGAACGGCAGACCGTCATTCCCAGCATTGATCTTTCCGTAGCTTGTCACGGAACAAAAAACAGTGGATTTTAAATCATTCAGCAAAAATAGTAGAACTGAAAAAATAAATCCGTACCCCTTGAATGTGGTTGCGCGGTATCATGAAGGTAAAAATTAAATGCTAGTTGAAGCGAATACTCTTAATTAAAATGATGAATCAAATTTTCAAAAAAATATATACGACAACCATTCTATGCTTATTTTTTCTGGCATTTGTACAGGCACAGACCGACAGTACGAGGACTCTTACCGTGGCTGGAAATTGTGCCATGTGTAAAAAACGTATTGAAACTGCCGCAAAAATGCATGGCGTAGAAACGGCTGTTTGGAATGCGGGAGACAATTTATTGCAAATCAAATATAACCCCAAAAAAGTTCAACTGGAGGCAATCAAGAAAAATATTGCTCAAGTTGGTCATGATGTAGACAACTTGGTTGCCACTGATGAATCCTATGCTAAACTCCATGAATGTTGTATGTATCCGCGATTGGAAAATGGCAAAATACCCGAAAAGAAAATTGTAACAACCGATAACCATGACCATCCACATACAGTTACCGGTGTTGTAGTTGAAGAAAACGAAAAGGGGGATCTTAAACCCATTATTGGTGCCAATTTACACTGGGCCAACCTTCCAACAAAAAACACAAGGACAAACGAAAATGGTGTTTTTAAATTGGACCATAAAGAAGGGTTCAACAAATTAGTTGTAAGTTATGTAGGAATGAAACCTGACACCATCACGGTCAAAGATCTTCATGAAGTCATCATGATTACAGCAAAGGGAAATGTGTTGATGGAAGTCGAGGTTAAAGGAACACGACGCTCAAATTACATCGACCGTATGACACCTGCACGACTGGAAGTTCTTACAGGAAAAGAGTTATTCAAAGCGGCATGCTGTGATTTAAGCGAGAGCTTTGAAACCAATGCCTCCGTCGATGTCGTCAGTGCTGATGCTGTAACAGGCAGCAAACAGATTCAAATGCTAGGCCTTAGTGGTATTTATACCCAATTAACCGTTGAAAATTTACCCGGACCTCGTGGGCTCGCTTCTCCTTTAGGGTTAAATTCTATTGCAGGAACATGGATTGAATCAATTCAAATCGCGAAAGGTATCGGTTCCGTAGCCAACGGTTTCGAAAACATGGCCGGGCAGATCAACGTCGAATTGAAAAAACCTCAAAATTCAGAAAGATTGTTTTTTAATGCCTATGCTAACAACATGGGACGCACAGATGTCAACTTAAATCTTTCACAAAAAATTGGCCAGCATTGGTCCACTGCTGTTCTGTTGCACGACAATTTCATGTACAACAAATCCATGAACTTTAGTCACAACGGGTTTAGAGATGTGCCTGTTGGCAATTTATTCTCTGGTGTCAACCGTTGGTTTTATGAAAATGGAAAAGGACTTATGGTACAATTTGGGGTAAAATATCTCAATGACGACCGTACAGGCGGGCAGATTGATTTTAAAGAAAAGACAGATAAGGGTACAACGAATCGCTATGGTTTGGGGTTTGATATTGAACGTGTAGAAGGTTTCGCTAAAATTGGTTATGTGTTCCCCGAAAATAAGCACCGCAGCATAGGTCTCCAGCTTGCAGGATCAAATTACAATCAAAAAAGCTATTTTGGACTCAATAACTACAATTCGGACCAACAAAATGGGTATGCTAACCTCTTATTTCAAGATATTATCGGCACAGTCGCTCATAAGTATCGCGTTGGTGCCTCCATTAATTATGACAATTACAATGAGTGGTATTTAAAAGATCAAAACTTCAAAAGGAAAGAAGTGGTTTCGGGAGCATTTGCAGAATATACCTATAGTCCATCAGAAAAATTTGATGCCATTCTTGGTCTCCGTCAAGACTACAATTCCCTATATGGTTGGTTTACAACACCACGCATCCATTTACGTTATGCACCGATTGTGGGAACAACGGTTCGAGCTAGCTCAGGAAGAGGTCAACGTACAGCAAATATATTTGCAGAGAATACGGCCGTCTTGGCAAGCAGTAGAAAATTGGTTATTCAATCGCCTAATATATACGATAAAGCTTATGGCCTACAACCTGAAGTCTCCTGGAATAGCGGAATAGCGATAGACCAAAGTATGCGGATCTTTGGACGTGAGGCTTCGGCATCCGTTGAATTTTTCCACAACAGCTTCTCTAACCAGGTCGTGGTCGATTACGAAAATCCCCGAGAGATCAATTTTTACAATTTGAATGGGAAGTCTTTCTCCAATAGCTTGCAAACAGAATTTCGCTTTATGCCAGCACCACATTTTGAAACGAGATTGGCCTATCGCTTACTTGATGTCCAAACTGATTTTGAAAGTGGCAGAAAGACCAAACCGCTATTGGCCAAACACCGTGGTTTTGTGAACCTAGCTTATAATCACCATTCTGGCTGGAGTGTAGACTATACGTTGAATGTTGTTGGACAAAAACGCATTCCGTCAACAGCAGAGAACCCCGTTGAATATCAAATGCCTACAGCATCAAAAGCTTATGCGACCATGAATGCGCAGATTAGCAAAACTTTTGGGAAAGAGAAAAACTTCACTGTATATGTGGGCGGAGAAAATCTGTCTAATTATTTCCAAAATATGCCAATACTTGCAGCGGATCAACCCTTTGGAAACTATTTTGATACTTCAATGCTTTGGGGACCATTAACAGGACGCATGTTCTACACTGGGGTTCGTTATTTCATCAAATAACAGCTCAGCTAAAAAAATCAAGGAATAATAAAAAAGCGGCTTTTGCCGCTTTTTTTACATTAACTTTTTCAATTCTTGATAAAGCTTTGCCGTCGGCAATCCGACCACATTATTATATTCTCCCTCTATTTTTTTTACGGCGATTAAACCGATCCATTCCTGTATTCCATAAGAACCCGCTTTATCTAATGGTGAAAATTTAGTAACATAATGATCGATTTCATCCGCATCTAATTCGTAAAAATAAACAGTTGTCGTTTCGACGAAAGTACTAATCTTACCCTCCCATGAGATCGCTACAGCAGTCAACACCAAATGTTTCTTACCAGACAAGTTTGTTAGCGTTGCTCTGGCTTCCTGTTCATCTTTGGGTTTACCTAAAATTTCGCCCTTATCCGATACGACAATAGTATCAGCACAGATAACCAAACAATCGTCTTTATCCCCAAATGCCTCCGCTTTACAAATAGCGATTTGGCGAACGACCTCAGCAGCGGATAAATTCGGATCCACGTATTCTGCCGTTTCCCGAACGTCGACTTCAAATGTCAGCCCAAGCCCTGCTAACAGCTGTTTTCTCCGTGGAGATTGAGACCCTAATATAATTGTTCTATTTTTTAGATTTTTCAACATCCTTATATACTTTTTACTGTTTCATCCTCATACCAATTGCCTTGTACTTTCATGACCTTTTCGATCAATTCACGCACAACTCCCTTTCCGCCACAAAAACCAGACACATAATGTGAAATTTTCTTGATCTCTTCTACTGCATCTGCCGGAGAAACAGCTACTCCAACAGACTTCATACAGCTAAAATCAGGGATATCGTCACCGATGTACATCAACTGATTTAATTCAAGCTTGTAATCATAAGCAAGTTCTTTCATTTTAGACAGCTTGTCAGTAACTTTTGAATACACTTCTTTGATTCCCAAACCTTTCATCCGCTGCTCGACCCCCTTCGAACCTCCCCCTGTGATAATAAAAATAGGATAGCCTTTCTTGATCGCCAACTGCATAGCATAGCCATCTTTTATATTAAATGTACGTAACTGATGCCCTTCTTCATTAACTTGTACAGTACCATCAGTCAATACACCATCTACATCCAATACAAATGCTCTTATCGATTTAAATTCGGTCAATACCATAAAAATTTATTTTTGTAAAAGTAAGGCATTTCGAGTAATAATTCGCGTAGCGATACTGATCTAATTGACAGGGCCGTCAGATAATTATTCAGTTAAGCCAAAATATCATTTGTGTGTCACAACATAGTTGTATTAGCAACTTATTCTCAAAAATATTTGGATGCTACTGTATATTTACCGTATCTTTGTAGAAGATAATTAAAGGTTATCTCGCTATGAAACACTAACAGCAAGCAGTCAGAAGAGTTATTTACTTGAAGCTTGCATAAGATTTAAAAAAACAATCATTTTTAGTTTTCACGGCACAACACGGCAACTAATTTAGTTTAGAAGCCCTTAAAAAGTCTTTTCATAATTTAGGTTTATAATTGGTTAGTAACGAACCCTGGTGCCCATCATCAGGGTTTTGTTTTTATAAGCATTTTTTCTTCTTCTATTTAATAGACTTGACCGAACCATCTCCCTACCAACATATAGCTAAGAACAATTTTCAATCAATTTTTAGACAGTGATCAGTCACTGATTATTCAGTCTACACTGAGTTATCACTGAACAATCACTGAACAAACACTGAACAAGTACTGTTAAAAGGCCTAATTTGATCACTGCTTGATCCCTACTTGCTGCAACTCAGAATTAAAAGACAAAAAATGCTATGAGCTACGCTTACGTAACAAAAAATCGCTATTGCGCGGTAATCGATTATTTTAGGATGCCCCTTGACTGTTTATAGGTTTGTTTCTATTCTGACTTTTGATTATTTTAGGAATAGCAAGTTTTTTTGTTATTTTACATATATCTTTTTCCCCAGGTACCATCGAAACACAATACCTACAGAAAAGTAAACGATAAACTCATTCTAACATGGATCGAAAAAATTATAGAAAGCAAATTACCATAGGAGTGATAATTTCTTTTTCGCTTATCTTCCTTTCAGCCCTATATTTTTTCATATCGCTGCATCATAACTTAAATAACGAGCGAAGTATTGTTCGTGTTGCCGAAAATAGATTCAATATCATTAATGAAATTAAATCAAGTGTAGACGAGGTAAATGACATCAAACTTGATTACCTGAATAAGAAAGACGCTTCGCTATTTATTCCTTATAAAATGGAATTAAAAAAAATGGATGAACTGTTACGATCTTTAAGTCTGAAAGATGATTTTTACCATGTTCAACCAAATAGCACTGAAAACATCCGTAAAGATATTGTTGCATTTTATGACTTTGAGCAGGATATCGATCATACAAAGGAAACTCAATCCATATCCCATAATATTCACGAGCGAAAGGCCTCAATATTAAATCAGATCGATCTAATGTCGAGAGACCTATTAGACCAACGGGCAAAAAGGTTAGAACAGTCTCGAAATGAACTGCAACTTGCCCAGTACATTACTTACCTTTTCATCGCCATTGGCTTAAGTGGGTTCTTCTATATTCTCGCTAAAATTTCCTCAATCTCTAGATTTCTGAGGTCTACAGTGAAAAGTCAACAAGAATCCAATAACCGCCTCCAACTATTGCAAGACCAGACTAACAGTGATAACTGGATTTTGAATGCTATTAACGGTATCGACGAACAGTTACGCGGTGATTATACAGACAAGAAAATTGCTGAAATAAGCCTACATGCTATTGCTTCCACGACAAAAGCATTAGGTGGGACTATTTATATTTTCGATGATAACTATCAGGAATATCAGCTATGCCACAAAATTGGCATTTCCTCCACACAGTATATCAAACGAACGTTTAAGGAAAACGATGGTATTTTGGGCGAAGTCGCAAACAATCATAAAGTCGTTAAAATAAAAGATATTGACCACAAGCACCTTATCTTAGAGACCTCATTATCTGATCACTTAGAAGCTGAGATTTATATTGTACCCTTCTCTTATGAAAGCCATTGTGTCGGTGTTATGGAGATTTGTTGCCCCATTATCAATGAGAAGGACGAGCAACTGCGATTTAACTTCTTGGATAAAGCAAAAGATAACATTGCCGTTATCATCAAAGTAGCCCAAACTCATGGAAAGCTTGCCGATCTTTATGAGGAACTTCAACAACAAACGGAGGAATTAGAGACTCAACAGGAGGAATTGAGAACAACTAATGAAGAGTTAATCCATAAGACACATTTGTTGGAGGCTTCTGAGGAAGAGCTTCGAGTACAGCAGGAAGAACTTATCCAAACCAATAATGAGCTGGACGAGAAGGCAAAATTGCTCTTTGCACAAAATGAAGATCTGGAAAAAGCCCGTCAGGCCATAGCCCAAAAAATAGAGGAAGTAGAGCTTTCTAGCAAATATAAATCTGAATTTATGGCCAATATGAGCCATGAATTGCGGACACCACTTAATAGTATTCTCATTCTTGCCAAATTACTTCAGGATAACAAAAAGAAAAACCTCAGTGAGGACCAAATAAAATATGCTTCTGTTATTCATAGTGCCGGCTCAGATCTACTACATTTAATTAACGAATTGTTGGATCTGGCAAAAATTGAATCGGGCAAAGTCGACGTCCAAAAAGAACGTATCAACACGAACTATCTTGTCAATTATATTAAAGATTTTTTCAGTGATACCGCAGCGTCGAAAAATATTCACTTCTTACTCGATGTCGACGTAAATGCACCGCAGGAATTCATTGGTGATGAACATCGTATACAACAAGTCCTCAAGAATTTATTATCGAATGCGTTTAAATTTACGGGTGAAAAGGGCGAGGTCTCTTTAGCAATAAAAGCTGAAGCAGAAAATCTTCTTTTTACGGTTGAAGATAGCGGTATTGGCATTGCTCCTGAAAAACAAGAGCTAATCTTTGATGCTTTTAAACAGGAAGATGGTTCAACTAGCCGTAAATATGGTGGCACTGGTCTCGGCCTATCAATATGCCGTGAAATTGCTAGCTTATTAAAAGGGAAAATAACCTTATCCAGTAAGGTTGGTGAAGGTAGTATCTTCACCTTCAGTATCCCGCTAGAACAGGAGATTCAAATTTCAGTCCCGAAAGTAACATCTATCGAAAAAGAAAGTAATCCGCCAACGCAAATTCCGAAGGAAAATCCTATAGTCGAAAAAACGAAGTCGATCGACAACGATGGAAAACACAATAAACTTCTCATTATTGAGGATGATTTTATTTTTGCAGATATTCTAAAAGACTACGCCGAACAAAATGGCTACGATGTATACATCAGTTATGATGGGCAAGATGGTTTACAAAAAGCACAAAATTTACGACCTGCCGCAATTATCTTAGATATTATGTTGCCTAAAATGGATGGTTGGGAAGTTCTTCGTAACCTCAAAAAAATTGACAGCACCAAAGAGATCCCCGTGCACATGATGTCGGCAGGAACATTTTTACATGATGAACCTATTTCTGCAGGAGCCATCGGGTTTATGGCTAAACCTGTGTCAGAAGACTCTTTGGCTGAAACATTCTTAAAAATAAAAGCATCGACTAGTCATCCATTGAAAAAAATTCTGCTGGTGGAAGATCAGGAAATTCAAAGCGATTTTATCAAACAATCTTTAGAAGAACAACATATTCAGATATTTCAGGCTTTCAATGCGAGACAAGCCCTCGATTTATTAGATCAAGAGAAATTGTTTGACTGCATCATTATGGATCTGAATCTCCCTGACAAATCAGGCATTGAACTCCTGAATGAAATCAAATCGAACAATCAATTTAAGGATTTACCCATTATCATCAATACGGCAATGGAACTCACAACAGAGCAGACTTCCGAAATTTTGCATCACAGCCAAGCGATGGTCCTTAAGTCAGCTAAATCAAATAATCGTCTGATTGATGAAGTTAATTTATTCTTAAATAAAATTCGCGGCAATAAGCACGAATACACGATGTTCAATCACTCAGGATCCTCTGTAATTGCGGAAAACAATTTAGCTTTCAAAACAGTATTACTGGCAGATGACGATATGCGGAATATTTTTGCCCTTAGCACGGCGTTTGAAAGCTATGATATGAACATTGAAATTGCCAACAATGGTCAGGAAGCTTTAGATATTCTTGAACGGAATAAACAGATTGACCTTGTTTTAATGGATATCATGATGCCCGTTATGGATGGTTATGAGGCTATCGAAAAAATTAGGGCAAACAAGAAATTTGCAAACCTTCCTATTATTGCTGTGACAGCGAAAGCAATGAAAGGTGATAGAGAAAAAACAATTGCTGTTGGAGCAAACGATTATATTAGTAAACCGGTTGATGTTGACAAATTAATATCCCTAATGCGCGTATGGCTGAGTTAACCGATAAAATAGTAGCAATGATAAGTTTTGAAGAGTTGGAAGAAGTTATTGATATAGTAAAAAATCTCCACGGCTATGATGTGTCCGGCTATACAAGAGCTTCTTTAAAAAGACGTGTGACTAGAATAATGGAACTTAACAAGCTCAATCTACAGGAGCTAAAGTCCAATTTGATCAATCAGCCCGGATTCAGCACCTATTTCCTACAGGAAATTACAGTCAATGTGACTGAAATGTTTAGGGATCCCGATTTTTATAAAGCTGTAAAAACGGATGTATTTCCCTATCTCGCAACTTATCCACATATAAAACTCTGGAGTGCAGGCTGTTCTACTGGCGAAGAAGTTTATTCGCTGGCCATATTGTTAGAAGAAGCAAATCTTTACCAACGTGCGTTTATTTATGGTACCGACATTAACAGCAAAGTGTTAGAAAAGGCAAAACGCGGTATCTATTCTCTTGCAAAAGTTAAAGAATACTCGGAAAATTTTATTAAAACAGAACCAAAATACTCATTGTCGGATTATTATACAGCGATGTACAACGCCGCTACCATTAATAATAGTCTGAAAAAAAATGTCCTTTTCTCCATGCATAGCTTGGTGTCCGATGGCGTTTTTAATGAATTTCAACTGATTACCTGCCGTAATGTATTGATCTATTTTGATACTGAACTGCAAAATAAAGTCCTGGATTTATTCTATCATTCTCTTTGCCATCTGGGCTTCTTATGTTTGGGAGCGAAAGAATCTTTAATCAACTATAAAGACGCTGCTAAATTTAAGATCGTAAACAAAAAACAGAATATTTACCAAAAAATTGGGTAGTAGGTGATGGAAAGAAAAATTCTTTTGTTAGCGGGGTCTGCAGGTGGGTTTAGTGTCATTCTAAATATATTAAAGTCATTGGAACGACCAATCCGCATACCCGTTATTGTCATTGTACATAGAAACCCTAAATATGCTTCTAGTATTGAGGACACGCTTTCCAAAGCGCTTGTTCAAAAAATAAAAACTGCAGATGATAAGGAAGCGATAGAAGATGGGACTATTTATTTTGCCCCTGCTGGCTATCATCTTTTAGTTGAACCAGACTATAGCTTTTCTTTGGATATCTCGGAACCTGTTCAATACTCAAGACCATCAATTGATGTGACTTTTGAATCCGTGGCCGAAATATATAAAGAAAATTGTACGGCTATCTTATTCTCTGGAGCGAATCAGGATGGTGCACAGGGATTATTAATGATAAAAAGATACGGCGGGACGACTTTTGTACAAGACCCTGCGACGGCTGAAGTTCCCATTATGCCTGAAGCAGCTATTCAACTCGATGCACAGGAACGCATTTTGAGCATTCAAGAAATTAAAGACTACATCAAGCAATTGACTTAAAATTGTATTTAGATTTGCTATAATGAAGAAGATAAATATATTGATTGTCGATGATAAAATTGAAAATATTATCAGTCTTACAGCACTGCTGGAGGATATCGAAAATATAAATATAGTGACGAGCACAGATCCCAACGAAGCTTTAAAAATCTGTTGGAAAGAGGATATTGACTTAGCGCTCGTTGACGTGCAGATGCCAGAAATCAATGGTTTTGAATTTGTTTCCTTCCTAAAGAAGAATCCAAAAACAAACCATATTATCCCCATTATGGTAACAGCGATTTCAAAAGAAGACAAATACCTCATTCAGGGACTTAATAGCGGAGCTGTGGATTATCTATATAAACCGCTTAACCCGGAAGCAACCATCGCGAAAGTAAAATCTTTTGTCCAACAATTATTGATACAGCAGGAAATTAAAGAGAAAAACATTGCTTTAGAAGAATCAAAACAGGCCATTCTCAAAGCTAAAGAAGAGGCCGATCTTGCCAGAAAGTCGAAAGAAACCTTTTTAGCCAATATGAGCCATGAGATTCGTACGCCTATTAATGGCATTATGGGCATTACACAGATGCTAAAAAACTCCCAGCTCACTTTTGAACAAGAAAACTGGATCAATAAACTGGATTCTGCCTCACAAAATCTGCTGACCATTATCAACGACATATTGGATCTCTCAAAAGTTGATTCGGGCATGATGAAGCTTAATATGGAGTCGACATCAGTGCACGATATTACAGATGATCTAAACAATCTCTTTATTGATAAAGCCAACTATAAAGGGCTCAATTTTTCAATTGATGTAGACGATCGGATCACAAGTTATTTTCTGACAGATCCATTACGGTTGAAACAGATATTGACCAACTTTATTTCCAATAGTTTTAAATTCACCTCCGAAGGTTCTGTTGTATTAAAAATTCAGCTCCTAACAGAAGATAACCATAACATCTGTTTACGGTTTCAGGTTATAGATACAGGGATCGGCATCGTAGAAGACGCCCTGGAAAAAATATTTATTGCGTTTGAACAGGGAGAAGATAGTATCACCAAAAAATTTGGCGGTACAGGATTAGGTCTTGCGATTGTAAAACGTATTGCTGCACTGCTCAACGGTCGGGTTTTTGCTTCAAGTGAATATGGTAAAGGAAGTATATTTTCCTTTGAATGTACTTTCGACAAAATCAAAGACAAACCGGTAGAGAAAGCAACGCAGGTACTCTATACAGAATTACCCAAGTTCAACTTTCCGATGATCCTGATTGCTGAAGACAATGAATTAAACAGTTTTATGCTGGCAAATATCCTGAAGAGCTGGAATTGCGAAATCACTTTGGCGACCAATGGCCTCATTGCATTAGAAGAAATCAATAAGAAAAAAATTGATCTGGTGTTTATGGATGCCCATATGCCACTCATGAGTGGTTTTGAAGCGATCAAGGAAATACGTCGAAACACTAATCCGTTAATCGCAAACATGCCGATTATTTCCATTTCAGCCTCTGTGCTCCAAGCCGAACAACAGGAAGCGCTCGATGCCGGAGCCAATGAAGTTGTCGGAAAGCCATTCGATCCTATCAAATTATATAAAACAATTGATACTTTATTGTCAAAATTGAAATGATAGTTTCAATTTATCAATGAAATCATTAATTTTAGAACATAAACAAGATGTTTTGATGTTATTTCTCATGAACGCGCATCCAGAAAGGAATTACGTTCGTCATAACTTCATCACTAAACCGCTAAAGGCTGCGGAAATGCCTACAATAAATAAAAGATAAACAAACAATCATTCAAATGAAAAAACTTTTTATGATACCAGCAGTTGCAGTTGCTTTATCAATTGCGTCTTGTGGTGGAAACAGTGACAAGTCTGAAAAATCAACTAGTACAGAAGCGACAACTTCAACCGAAAGCCAAGCAACAGAAACAGTGCCTGGTATTGAAAACGTAGCTATTTCCAACAGCTTATCTTTAGAAGGTAACGATCAAATGAAATATAATAAGGATTTATTCCGTGTAAAAGCGGGTGAGCCAGTAGAATTATCTTTCAAAAATGCAGGTACTATGCCAAAAGAGTCCATGGGACATAACGTAGTTATCCTAAAACCAGGTGTTGACCTTCCAACTTTTGGTGCTGAGGCTGCTGCAGCTGCTGCAGACGAATATATTCCAAAATCAGCTTTATCTTCAATTGTTTCCCACACAAAATTATTGGGACCTGGAGAAACTGATAAAATCACTTTTACACTTGAAAAAGGAGTTTATACGTTTATTTGTAGCTTCCCTGGTCACTATGGTGTCATGCAAGGAAAAATTGTTGCAGAATAACAAATAAGTAAAAAAGGATATTCAAAATATGAATATCCTTTTTTCGATTTATACCCCACTAGCACCGATTCATTGTTCCACAAGGTGCATAATTTCCATTCTTTTATCAAAAAAATGTAAAGTAAGGATCTTTGGTCACAAATCTTAAGTTTTGATTTCCTATCCCATTAATAATCATTAAATTTGTGGTACAAAAAAATAAAACGTAATCAATGCAATACGACGTAATTGTAATCGGAAGTGGTCCAGGCGGATATGTAGGAGCTATCCGTTGTGCCCAATTAGGATTAAAAACAGCTGTTATTGAAAAATATAGCACATTTGGTGGTACTTGTCTTAACGTTGGATGTATTCCTTCAAAAGCGCTTTTAGATTCTTCGGAGCATTACCACAATGCTGCGCACAATTTTGATGCATTCGGCATCAGCTTGAAAGACCTGAAAGTAGACATGGCAAAAATGATTGCTCGTAAAGACGATGTCATTGGCCAAAATACTGCTGGTATCACCTTCTTATTCAAGAAGAATAAAATTGACAGTTTTCAGGGTGTGGGTTCATTTGTGGACAAAAACACCATCAAAATAACGAAAGCAGATGGTTCTACAGAGCAGATCACTGGTAAAAATGTAATTATCGCAACGGGATCGAAACCGACTTCATTGCCTTTCTTACCTGTTGATAAAAAAAGAATCATTACCTCAACCGAAGCACTTAACCTAAAAGAGATACCTAAACACCTTATTGTCATTGGTGGCGGTGTTATTGGTTTGGAATTAGGCTCAGTTTATGCTCGTTTGGGTTCAAAAGTTTCAGTTGTTGAATTTGCAAAATCTATCATCGGTACAATGGATGGTGGCTTAGGAAAAGAACTACAACGTGTTTTGAAAAAATCGTTGGGCATGGAGTTCTATTTAGGTCATAAAGTGACTGGAGCTTCCGCGAAAGGTAAAGTTGTAAAAGTAACTGCTGAAGATCCAAAAGGACAAGAAGTAACTTTAGAAGGTGATTATTGTATCGTAGCCGTTGGTCGTACCGCATATTCTGAAGGCTTAGGATTAGAAAATATCGGCATCACAGTAGAAGAAAGAGGTAAGAAGATCCCAGTTAATGCCCATCTGGAAACAGCTGTACAAGGTGTATTTGCAATTGGTGATGTGATCACTGGAGCAATGTTGGCACACAAAGCTGAGGACGAAGGTGTATATGTTGCTGAATATATCGCAGGTCAAAAACCACATATTGATTATAATTTGATTCCAGGTGTTGTTTATACTTGGCCTGAAGTTGCTTCTGTTGGAAAGACTGAAGAGCAACTTAAAGAGGCAGGTGTAAAATACAAAGCTGGATCATTCTCTTTCAAAGCTTCTGGTCGTGCAAAAGCATCTGGTGACACCGATGGTTTTGTAAAAGTACTGGCAGACGCGACAACTGACGAAGTATTAGGTGTACATATGATTGGTCCTCGTGCAGCAGATATGATTGGTGAGGCAACCGTAGCCATGGAATACCGTGCATCTGCAGAAGATATCGCACGTATTTGTCATGCACACCCAACCTATACTGAAGCAATCAAAGAGGCGGCACTAGCAGCTACAGCAAACAGAGCAATACACGCTTAGGCGATAAATATCGAATATTCAAGGGGGAAAAGGAAACTTTTCCCCCTTGTCATAAATACCTATATACGATGAATTTTTATACAAGAAAATGGGTCAAACCCGAAGACCTAAATCCCAATGGAACATTATTTGGAGGAACACTACTGCGATGGATTGATGAAGAAGCGGTCATTTATGCTATCGTTCAATTAGGAAATCCCAAAGTGGTTACGAAATTTATTTCAGAAATAAACTTTGTAAGCTCAGCCAAGCAAGGCGATATTCTCGAACTGGGTATTGAAGCGATTAATTTTGGAACAACATCGTTAACGATGCGCTGCGAGGTCCGCAATAAAATATCCAGGAAAACAATTCTATCGATCGATAAATTGGTCTTTGTAAACCTGGATGAGGATGGTAACTCCGCTCCTCACGGAAAAGATAGCATTACCTATGCTTATATGGGGATTGAGAAGACAGGTAGAGATGATTAAACATCTCCCCTGTCTTTATAAATTTAGTATATCCACTCATTAGCGACGGAAACACTTATTCGTCTTATATACTGGTATTCTTTTAATCTATCCTCTACCCAATTCCTTGCGGAAATTCAGCTATTAGAATTTTAGAGAAAAAGACTAAGATTTTTGTCTTTTTCCCTCGATCTCTTTTTTAAGATCTAATTCCACCCAAAAGCCAAAAATAGGGATCAAAGAAGCCAAGAAATATTTCACGGCCTTTAATATAGGCCACTTGTATTCTACAGTTGACATGATCAGCATGACGACGAAGATAACGACAAAGAAGCCATGAATGGAACCGGCTATTTTGACTGCTTCGGGGATTCCCGCAAAATACTTCAACGGCATAGCAATAAAAAACAAGCAAATGGTGGAGATTGCTTCCCACAGAGCGATCTGTCTGAATATTCTTAACATAATGATAAACTGTGTATTGTGAATTTCAAAAATAAGACTCTAAATACGGTTTATCTATTATTTTTCCCCCTTTTACCAAGATGTGACATTGACCTAGAAACAGCGACAGTGTTTTATCAGAAACCGCCAATTTTACAATAAATAGTTCATATTCATCAGAAAAAATGCGTACTTTTGAATGAATATATGCTTCACATATTTTGTCATTTGAAGCTATAACACTCAACTACAGAATATTTATTTATATGAATTACGACATCATTGTAATCGGTAGTGGTCCAGGCGGGTATGTTGCTGCCATTAGAGCCGCTCAGTTAGGGTTCAAAACAGCGATTATTGAACGCGAATCATTAGGCGGAATCTGTCTAAACTGGGGCTGTATCCCTACAAAAGCATTATTGAAAAGTGCTCAGGTATTTGAATATTTAAACCATGCCGCTGATTACGGCATCAATGTTCAAGGTGGTGAGGCTGATTTTGACGCTATTGTCAAAAGAAGTCGCGGGGTTGCTGAAGGAATGAGTAAAGGTATTCAGTTCTTGATGAAAAAGAATAAAATCGACGTCATCAATGGAACTGCAAAAATTAAAAAAGGTGGTAAAATCGATGTGAAAGCAGCAGACGGTTCTACTAAAGAATATTCGGCAAAACATACCATCCTAGCGACTGGTGCACGTTCACGTGAATTGCCTAATTTACCTCAAGATGGTAAAAAAATTATCGGCTACCGTCAAGCAATGACACTTCCTAAACAACCAAAATCTCTAGTTGTTGTTGGTTCAGGTGCTATCGGTGTTGAATTTGCTTATTTCTATAATGCAATCGGAACAAAAGTAACTATCGTAGAATTTATGGATAGAATCGTTCCTGTTGAAGATGAAGAAATTTCAAAACAATTAGAGAAAAGCTTAAAGAAACAAGGTATCACCATCTTAACGAAGTCTGAAGTTCAATCCGTTGACACAACAGGTGAGTTGAGCAAAGTTTCTATCAAAACAGAAAAAGGCATTGAAGTTATCGAAGCAGAGATTGTATTATCGGCTGTTGGTATCGCTCCAAATATCGAAAATATCGGCTTGGAAGAGGTTGGTGTAAAAACTGATCGCGGCCGCGTTGTTGTAGATGATTTCTACAAAACAAACATCGAAGGTGTATATGCTATCGGTGACATCGTTAAAGGCCAAGCCTTGGCTCACGTTGCCTCAGCAGAAGGGATCACTTGTGTTGAAAAAATCAAAGGTCTACATGTTGAACCTATTGACTACAATAATATCCCTGGCTGTACATATTGCTCCCCAGAAATTGCTTCTGTAGGTTATACCGAAAAAGCGGCGAAAGAAGCCGGCTATGAAATTAAAGTTGGTAAATTCCCATTCTCAGCTTCAGGAAAAGCTTCAGCTGCTGGTGCGAAAGATGGCTTTGTTAAAGTTATCTTTGACGCTAAATATGGTGAGTTTCTAGGCGCACACCTTATCGGAGCCAATGTTACAGAAATGATTGCAGAAGTTGTTGTTGCCCGCAAACTGGAAACAACAGGTCATGAAATGATTAAAACGATCCATCCTCACCCAACAATGAGTGAAGCGATTATGGAAGCTTGTGCTGATGCTTACGGTGAAGTCATTCACTTGTAGTATTAAAACAAATAAAAGTAAAAAGGGGAAAATCTAACGATTTTCCCCTTTTTACTTTTATGACCGAATGGATAATAGCGATTACATAACCAATCGCGACTTAAAGACGATTTGTTGATCGACAATTTCGGTGTTGTCAATGCGTTCAAATAAAATTTCAGCCGCTTTACGCGCTTGCATTCCCGGAAATTGCTCTATGCGTCCCATTGGCGGATTTTCCATATATTGCCATAACGGATAGTTCGCATAACTAATAAAGAAAATATCTTGATTTAAGACAAGCCCCTTTTGTCTGGCCGCTTTCATCAAATCAAGTGTAACAAAGTCATTAAAAGATATAATTGCAGAAGGTCGCTCAGACATTGCGAATATACTATCCATAGCCTTTTCATTTCCTTCCGTACTCAGGTCTGTTTCGATGATATTCTTTTCTAGAATATCCATCCCATTCCTTTTCATGGCAGATAAATAAGCTACTTTTCGATCTTCACTAGCCGGCAAGGTTTTCGGCCCATTTACAAGTGCAATAACTTTATGTCCACGCGCTACGAAAGCATCCACAGCTTCGTTCATACCCGTAGAAAGATCGCTTTGTACTTTATTGATATTGGGTAAACTAGGCACACAGTCAAAGAAGACAATCGGGATACCAGACGCTTCCAATTTCTCAATGAATTCTAAATTGGTCGTCTTTTTACCTATAGACATCAAAATCCCATCGACACGATGGTTTTTAAATGTTTTTAAGATCTGCTCTTCACGCTCGGGGTCATCCAGTGATTGTCCCATCAGCACAGTATATCGATGTTCTGATGCAACATTTTCAATTTCACTAATGGCGAAAGAAAAAAACGGTTCAGACAGACTCGGTAAAATAACAGCAATCGTAAATGTTTTACGCTGCTTGAAGAATATAGCCGTTTGATTGGGTTCATAATTCAATTCTTCGGCCATTTTTTTTACGCGCATTGTTGTTACCAATCCAATACTAGGATGATCATTCAATGCTCTAGAAACCGTCGAAGGACTGATTTTCAGCTTCTTGGCAATTTCTTTAATCGTGGCAGGCTTGTTCACTTTATTCATAAATCCAAGGGCTTTATATAAAAATAGGGCTTTTATATCCCTAATCATAATTTTTTTTCAACAATATTGACGACGATTTTAATGACAATTATTGTTGGTAGATTAAACAAAGATACTTACTGTAAACTTAGTCTACAAATTGAATTGCGGTCGTTTCTACGGTAAACTCATGGGCAAGGAACTCCAGTGGTTCAATTCCCCTAAAAACGAGTTCATCCAGAAAGTAAACTTTTATCTCATCCCCATATTCACCCCAATCCACAAATTTAACTTTATTGAGTTGTTCTAGCGGATTTCCTTTCGTCAAAATACAAACATGTTTATCTGCGGCTTTTAACTGCCTAAACAGCGTATTAATATGATCAAACAAATGTAACCGTAGCGGCAAAATTGCATTGACATGAAGCCGCTCAAAATTCTCCTTATATTTTTGATCAAATCCAAAAGTTTGCTGCGCATGTTCGAACAATAAATTCTCACCCTGATGCTCAAGGTGATTTTTCATAAATTGAACCAAATGTGCTTGAGCCGGAACAGTCTCTGTAAATTCTATAAAATTAGCAAAAAGATAATATACTTGAAGTAAGTAATCCCTTTTAGGAAAAACAACATCATCTAATTCAAAAACATATACCTTTTTTTCTTCTGGGAACATCATGATATGTAAAAGCTTAAAATTAAGAGCTGTGTCGACATTGTTAAAACCTTAATGACACTGGCCACAAAAATAAGATTCTATTTGGATACACAGATTAACGCTAAATCCTCGCCTGAATCCGAAGCAACAAACAAGCCATCCAATGATCTTTCGAAAGTCGCCGAATCCAATAAACTGTTGCCCTTTGACAGGAGTCTATAAGGCAAATCAGCAGGCGGATTTTCCATAACAGGAATAGTTTCAAGCAGATCTTTATCGGGGACAAGAACTGAAATCTGATATTCCTCAAATAAAACTTTGGCTGTGGACAATGGTTCCAGCTCAAAACCACCTAAAGGCAGCACATAATCAACCTCTTGGTCTAAACTTAATTTGAGTATCTCATGTGCAAAAGTAGGAAGAAGACCTTTTGGAATTTTGGCATATTTCCCTGATGCTAAAAGCAATTCGGGAATATCTTCTGAACTTGCATATAATATTTCGAAATCAGCCCCAAGTCTTTTAGCGATACGCATCGCCAAAGGTCTGGTTCCGAAAGTTATTAGTATTTTCTTCATTAAAAATATAATTATAATCTGGATTACTGTTACACAACTAACCCATCGCGCATATGAATCGTTCGGTCCGAAATTCGGGCAAGCTCCTCATTATGGGTAACGATAATAAAGGTCTGCTGAAATTTATGTCTAAGATCAAAAAACAATTGATGTAAAGCCGCTGCATTCTCTGAGTCAAGATTACCCGAAGGTTCATCTGCCAAAATAATGGAAGGATCGTTGATCAAAGCACGAGCCACAGAAACACGTTGTTGTTCGCCGCCAGACATTTCAGCAGGCTTGTGGTCAATGCGATGAGAAACCCCCAATAATTCAAGCAATTCTTTTGCTTTAGCTTCCGCCTCGGACCTCCCCTTTCCCTGAATAAAAGCTGGAATACATACGTTTTCCAAGGCAGTAAATTCAGGCAGCAAATGGTGAAATTGAAAAACAAAACCAATATGTTCATTTCGGAAAGCACTGAGCTTTTTAGCATTCAATTTTTGAACATCAACACCATTGATGGAAACCGTTCCCTGATCTGGCTTATCCAAGGTACCAATGATGTGCAACAGTGTACTTTTACCAGCTCCTGAGGCACCAACAATACTGACGATTTCCCCTTTTTCAACAGCGATATCAACACCTTTCAAAATCGGTAATGACCCATAAGCTTTGTGAATTCCTTTGGCATGTAACATCATAGGACAAAGATAAATAAATTTACGATACCACGTGTTTGAATAAATAAGCTGTTATTTCTCTATTCCAGCCATTTTATTTTGTCTAAATGTCAAAAAATAGATAAAAGAGCAACTTATCCCTTGTCTTATCCCCCAAAAAATTATATTTTTACGCCAAATATTTTTGCAAATGAACATTCACGAATATCAAGGAAAGCAAATACTAAAGAGCTTTGGTGTGCGCGTACAGGAAGGTATCGTAGCAGATACTCCAGAGCAAGCTGTGGAAGCGGCCAAAAAAATGAAAGAAGACTACAATTCTGATTGGGTTGTTGTTAAAGCTCAAATTCACGCTGGTGGCCGTGGTAAAGGTGGTGGTGTCAAGTTAGCTAAGAACTTAGATGAAGTCAAACAAAGAGCAACTGACATCATTGGTATGCAATTAGTAACGCCTCAAACTGGACCTGAAGGTAAAAAAGTAAACAAAGTTTTGGTAGCTCAAGACGTTTATTATCCAGGCGAGAGCGAAACAAAAGAATTCTACATGTCTGTATTATTAGACCGTGCTAAAGGACGTAACATCGTTATGTACTCTACAGAAGGTGGTATGGACATTGAAGAAGTGGCAGAAAAAACACCACACTTGATTTTCAAAGAAGAAATCGATCCAAAAGTAGGCTTACAAGGATTCCAAGCACGTAAAATTGCTTTCAATCTTGGTCTTTCTGGTGCTGCACACAAAGAAATGGTAAAATTTGTTGCCGCTCTTTACAAAGCATACGATTCTACAGACTCTTCTATGTTTGAGATCAATCCGGTATTAAAAACTTCAGACGACAAGATCTTAGCAGTTGATGCGAAAGTAAATCTTGATGAGAACGCATTGTACCGTCACCCAGATTACGCTGCTATGCGTGATGTAACTGAGGAAGATCCAACGGAAGTTGAAGCTGGTGAATCAAACCTAAACTATGTTAAATTAGATGGTAACGTAGGTTGTATGGTAAATGGTGCTGGTTTAGCAATGGCTACAATGGATATTATCAAAATAGCTGGTGGTGAACCTGCAAATTTCTTGGACGTAGGTGGTACTGCAAATGCTGAAACTGTAAAAGCTGGTTTCAATATCATTTTAAAGGACCCTAACGTAAAAGCGATCTTAATTAATATCTTCGGTGGTATTGTTCGTTGTGACCGTGTTGCTCAAGGTGTAATTGATGCTTACAGCGAAATCGGTAACATCCCTGTTCCAATCATCGTTCGCCTTCAAGGTACGAATGCTGAAGAAGCGAAAAAATTAATTGATGAGTCCGGTTTACAAGTTTATTCTGCAATCTTATTGAAAGAAGCTGCTGAATTGGTAACGAAAGTATTAAAAGGTTAATTCCTTTAATCATCATAACAAAAAGCGCGGATTAGAAATAATCTGCGCTTTTTGTTTCTACTCCTCCTATCGTTCGCCACACAGACAAAAAGTTCTCTTCTTAGCAAACCTATATTCATCGCAAAACGAGCTGTGTGCCATTTCCCAATCTTTGAGTTTTCACCTGTCTTTATTTCAAAATATATCTCCTCTATGCGCTATAATGAACCATCATGAAGTGAATTAAATCAACATTTATAACCAATAAACCAACAGAATAGCTTATTTTTGTATTGCTTTTTTGACAAAGCATCTTTTACAAGTCAATCTCCAAAAATTAAGATGGAACACACAAGAATAAAGGAACTATTGAATGCCACAGAATTTGGCAAAGAGGTCGTTGTTAAAGGTTGGGTAAGAACTTTCCGCAACAATCAGTTTATAGCAATCAATGACGGTTCGTCAATCAATAATATTCAAGCAGTTGTCGATTTTGAAAATACACCTGAGGATATCTTAAAACGTATCACCACTGGAGCAGCAGTTCGCGTAAAAGGTCAGTTGATAGAATCACTGGGTAAAGGACAAAAAGTTGAGGTTAAAGCTACTGAAGTAAGTATTATTGGCGACTCTGACCCCGAAAAATATCCATTACAACCCAAAAAGCATAGCTTAGAATTTTTACGTGAAATTGCGCATTTGCGTTTCCGTACCGGAACATTCAATGCGGTATTCAAAGTGCGTAATGCTTTGGCATTTGCTGTACACAAGTTTTTTCAGGAAAACGACTTTGTCTATATGCATACGCCAATCATCACAGGTTCGGATGCGGAAGGTGCCGGAGAAATGTTTCAGGTTACAACCCTGGATTTAAAGAATCCTCCACGCAAAGAAAATGGAGATATCGATTTCAAAGAAGACTTCTTTGGAAAACCGACGAACCTTACTGTATCGGGCCAATTGGAAGGGGAACTTGGTGCCATGGCATTTGGAAACATCTATACGTTCGGTCCAACATTTAGAGCGGAAAACTCAAATACAACACGTCACTTAGCCGAATTTTGGATGATCGAACCTGAAATGGCTTTCTATGAATTAGAAGACAATATGGACTTGGCCGAAGCTTTGCTGAAATATGTGATTAAATACGCTTTGGAAACCTGTCCAGAAGAAATTGAGTTCTTAACCAATCGTTTATTGGAAGAAGAGAAATCTAAGCCTGCTGCAGAACGCTCAGAATTAAATCTTGTTGAGAAATTAAACTTCGTATTAACAAACGATTTTGAACGCGTTACCTACACAGATGCCGTTGAAATATTAAAGCGTAGCAAACCAAACCAAAAGAAACAATTCAAATATTTAATTGATGATTGGGGCGCTGATTTACAATCTGAACACGAACGCTATTTGGTTGAAAAACACTTCAAGAAACCTGTTATCTTAACAGACTATCCGCGCGAAATCAAGTCCTTCTATATGAAGCAAAATGAGCCGGATGCGCAAGGAAGAAACACCGTACGTGCCATGGATATTCTTTTCCCAGGTATTGGTGAGATGGTCGGTGGTTCACAGCGTGAAGAAAATCTTGATCGCTTACTCGATCGCATGGCTGAAGTTGGTATTCCTGCTGAAGAAATGGAGTGGTTCTTGGATACGCGCCGATTTGGATCGGTACCACATTCAGGATTTGGCGTAGGTTTCGAACGCCTCGTTTTATTCACGACGGGAATGACCAATATCCGCGACGTCATTCCATTCCCACGTACGCCGAAAAACGCAGAATTTTAATATAAAGAACAACAGCCAAAACAAAATATTTTGGCTGTTGTTCTTTTAGATATAGCGTATCTGAATGCAGATAATAACCATTGCCCTATTGACATCCTACAACAGGGCCTGAGATTAGACCTAATTCAGGTACTTAACAAAAATAGAAAATGCTCATTAAAATATATAACGACAATCCCAACCCCAAGGCAATAGAACAGGCGGTTGATATTCTTCGCCGTGGTGGTGTAATTATCTACCCTACCGATACTGTATATGGTATTGGCTGTGATATCACGCAACAAAAAGCCATAGAACGAGTATGTGAAATTAGAGGTCTAAAACCAGAAAAGGCTAATCTATCATTTATATGCTATGATTTAACAGATATTTCGCAATACACAAAATCCTTCGATACCTCCGTATTCCGTGTATTAAAAAAAGCCCTGCCTGGACCCTTTACTTTTATTTTTAACGCAACAACTAAAGTCCCTAAGCTGCTAAGTTCCAAAAAGAAGACTGTGGGTATCCGTGTGCCAGACAATAATATTGTTCGTGAAATTGTTAAACAATTAGGCAACCCTATTGTGACAACCTCCATTCACGATGAAGATGAAATTATTGAATATTCTACTGATCCCGAATTAATTCACGAAAAATACGAAGATCTAGTTGATGCTGTTATAGATGGCGGTTATGGCGATAATGTCGCATCTACCGTGGTTGATCTTACAGAAGGAACTTTTGATGTTATTCGTGAAGGAAAAGGTGATTTGGAGCAATTCCTATAAAAACCAACTTTCAATAGAAATTCCCCATATTAACCTATTTGCAAAATTCCCTCCAGCAGCATTGTTGGTAATTTGTGCATAAATTACTCCCACCAACATACTTATTAACAAAACAAGCCACTTATTAACACAATAAATGTTAATAAGTGACTTGTTGACATATGCATATTAGCATAAAATGTGTATAAGTAGCCACTTATCAACACCATATTGTTAATAACACAAAGCGAAAGGATTCAAAAAAATAACAAATTGTGTAAAACTAGGGGGTTATACACATAAAAATGTGTATAAGATGGCATTCATCGACAAATCCGTTAAATAGCATGTTTATAAAAAAACTATACTAACAGATCCCTGTGGAAAGTTAAGAACCATACTCCACCCGCCTTTTTATCGCCATGTTGAAAAGGTCAAATCCGCGCTTTGTTTCTATAAGGAGTTTTCCCAGAAAAGGAACCAACAATCCAGAAAACAATTCACCTTGGACAAATCTAACTTGTGTAGCGCCCACTTGCTCTAACCTAAAATAATGCTCACCATCAAAAATACCTGGAAAGAATAAATCTCCTTTCCAGCGCAGCTCGTTATTCTGTTCAATAGAAAGGAATTTTGGATTCATTTTGATCTTAAATCCGTTTGGTTGTTCTAAAAGCACTTTGCAGCGTTTTCCTACTACCGGTTGCTTTTCAAACCGTTTGATTGTTGGGCTCCATTGGGAATAAGCCTTAAATTCACTTAATACCTGCCAAACCTCTTCTGCTGTTGCATCAATGAGAATACTCGTTTCAATCTTTTTCATTTGTCTTCTTTTTATCGTTGAAACGACAAAATAGCTCAAACTCCTTCACCTGTCTTCAAATAACGATAAAGCGTATGTGATGCTATTCTAGTTTCGTCTTAATTTCAATTATTACAACTGCAAACAAACTACTCCAAGCTTAATATGAACCGTGTAAATGTATAAATACATAAATTTTTGGTTACGTGCTCCATTAAGCAAACTGTTCGTTAACAGCTACAGGACAAAACTAGAAAAAGACAGACAGCTCGCTCTTGACTTTTATCAAGAACTTATTTTTGCTCGAATACGACTCAGGGTT
Source organism: Sphingobacterium sp. 18053 (assembly GCF_902706145.1). Classification (NCBI taxonomy): domain Bacteria; kingdom Pseudomonadati; phylum Bacteroidota; class Sphingobacteriia; order Sphingobacteriales; family Sphingobacteriaceae; genus Sphingobacterium; species Sphingobacterium sp. 18053. Next base: position 164,109 of record NZ_CACSJW010000007.1, read on the forward strand.
TCTGGGCTCATACCCAATACGGAGGCGATATATTGAAGGGGAACTTGTTGGAATAATAATTTATGTTGTTCAAAATATTGGACATATCTTTCTTCAGCAGTTAGGCAAATAAAATCCGAGATTCGCTGTTCCATGGTGCAAAAGCATTTTGCTAAAAAAGCCTTCTCAAATTTATTCCATTCCACAATTTCCGATTCCATTTTCTGGTAATCGGACTTTGACAAACGGTATACCGTACAATCGCTAATGCATTGGAAATTCCATATGGAAGCCCTGTCAAAAATGAAAGAAGCAAGATCTGTCACAAAATGATTCCTTGTACCTATCCATTGCGTAAACTCTCCTTTTTTTGACCAAGCATATTGACGGATTAATCCGGATTCTATCACAAACAGATTGGAAGAGTAATCGCCCGCCTTGATCAGATATTCACCTCGTTTTAATTCAATACGCTCGAAGTTTGAGAAAAGTTTTAAGGCACTAGCCTCAGAAATAGGGAAAAAATCTCGAAAGAGTTGATCTAACATGAAAGGAGGATTTATAAAATCACGACTTCTTCAATAATGACGTGACCTACATATTCATTTACCCTTCCTAGAATTTGTCTTCGCATAAGCGCCAATTCATTCTTAATAACAGCAGACTCTACACGTACGAACAGTTTTTTATCACGAACATATAGCTGCTGCGTGCGATTAGCAATAGCTTTACCAATCAATTGAGGCCAAACAGATGCGATCGAAGTTTCATCAAATTTCCTTCGTAGTTTATAAGCTTCAAGAAGACGCTCAACCCCCTCCTTAATCGTCATATCGTCGCTTGACCGAATGAATTCTAGGCTTTTTTTAGTTTGCTTCTTATACATTGACTTGTCCTCCTTCAATATCAAATATACGAACAGGTCGGCTGATTTCGTCAAAGATTCGCTGAATTCTCATGGAATCTGTATCCGTCAGGAAAATCTGTCCAAAATCATCTTCTGAAACCATCTGCATCAATTTATGTGTACGGCGATCATCAAGTTTATCAAAGATGTCATCCAAAAGAAGTAAGGGCTTAAAACCCTTTTTCTGCTGGAGATAAGAATATTGTGCAAGCTTCAGAGCAATTAGAAAAGATTTTTGTTGGCCCTGAGAACCAAACTTCTTCAAGGGCATTCCACCGTGAATGGTAAAGATCAGATCATCTTTATGTATTCCTTGCGTTGTGCGTTCCAGCATACGGTCACGTTCCAAATTCTTCTCTAAAATATTTAGAAACGAATCTGTCATTAAAGGCGATTCATATTGTAATTGAACAGACTCTGCATCCTCGGTGAGGAACTGATAGTGTCGGTCAAACTCCGGCTGAAATTCCTCCATAAAAGACCTTCTTTTTTGAAAAATAATATTTCCAACTTCTTCAAGTTGAAAATTGAGAATTTCGATTAGGCCAAGATCCAATACACTGGTTTGACGTGCTTGTTTAAGGAGACTGTTACGTTGGGCTAAAAACTTATTATAAATAATTAGGGTATCTAAATATTTATTATCTGTCTGGGAAATCACATTATCCACAAATTTTCTGCGCTCTTCACTCCCATCTGTTACGATGATGCTATCATTTGGGGATACCATGACCAAAGGAAATAAGCCGATATGATCAGCCAGTCGGGGATAATCCTTTTTATTTTTTTTAAATTGCTTTTTCTGATTTTTTTTAAGACTACAAGAAATGAAATCACTAATTGATTCTTTATCAAATTCACCCTGTACCATAAACCAGTCATTGCCTGATTTGATATGCTGCGAATCAATTGGATTGAAATAACTTTTACAGAGTGATAAATAGTGAATCGCATCCAAAAGATTGGTTTTACCAACACCATTATTCCCTGTAAACGCATTTACCTCGGGGAGAAATTCCAAAGATGATTCCGAGTAATTCTTGAAATTTAGAACAGAAAGTTGCTTCAGCCACATAGCACAAAGATACGCTATTTGGATTGCTAAAAATTATTTTATTTCCTCAAAATCCACAAACTCACCTGCGGTTTCAGTCCCTTTGCGTTCAGGGCTTTCTTTCGGTGGAATGTAATCGACATGTACCTTCCCTTCGGGCTGAGACCTTTTACTTTCCTGTTGTCCTTGACCATTAAATTCATAATAAAATGTACCGCCTGATCCTTGGCTACCGTATGCTCCACCTTGCTGCTGCGCTTTTTTCATCAACTTTTCAGCTGCTTTACGCATTGCAAATGGTAAAAATAATCTAAATAAGAATCTTACTACAAAGTAAACAGCGAATGTAATAAGTATAAATTTTAAAAATGCCATAGTTAATTCGTTGCTATTTTCTCAAATTTAACCAATAACTCGATAAACTGTTGTCTTTAAATTGTCAGATAAGAATTTATTAACAAATTTTAAGACTTTCCTAATCGCCCTTTTGTTTCCAAAATAATTCGATAGAGCTCTTCCTGGCGCTGTGTTCCCAACACATAGGTAAGACCATCTTTATCTGTTAAAAAAACAGCATTTTTACCTCCAGCGAAGAATTTAATCTTTCCTTTTGTATGCAGATTATAAACAGGATTATTGAAAAAGAATGTGCTATAAGGCGCCTTTTCTATTTTTGTAATAGAGGCAAGATCGATTTTGACGACCCGAGTAGACCATAGTCCACTAATAAGTATATGGTCTTGAAATACTTCCGTACGGAATAATACCATATACATCATGACAATAGACGTGATGATAATACCTACTCCTACAATAAAGAACAATTGGCTCGATATCAAATGGTCTAAATTCAAATAAAATGCCGTAAAGCAAAAAAGTACGAGCACTAAACGCACGCTTATCCAAACACGGTCACGACCTAAATATTGATTTTCCGAATAGAGTACACCTTCTTTCATTTACTTAAGATTTAGCTATTAATTTGGAGACTTCGCACCATTGTTTCTTACTATTTGAACTCATCAATAGTATCATTTTTGCTTTTACAGATTTTGCATCACCCAGGATCCTTCCTTCATTTTTAGCATCAACAATTTTTCTTGCTAATCAGTTCTGCAAACTAAAGTAAGGACTTTTTTTGTATTGGTGGTAATTTTATAACGATTGTCCATGCGATAATTGGCTACCCATAGAATATCTCCATTTCCATTTACCACGATCGGAATATTTTCCTTTTCAAATAAGCTGATCTTCTTATTGATAAAAAAATCACTCAACTTCTTGCGCCCTTCCATACCTAAAGGATAAAAGCTATCACCAACTTTCCAGGATCGAATCGTGAGCGGGAAAACTAAAACATCATAATCCAGCTTTGCAACCTCACTCGCTTTGACAATAGCTAGATCTGCAGAAACATCGGCATGAAAACAATAGTGTTTCCACTCCACAGTCGAGGTTTCGGAGGTGATTAAAGCCTCATCGGGAGAAATAAATTCCTTTTCACGAATAAAAAGTTCATTTCTATCCAAGAGCATATGGTAGGCATCGGATTGAAAAATACGCCCAGACTCTCTTGACCAAGCTTGTTGAAGATCACTTAGTACCGGCTTTGAGAAATTAAAAGCCGAAAACAACTCATAGAGCAAAGGCAGATTATCCATATAGGGTTCCAGATCTTCTTTCCGAACTCCCCAACCCTCATCTATAGGATAAAACAGTTTTCTCCGAATGGGCTCCACAAATTGCTGCAACAGCTGGTAAGATTCCTTAAAATGATTGATATTCTGCTCGAAGACCATCTCAAAATCTGGCTGAAGTTTTTTAAAATGTGGGATGATATCAATCCTTATTTTATTACGCGCATATTTTGTTGAAAAGTTGGATTGATCGTCTCGATAAGCAATCCCATACATATTAACAAAATGTTCAATTTCGCTTGCCTTCAGAAAAAGTAGTGGCCGAATGATGCGTTCTCTGATAGGAAAAATACCCTGGAGTCCTTGGAGACCGGTTCCACGTGAAAGGTTCAGGAGTACCGTTTCGATATGATCGTTCAGATGCTGAGCTACTGCAATTCGATCGAACTGCAGCTCATGTCGCAATTTCTCAAACCAAGCATAACGAAGTTCCCGTGCAGCCATTTGAATCGAAATCTGATGGTCCTTTGCGTAAACTTTCGTATCAAAGTGCTTCACGTATATTGGAACATTATTTTCCGTTGCAAATTTTCGAACTAACGCTTCATCCTCGTCAGATTCTGCCCCCCTTAATTGAAAATTACAATGTGCAATAGCAATCGTATACCCTGCTTTCGCAAATAAATGTGCCATTAACATCGAGTCCTTTCCCCCACTCACCGTAAGCAATATTTTATCACGAGGCATCAACAAATGCTCCTTTTCAATATAGCCCATTAGTCTTTCCAGCACATTCATATAACAAAGTTACGGTATATTTTGTCCGAATGATAAATTCAAGTCTTAAAATTTGTGAAATCCAGTGAAGTAGCAATTAAAATCCATATTTTTGCCCTTGTGAAACAATACATTTATACACTTATTGTATTTATTTTAACTGGCTTGTCGGTCCAAGCACAGAAACAGGATGAGCTAAAGCTTCTTTCATCATCCCATATTATTACTGGAAAAGATGGCAATATCCTCTTTTACCGTCCGGTCTATGAACATGTGGGCTCAACGCTATCATCAGATAGTGGCTATTTACATAAAGACAACATTGGCCGACAATTTTTTGAAGCCTTTGGAAATGTGATCATTACTCAACCCGACGGTACGCAGATATTTTCCAATAAATTACACTATGAAGCGGCCATGCAGCTCGCTACACTTACGGGCGCTGTACGAATGGTCAGCACCAGTGGCTCTATACTGACAACCGATCACCTTGTCTATAATATGCGAAGTAAAATTGGTAATTATTACAGCGGTGGGCGTATTCTATCAGGAAGCGATACAATTACAAGCCAGCGAGCTACTTATTTCGAAAATACAGGGGAATCTTATTTCAATCAAAAAGTTGTCGTCCGATCAACCAATGTAAAAGTCTACACGGACTCCATGAAATATAATGGTAATACACGCATTACTGATTTCTATGGGCCTACCAATATCAAGGGAAATAAAGGGGAAAACCTGTATACTGAAAAAGGCCGATACCATATGGCAACGGGCCAGGCTTATTTCTCTAAAAACAACCTCTACACAGAAGGAACAAAGTTTCTTAAGGGAGACAGTCTTTTCTACGATAGACAAGTGGGAATCGGTAAAGCCGTAAAAAATGTGGTCTTTGTTGATACCTTAGACAAATTTTACGCCTATGGTGGATTTGGTTTGTACAACGGGGGGAACGAATCCATTACAATGACGGACAAACCCCTGATCATTTCGGTCGTCAAAAAAGATTCAACACAGAAAGATTCTGTATCTTCTTTGTCCCCTGTCCAACAAAAATCGGAGAAAGAGCTAAAAAATGAAGCTAAAGAATTGAAGAAGATTGAAAAAGAACAACACAAAGATGACCTCAAATCAAATAAAACCACATCCGAAGTTGTTCTAGAAGGAAAGGAACATCCAGATAAAAATATCAAAAGCGGCAATAATAAACCACTTAAGGCTGATTCACAGGTAGATTCTGTTTTTATGACAGCCGACACTCTCTTCTCACAGATGATATTTCGTAGAGATTATATTGCAAAAGATTTTAAATTGAATCGTGAAGGTGGGGCTATTGAGGATGACAATGAGGTCGACTATGGTGACCAGGATTCCAGCTCAACAACAGTTGATTCCACGGGTACATTAGAAAACATAAAAGATAACCTTCAAAAGGGAATAGACAGTTTGCCTAAAAAAGACAGCGGCAAACCTGTTCTTGAAAAGAGCATTAAAAAAGTACAGGATACACTTACAAATAAGAAACCGATTGCAGCAAAGAAAACACCAGCTATTATCGGTGATCAAAACAAGATAGAGATTGAAAAAAACCTCAAGGCCGATAGTGTATTGCGTAAAAAAGCGATCATCCCGAAAGGCGGTGAATCCGATAAACTGATGGGAGCAGCTTTAAAAAATGCCCAACAGGGTAAACGGGATTCTCTCGCTCAGGATACGGCCAAAACACGGATTATAAAGGCATACTATAATGCCCGATTATTTAAATCGGACTTGCAAGCTGTAGCAGATTCTATGTATTATGGTATGCAAGATTCCATGTTCAGACTGATGGGAAAACCAATGATGTGGGCCGAAAACTCACAAATATCCGGAGATACCATATTCTTACAGGTAAAGAATCAAAAATTGGACAATTCGCTGCTCGTCGGTAACGCTTTCATGGTAAACGCAACAAGCGACTCATTGAAATTCAATCAGATTAAAGGTCGGAAGATTACCAGCTTTTTCACCAATAATCGTATGGAACGTCTGTTTGTTGATGGCAATGCTGAAAATATCTTCTACAATATTGATGAAAAGACCAATATAACCACTGAACTTATCCATGATCGAAGCAGCCGCTTCAAGATCTTAATGGAAGATAATAAGCTGAAGGAATATGTATCTATTCGGAAAGTGGATGGCAAAGTCTATCCTATTGCTGAAGTCACGGCCGACAAGGAGTTTCTTCCGAATTTCACCTGGCGCCCCGAAGATCGACCTAAATCAAAAGATGATTTATTAAATCGAAAAAGGGATCTTTCAAAAGCGTCATTTACGGTTCCGGCGGCACCAGAAGGTGAAGAATCTGGAACAATGAAGTCTATTAAGAAAGGCGATAAAACAACTACCCCTCAAAAAGGTGCCGCCAAGAGAGCTGATTCGAACGAAACGATCGAGAAAGAAAAAGAGGTGGACGCTACAAACAATAAATCAAGCGCTGTCACCAAAACAGCTAAGCCATCTGAAACAACGGATAAAGCTAACGCTACGAAAACAAGTGTAAAGACCGCAACTGACAAAGTAGCTGCAAATTCCGACTCAACAACTAGTAAATCAGCGATAATACCTGCTCAAGATAGTACCCAAACAAAGGTAAAAGCTAAATAATAGCAGAAGTCAACAAAAAAGGAAGCGCAAAACAGATTGTTTTGCGCTTCCTTTTTTATTCAAGGCTTCAGCCGATCCTATCAGATTACGATCCCTCCCGAGTAAATCGGAAGCTCCTGCTTCTAATCTAATTGAAAGAAATATTAACCTATTTTGTTTTTAAGTATTCAGCGAGTTTGCCTACAGCAATCGCTCGATGGCTAATGCTATTTTTTTCCGCAGCTGTCATTTCGGCAAACGTTCTATCATAACCATTCGGAATAAAAATGGGATCATAACCAAAACCATCAATACCCTTACGCTCTTCAATAATTTTCCCCTCGATACTTCCTTCAAAAAAGTGCTGCTGCTCATTCAAATATAATGAAATAACTGTTTTGAATCTCGCTGTACGATTGGGGTTATCGCCTAAATTTTCAAGGACAAGATCAATATTCTTTTCCATGTCCCTCGATCCGGAATAACGTGCTGAATAAACTCCAGGTTCACCATTTAATGCATCAATTTCCAAGCCTGAGTCATCTCCAAAACAATAAAGACCATATTTGTTCACCAAATAGTCCGTTTTCTGCTGGGCATTTTCCTCAAAGGTCACTCCTGTCTCTGGAATATCATCGTTACAGTCAATATCATTTAAACTTTTAATTATAAAAGCACTCCCCACGATCGCTTGGACTTCCTCCAATTTATGGGCATTATTGGTTGCAAATACAAGTTCTAGCATCTTCTTCAAATTTAGTTTTTTGTTGTTCTTTCGCTTTATCGACAGTACTCCTCACTTTGCAGCGGGCTACGATCTTTGCATGAAGTCACACCCCCAAAAATAAGCATTACGATATATATATTCTGTAATAAAACTTATATTTGGCAGCTATTAACCCAATAAAAAATAATGAAAGAGTTTTCTTTAGCAGTTCGTCTACTGCTTACCTTAGCGATGGTGTCGCCAAGCAGTTCATTTGCACAAAAAATGAAAGCTCTTTCTGGAGATTTTGATTTCGTCGGGATACCCAATTCCAATGACAGAATAGCTGAGGGTTACGCTAAAACTGCAAAGTCCCTTGCCAAATTAATAACAAAGAAGATTAAATAATAGATGGGGTTTAAGAGCTTACATTCCCTCTTAAATCCCAATTTTTATTCATAACAAGTATCTGATAAAAATCAAGAAACAATAAAGGTCTTAAATTCGTTCCAGAACAGCTTCTTTTTATTCACATCGACAAACATCTCTTCAAAACTGAACGTATTAAAAACTGTTGCAATACGGCCTTTCATGTAGGCATTATGTTCAATAAATGGAAGTTTCAAAGACGCGGGTTCCACACCCAACAATATAATCTTAGTTGGTTGGAAAAACTGCATAATGCGCTTAAAATCATTCGGGTTATGGGAATTTGCCAAATTGAGTACCGCAACGGTCTCTTTGGTCAATTTCAAGGCACCAATTGTTTTTTCAAAAGCGTCCAATGCAGCTGGAGAAAAGTAGGGATATTGCTCGTAGCGTAAAATAAAAAGTACTCCCTGATCCTTATTTCCTTGATATATAAATTCACCACCCAATACCTCCAGATGGTTAACAGTATCGCCGTCCCTGCCGGTCTCAATAGCCACAGCGGCCTGCTCCGCACCTACCCCTACTGCCACATACGAGGTATCCTTCGTTGTCGATGATGCTTGTACAACAGCTGTTTGTGCATGAGCACTGTTCTCCTCCTGTAAAGGATGTGCAGACAGATCGGCTTGAAAATCAAAACCATTTCCAAAGATTGTTTCATCCATTAAGGTCTGAAGTGCAACGGGATTATCTGTTGTAAGATTGCTCATCGGGAAAAGAAATATTAGACAGTAAAGATAAAGAAGAAAAAGAGAAAAGAAAAAGGAGCGAAGAATCGCTCCTTTCTATATGTCAAAAAGATTAATGACCTAAGATATACGAGAAAATTAATGGCGCAACGATCGTCGCGTCAGATTCTACGATAAATTTAGGTGTATCAATATCTAATTTGCCCCAAGTGATTTTCTCGTTTGGAACAGCACCAGAGTAAGAACCATACGAAGTTGTTGAATCCGAAATTTGACAGAAATAAGCCCAGAAAGGTACTTCTTCCCATTCAAGATCTTGATACATCATCGGAACTACACAGATTGGAAAGTCGCCAGAGATACCACCTGCGATTTGGAAAAATCCAACACCCTTACCTGCCGAGTTGTTACGGTACCATTCTGTCAAGTAAATCATGTACTCGATACCCGATTTTACTGTACTTGCCTTCAATTTACCTTTGATCACATTGGAAGCGAAGATATTACCTGTCGTTGAATCTTCCCATCCCGGACATACAATCGGCAAATTTTTCTCAGCCGCTGCAACAATCCAAGAATCTTTCGGGTCGATCTCATAATATTGTTCTAATATGCCTGAATTAACAACCTGATAAAGAAATTCATGTGGTAAGTAACGCTCGCCTTTAACCTCAGCAGCATGCCAAACATCTTCAAGATGTTTTTGCAAACGACGAAAAGCTTCCTCTTCCGGAATACAAGTATCTGTAACACGATTATAGTGATTATCCAACAGCTCTCTTTCTTGCTCAGCTGTCAAATCTCTATAATTCGGGATTCTTTTGTAATGTGAGTGTGCGACAAGGTTCATCACGTCCTCTTCCAAATTAGCACCAGTACAAGAAATAAAGTGTACTTTATCTTGACGGATCATTTCTGCCAAAGAAACACCCAATTCAGCAGTAGACATTGCACCTCCCAAAGAGATCAACATTTTTCCACCATCTAATAGATGTTCCTCGTAACCTTTTGCAGCGTCTACTAATGCAGCTGCGTTAAAGTGACGGTAATTATGCTCAATAAATTGAGAAATAGGTCCTTTTTGAGTACTCATGATATTTTCTAACTTTTATAAAATAATAAGTACCGCAAAGGTACTGAATATAATCTATTTTCGTCCCAATAGAGATTCAAAACGCGTATAGACCACATTTTTTTAACAAATGTAAAAAGAATGGTATTCCAATGCTGCGATTATAAACGTGACACTTCTCCTTCAATTGAAGTCTGTTTGACCTTTTGCTTTTTATAAAGGCCAAATGTATAGTTAAAATTTAGGCCAATAATTCTTGAATCGACCATTGTTTTAGAATAAATGTTGAATCCCTGTCCCAAAATCTCTCGTTTCAAAACACGGCTATGAAACAGATCCCGTACTGTCAGCGTAAGACTTAACGCATTCGAAAATTGCTTATTGACCGCCAGATGCATTTCATATAAAGGTTTTATAACTGTCTGTGCATAAAGCACATTAGTTCGGTATGAGTTTATCCAATTTACAGTCATTTGATAAGGTAAATTTAACTGCATCATAAGATTACTCTGAAAGGACCAAATCCCCCGATTGATCAGAAGATCATTCAACTCCGTTGGTATATTTTTATAATGTATATATTGAATCTGACCAAAACCATAGAGCATCAAATTTTTAACAATGGATTTTCCCATATTCATCGAGATAGCAGCACTCTTAACACCGGCAATATTCTGATAGGTTTGCGTATAATTTTGCTCACTAAGCTGATGGACCATGGAGATATAATTTCGATGATTGATCAAAGAAAGTCCAATATTCCATTTTTGACCATGAACATATTTAAGATCCATATTATCTGACAATTGAGCAGAAAGCTGCGCATTACCCTGATAGGTTGTGCTTGGATCGAAAAAGAAAATGGAAGGGTTCAGATCTTGATAATTAGGCCGTGATATTCTTCGCCCATACGCGACCTGTACCGCTTGACCATTATTTTCAGCTATTCGATAAATACCAAAAACGGTCGGGAATAGATTGAACATTTGCTTCCTTCCACTCGCTTTTCGATCTATGTAGTCAATTTTCGTCTGAAATTGTGCGTATTCAGCACGTACACCTAATTTAATCTCCCATTGCGCAAGTTTTAGTTGAAAATCCGTATAAATCGCTTCCAGGTATTCGGTTTGTTTAAAAGTATTTTCTAGGCTATCATCGTCGGCCATTACATACTCTTTTTCCCCTTTTTGATAATGTCCATACGATTGACGTTGGGACCGACTCGCCTGAAAGCCTGCTTCCATAGAAAAGGACCCGCTAAGTTTCCGTTGAAAATCACCCCTAATACCAAAAAGATCAACAGAGAACGGGTTATTTGAGCGCAAAAATTGCTGCTGCTCTTGCTGGTCAGAAAAAAAAGGTACTGTCCTTGTCTTCAAGTCCTGTTTCCTAATGCTGCTGTAACGCAAATAATCAAAATCGAACTGAAGCGCTTTATTCTTATTTTCCCCAGCAAAATCATAGTGAAGATTTATACTATTTCTATGCAGCGGATTTCTCAGGTTACTCGTTGAAGCAGTGGATTGCTTCAATGTTCCATCGGCTGAAAAATCATTTTGATAGACACCTATCTCTTTATAATTATTACGAAGATAATTCCAGTTCAGTTCAACAGACGACTGCTTGTCGATCCGATAATTCATGCCCAAACGACCATTTAATTCCTGTGTGTTATTCGTTTCCTTATTCAGCTGTCCGATCACATAATGAACATTTTCACTATACGCAAGTTCACGCTTGCGGTCAACATCAAAATAATTCGAAGAGCGTGCAACGGAAAAACTGGAGTTTAAGGACCATCTCTTCATTCCATACTGAAGGCTCACGCCATTATTATACTTCCAAAGCCTACCCTTTGATGCACCTAAAAAAACATTTCCTTTTAGACCTTTCAGTACATCCTTTTTTAAACGAATATCAACTACCCCACCAGCCCCCTCCGCACTCCATTTCGCAGGTGGTATAGTCATGAGATCAATGCTCTCTAAAGAGCTTGCCGGTATAGATTTTAAATAGCCGACCAAGGAAGTTCCGGTTAGATAGGTCTGCTTGCCATTGATGGTAATCAATACGCCCGTTTTTCCCTGTAACGACAAGTTACCTAATTCGTCTACCTCTATACTCGGAATGGCATTTAAAACAGCGAAAGTATTTCCATTCAATAAAACGGGGTTGCTGCCTGGTCGAATACGGACCCGGTCCAAAAGCTGCTGTTCGAGAGGCCTTGCCCCCTCTACAAGCACTGTGTCTATCCGTCTTGAATCGGATCCATTATTCCGCAGCATCGTACTGTCAGTTAATTGTTGTTTAGTTTTGGGAACCATTTGCGCCAATAACAGACATGGCAATGCCATGGATAACCATAAGAGTATCCTAAACTTCATGATATAAACGAAAATTAGTGCTTAGTATTCGAAACTTTGATCTATAGCGTGGGCTAGTTTATTGACAAAGTCAGGTTTCACATTTTTATCAATAGCATTGATGTTATCCAGCTCAAGGAGAAGCGCCGGTATTTTAGCACAACGTAAAATCGCTAGCTTTGTATTTATCGCCGGAGCACTCGCAGCCAGTCCATTCTGTTGCAACATTTGTCCCAAACTAAACGCAAATTTGCGGTTAAGCTCTTCTAGCATCGTATGATTAACCCCCGACTGATATAATATTCGAATAGGAAGAGATTCTTTGTCTTTTACATTGTCGAAATGGATCGATAACAATAAATCCCCTTCAAAGTTCGATCGGTCTCTGAGTAATTTATATTCATCAGCAGTCCTTGACAACACTACTTTGTACCCTTTGCGCTCCAGCTCCTGTTTCAAAAGCAAACAGGTTTCCCAGGTCAATGATTTTTCTTCCAATCCGAAAGATGAAATCCCCCCAGTGTCTTTCCCGCCGTGTCCGGGGTCAAGGATGATCGTTTTAGACGGATTCTTTTTCCCATTTAAAGATGCGGAAAACCAAACACTCTTCGGGGGATTAATAAAAGAGTAAAATAGCAGTAAAAGGCCTAATAAAGGAACGGTCAATACATATTGCCATCTATTCTTTTTAGAGGAAGGTTTTGCCATCATGGCCTGAACCCGTTCGACCAGCTCATGCCTATTGTTAAATAAACTGCTCTGCAATCCAGCAGGACAGGCCTGCTGTGTTAAAGTCAGTAGAAAACGGGCATAGCTGCTGTTACCATATCGATTGGCCAACACCTCATCAACCTGATATTCATGCACCAAATACAGCTGTCTACGCATCCAATAAACAAATGGATTTAGCCAAAAAAGGCAACGAAAAATTTCTATAAACAATTTATCCCAACGATGTTTAAAAACAATATGCTGGCTCTCATGTTCAAAAATTAATTTTCCATCTGGCGTATCAAGCTGATCTTCTTCCATAACAATTACATGCTGAACTGAACAATTTGCATAATGTCCAAAGGGAGCAACCATCGTAAATCCTTCAAATTTATACTGACTCAGCTGTCCAATACGACGGCCTAAGCGGATATAGCGTAACGCAAATCGGCATAACAAAACAAAAGATACAAGTAGATAACCATAAGCAATGCCAGATCCAATCGAAAAGGAATGCCAGTAAGAATCGACCATTTCTGTTTCAGATACGAGATCACCCGAAGCTCCTATCGAATGAGCAACTGTGTTCGATTGTTCAAAAGCGAGCACTGGACTTGTCGGCGAAAGAAATAGTTCGCCCAAACGTACAGTTCCAAATGGCAGAAGCAGACTCAACAAACATAAACCCAGGATAAAATAACGGTTCCATTGAAAAAATGAAAGCTGTCTGAATACCAGAAAATAAAGAACTGCCCCGATTACCAGACTGCAGTTAACTTCTAATAAATAATAAAGTAAGCTATTCATGATCTTCGTGTTTTTTGATGAGTTGTTCTATTTTCTGAATATCCTCCGCCGAAAGCTTCTTTTCTTTTACCATAAAAGACAGTAAGTTTTCAACCGAATCATCAAAATAATGATCGAGCACTCTTGAGAATGATAACTTTCGGTATTGCATCTTCGAAATCAAAGGATAATATTGATAAGTCTTTCCGAAGGCTCTATAACCTACATACCCTTTCTTTTCCAATATTCTTACAATCGAGGAGATTGTATTATAGGGTATGGAACTACTTGGATCCAAATACTCAATAATATCTTTGACAAAGACCTCTTTGAGCTTCCAGATCACCTGCATGACTTCCTCTTCTTTTTTTGTTAATTCTTCCATAATTCGATACGTTGTTTATACTAACATAAAGTTATAACTTATTTTTCAGTTTTACAACTTAAAAATAAGTTATAAAACTGAAAAATAAGTTTACAGAAGATATTCAATCAAAAAAAAGCTATTAAAACCTACTTTTTCAACAACTTAGAGAAAAACAAATAGGCCGCCACCAAAAAAATAACGATAATAATCAGGACAATAATCTCTTGTGTCCCTATTCCCCAGTTCATACTATTCATAATTTTTTTTCCAATTTAAATGATCCATTTCTCGCATTGATCTAAAAAAGTTTGGTCTATATCTGCGCCGATTCCAATGTGGTCTGAGATATGTATTTTGTATCCGTCATATTGAATACCGCCGATAACAGGATCCTCCAGATGGCCAACCATACAAGTGTCTAGATCAAAAAACTTGACATTCGGGGCAGCGTAAGCGAAATGTACTTTAGCAGCCAAAGCCAAGCGAGATTCCAGCATCCCTCCGATCATACAAGTAATGCCGTATTCCGCGGCAATATGATTAATTTTTAAGGCCTCTTGAATACCTCCTGATTTCGAAAATTTAATATTGATATAATCGCAAGCATCAGCTTTACAGAGACGCTCTGCGTCATGGTGAGAATAAACAGATTCATCCGCCATCACGGGAACAATAGTTTCTGTGCGCAATTGTGGTAAATATTCGTCATCCCAAGTACGCATTGGTTGCTCACAAAATTGTATCTTAAAAGGTTCCAGCCCCTGCAAAGCTTCTATTGCCCCTGCATAAGACCAGCCTTGATTTGCATCAACTCGAATAGGCATTTCGAATCCAACAGCCTTACGTATTTCACGAATACGGGCAATATCCGTTTTTGGCTCCTTCCCCAGTTTAACTTTAAACATGACCGCACCTTCCTCCTGTAAACGCTTTGCCTTCAGCGCCATCTCTTCCGGAGATGCAATTCCTAAAGTGATATCTGTCGTAATCTCTCGTTTTGTTCCCTTTAGAAACTGATAAAGCGGCAGACCAGCATGTTTGGCGGCCAAATCATGCAAGGCCATATCAAAAGCCGATTTGATCGTTTTGTTACCGGCAATATACAAATCCAATTCAGCCAAACGCTCTTCTATGGCCAAAGGATCGCGCCCCTTCCAGATCTTTGCAAAATCTCTTGCCAGAACTAAGCAAGTATCTTGTGTTTCTCCAACGATCATCGGAAAGGCAGAACATTCACCCACACCATATATATTGGCATCGGTATATATACGTATAAAAGTATTTTGCGCATAGTCCATTGTCCCTGTCGCAATGACAAAAGGTTCCATAGGAATGCTTAATCGATAAATTTCAATTTCAGTTATTTTCATCTCATTCTCTTTAGTTAAGCCATGTCGATACAGCATAAAAGGATATGCAATACTTTGCCTAATTTATATATATTCTCGCAATCTTGGGATGCTTTTTCCATATCCCACAAAAAAATATTGCCAAATGTTGCATTATTCAGCTACGCATCAAACTGTATTAACAGCCACGAATACCAAATACAATATCAGCAACAAAACACTTCAAAAGAAATGATAAAATCAAATTAAACACATTTTCATTAGAATATTTACAATATTTACGTTTTTTATTCCTATATTAGCAATGTATAATATTTGAAAAGGAAAGATGATTCAACAAAGACCGAAAACGGAGGGCCTCTACGACCCTAATTTTGAGCATGACGCCTGTGGGGTAGGCTTTGTCGCCCATATAAAAGGG
The DNA here is from genome assembly GCF_902706145.1 of Sphingobacterium sp. 18053. Lineage (NCBI taxonomy): Bacteria > Pseudomonadati > Bacteroidota > Sphingobacteriia > Sphingobacteriales > Sphingobacteriaceae > Sphingobacterium > Sphingobacterium sp. 18053. Next base: position 179,987 of record NZ_CACSJW010000007.1, read on the forward strand.
AATAAATCACACGCACAAGTAAAAGATGCATTGACCATGCTGGAAAATATGGAGCACCGCGGTGCTTGTGGCTGTGACCCAGAAAGTGGTGACGGAGCAGGTATCATGATCCAGCTTCCCCATGAATTTTTATGGGAAGAATGTATCAACTTGGGTATACAACTGGAAGAGCCAGGTTATTATGGCACAGGTATGGTCTTTCTTCCTAAAGAAGAAGACATGAACAAAATATGTCGGGATTTGATTGAGGAAGCGGCAGCAGAAAGGGGTATGAAATTCCTTGGCTACCGTCCAGTACCAGTCAATCGTGAAGGTATTGGACCAACAGCGCTCAGTGCAGAACCTGAAATTGTCCAATTTTTTGTCAGCAGACCGGACGGCGTTTCAAACACTGAAGAATTTGAACGCAAACTTTTTGTACTACGTCGCCTGATCATTCAAAAAGTTAAACAACAACAAGAATATCCTCTCCCTCTTTACTTTGCATCGCTTTCTTGCAAAACAATTATTTACAAAGGTCAATTAACAACATACCAGGTCGGAACTTATTATCTTGACTTACGCGATCCTCGTGTGGTATCTGCTTTTGGCTTAGTTCACTCGCGCTTTTCCACCAATACCTTCCCTTCATGGTCGCTCGCTCAGCCATTCCGTATGCTGGCACACAATGGCGAGATCAATACGTTGACAGGTAACCTGAATTGGTTTTATGCAGGTATGCGCGCTTTATCATCACCCTATTTTACGGAAGAAGAGATGGAAATCTTACTTCCAATCGTTGACCGTGGTCAGTCCGATTCGGCCTGCCTCGACAATGTAGCGGAACTTCTTTTACACAGCGGCCGTAGTCTCACCCACGTCATGTTGATGTTGGTCCCTGAAGCTTGGGATGGCAATACACAAATGGACCCTTCAAAACGTGCTTTCTACGAATACCATGCAACGTTGATGGAGCCTTGGGATGGTCCTGCAGCACTCTGCTTCACCGATGGTAAGCATATTGGCGCTACATTAGACCGCAACGGCTTACGTCCACTACGTTATGCCGTAACCTCAGACGACCGCGTCGTTGTTGCTTCTGAAGCGGGAGCACTTCCGATCGAGGAGTCTACCATCATCAAAAAGGGCCGTCAACAAGCAGGCAAGATTTTTCTTGTCGACATGGAGCAGGGCCGTATCCTTACCGATAACGAAGTAAAAGATCAGCTGATCAACCAGCAGCCCTACAGCGATTGGTTGGACAATTACAAAATCAAACTGGAAGAACTGGAAGAACCTCGTGTAACCTACACCTATCTTTCCAAAGATTCCGTTTTCAAATATCAAAAGACATTTGGTTTCTCCCGCGAGGACCTGGAAACCATCCTGACTCCAATGGCATTGACAGGGTACGAACCGACAGGCTCAATGGGGTCCGATGTTCCGCTGGCCATTCTGTCTGATCAACCACAGCATATTTCAAGTTATTTTAAGCAATTTTTTGCCCAGGTAACCAACCCACCAATCGATCCGATTCGCGAACGCTTGGTCATGAGTTTAGCAACATTCATCGGTAATGCAGGCAATATCCTGATCGAAGACAAAAAATTCTGTCACTGTGTGACTTTGCCGCATCCGATCCTGACCTCCAAAGAACTGGAGAAATTGCGCTCGATCGATACAGGATTGTTCCAAGCAAAAACCATTCAGTCTTATTTCCGCTCAGATGGTAAACCTGGATCATTGGAAGCAGGTCTGGAACGCTTGTGCCGTTATGCGGATGATGCCGTACGTGATGGTTTTGAAGTCTTAATTCTTTCAGATCGTGCGATCGACTCCAAACATGCAGCTATACCTTCATTACTTGCTGTTTCAGCGGTCCATCACCACTTGATCAAAACAGGTAACCGTGGTGCTGTAGGTCTCGTGGTCGAAGCCGGTGATGCTTGGGAAGTGCACCATTTTGCCTGCCTATTGGCATTCGGTGCCACTGCGATCAACCCTTATATGGCATTGGCGAGCATCCGTACGATGAAGGAACAAAATACCTTAGATACAGAGCTCACTTGGCCAGAATTATCCAAAAACTACGTCAAGGCCGTCAATAATGGTTTGTTGAAAATTTTCTCCAAAATGGGGATCTCCACATTGCAATCCTACCACGGAGCACAGATCTTCGAGGTACTCGGCATTGACAAATCTGTCGTTGATAAATTTTTCTGCGGAGCAGTCTCACGTATCGGCGGCATGACATTAGATGATCTTGCCAAAGAAGCCCTCTCAAAACACTGGCGTGGATTTGAAAAAAGCCGTACACCGCAAAATCTATTGCCAGAAGGCGGTATTTACCAATGGAAACGCCGCGGTGAAGGCCACCTTTGGAATCCCGACACGATTCACCTATTGCAACAAGCCTGTCGCACAGGAGACTACGCAACCTATAAAAAATATGCGCAGAAAATCAATGAGCAGAAAGAACATATGTTTACTCTTCGTGGATTGTTGGACTTTGCAAAACATCGCAATTCTATTCCATTGGAGCAAGTAGAACCTGCTAGTGAAATTCTAAAACGTTTCGCAACCGGAGCGATGTCCTTTGGATCAATTTCCCACGAAGCACATAGTACCCTTGCCATCGCCATGAACCGCATCGGTGCAAAATCGAACACTGGTGAAGGTGGAGAAGATGAATTGCGTTATCAACCGCTTCCAAATGGAGATTCGATGCGCTCAGCAATTAAACAGGTTGCCTCGGCTCGTTTTGGTGTCACGTCCAATTATCTGACACAAGCGGACGAACTACAGATCAAAATGGCCCAAGGTGCCAAACCGGGAGAAGGAGGTCAATTACCTGGTCCCAAAGTGGATGCCTGGATTGCAAAAACCAGACACTCTACACCGGGTGTCGGTCTGATTTCGCCACCACCCCACCACGATATTTACTCCATCGAAGATTTAGCCCAGCTGATCTTTGACCTAAAGAATGCTAACCGTCAAGCAAGAATCAACGTAAAGTTGGTCTCTAAAGCAGGTGTTGGTACCATTGCTGCCGGAGTTGCGAAGGCCCATGCCGATGTCATTCTTATTGCAGGTTTTGATGGCGGTACAGGTGCATCTCCAATCAGTTCAATCAAACATGCTGGACTGCCTTGGGAATTAGGCCTTGCAGAAGCGCATCAGACACTTGTTAAAAACAAATTGCGCAGTCGTGTCGTGTTACAAGCGGACGGCCAGGTAAAAACAGGTCGCGACATCATCATCGCTACACTATTGGGCGCTGAGGAATGGGGCGTATCTACAGCAGCATTGGTTGCCGGCGGCTGTATCATGATGCGTAAATGCCACCTGAATACATGTCCTGTAGGTGTTGCAACCCAAGATCCAGAACTGCGCAAATTATTCTCTGGAAAACCAGAAGATATTGTCAACTTATTTACCTTCCTCGCGGAGGAAGTCCGGGAAACAATGGCTTATCTAGGCTTCCGTACCATCAACGAAATGGTGGGAAGAGCTCAATTCTTGAAAAAACGCGAGAATATAAACCATTGGAAAGCTAAGAAAATTGATTTCACAGACATTCTATATGTGGAACGCAACGAGCCTGGACAATCGTTATACAATACCGAAGAGCAGGATCACGGTATGGCCATGATTTTGGATTGGGGCCTTCTAAAACAGTCAAAATTGGCTTTAGACAGCAAAACTCCTGTATTTGGCACCTTTAAGGTCAAAAATACAGACCGTACGATCGGAACAATGTTGTCCAATGAAATTTCAAAACTCTATGGTTCTGAAGGCCTACCTGACAATACCATCAATTTTAAATTTGAAGGTTCGGCCGGACAAAGTTTCGGTGCATTTTCAACAAAGGGTCTTTCATTTGAATTACAAGGTGAAGCCAATGATTATGTTGGAAAAGGACTATCAGGAGCTCAGTTAGCAATCTATCCAGTTGCAGAAAGTGCTCTTGTACCGGAAGATAATATCATTATCGGTAACGTTGCGCTATTTGGAGCAACATCCGGACATCTATTCGTCAACGGACAGGCCGGTGAACGCTTTGCCGTACGTAACTCAGGTGCAACAGCTGTAGTTGAAGGTGTTGGTGACCATGGCTGTGAGTACATGACTGGGGGCCGTGCGCTGATCTTAGGGGCAACGGGTCGTAACTTTGCGGCCGGAATGAGCGGTGGTATCGCATGGATCTACGACATTAACGAAGATTTCCGCGAAAACTGTAATCAGGAAATGGTCGACCTTGATCCATTGGAAAGTGAAGACGAAACCGCAATTATCGCCTTACTGAAACGTCATATCTTGCTCACCAATAGTCGTAGAGCAGATTTCATTCTACAAAACTGGTCAAGAGAAAAAAATAAATTCATTAAGGTATTCCCAAGAGAATACAAAAATGTCATTCGTCAAAAATTAGTTGAAGCATAATATAGGAAGCACAGATCATGGGAAAAATTACAGGTTTTAAAGAATTTGAGCGCGTGCTTCCAACAAAAGAAGCTGTGGAAGGTCGCGTACAGCACTTTAAGGAATTCAATAAAGGGTATTCGGAGAACGAGCTCAATAAGCAGGCCGCGCGCTGCATGGACTGCGGCATTCCATTTTGTCATTCAGGTTGTCCACTGGGCAATGTCATCCCCGAGTTTAACGATGCCGTATACGATGGAAAATGGGAAGAGGCCTATCAGATTTTGTCCTCCACCAATAACTTCCCTGAATTTACAGGTAGAATATGTCCGGCACCATGCGAATCAGCCTGTGTACTTGGCATACATAGTACTCCGATCACTATTGAGGAGATCGAAAAACATATTATTGAGATTGCTTTTAAAAAGGGTTATGTCAAAGCGCATAAAAGCTATTTAAAGACAGGCAAACGCGTCGCTGTAGTGGGCTCTGGTCCAGCAGGACTAGCGGCTGCCGCTCAGCTCAATAAGGCTGGTCACGATGTTATCGTCTTCGAACGTGATGACCAGGTTGGAGGTTTACTCCGCTATGGTATTCCGGATTTTAAATTAGAAAAATCAGTGATCGATCGCCGTGTCAATCTCATGAAAGAATCGGGAATAGAATTCAAGGTTAATACAGAAGTTGGCAGAGACATAAGCTTTTATGAATTAAAAGCTTATGATGCAGTTATATTGGCCACTGGCTCAACCGTTCCTTGGCACATGCAATTACCGGGACATGAAGCTAAAGGCATCCATTTTGCCATGGACTTTTTGACCCAACAGAATAAAGAAGTAAGTGGAATTGCGGTCGAACAAGACCGTATCTTGGCAACAGACAAACATGTTGTTGTCATCGGTGACGGTGATACCGGATCAGACTGTATTGGTACATCCAATCGTCATCGTGCAAAAAGTATCACACAGATTGCCCGCAAACCTACACCATCTAAACAACGTCTAAAGAACAATCCTTGGCCGATGGACAAGCTCACATTCGGAACCTCCTCTTCCCAAGAAGAAGGCTGTGAAAGACTTTGGGCTACGGAAACGCAAGAATTTATTAAAGATGAAGATGGCCATATCAAAGCTATAAAAATCAAAGAGGTTCAATACGAAGTTGATGAATTTGGAAAAAGAACCCGCTTAGGAGAATCCGAGATCCGTGAAATACCGGCAGACCTCGTATTATTGGCTATTGGTTATCAACATACTGAACATATGCTCTTAGAACAGTTAGGTGTTCGTGTAGATGAAAAAGGAAATATCCTTGCAAATGACAAAGACTACCAAACGACAATTGATAATATCTTCACTGCCGGAGACTGCCGCAAAGGCCAGTCGCTTGTTGTTTGGGCCATCTCCGAAGGACGCGAATGTGCTCGAAAAGTCGATGAATACCTAATGGGGTATTCAGAGCTTGAAAGTAAAGACTTCCTGACGACAATAAATGCATAAAAGTAGGTCGCACTCAACAGAGAGGTCGTACCAGTGATACGCCAAGCCACCGTTTAATCTTTAATAATAAGGAGAAAAGCTTGGACAGTATAAAATCATAAAAAGGGTCCGCTGAGAATTCAACGGACCTTTTTTATAGTCAGTAATTAGTCCCTATTTCAATGGGTCCTTAAGCTGAACAAAATAAATACTGTTTTTGTCTACAGTCTTTATATAAGGCAATATTTTCGACTCATAGAAGCCTTTTCCAGTCACCCCAAAATCATCATCATTACATACCGCGATCATGAACGGATTAATGACAGCCAAGCCCCCTGCTTTATCATGCGGATACAATTCCTTGATGTCAGTCATTAAATCGGCAACCAATGTCTTATTGACTGGTTTAATATTATATTTTGCCAATGTAGCTGCGTCTTTGAGTTCCTCGACAGTTTTACCGTCAAATAATTTCCCAGTTGCGGTATTATTCGCATCCGAGATATCTGTTGCGCCAGAAAGATCAATTTTATAAATTTTCTTAAATACAGTAGAGCGAGTTGCTTCTGTCGCGTATTCCCCATCATGTTCCAATACAATAAATGTTGAATTGCTCACGGCAGCAATTTCACTTACAGCCTGCAAATCGGTACGCTCCATCATATAGACATACTGTTTCGTGGCGCCACTCGCAATATCGAGCGTAACAATACGGATTGCCAACGAATTTTTAATCGCATCTTTAGATGGATTATACAGCGGAAATTGCATGATTCCGACCAGTGTTTTACCGTCAGGCGTAAGCGTCAATCCTTCCATTCCGCGATTAGGACGACGTTTGGCAAATACCAAAGGCAACTTTTTACCCGTAGACCAAGGGTTAATCCGTTCGATTTCTTTTCCCGAAGCGTCAAAATGAACGATATGTGGTCCGTATTCGTCACTGACCCACCAAGAACCATCCGCCGCTCTCGCTAGCCCCTCTGAATCGATTCCATCCTCACTTTTTCCTAGATCTTTACCATCAACCCCCAATGCTTTTTCTCCAGAACCACCCTTCCCTTCAGGATTTGGCAGGCCATTCAATTTCACACCATCTTTATTTTTCAATTCGATAACAGATTCCAATGTTAGCGTATTTTCCTTTAATCTGAATTTACCAATCTGTGGTGCAAATGCCGGAGTAGCAAATACTTTACTATCACTTTCTGTCCCATCAATATTTGGTCCCCTATCAGTTAAAAGATAAAATATAGATTTATCAGTAGGATCTTGGACCATCGAAGACCCATAGCCTCCATTATACACTTTTACACCATTAATATCACTTAATACTTTTGGGTCTGTTGCTATTGCCTTTTGCGGATAGGTCAGTTCTATCGGGTCAGTAATCTGCGACACATCATCTTTACTACATGAAGCACACAATAGGGCCATTCCGAGTACACTATATATTTTTTTCATCTGTACAAATTTTTCAAATAATGTTTACTGCTGTTCAGGTTTATTCGAATAGCCAAATTTTATTCCTGTCGCCTTGCATATCTGATAAAACAGTACGGTTAGTTTAAACAATCTATGCTTGGTTGGCTGTCCGAATACTGATGCAAACATAATTGCCAGATATTAGCCAATCATTAACATAAGTTTAAATAAACTGCATCTCTCGTAAAAAAACATCCTATAAAAATTAAATACCCTCGGTTATGGAATTTTGAATTTTCCTGCATCACTAGAAAAATAAATAGCTAATTGTGCAGCGAATCAACAGTACATTCTCTGCCCTCACCTACTAAATATAGAAAGATGAAAAAGATCATAGTTGCCCTTTGCATAATTTTGGTATTTTCTAATGTGGATACGAAATCTCAGATCAGAACTACACGCGAAATACCCAGCTTAAAAATTAAAAATGACGATGGCCAGCAAAACAAGGTGATGTTGGCAGACCTAAAAGTAGATGTCGTCATCTTCGGAAATATAGCCAAAACGACGATGACAATGGTCTTCGACAATAAGACCAATCGCGATCTCGAGGGCGAGTTGACATTCCCTATGCCCGAAGGTGTCTCCGTGAGCGGCTACGCCTTAGATATAAACGGCAAATTACGCCAAGCAGTTCCAGTCGATAAAAATAAAGGAACCGAAATATTTGAAAGTATAGAAACACGCCGGGCCGATCCGGGTCTATTGGAAAAAGTCGAAGGAAATAATTTCCGAACTCGAATTTACCCATTACCAGCGAATGGGAAGCGCACCGTTCAGATTAGCTATTCGGAAAATCTGACAACAGAATCCGATCAGGCTCGTTACTATCTTCTACCCTTAAACTATACGTCCCCCATTGAAAATTTCGCCTTGGATATCCATGTCTTTCAAGACACACATAAGCCAGATTTCACAGAAAAACCAGACGGTTCTTTGGCATTCTCACAACATAACAGCAATTACACAGCTTCTTTACATAAACAACAGTTTAAATCCCAACGAAATTTAGTTATTCAACTGCCGACAGACAACAGGGAAGCATCAGGCCTATTTCAAGCAAATGGCGATAAAACCTTCTACTTTCTTGCCAATGCAACGGTAAACTCTACAAAACCTGCTCAGAAAAAATGGGGACACAGCATTGGAATTATATGGGACCGTTCGCTCAGCAGTAAAAATAGAGATATAGAAAAGGAACTCACACTATTAGATCTCTTTTTTAAAGAAAACCCCAATATGACTGTTGATCTGGGCTTATTGGACATCCGCTTTGTAAAAGGGCATACGTTTCAGGTAAGACAAGGTAATTGGAATGATCTCAAAAACTACATCAAAGGAATTGATTACGATGGCGGTACAGACTATAGCCAAATAAAGGCAGGTGTAATACAGGCCAGCAATTACCTGCTGTTTAGCGACGGCCTTTCTACATTTAGTCAAAGTAAAATGAGCCTTGACAATCCAGTCTATTGCATTACTTCATCCAGTGGATCGGACTATGGTGTTCTAAAACAAATTGCCCAAAAACATATTGGAAAGATGATCAATTTAGCCAATACCTCAATAACTGAAGCTTATCATAAGCTAAATACGATAAACCTGATTTACCTGGGGATAAAAGAAAAAAATGATTTTGAGGAAGTTTATCCTCAAAAAGGCTCCGCAATACAAGCCAATTTTTCTATCGCAGGCTTAGGGAAACGCCCCGGATTGAAGCAGCTCACAGTACTTGTAGGAGATGGGCAACAAGCACCACAAGAGATTAGTATAGCTCTGCAGCCTGACCATGGTGAAATTGACCTACAGCAGATCTGGGCACAAAAGAAAATTGAAGCGCTGGATCTTCAATACGAAGACAATCGTGAAGAAATTGAAACCCTTGGTAAACAGTTCGGTATTGTTACCCGAAATACCAGCTTAATTGTACTGGAAACTGTAGAAGATTACATACGTTATGCAATAACTCCACCTGCCGAATTGCTTTCCGAATTCAATCGGCTCATAAAAGAAGAAAGCATAGCAAAGGAAGAACGTGTAGCAGACTTGTTGGATCAGGCTCAAGACATTACCAAACAGCTTCAGTCCTGGTGGAATACCGATTTTCAGCAAAAAAAGAAATACCCAAAACGGAATAAGTCGCTTCAATCTGCAGATTATATGGCTGTCGAAGAAGAACTCGCTCCAAATGTTGTTGTTCCACCCATTCCGTCGCGCCCCACAGCTAGTCCTGCAGCTCCCACGCTAGCCTTAGAATCGCGTTCATCTGACGGAACCTTAGCGAAAAGCATCTCGGCAACTAGCAATTCAAGCACTGCCCATGCAGCAACCAGCGAATTGGCGAGGGCGGCCGCATCTGAGGACGTTCTTCAGGAATTCGCTGTTGTTCAATCCTTAGAAGGACGTATAGCTGGCCTACAAACGGCAAGCAGCATTAACAACATACGTGGAAAAATCAGCATCCCCGAAATTAAAGAAGACCAGGCCTATTTACAGGACCTTATTCAATCCAAAGATCCTTACAAAAGCTATCTCCAACTTCGGAATCAGTATATGGGAACGCCAACTTTTTATTTTGATGTCGCAAACTTTTTTTTCAAAAGAGGAGATCGAGACAAAGCCTTACTCATTTTAAGTGCACTTGCAGACTTACAAATTGAAAATGCAGATCTCTACAAAACCATCTCTTATAAGTTACGGGAATGGGGCGATTACGACAATGCACTATTCATTACAGCTAAGGTATTAAAATGGCGTCCAATGGATCCACAAAGCCACCGCGATTATGCCCTTGTCTTACAAGACAAAGGTATGTTCAAGGAAGCACTAGAACAATTATATGGGATTTTGACCCAGAGCTACTCCCCGGAAGCCGCCGACCGCGATGACGGTATTGAAGAAACATTGGTTATGGAAATCAATAATCTCATTAAAGCAAACAAAGCTGCAAGCTCCACAGTTACCGTGAACAAAAAATTAATTGCGGATCTACCCGTTGACATTCGTGTTGTCGTCAATTGGAATTCACAAAACACCGATATAGACCTTTGGGTAACTGATCCAAATCAAGAAAAATGCTTTTATAGTAATCCAGCCACAGGGATTGGGGGTCGACTCAGCAATGACTTTACTGGCGGCTATGGCCCTGAACAATTTTTATTGAAAAAAGCACTAAAAGGAAAATATAAAATTGAAGTTGATTTCTTTAACGATGGTTCCCTGACGCTAGCAGGTCCAGCGGCTGTTATGGCTGAAATCTATACCTACTATAGTAGTGGAAAGCAAGAACGAAAAATCGTTACAATCTATCTTGACCGCAATAAGGAGCGCAATATTGGGATTGGCGAATTTTCATTCCAGTAGATTACCAGAGACAGTGAAGTCAATAAATTGACTTCACTGTCTCAATTAATGCAATTTACGAATAACCAGATCCTTTTGTCTATTCTCTAATTTGGTTTTTACATAAGGGTAAGTAAATACTGCTCCTAAAACGATACAGGCTCCAAGATAAAATCCGCCGCTCATGGTCTCCTTTTGCCCAAATATCAACATCGCCAACAGAATACCATAAACAGGCTCCAGGTTGGTTGTCAGCGCAACAGTAAAAGCAGATAATTCCTTCATGACAGCAACCCCCATAACATAGGCCACCGCCGTGCAAACCACACCTAACAACAGCAGATAAATTAAATCTTGCTGCCCCAATTTCATTTCAGCATTGAAATCTCCTGTAAACAACATCAATATGCTGATCCAGAAGCATGCCCCCATCATTTCATAGAACGTAATCAGGGTTGGGCTCGATTTTTTAACCATGCGCGCATTAGCTATAGAAAATATACTCGCGCAAAACGCACAACCAAGCCCCGCCAATAGACCAACGAGGTAATGTGTTTCAAAAGAAAAGATCGTATAAATACCGATGATAATTACCAAACCAACTACAATATCCAACAGCGCAATGCGCTTTTTATTCACAATAGGCTCCAATATCGCAGTAAATAAAGTCACCGAGGATAGTGTAACCAATGTCACTGATACGGTAGATACTTTGATTGAATAAAAAAATAATACCCAATGCAGCCCAACAACGGCCCCCACCATAAAAAATTGGAGAAATTGTTTCCTCGAAACTACAATCGATTGTTTGGTTACCAAGAAATAGATCAGCAGCGTGATAGACGCTATTGCAACACGATACCACACTAAATGAAGGGCAGATACGGAAATTAGGCTACCCAAAATTCCGGTAAATCCCCAAATAAGTATTGTTAAATGCAGAATTAGAATATTCCGATTTAATTGAATTTTAGTCATATTCTCTAGAATACATTTGTATAGAAATGATGAGCACTACCTATTATTTCCCTTTATAAGGCAAGCTCACTGAAGTTATTGAAAACTGAACAAAAAATTATTTTGGCGCTTTTATCGCCAGGTATAATGCTACCAAAAAGAAGGTAACATTCGGAATTAATACGGCTATCAACGGTGGCAGTCCCCCTTTCAAAGAAAACATAGTTGCAAACTGTATAAAGACGATATACGTAAAACTTAACGCGATACCAATACCAAGACTCAATCCTATCCCCCCACGTACTTTCTTGGATGACAGTGCAACGCCCATCAAGGTCAGTACAAAAGCTGAAAATGGATACACATAACGCTTATATTTCTCAAGTAATAAATCGTTCATAACTCCGGTTCCCCTGATCTCCTCCTTATGGATACGAATATTTAATTCGCGTGTATCCATGGCGGTAAACATATTATCACGCACCTCAAAATCCGAAGGTTTCATATCCAAGGTTGTGTCTTTAACGGCTCCTTTGTCCATGCGTTCATGTAGTCCATTAATAATACGATTGGTATACCCTTCGATCTTCCATTTTGTCGCCACCGAGTCCCACGTAATACGGTCAGCCATCATTTTCTCCTTGAGGGTATCCCCTTTGAAAATTTCAAGTACAAAGCCGTATCCTGTTTTGGTTGTATTATCAAAATTGTCTATATAAACATAGCTGTTTTTGTCCAATTGCATGTGGGTAGAAACCCTCGAGTTATCCTTGGGTGGCTTTACGTAGATATTTTCAAAATCAACCTTCATCTTATTGGTATTCGGAATAATAAAGATGTTGAATACCAAAGAAATGCCAAAGATTAGGGTTGCTGCTATCATGTAGGGACGAAGCAAACGGTTAAAGCTATACCCGGCGCTTAGAATCGGGACAATTTCAGTTTGATCCGCCATCTTGGATGTAAAGAAAATAACCGCAATAAAGTTGATCAGCGGACAAAGAAAGTTTAAGTAAAAGGGAATAAATCCAGCATAATACTCAAAAATAATCTTATCGAGGGGTGCATGATATTTTAAAAAATCATCCAATCGTTCGGACACGTCAAAAACCACCATGACAACAGTAAATATCGCCATAGTGAATAAAAAAGTACTTAGATACTTTTTGATAATGTAACGATCGATTAACGACAGCATTTTTTTACTTGAGCTATTTAGTTTTACAAACGTTGATCCAATATTTTCACCATTTTGTTTTTCCAATCGTAGAAAGTTCCATCAATGATTCGCTCCCTAGCCTGATTAACCAACCAAAGGTAAAAATGTAAATTATGTAAAGAAGCAATTTGTGCCCCAAGAATTTCTTGCGATTTAATCAAATGCCTTAGATAGGCTTTCGAATAAAATTGATCTGCATGCAGATCACTCTCCGCTTCTATTGGTGAAAAATCGTCTTTCCACTTTTCATTTTTGATATTGATAATACCATTTTGTGTGAAAAGCATACCATTTCTAGCATTACGGGTTGGCATAACGCAATCGAACATATCCACCCCTAAAGCAATATTTTCAAGAATATTTACCGGTGTTCCTACCCCCATAAGATAACGTGGTTTGTCATACGGTAAGATATCACAGACAACTTCGGTCATAGCATACATTTCTTCCGCAGGTTCGCCTACCGATAATCCACCTATCGCATTTCCTTCGCGGTTAAACGAAGCAATAGTCTCCGCAGATTTTATTCTTAAATCTTTGTAAACAGATCCTTGAACAATTGGAAACAAAGTCTGATCATACCCATAAAGCGGATCTGTGCTATCAAAACGATCTACACAGCGTTTCAGCCAACGATGGGTCATATCCAAAGAACGACGTGCATACCCATAATCACATGGATAAGGCGTACATTCGTCAAATGCCATAATGATATCCGCACCAATAATACGTTGCGTATCCATTACATTCTCTGGTGTAAATAGATGTTTCGACCCATCGATATGGGAACGAAAAGTAACTCCCTCTTCTTTGATCTTACGTACTTCTGTCAACGAATACACCTGATAACCACCAGAATCTGTTAAAATAGGTCGATCCCAACCATTGAATTTATGCAATCCGCCGGCTTTATTCAACACATTCAACCCTGGACGTAAATAGAGGTGGTACGTATTACCCAGAATAATCTGCGCTTCAATATCGTTCTTCAATTCATGTTGATGAATTGCTTTCACTGTACCTGCCGTACCAACAGGCATAAAAATAGGTGTTTGAATGGGACCATGTGCAGTTTCGACAACACCTGCACGTGCTTTTGATAACTTATCTTGTGCTTGTAGCGTAAATTTCATTAATATTTTTCCTCTGAGACTATTTCTATTTTAAAGGATGATTTGCCATGGACATGGCGATATCGGCATTTGGAGTAAAAAAAATTAAAAACTCATTTTCAACTAGTTGCAACTTAAAAAGTCGTTATAGCTTTCCTAATTTCCACCCAAGCTCGGATTCATCCCTAGAATACGTTGCAAAAATACTATAAAAAGATTTGCAAACAGGATGTTTCAAAAATAAATTATCATTTTTCCCCTATAAAAAAGTTACGGAAAGCACTTATCTTTGTGAGCTATGCTTGACCTTCACGTATTTTTGGCCAATCTTCCATATATTGCTTTCGGAGTATTGGGTCTTTTCCTATTGATACAATTGTACTACATCTTATTTGTATATAGTAAATTGAGTAGTTATCAAATTGAACCTGTACAAGAAGGAACTGAATTCCCACCGCTATCCGTTATTATTTGTGCGCACAATGAACAGGATAATATTCCTGAATTCCTTCCGAGTATACTGAATCAAGACTATCCCAATTTTGAAGTAATTGTTGTCAATGACTTCTCGACAGACAATACGCCTTGGATATTGCATGATTTCGAAGCAAAATATCCCCATTTAAAAATTGTGGATATCAAAGAGCATATTCGCTTGAAACATGGTAAAAAGTTTGCCGTTAGTATGGGTATCAAAGCATCAAAGCACCAGACACTGGTGTTTACCGATGCGGATTGTGCGCCACAATCCGATCAATGGCTCAAAGAAATTGCAGCAGCTTTCAGACCAGAAACAGAAATTGTACTAGGCTATTCTCCTTATTTTAAGAAAAAGAGCTTGCTAAATCTATTGATTCGATTTGAAACCAGCCATACCGCCATGAGTTATTTCTCCTATGCACTAAAGGGAGATGCCTATATGGGAGTAGGGCGTAACATGGCTTACAAAAAAGACCTTTTCTTTCGTAACAAAGGATTTGCTGCCCATATGCATATTAAATCGGGTGATGATGATCTATTTGTCAACCAAAATGCAAATCCGACCAACGTTAACATTGCACTGGCAGCCGAATCCATTGTCTATTCGGAACCCAAAGCGACCTGGAGGAGCTATTACAAGCAAAAAGCAAGACACTCAGGAGCCTCTACTATTTACAAAAAGCGACATCAGCGCATGCTGGGCACCCAGCTGGTATCGGCAGTCTTCTTTTACATAGCACTTATCGCAACAGCGATTGCCTTTCCAATGTACTGGTATGTTCCTGTTACAGCCTACCTCCTAAGGCTGATTGCACAATGGATAATATTTGCCAACATCTATAAAAAACTAGAAGTAAAGGAACTGATTTGGTGGCTGCCTTTGGTAGACTTCATCTACTATTTCTATATTTGCATCAATGGCATCTTCAGCAGAAAAAAGAAAAAAATAAGCTGGAAATAATTCACTTTTAAAACATGAAGCTTTGAATCCAACAGTTAATATCATCTATAACTATTTTCCAAAATTAACGGATATTCAAAAAGAACAGTTTGCAAAACTTGCCGACCTCTATACATTTTGGAATAGCCAAATCAATGTCATTTCACGTAAAGACATTGATAGCCTCTACCTGCACCATGTGTTACACTCGCTAGGTATCGCTAAATTTGTCCAAGAGCTTACGCCAGGAACACAAATTTTGGATGTGGGGACCGGAGGAGGCTTTCCAGGTATCCCAATGGCCATTATGTTTCCTGAAGTCAAATTCCATTTGGTCGATTCTATCGGCAAAAAAATTAAAGTCGTACGCGAAGTTGCGGCTGGGCTCGGTCTCCAAAATGTCGAAGCAGATCATATTCGCGCAGAACAACTCGACGACAAATATGATTTTGTCATATCACGTGCGGTGACAAGACTTGGAGAATTTACGCCTTGGATACAGAATAAATTCGCAAAAAAAGATAAAAACGGTATCCCTAATGGAATTCTTTACTTAAAAGGCGGAGATCTCTCCGAAGAGATCAAAGAATCTAAGCTCAAAGCAGAATTACACCCGCTTTCGGGTTACTTTAAAGAAGATTTCTTTGATACAAAATACCTGGTATACGTACCTATGTAGTTAAAGTTTGGCATTACCCATAGGAAACTGAAGTCGCCTATGGATAATGTCTACAGAATCGAGGTAGTTCGTTAAACACTTATGGATATAAGCGATCTTCTCATAACGATCATTCTCACGAAGCCACTTTAAGGAAGGCTCATAGTATATCCTAAATTTGCGCAAAGAATCTCCCGACAGCTTACTGTATTCCCCTGTCAAAGGATACCATTCCTCGCGAATCAGATCCTGTTGGTATTCTTTTTCAAACTGACGTTGAAGCTTCCTCGAATTTCGTCCCTTTCGACTGAATTTATTGTAAAGCTTGTTCAGATTAACAGCAATTCCCCCCTGATGAGGCAAGGTCACCATATTTTTCGTATCACCCCAGAAAAAGATCGACTTATACTCCTCCTTTTTTTCTTCCCATTTATCCGCTGCTGATTTACGTTTGATCGAAACAGTATCCAAACGTAAAGTATCGTTTTGACTTCCTTTTTTCCCAATGGTATCCTGATGATAAAATTCCGCTGGATGGGCAAAAAGTCCCTGCCGATAAAATGAAAAGTAGACACAGAAAAACAATAAAGATAGAAATCCGATACGTACCATATTTATAATTGATAAACCAAAATAACCAACTATAAATAAAATTAAAAAGTATTTAACTATCTTTAACTTAAGGAACTAAAGACCTAATTCCTTTTTAATTTCTAGGCCAATTAGATTGACTTCTTCATCCATACCGAACATAGGAAGTTCCGTTTCTGGATTCAGTTTCAACCAGTTTGTATCATTGTCTTTAATAATCTTTACGTATTCCACACCATCCTTAAAAATAACATACGTATCTTCTTCCTCAGGGAAAACAGAATAAACTATATCCCCCAATTCGATATCAAAAGGTTCTTTCATTTCCATAGTTAAAATATCATTAATCGTTCAAAGTTACCAATTCCTCTTCTTTCTTTCCAAAATTGACCAATATTTCATCCCACGCGATCTCAAATAAGCTCGGGAAAATTGCATTCATTCCATAACAATCCGCGGGTATTCCAGCAAGCACGTGATCTCCTCCGATTAAGAACTTCGCAATTCTACTAAAAATACAAGAAGCCTGAGCAATTCTAACAAAAAGTACAACAGCTAGTTATATTTTTCATATATTTAGATAAACCCAATTATGAAACTAATTTATCCCATAGCTTTGACGAAAATCAAGGGGATTGGCCCTAGAACAGCGCGTCACATCATTGACCAAGGTCACGATTTAGCGGACTTATTTGCGTACTCAAAAAAAGATTTGATGCAAATTCTTGGGATACGTGAGCCAATCGCCGAAGCAATATACAATAAAAGCTATATGTCCGCCTGTGAAAAAGAACTCGCTTTTATCGAAAAACATCAGATACAAGCGTTATGGCTGGAAGACGAAAATTACCCCAAAAGGCTGCGGCAATGTGAAGACGCTCCGCTTGTTGTCTATTATAAAGGGAACCAACCACTCAACAGCGCAAAAGTTATTAGTATCGTTGGCACTAGACATGCGACCTATTATGGCCAGAAAATATGCGAAGATTTGCTAGAAGCCATGAATTGTACCAAAGACACCTTGATTGTTAGTGGTCTTGCTTATGGTATTGACGCTTTAGCACATCGCAACGCACTAAAAAATAATATTCCAACCGTTGCTGTATTAGGGCATGGTCTCGATCGAATTTACCCTGCATCTCATCGCGAACTTGCCACAAAAATGCTAGACCAAGGCGGTTTATTGACAGAATTTACATCCAACACATTACCTGAGCGCAGTAACTTTCCTATGCGCAATCGCATCATAGCCGGTATGGCAGATGTCACCATTGTCGTAGAAGCTGCAATTAAAGGGGGCGCATTAATTACCGCTGAAATTGCCAACAGCTACAATCGCGATGTATGCGCCTTTCCAGGAGCCGTTTATGAAAAAAGTTCTGAAGGCACAAACTACCTCATCAAAACCAACCGTGCTCATATGATTAGAGGTCTTCAGGATCTCGAATACCTCATGAATTGGGAAATCAGCACAAAAGCCGTTGACCAACAGCTTAGCCTTCCTTTGACACTGACAAAAGACCAACAACTCCTTTTTACACTCATTCAGCAAAAGGGACAATTAGAAATAGACCACATGATTGACCTCACAAAATGGCCACAAAGTAAATTGGCCTTAATCCTATTGGAACTTGAAATGCAGTCACTCATTCACGCCCTACCTGGAAAACGGTATAAAACTGCCGGACAGACGGAAATTCAAAAAAATTAGCTCATTTCATAGCATGCACCAGCGCCGAAATGCTATTCGGAGCGCAATAAAAATTCACAATTATACCCAACCAAAAACCAAGAATTAATGAACGAAAACAATACAAAAAGTATCTGGAAAGTCATCGGAGCTTCCTCCATGGGAACACTAATCGAATGGTATGACTTTTTCATTTTTGGCAGCCTATCCATTGTAATTTCCACCAAATTCTTTCCAGCTGAAAATCCAACAGCAGCTTTTCTTTCAACCCTAGCCACATTTGCCGCAGGGTTTGTTGTCCGACCATTTGGCGCCCTATTTTTTGGGCGACTAGGTGATATTATCGGTCGAAAATATACGTTTATGGTTACTTTAATGCTCATGGGCGGAGCAACATTTCTCATAGGTTGCATCCCCAGCTATGAAAGTATTGGTTTTTGGGCACCGCTGCTCGTGTTGATCCTTCGTCTCTTGCAAGGTCTTGCCCTAGGAGGAGAATATGGCGGTGCAGCAACTTACGTCGCCGAACATGCCCCATTGGGCCAGCGGGGCTATTGGACATCATGGATACAAACAACAGCTACTTTTGGCCTTTTCATATCACTCGTTGTCATCCTCCTTACTAAAGGCTTTCTCAGTGAATCACAATTTGATTCTTGGGGATGGCGGGTTCCTTTCCTCCTATCTTTAGTCATGGTATATGTTTCCTATCTTATTCGTAAGAAGATGAAGGAATCACCCGAATTTAGCAAGGCCAAAGCGGAAGGAAAAACAAGTACAAATCCGCTAAAAGAAAGCTTTGGCAACCGCTACAACCTCAAATTTGTGCTGCTCGCACTTTTTGGTGCAGCCATGGGACAGGGCGTTGTTTGGTACACCGGACAGTTTTACTCGATGAGTTTCATGAAAACGGTCATGCACCTTCAATCTGACCAGGCCGATACCATCCTCGGCATCGCATTACTCTTGGGAACTCCATTTTTTGTTGTATTTGGGTGGCTAAGTGACAAAATTGGACGAAAATGGATTATGCTCGGTGGGATGTTACTTGCCGTATTGACTTACCGCCCGATTTACGAATCCATGTATCAACTTTCCAATACAGAACAGAAAGTCAAGGTGAACGAAACAACGGAGGTCCCCCTTGGACCGCAAACAACAGAAATCATTTCGATCATCAAGACTCAATATGAGGACCAGACGGAAGTTACTAGAGCCAGCATGATACATCAGTCAGGAAAACTCAAAGGACAGCCAATGACCA
Source organism: Sphingobacterium sp. 18053 (assembly GCF_902706145.1). Taxonomy (NCBI): domain Bacteria; kingdom Pseudomonadati; phylum Bacteroidota; class Sphingobacteriia; order Sphingobacteriales; family Sphingobacteriaceae; genus Sphingobacterium; species Sphingobacterium sp. 18053. Next base: position 199,604 of record NZ_CACSJW010000007.1, read on the forward strand.
AAACCACAGTCCATCTTGCAGGCAAGAACTATATGCTGCTCGTCTTTCTGATCTTTATACAAGTGATTTATATTACAATGGTGTACGGGCCCATCGCGGCATTTCTTGTTGAACTATTCCCTGTAAAGATCCGGTACACATCCATGTCCTTACCCTATCATGTTGGAAATGGAATATTCGGCGGGCTCCTTCCTGCGGTATCGACATACTTAACGACAAATGCTGAAGCATCCAATACCCCACAATTCTATCTTGCAGGTTTGTGGTACCCTATTATCATTGCCATTGTATGTTTTATCATTGGTAGTATCTATATCAACAACAAATCAACTCCCGCAACACATGAATAATCTCAAAAAATTCCTCGGCATACTTTGGATCGTTTTAGCATTGTTTACTGCTTATTTCTCCATTTTTGAACTGGCCCTGCCAAAGATTTCAACGGGACATCAGGAAGATCTCGTTTTTGGCATCATTATCCTGTGCATCTTGACACCCATAATCTCCATTGGACTCGGCTTATTCGGCTATTATTCCCTATTGGGCGAATACAATCAAGAAAAAATGTAGTCCAAAAAATGAGATCGCCTTTGAATAAGGGAAATTAGACTATTAAGCCTATTCAAAGTCGATCTCATATACGCCAGATTATTCTACTTCCGACGTTTTCAAAAGAACAATTACAGCCAATGGACTTCGTCAAGCACTTATTTTACGCCATTTTTAGCTGGTTTACACTGATACCAACTATTTTTCACCATAAAACAGTACGATGAGCAGCTACTAAATACAATTTATTACGATGATAATCAGCAGCATAAGATAAAATAGCATTTTTTCTTTCCTAAAACTGTTTTTTTTTCTACTTTTGTGGCGGGTAAGTCTTCTACGACCAGCTCCCATTGACTCCCCCAGGTTGGGAACAAAGCAAGGGTATTTGGTTGAGCGGTGCGATAGGAGTAGCTTACCCTTTTTTTATGCCCATTTTTTTGACTAATCCTCCGGTCAAAAATTCAATTCTAACCTAATAATCAGCTAAATATCTTATATATCCCAATTGTTACCCGCATTTCCCTTATTTATAGAAGCCCTGTTACACAAGGAGTTTTAATCGCTTGGCATGTACATTCAACACAATTATAATTGTATATAAAAGCAAATTTATATAAGTTTGTAATCGAATAAGAACTATCGTATGAGTTGGTTTAAAAGAGAAAAAGCTGGTATTAGCACAGCTACCGCTAATAAAAAAGAAGCACCTGATGGTATGTGGAACAAATGTCCCACATGTAAAAAACCATTGTTGCATCTTGAACAAGTAGAAAACGACTATGTTTGTCAATATTGTGGGCACCACTTAAGAATTGGCTCCAAAGAATATTTTTCAATTTTATTTGACAATAACGAATTTACAGAACTATTTCCTAATCTAAATTCTGGTGATCCATTAGAATTTTTCGATTCAAAGCCATACCCTGAACGTTTAAAGGAAAGTCAAGCCAAAACAGGCCTGAAAGATGCTTTACGTTCTGGCCATGGAAAAATGAATGGTCAAGACATCGTTATTGCTTGTATGGACTTTAGTTTCATCGGCGGATCAATGGGATCTGTCGTTGGTGAAAAAATCGCGCGTTCGATAGATTACTGTATTGAGCATAAAATTCCATTTATGCTAATCTCCAAATCAGGAGGTGCACGTATGATGGAAGCCGCATTTTCATTAATGCAAATGGCTAAAACTTCGGCTAAGTTAGCGTTATTGGCAAAGGCAGGACTTCCTTACGTTTGTTTATTGACAGACCCTACCACCGGAGGAGTTACAGCATCTTACGCGATGTTAGGTGATGTAAATATCGCAGAACCGGGAGCATTAATCGGATTTGCAGGACCGCGTGTCATTAAAGAAACAATTAAAAAGGATCTTCCAAAAGGATTCCAGACTTCAGAATTTGTTCTTGAGCATGGATTTTTGGATTTCATTGTCGACCGTAGACAGTTAAAAGACAAAGTAGCTACTTATCTTAAATTAGTGGGATAATCGCCTTCAAAATAGAAAAGAAAGCGGTGCCAGGAATATTCTTGGCACCGCTTTCTTTTTTGAAAGTGTCTATTTTATCGGCTAGAAAGCATCTTCAATTCAGCTCATAATTGTTGTGCCTGTGACCTTATAAGGCTTTTATGGCAGGGTTGAATAGGCCATCTTTTTAAAGATATCGCCAAAAAGCCCATATTTTTCTTTTGGACAAATAATCTGTTTCGCCCTCCCTGTCATACGCTTCCCGCTCAAAAGAAATACGCCGGTAGGCTTTATCAAAATCTCCAAATTGAATAAAATGAACGGCAAATTCAATGAGATACCATATATAAAAAAAGAGAATACCTAATTCAAGCGCCTGTCGCAAATGTATACGCTCATGACGAATCAAGTCGTCCTGCTGTTTAAAGAAGGTATTTTTCAGAAAGATAAAAGGATAAATAGTAATTGCATTGGCTTTTCCAAAAGAGAAGAAATTCGTCCAAAATTTGCTAACTATAATCATATATGATGTCTAGACCGTTTTCAAACTAGTCAAACTTAGAAAAATTTACCTTTATACACAATTATTATTGGCTTCTCATGAATTGCACGATATCCCTCTCGTTCAGTCCCTAATCAGATAAGAGATCGCAAAAATTTCTTTTTGAATTGGAATTTTTATTAAGTTTGCTATAGATTAATCGTGAAGATATGCCGTACAAAGAGCGTGAAATAAATAAATTGTATTATACAATGGGAGAAGTTACAGAAATGTTTGATGTAAATGCGTCCCAAATACGTTTTTATGAGCGTGAATTTGACATTCTACAACCTAAGAAAAATAAAAAAGGCAATCGCTTATTTACGCAAGAAGATATTGCCAATTTAAAGATCATCTTCAATTTGGTTAAAGATAAAGGTTATACACTACAGGGTGCACGTGATTACCTGCGTGACAACAAATCTGAGGCAAAAGAAAATCAACGTGTTGTAGATTCATTGGAGCGGTTGAAGAACTTTCTTCTTGAAGTTCGTGATTCACTATAGTACCTGAGAAACTTCTTTTTAAAACTCCTGCAATAGGAAACTTTCCATCGTTTTGACCAACTTCTTCCCGTCTATCCGAGGGGGAAATTCTTTCGATTTATAGAAGAAATAAGATAACGAGCTGACACATTTTACAGCTGAAAATCATATATTTATTTTAATATCAGTAATAGCGTTATTTTATAAATATAGCCATGAAAGCCCCCCATCACCTTACATACCCACGCCCTGATCTTACAGACCTATTTACAGGACCTTTATCAAAAATATATTAGCAACAACAGATAATAGCACAATGACCATGCAGACAGCATCTATTTTTCAAAACGTCACATTTCAGGACAAAAAACCCAAAATGGACCTCCTGCTAGAAACCAATGGCAGCAAAGAATATCGCTTGGCTTTTGCAGAAGGGCAATATCTAAAGGAGCATAAAACAGCTGCATCAATTATTGTAGAAATTGTCGAAGGCAATATTGATTTTGGCGTTAACGGAAGCAAAATCAGTCTAACAAAAGGCATGTTAGTGACATTAGAGCCGAATGTACCGCACGATCTCTTTGCCATTACCCAAAGTATAGTCCGGCTGTCTATTCATAAAAAAGACTAAAGAAGAGTCTTAGGTGACTTAACGGTCTTTGAGTTCAATAACCTCCAGGTTCTCAATTTTATCTTTATTGATATCAAACCGCATTAATGTCCTTACTTTGTGCCAGCCCTGCTTACCTGCCGCCCCAGGGTTGAGATGGAGACAATGGATCTTGGGGTCGAAGATAACCTTTAGGATATGTGAATGTCCGGTAATAAATAATTTAGGTGGATTTTTCATCAATTCCCCTTTTATGCGTGCAGCATATTTCCCTGGATAACCACCAATATGTGTCATAAAGACGTCCACTTCCTCACACCTAAACCTCAAATCTTCTGGAAATTGTAAACGAATTTCTTGACCATCAATGTTTCCGTATACTCCGCGCAGTGGCTTAAAAGCTGCTAACCGATCCGCAACATCAGGATCACCAAAATCGCCCACATGCCATATCTCGTCGCAGGCTGCAAAATGAGTAAATACAGCTTCATCTAAAAAAGAATGTGTATCTGAGAGTAATCCGATCTTTGTCATCACTTAAAAAGCTAAAAAATAAGGTGCCAAGGCATTTCGATAAGCTTCTGAATAAATACCCTTGGCGGCATAAATAACAAACGCCCGTTTAGCGGGTAGTTCGACATGTAAGCGTTCAAATGTAACGATTTTCCGAATGGCCGGTTCCCCTTCAAAGGAGCTTATTTGTACTTCACTGGAACAGTATAATCCCCTTTCCGCTGAAATTTTAGTCAACGTTTCCGCTAATGCCGTTGGAAGGATCAGCACTAATTTTCCCCGATCCGATAAGCGTAAAGCAGCGAAATCCAACAGTTCAGCAAAAAAATCCAGATCGGTATGACGCGCCAGCTTCTTGCGTTCATCCGGATTATGTAATGAATCTGTATAAAAGGGTGGATTTGATACGATCAGATCATAATGCCCTTGTACATCCATTTGTTGAAAGGAGGTAGCATGCAGCTCTAAACGTTCCTGGAAAATGGAGTTACGGAAGTTTCTGTCTGCCATCGCAGCAGCCAAAGGGTCAATTTCGACAGCCTCTACCCTACTGTCTACGAGCCGTTGAGCCAACATCAATGCAATGACTCCAGTACCTGTACCTACATCCAGTACCCGGTCCACAGGTTCTACTTCCAGCAAGGAAGCCAGCAGTACGCCATCTGTGTTAATTTTCATTGCACAGTCAGACTGATCAACCTCAAACTGTTTAAACCGAAATATCGACGCCATACGTCAAAGATAAAACTTTTAGAACCTTTGGTACAAACAAACCAGTGTATCCTGCAATTTATTTGCTAATTTAGTCAGCAACAAATCTATATAAGCCATGAATATCCGTCAGCTTGCTCTTATGATATTGATCATCATTGGTGTGCTTCCTACAAAACTATTGCATGCACAAGAGAATTGTGACCGGCATACAGCTGAAATACTTCCCTTATTAACAAAAACATTGAACAACAATGACTTTGACAAAATTGATCCTTTACTCAATAGTATACAAGCTAGCTGTGGTACCAACGAGTTTGTACAGCGTTTACGTATTCTTATATACATCATTGAAAAAAAGAATACCTCAACAGAGATCAAACATTATGTAGACAATCAATTCGATAAAAATTTTCTACAAAGACTGGATGCGGCAGACCAGGACGATTTTTCAACACAATACGAACAGCATAAGGAAAAATACAATTTCGTGCCATTAAGGCATCCACTGGACGGCCTCATAAAAGTAAGAGCCAAAGCCCTGCTTGCTTCCGATAGTTATACGTTAACCGATCAGGAAAAAACTATTTTAGAGCTTTTTTCAGATACTGAAGTTGCCAATGCCGTACAAGACCAACAAGCTAACGAACAAGATAATCAACAGCGGTTTCCAGCCCCCAAAGTGTATAGAGATAGACAGAAAGCCAAACTGGGCTATGTTCCGTCAATCGGCGTAGTCACCCCACTTGGCGGAGCCAACAAAATTTTCGGAACCAACATAAACTTTGGATTTATGCTGATGAGCTCGCTGGAAAGAAAATTTATTTTCGAAGGTGGCTTCAAGGTGCGCATCAACTCAAACGACCGCAATATTGATTACAATTACGAGGGCTCCAATGTTTCGGTCAATTCTTCAGCGACAGCATTTATGGGCGGTACTGTAGGTTACAAAGTTTTTGACAACGACAAATTTATACTGATTCCAAAAGGTATTCTCGGCATAGATATTACAGATACCGGCATCACAGAAAGTGCCTATTCCTCTGGTTATTATGATCCGGATGGTTATTATTATGATGGTGGATACACCGATCGTATGGTAACCATCAATAATGTGCACCTAGGACTTGGTCTCGCATCCCTATTTCGCATGAAAAACCAAAAGTACATTGGTTTCGAACTCGGCTATCATTACACGCCTTATGATGCAAGCAGTAAGGTATTGATCCCGATACAGGCAAATTACGGAAGCTTGGAGCTATTCTTCAGATTTTAAGCAAATAGCCCTCAAAAACCTGATGACTTCGCAGACACCAACAGTAATAAAAGCGAGCTGAAGGTTCTTTCTGACCAATAAGATCAGACACTTTCAGAAAAAAAATACGCCAGATGATGTCTGTATTAAAAAACATCATCTGGCGTATGTAAATCGAAAAAACAAATTCCGCTTGAGATCAATTGCCCAAGCCCAAGGGAAGATTTAATTCTTTAAAAGGCGTTGTATCTCATCCAATTTCATTAATGCTTCAACCGGAGTAAGCGAATTAACATCCAGGTTATTCAGCATATCCCTGATCTTATTCAAGACAGGATCATCAATAGAAAACATCTGCAATTGGTAGGCCTGTTTCTGGATTTTGCGCATGCTATCTTTAATCTGCTCACCACCTGTGCGCTCCTGCTCCAGCCTTTTCAAAATTTGATTGGCCCGATTAAGCAACTTTTGCGGCATTCCAGCGAGCTTTGCCACATGGATTCCGAAACTATGCTCTGAGCCTCCTGGAACAAGTTTACGTAAGAAAATAACTTTGTTATTAACCTCCTTCACCGTTACATTATAGTTTTTTATACGATCCAGCGAAGTAGTCAGCTCGTTTAATTCATGGTAATGCGTGGCAAACAAGGTTTTTGCCTTAGCAGCAGGATGATTATGCAAAAACTCAGCAATAGCCCAGGCAATAGAAATACCGTCATAAGTGCTTGTACCACGACCGATTTCATCCAAAAGAATAAGACTGCGGTCCGACAAATTATTCATGATGCTCGCGGTTTCATTCATCTCCACCATAAACGTAGATTCACCCGAAGAAAGATTGTCCGAAGCGCCTACACGGGTGAAAATTTTGTCAACCAAGCCGATTTTAGCCTCTTTTGCCGGTACGAAGCAACCAATTTGCGCCATTAACACGATCAATCCAGTCTGACGGAGCAACGCTGATTTACCCGCCATGTTAGGGCCCGTAATAATAATAATCTGTTGTGTTTTCGGATCTAAAAAAGTATCATTGGTAATATAATCCTCACCTATTGGCAGGTTTCTTTCGATGACAGGGTGTCTTCCACCTTTAATATCCAAAATCTTGCTCTCGCTGACTTCGGGTTTTACATAATAGTTTTTCTCCGCTACAACAGCAAAGTTAAGCAGCACATCCAACTTAGCTATGAGCTGGGCGTTGAGCTGAATAGGTTTGATGTATTCAGCAATGGCAACCAATAGTTCAGCATATAATCTATTCTCAAGCGCTTGGATCTTCTCCTCAGCACCGAGAATCTGTTCTTCATATTCTTTAAGTTCCTCCGTAATGTAACGTTCAGCATTCACCAGTGTCTGTTTACGGATCCACGTCGTCGGAACCTTATCTTTGTGTGTATTTGTGACCTCCAGATAATAACCGAAAACATTATTGAACGCTATTTTTAAAGAAGGAATCCCTGTTAGCTCCGCTTCCCTTTTTTGGATCTCAAGCAGATAATCTTTACCACCAAAAGCGATCTTCCGCAAGCGATCCAATTCAGGGTCCACCCCTTCCGCGATTACACTCCCCTTATTGATTGCGACAGGAGGTTCCGCCTGAACCTGTTGCTCGATTTTTTCACGTATAACAGCACATGCATCTAACTGATCTGAGATTGTCCGAAGAGCATCAGCATCTTTACGATCTGTAAGTTCCTTCAATTTCTCAATAGCATATAATGCGCGCTTCAATTGCACAATTTCCCGCGGATTCGCTTTTTGCAGTCCGATCTTGGAAATTAAACGTTCCAGATCTCCCACCTGCTTGATCTGACCAATCAGTTCATCCCGTAAATCACGGTTAGTGAAAAAGAAATCGACCACATTCAATCGCTCCTGAATACTCTTTTTGTCTTTCAGCGGCATCACGATCCAGCGCTTGAGCAGACGCGCTCCCATTGGACTGGACGTTTGATCCAATACATCGGATAGCGTAACCGCATTTTCATTCAACGAACCGATTAATTCCAAATTACGAATCGTAAAACGATCCAGCCACATAAAACGGTCCTCTTCAATACGGGAAAGCGTAGAAATGTGCTGTAGATTACGGTGCTCGGTTTCATTGAGGTAATGCAATGCTACACCAGCAGCAACAACTCCTGCTGTCATGCGGTCCACGCCAAATCCTTTCATCGAGGAGACTTCAAAATGCTTCAATAGCGTTTCAGTGGCATAATCACCCGTATAAGGCCACTCGTCAAGAAAATAGGTGTAATATTGTGATCCAAACTGCTCTGTAAACTCCTTGCTCTGTTTTTTTGAAAGAATAATTTCTCTCGGTTTAAAGCCCTGAAGCAATTTATCTATATAGGCCACGCTACCTTGAGCAATCAGAAATTCTCCTGTTGAAATATCTAGGAAAGAAATACCGATTCGCTCCTTTTCGATAAAAATTGATGCTAAATAATTATTCGATTTCTGTTGAACAATATTGTCACTGTAGGAGACTCCGGGCGTCACTAGCTCGGTCACACCACGCTTAACGATTGTTTTTGTCGTCTTCGGATCCTCCAGCTGATCACAGATTGCCACCCGTTGGCCTGCACGCACCAGTTTCGGAAGATAGGTTTCCAAGGAATGATGGGGAAAACCAGCCAATGCAGTTTCCGATTCCGAGCCATTGCCACGCTTCGTCAAAACGATGCCCAAAATCTGGGCAGCTTTGATCGCATCCTCACCAAATGTTTCGTAAAAATCGCCAACACGGAACAACAACAACGCTCCAGGATACTTAATCTTGATCGCATTGTACTGTTGCATCAATGGGGTCACTTTCTTTTCTTTTGCCAACTTTTAAAATCAATTTTTATGAAGCGTAAAAATAGGATAATATCGTCGCTTTGGCAAACGATACACTCAACTTCTCGACAAAATCATTTCCATTAAACAAGAATATAAGCTAAGTTTGTATCCGAAAAAAATTAGTCATGGCCATCAAAAGATCTGGTAAACAAAATACGTCCAGCAAACAACAAAATACCTTCAAAAAAACATCCTTCAACCCATTGAAGTACATAAAATCTCCTATCCTGCGCATTGCGACACGGGTAGTCCTCTATTTTATTGGTATTTCACTCTTTTGGGTCATTAGCCTGCGGTTTATTAATCCTCCCATCACTTGGTTGATGATTCAACGTGGGTTTGAGCTAAAAGAACAGGGCAAGGGATTTAAACTGGAAAAAAACTGGCTGGATTACGATGAACTTTCGGACAACCTAAAGTTAGCAGCCATCGCAGGAGAAGATGCTCACTTTATGACACACTGGGGATTCGACATGCAAGGAATTCAGAATGCCATTAAAAAAAATGCACAGGGAAAGAAATTACGCGGCGGAAGTACAATCAGTCAGCAGGTAGCCAAAAATGTTTTTTTATGGCCTGGCCGCTCCTGGTTAAGAAAAGGCTTCGAGACCTACTTTACCATTCTTATCGAAACATTCTGGAGCAAGAAACGCATCCTTGAAGTTTATCTCAATGTGATTGAAATGGGACAGGGAGTTTATGGTGCCGATGCGGCAGCTTCGTATTACTTTAGCAAAACAGGCAGCAATCTTTCCAAAAAACAAGCCGCCTTGATCATAGCCATATTGCCAAACCCAAGAGAATGGGATGCGCGTAACCCTTCTGCTTATGTCAATAGACGTGCAAATGCGATAGCAAAATATATGCATCATTATACTATTCCTGAATAAGCGAAACTATCGCTGTTCGGCGGATCGATCAGAAGAGAAGCAATACAGATCTATAGATCAAAAAGAAAGGCCATATGTAACTATGGCCTTTCTTATATAAAATGGTTTTACAACCTATCTAAAAAGTCGTTTATGCCAGCTTTGATGGAAGGGTATTACCCAAGCGTCTTCCATTTGATGCTCATGGGTAATGGTATTATCAAATACTAAGGTATTATCGTTGATGGTACCGTCTGCCAATAACTTCTCAAATCCGTCACGGTTAACCACGCCTATTCCCTGATCCGCTTTATAAGCAAATTGCATTCGATCAAATAGTTGAATACCGTACTTGGATTCAACTCCTTTTAAAAATCGAACCGAACTATCAATAGAACAACCTGATGCAGCCGCGACCTCCTCATCCACCTTAAGGATAATAAAAAGATTATCCCGCAATTCTGCGGAAGCAGAAAGTGGCTTTCCATGTACTTTCCACTGTTCGGCAAAAGCTTCCAGGTCAGTAACAATCTCCTGTCCCTCTGTCGCCGTTAACAGGCGATCTGCCTGATAAATCCAGATACGCTTCATATGTGAATGATTTTTTACAGATCCATCTAGCCGATACGAATCAACTGATTAATCCTATACTGTTTATACTCCCAGATACATGGAATATAGTCTCCATCGCATCCAATTTCATTTAAATATTAAACCAGATTCAACAAATCGAATCCGGCGTGCCATTGTACTTGATCACAATACCCTGACCCTCAACTCTTATCACTAACCAATATAATACGGAGAGATCATTAAATAAACGATCACCCCAGTAACAGCCACATAAAGCCACATGGGATAAGTGATACGGGCAAGCTTTTTATGACGCTCATAAGAACCCGATATACCTCTAACAAATGTAAAGAGTACAAAAGGGATGATGATAATGGAAAGCAAGATATGCGTGATCAAGATAAAGAAATAGATCGGTCTCATAATTCCTTCACCGCCATATTTCGTTTCTATTGAAGTCATGTGATAAGCGACATACATCGCCAGAAAAGCTAAGGAACAAGCAATACACATTTTGATCAAACGCTCATGCAAGGGCTTATTGCCCCTTTTTATCGCAGCCACGGCCCAAAAAAGCAATACAGCCGTAATCCCATTGATAGCCGCGTAGATAGGAGGCAAAAATGTTAGCGGTTTTACATCATAACCCAGCTTTTGTAAATTCACCGTAAAAAGGATAGCAACCACTATCGGTATAACAATCGATAGCAACCAAATCCATTTACTATACTTTTTTTCCTTGTTAAGACTCTCTTCCATGATATAATTACCTCTTTTGTTCTATTGTAGCTGGATGGTTTCGGATTTCCTCGACCAATAATAATTTAATTTCATCCTCAAGGCGGTCAACATCTGTTTTGACATTGATGTCATACATCCCTCTTATCCGTCCTTTTGTATCGAGTAAAAGATAACTAGACCCAATAATAAATGGTTTGCTGCCTTCATTGTTGACAAGTGCATCCTGTAACAAACTCTCTCGGGCAAATTTAAAGATATCAACAGAAGGATCTGTCACAAAAAACCAAGATTTGGTCCAAGGTTTGTAAACTTTCGAGTATTTGGCTAACACTTCTGGTGTATCGTATGCCGTATCAACCGTAATTGAATACAAGCGGACCTTCTTATTCTGAATAAATCGATTAGCGATTTGATCTAAACGCTTAATCATCGTCCTCGATAATGAAGCATCTCTAGAATACATCAGATGGACGACAGAAAGTGTTGTATCATTGTCCAATAGATGTACCTTATTACCATCGTAATTCACAAAATCAACCGGGGGTACAGTATGGTAGATGGTGTCGGGAATATCACGTCCCCATTTACGATGAGTGGTTCCCGGAACCTCTTTCTTCCCAAAAATTGGCAAAGAAGCGTAGCTATTCGAGCCACTTTTATTTAGTATAAAATATAAAAATCCTGGCAGTAAAAGAATTACAGCCAGGATCAATATAGTTTTAATACCTTTCTTTTGTCCAGTATTATTATCCATTCACTTTATCTATTTATTTGGAAATATTTGATGTTCTTGGAATGCAGAAGCTAAATGGCCTCCTTCAACTAGCATCAAAACAATAAAATAAATAATAAAAATAAAGACGATTCCTACAGTGACAATGAAGCTCGATTTCTCGAATTTCAAGTGCATAAAGAATGCAATGATATAATAGGCTTTAACTAAAGTAAGTATAATGTAAATTGAATTAACCAATACCCCTTTAGACAGAATTTGCCAGTGGTGAACGAAGCCTAATGCGATTAAGAACTCTAGGCAAGTAAGGGCCAAAAGTACTCCAAACACTCTCCATATAGCCTTTTTATCCAACCCACCTTCGTGAGCGTGCTCTCCGTGAGCGATATTATCTTGATATTGTGACATAGCTTTTGTAATTAAATTGTTTTACTAAACAAGGTAGAAAAGTGTAAACACGAATACCCACACTAAATCCACAAAGTGCCAATATAGACCTACTTTTTCAATCATTAAATATGACCCTCTTTTTTCAAAAGTATTATTTAAAGTCATGCACAAAATAATGATGTTCAAAATAATACCAACAGTTACGTGGAAACCGTGGAAACCAGTAATTGTAAAGAATAGGTTTGCAAACTGAAGTGCTGATGTATACGACACATCTCCCGTAAAGAAATGGCTCAATTTTTCAACAACATTTCCGCCTTCCATATGTGTAGCAATATCAGTAGCAGGATTACGTCCGAACCAAAAGCCTTCGTGGTGCAAATGCGTCCACTCTAATGCCTGACAACCAACGAAACAAAGACCACCTAAGATTGTCCATAACATCCATTTAACAACCTCATGCTTCGAATTACGATGTCCAGCTTCAACCGCCAACACCATAGTTACTGAAGACATAATCAAAATAAATGTCATCAAACCGACAAATACTAAGGGTTGTCCCCCGTCAGTAATTCCTGGAATAGATTGAAAAACCTTATCAGGATCCGGCCATACAGCGTGTGAAAATCGTTGTGCGCCATAATAAACCAAAAATGCAGAAAATGTGAAGGCATCCCCTACCAAGAAAAACCACATCATGATTTTTCCATACTCTAAGTTCCAAGGTGATTTTCCACCATTCCATGGACCAGTTTTTACCTTATCCAATTGCGATACTGTTGTACTCATTGTTTACTATTATTGATTCAAAAGTAAGAAAACATATATATAAATCCATAAAAGATCGAGAAAATGCCAAAAAATACTGGCAAGATCCATGCGGAAAAGATTGCCGTCTTTAGGAAGTTTGTTAATTCCTATAATCGCGCCAATCAAAACGATCAACCCCGCAATAATATGCGCCAAGTGCATCCAGATAAAAACGTAAATAAAAGATTGCGATGCATTGTTATTCACAAAATAAACACCCCTATCGATCAATACATTCCAAGCATGAACTTGCAAGGCAAAAAATACAACTCCCAAAATAAAAGTTGCTATCAAAAACAACCGCTGTTTGGAAGACTCGCCATTTTTAGCCGCTCTATGTGCTAAAAACATCGTTAGACTACTAACCACAATCACCAAGGTACTATATAAAAGTGCATTTGGCAATAGGGTCTTAATCCCTTTGTCCACGCCGCTCGCTGTATATACAATGAAACCACTGGATAACGCAGCAAACATCATGAACATACCCAACATACCCAACCACAGGTTGAACTTTTGGGCTTTTCTCTGTACTAACTTCTCGTCAGTTTGTGCTTGTATATCTAACATTATTTCAACGGAATAAAGTTAAGCAATAATACGAGTTGTGTCACAGGCAAATAGATAAATGAGGTAAACATCACTTTCTTCGCTGAAGGAATATCACAATTCTTAAACAGCAAATAACCGTAATAACCAAACATTATTCCACCGACCACGGATACAATCGTAAACCAAATCCCACCAAAGCCAAAATGATAAGGTATAAAACCTGCAGGTATCATAAACAAACCTGAAATGAATACCATAAAAGCAGATATCTTATCACGTTTTGTCGTCGGCAATAAGCGAAAACCTGCTAATTTATAGTCATCATCCACAACCCAGGCAATTGCCCAGAAATGCGGAAACTGCCATAAAAACTGAATAGCAAACAACACAAAGGGAATAATAATAATTGCCGCTTCGTTATGTCCACTATAGTAGGCTAAATCGTCTTGCGAAAAGGCTGCATAATATCCAATTAATGGCGGAAATGCACCCGGAAACGCGCCGACAAACACTGCTATTGGTGATTTTCTTTTTAATGGTGTATAGATAAATGCGTAAAGAAGGATACAGAAAACAGACAGCAGACCAGCGACAAAATTTAAACGAACAAGCACCAAGGTTCCTAAGATGCCCATAAAGACACTCAATACCAAAGCCTGTCCTGTTGTCATGCGGCCTGATGGCAACGGTCTGTCCTCCGTACGTTTCATCAGTTTATCCAAATCCTTTTCAATGATCTCATTAAAACCATTAGCGGAACCTGTCACCAGAAAACCACCTATAGTCAACAATAACCAATTGAACCAGAATATATCACCCTGTTGTTTTGATCCTATCAGAAAAGCAATTGACGCAGAAAATACGACCGTCAACGTAAGTCTCAACTTAACAAGCTTTTTGAAATCTGAAATAAATTCTTTCATAACTAAAAGAGACCTCCTACTATCAGTGTAATTAAACACGTACTTTTAAACATAAACATCCCGAATTCCAAGATTAGTGCCTTTGCTTGTTTAACAATAACAACAGGTAGAACTGTGCCCCAAATAGAAGCGTCGCTACCACCAAATGCGTTGTCTGTGCAAATGCAGGTATTGCAAATCGAGCTAAGATAATTCCTGATAGCATTTGGATACCCACTAGAATCAATGCGATTAAAGCAAATTTATATTGCTTAGAACCCGTATTAAAACTCGTGCGGACCAAAAAGAATAATACAATAACTAAAATCAAAGAACAATATGCCAACCAGCGATGTAACTCAAACTGTTGACCAATAGTTGTTATAAAATCAGTCCGGGCTATCGTTGAACCGGTTAATAAATCAACCTCCTCACGAACTCCCGTTCCGACAATTACTTGTGTTAGCATCAATAAAATTGAAGCAATGGCAAGTCCTTTTAATATACCCAAAGAACGATTGACCAGTAAGGTCTTGTTTCGCAAAGTAACTGCTTTGAAATATGTATAAATACTAATACAAACAATTACAATGGCTAAGAGCATATGTACCGTAATAATCCAGGGCATCAAATTGGTCGATACAACGATCGATCCCAGCCAAGCCTGAAGTACTACAACAAAAAGATTAATCACTGACCAAACAACGATCGAGCTTTTTGATTTTAAATAGGTGAAAGAATAAATAGCTGTAAATAACAAACAGAATCCGGAAACAACGCCTACCAACCGATTGATATATTCCGTCCAAGTTTTCGCAACATTAAACTCTTCATGCTGCAAAATACTCTTATCGGTACGGAGCTTGTAAGCCATTTCCTTATCCCCGAAAAATTCTACAATTTTCGCGAAACGTTCGTTCTTCTTTGCTCTTCCTTCAATATAATGCTGTTCATATCCTTGAGGTAATTGGGAGATATCTGTTGGAGGAATAATACGGTTAAAACATCTAGGCCAATCTGGACATCCCATTCCTGACCCTGTACTCCGAACAACTCCCCCAGCAATAATGACCAAAAACAATACAATTATCGTTATAAAATTGGTCTTTATAAATCGCTTCTCAGCTGCTGGAAACATAATACTACCCCTACCTCTTAAAATACAAACTTCTATAAAATAGAGTAGGAATCCCTACTCTATTTTATAAGATTTTATTAGTCTTTTCTACCATTTTGAGCATTCCATTCTGCCTGGATACGCTCAGCTTCCTCGTCTCCTTCGAAATCATGAGGCAAATTAGAGCTCATTGTTTCAGAGAAAGGAACACTTTGAGGAATAAAATCCTCACCATGACCTGGCTTACTGTAATCGTAAGGCCAACGGTGTACAGTTGGAATCTCTCCTGGCCAGTTACCATGGATATGCTCTACCGGAGTAGTCCATTCCAACGTGTTTGACTGCCAAGGGTTTTGTGGTGCTTTTTTACCGAAGAAAATCGATGTAAAGAAGTTCCACAAGAAAGCTATCTGACCTAAAGCGGCGATGATTGCAGCCCAAGTTACCAATTTGTTTACAGAAACCCATTTCGCCATGAAAGCAAACTCAGTAAATGCATAGTAACGGCGAGGCACACCATCGATACCCATAAAGTGCATTGGGAAGAATACCATGTAAGCACCAACGAAAGTCAACCAGAAGTGTAAATAACCCAATTTTGTGTTCATCATACGACCGAACATCTTAGGATACCAGTGGTAAACACCACAAAGCATACCGAAGATTGACGCCGATCCCATTACCAAGTGGAAGTGGGCAACAACAAAATAGGTATCGTGTAAGTTGATATCTAAAGCCGCATTACCTAAGAACAATCCTGTCAAACCACCAGAGATAAAGAATGATACCAAACCGATAGCAAACATCATCGCTGGAGTGAAACGGATATTACCTTTCCACAACGTTGCAAGATAGTTAAACGCTTTTACAGCAGAAGGAACCGCGATAATCAATGTTGTAATCATAAATACACCACCCAAGAACGGGTTCATACCTGTTACAAACATGTGGTGACCCCATACGATAAACGATAATACGGTGATACCGATCAACGAATAAACCATCGCGTGGTAACCAAAGATTGGTTTACGTGAGTTGGTTGCAATAACCTCAGAAGTTAAACCTAAAGCAGGCATAACAACGATATATACCTCAGGGTGACCTAAGAACCAGAACAAGTGTTGGAACAAAATTGGAGAACCACCTTCGTTAGGTAAAATTTGTCCTTGAACAACAAGATCCGACAAATAGAATGACGTACCAGCAGCACGGTCAAAAATCAAAAGAACAACCGCCGAAACCAATACTGGGAATGACAACATACCCACGATAGCAGTTAAGAAGAACGCCCAGATTGTCAAAGGCATTTTCCATAAGTCCATTCCTTTTGTACGCATGTTCAAAATTGTACTTACATAGTTAATACCACCGATCAACTGTGAAGCAACAAATAGAACCATACTCACCAACCACAACGTCATACCTGTTGCAGATCCAGCGATTGCTGTAGGTACAGCCGATAGTGGCGGGTAGATCGTCCAACCAGCAGAAGCAGGTCCACTTTCTACAAAGAACGATGCAACCATAATCACTGATGCTACAAAGAACAACCAGTAAGATAACATGTTCATAAAAGGAGATGCCATATCGCGTGCTCCGATTTGATATGGAATCAATAAGTTACTAAAAGTACCTGATAGACCAGCCGTTAACACGAAGAATACCATAACGGTACCGTGAATGGTTACCAAGGAAAGGAAAAACTCCGGTTTTATACGACCACCTTCAGCCCATTTACCCAAGAATACTTCTAATATAGGGAACTCTTTATCCGGCCATGCTAATTGGATACGGAATAATACTGATAAAAGCATCGCAAAAACTGCCATGATGATACCAGTGATCAAGAATTGCTTAGCAATCATCTTGTGGTCACCCGAGAAGATATACTTTCTGATGAACGACTCCTCGTGATGATGGCCGTGCGAATCGTGATGTTCAGCGCTATGCGATATTACTGTACTTGACATATTCGATTTTATATTCAAAAATTCTTAATTAGTTCAAAGATGCTGTAACTTGTACGCTATCCTTTTTTACGTTAGCTGTTTTACCGCTGAACTCTTTTTGCAAATCCTCAGTAAAATATTTGTTTTGCTTAGCTAACCATTCTTTATATTTTTCCTCAGTTACGACAACCACTTTCTTTTGCATATTGTAGTGACCAGATCCACAGATCTTGTTACACAACATCACAAAGTCATAATTATAATCACCCAAACGATCACGCATCTCTTCTGTTGTTACAGTAGGTGTGAATTGGAAATAGTTGGTCATCCCCGGTACCGCATTGATTTGAACACGGAAATCTGGAATAAAGAAAGAGTGAATAATATCTTTTGAAACGATATGGAAACGTACAGGTTTATTTACAGGTAACCAGATTTCAGATCCTTGAATATCATCCCAAGAATTTTTATCATTAAAGTCAATACCGTACGGGTTCGTTGGCGTAGTCATTTTATAATTACGTTTACCAATAATACCGTCCGAACCAGCATAACGTACATTCCATTGGAACTGCTCGCCCAGTACTTCAATTTGTAATGCTGATTTTTGAAGATCCTCAGGAATATTTGTGATTGATCTCCATGTAAAGAAACCGAACAATACCAATACTGTCAAAACAACAGCAGGAACGATTGTCCATAATTTCTCGATCGCATTATTATGTGGGTAATAATAAGCTTGGCGTTTTGCACGCATGCGGTACAAGAATGTAAATGTCATCAACAAGATGTGTGTGATAACCAATACAAATGTTGTAATTGCTGTGGTAATGATAAACATTGTATCAATACGCTCACCGTGCTCAGTTACTGCCGATCTCCAATAAGCGGCTCCCCAGTGTACATATGACCAATATACACCGTAAAGGAATACAACCAAGAAAATGAATAACAATGCAGATTGAAACGTGTTATTCGCAAACGGATTGTATTTACCGTTCATCTTTCTTGTCAATTCATAGATCGAAAGTACTTTACCGATAACGGCAACAACTGTACATATAACCAAGAATAACAAGACATAATATGTGAAGTTTTTATAAACCTGAGGGTCTATTTGCTTCACTTCTTCAACAGCAGGAGCAGCAGCACTAGCTTCAGTAGAAGAACTAGCAGATGCAACAGCAGCAGTACCTGCTGCCGCTGTTGTATCTTTTGCAACCGAATCCGTTGCTGCAGGGGCAGCTACTGCTGTAGTCGCCGCTTTAGCAGAATCAGATGCTACTGTATCTTGTTGACTTGCAAGGATAGGAGTCGCAAAAAGCAATCCTAGTGCAAGCACAAAACCCGAGATGGATTTGAATCTATTATTTAATTTAAAGCTCATTTCTTTTATAACGTTTTTACGTAACCTTCCTTTAAAAGTGAAACTATATCTGGTGATGCAAACTCTCATCCAAGAAAGGATGATTTTTAGGCACCAATGCTTGTTTGCTCAATTTACTCATCACTAAAAAGATGAACAAACCTAAGAAACCAAGTGCAGTTCCGATTTCAATGATACCAAATCCTCTATGTTCAGCAACAGTACCAGGCATGATCATGATATAATAATCTAGCCAGTGACCAGCCAATAATAGAATCGCTACGAACAACATCACGTTTTGTTTACGTTTTGCATCGCGATCCACTAATAGTAACAATGGTGCCACAAAGTTAATGATAATACTCAACCAAAACCAAGGTTTGTATTCAGGTTCCCAACGTTTGTAGAAATAAACTGTTTCCTCTGGAATATTTGAATACCAAATCAACATGAATTGTGCAAACCAAACGTAAGTCCAAAAGATGGAGAAACCGAACATCAATTTACCCAAATCGTGTAAATGATTTTCGTTTACCCAGTTCATATAACCAGCTTTCTTCAATACAACAACGATGATCGTGATACATGAAATACCGCTTACCCACATTGCTGCAAAGTTATACCAACCGAACATTGTCGAAAACCAGTGTGCCTCTAAAGACATTATTGTATCGAAAGACCAGATAGGTGTAGTAAAACCGAAGATAACTAAGAAGATCGCCGACAATTTGAATGACTTTTTATAAGAAGTCAATCCGCCTTCCAAATCTTCTTTATAAGAAAGTTTCGCAAAAATAACGGCAAAAATGCTATATGTACCCATAAATACGACCTGACGGATCAAGAAGAATGGAACATTTAAATAAGCAGATTTACCTGCGATAATAGGGTCAAAATTTGTACTATGCGGATCAGTGATACCGTCTGCATTCCAGTGATGATATAAGTTATGTGTGGTTAAACCTAAACCTACAATAACCAATAAAATCAATGAAGCAATTGGTAAAACACCCGCCATAGCCTGAGGTATACGTACCAAACCTGCAGACCATGCAGATTGTGTTACATATTGCAAGGCAACAAAGAATGTTCCAGCTGCGCATACACATGTAAAGTAATAACCCATCAATAACAAGTTGGCATAAGTACGCTCTACAGTAACGTGATCGCCCGAAAGCAACCCGAAAGCTACAGCAGCTACGCCTAGTACAACAGCGACAATACTGAACATTTTAGCTTTGCCAGCAAACTCGTATCGCTCGTTGAAATTATAATCGTGATGATGACTGTGAGTTCCCATTTATATATCTGATGTTAGATTATTTCTTTTGTAATTCGTGAACATACATAACAACTTTCCATCTCTCCTCTGGAGACAATTGAGATGCATGTGATCCCATGGAGTTGTGTCCGTAATAAATTGTATGGTAAATTTTACCATCAGTCAAGTCAGCCATCAAACCACCTCTTGAAGAGCTCGCCGCATCTGTTCTATGATAAGATGGTGGCGGAGGAAAGTTCTCTAATTGACGAGTGCCCCTTGAATCAGTCACGCTACGATCTTTCGTGATAGGACCATCACCTTTACCTTCTACTCCATGGCATATAGAGCAATAAGTTGTGAACAAAGCTTTACCTTTTTCAAGATTCTCGGCATTTACGACCAAAGGACTTTTTGCTTCTCTTCCTGCGCGTTCATAATCCTCTAATGTATTGGCGTACTCAAAACGAGTGAAACCAATTGGATCTGTACCTTTAGGAGGTGCCTGTGCTGTTTTTCCATCAGCAAAATTCGCATTAGGTTGATCCGGATTGAAAGCAAGCGGATCGTACATGTTACGAGAAAACTCTAAACCTGTACTACGAGTTGTTTTGTCACCACAAGAAGAAACAAGTGCTGTCAATGCCACAGCTGCGCATAGCGTTCCAAGTAAATTCTTCTTATTCATAGCTAACATATTTTCTATCATTGTACTTAACTTCAACAGCGCCAGCTTCTTTCAATAAGCTATCGATCAAAGCGTGATCTGTATTTTCATTGGCATCTACTGCAAGGATGAAACGATCATCTGTTGCTCTCAAGTCCATTACACGAGGTGCACGTCCTGGAAATAAGTGGTTACGGAAGAAAAACGTAGCAACCATACCCAAGGCACACAATAAGATAGTAACCTCAAATGTAACCGGAACAAAGTTTGGCATACCAAATGATGGTTTACCACCGATATTCATCGGCCAATCGTATGCCATTGTATAATACAACAAACTAAAACCCAATGTCGTTCCTAATGCTCCAAAGCAAAATGCTGCGATAGGCAAGCGAGAAGGTTTCACACCTAACTTCGCTTCGATGCCGTGAATAGGCATCGGAGTAAAGCAGTCGTAAATACTTATATTATTTGCTTGCAATTTGTCGATCCCATGCATCATTTCATCGGGATCCGCAAAACTACCTATTATATATTTTGTATTGCTCATTGCTGATTATTTTCTAACTGATAATTCTTTAATCTCTTCTTCTGTCACTGAATCATATTTCTCTAATGACTCTTGGAAGTACTTAACTTGTTCCTCAGGGAATGCGCCTTCTTGAGCCAATTTAGTTTTATGTTGTAATGAAGATGATTTCAACAACAATTTCACTTCGGCGATAGCGATACCCGGTAAGAAACGTAAGAACAATAAGAATAACGTAAAGAATAATCCAATTGAACCTACAAAGATACCTACGTCTGTCCAAGTTGGGTAGAACATTGCCCAAGATGAAGGCAAGTAATCACGGTGCAATGAAGTCACGATAATTACAAAACGCTCAAACCACATACCGATGTTTACAACAATCGATAAGATCCATGAGATTGGAATACTTGTACGGATTTTTTTGAACCAGAATAACTGTGGAGAAATTACGTTACAAGTCATCATTGACCAGTAAGCCCAAGCGTACGGACCCAACATACGGTTCTCGAAAGCATACATTTCGTATTCTGAACGAGAGTACATTGCGATAAACAACTCAGTCAAATAAGCTACACCCACGATAGAACCTGTCGTCATGATAATGATATTCATCGACTCAATGTGGAACATCGTGATGTAGTTCTCAAAGTTCATTACTTTACGTAAGATCAACAATAAAGTCTGTACCATCGCGAAACCAGAGAAGATCGCACCCGCCACGAAATATGGAGGGAAGATCGTCGTATGCCATCCAGGAATAACCGAAGTTGCAAAGTCCATGGATACGATCGTGTGTACAGAAAGTACCAGCGGAGTAGAAATACCTGCCAAGATCAATGACACGATTTCAAAACGTTGCCAAGTCTTAACTGAACCATTCCATCCGAATGATAATACAGAATAGATTTTTTGTTTTAATCCAGTAGCACGGTCACGAATTGTCGCGATATCCGGCAACAAACCACAGTACCAGAATACCAAGGATACTGTAAAGTAAGTTGAGATCGCAAACGCATCCCATACCAAAGGAGAGTTGAAGTTTACCCAAAGTGATCCAAATTGATTTGGAAGTGGGAAAATCCAATAAGCCAACCAAGGACGACCCATGTGAGCTACAACGTATGTAGCCGCACAGATTACCGCAAAGATCGTCATCGCCTCTGCAGAACGGTTGATTGAATTACGCCAGTTCTGGCGGAAGATTAATAATACAGCTGAAATCAACGTACCCGCGTGACCGATACCTACCCACCATACGAAGTCGGTGATATCCCAAGCCCAGCCTACAGTTTTATTCAGACCCCAAGCGCCGATACCTGTCCAAAAGGTATAACTAACGCTAACTACCCATAATAAAGCACCTAATACAGCAACGGTAAAACCAATCCACCATGCTTTATTCGGTTTATTTTCAACCGGTAGTAAGATATCATCCGTAATTTTTGCATACGTAATGTCCTTACCGGTCATTAATGGTTCTCTTAATATTGATTCGTTATGCGATGACATAGTATTTTTATTTCAAATATTGTACAAGATTACGCCTCAAAAGTGTTTCTAACTTTTGTCATATAACCGATACCCGGTTGAACATTGATTTCCTCAAGTACGTAATAAACACGCTCGTTGCGTAATGCTTTAGATACTTCTGATTCTGGATCATTTGCATCTCCAAAGATGATTGCATTTGCAGAACATGCTTGTTGACAAGCCATTTGGATATCGCCATCTTTAACTTTGCGATTTTGAATCTTAGCTTGCAATTTACCTGCTTGAATACGTTGGATACACATTGAACATTTCTCCATTACCCCACGTGAACGAGTAACAACATCTGGATTCAATACCAATTGTGTGAACTCATTGTTCAAGTAGTTGTCAAAACGTGAATCATTCCAGTATGCAAACCAGTTGAAACGACGAACTTTGAAAGGACAGTTGTTCGCACAGTAACGTGTACCAAAACAACGGTTATATGCCATATGGTTCAAACCTTCTGAAGAGTGTACTGTCGCCAATACTGGACAAACCGTTTCACAAGGTGCGTGACCACAGTGTTGACACAACATCGGTTGGTGAACAACAGTGATATCTTCGAAATCTAAATCAGCCGAAGCTCTTGCAATTTCTTTCTCTTTTGTAAGATCTTGATCTTTTCCTTCGATCGTATAGTAACGGTCAATACGTAACCAGTGCATTTCACGACGACGGCGAACCTCATCACGACCTACAACAGGAATATTATTTTCAACGTTACAAGCAACGATACAAGCACCACAACCTGTACATGCGTTCAAGTCGATCGCCATCACCCATTTGTGACCAGGTTGCTCATATTTGTTCCACAAATCGTATGTTTTGTGATTATCTGAAAAACGTCCTGCCTCAGAGTTAGGATCTTTCAAATAATTCGCAAATGTCGTTTCACGGATAACGTTACGACCCTCGATCGTGTGGTGTGTTTGTGTTTGTGCCAATTGGTAAGTACCAGACGCTTTCGCTACAGTTGCTTTAGCAACACCTTGTACTGTACCATTGATGATAGAAGCAAAAGGGAATGCGTTTTTACCAACTTCATTACCTGCTTTACCAACTTTTGTACGGCCGTAACCTACAGCAACTGAAACTGTTCCTTGTGCTTGACCTGGTTGTTGTACAACTGGCAATTCCAATTCAACACCATTTGCTTTTACAGTTACTTTACCATCTTCACCCAAACCTAATTTCTCAGCATCTTTCGGGTTAAGAGCAGCATAGTTATCCCAAGTTACTTTAGAAACCGGGTCAGGCAATTCCTGCAAGTAAGCATTGTTTCCATAACGACCATCGCGAAGTGCAGAAGGCTCGTAAAGTTTCAACTCAAACTCACCGGTAATTGCTTTGCTTGATGCTTCAATTGCCGAAGCTGCTGCTGCAGCATTTCCTGTAAATGCAGGAGCTGTTGCCGCTTTAGCACCTTTATATTCAAAACCAGTTTGCAATATAGCATCCCAGTTTTTCGTAGAACCCGCTAAGATTTGTGTAGACCACAAGTTCTTAACGAAGTTGTACATATCTGTATCATTTCCTGCCCAAGTCAACAAGCTTTGTTCAACTTGACGTGTTTTGAAAACAGGATTGATTGTTGGTTGAACGATAGAGAACAAACCTTCTTTTGGATTCGCATCACCCCAAGATTCCAAGAACGTACTTGCTGGAGCAATCGCTGTCAATTCAGAAGCTGTTTCATCCGCACGTTGCGAAAATGATAAGGTGAAAGGAACTTGTTTCAACGCTGCTTTTACATCATCTGCTTTGAAGTAGTCATACACCGGGTTGCTATTCAAGAAGAATGCAACACCAACTTGACCTGATTTCGCTGCTGCTAAGAAAGCTTGGAACGAAGAATCCGAACCTTGGTATTGTTTAGAATAGTTATCCAAATCGATGATTGTACCGTAAGCACCTAATGCAACGTTGATTGCATTAACTAATACCTGTACATTGACATCGTTAGAACCAGCAACAACAACTGCTGCGCCTTTGTTGTTTACCAATTCTTTCGCCGCTAGAGCGACACCTTTTTGTGCCTTTTTGTTTGCAGTAGCACCAGCCAAAGACTGACCAGTGATCGCATTATATAAAGCAACCAATGTAGCTCCTTCTTCCGAAGGTTTGATTGCAATACGTGCATCCGCATTTGTACCAGTCATGGAAAGACCAGACTCAAATTGCACGTGACGTGACATTTTTCCGTTTTTCAACGATTTATAATCACGGTTTTTAGCGTATTGTTGTGTATGCTCCTCACCTGCTAACCAAGTTCCTAAGAAATCAGCTGCAACTGAAACAATCACATTTGCTTTTTCAAAATTATATGAAGGTACAACAGCTTTACCAAATGAAGCTTTATTCGCCTCAATAATACCGCTGTAAGAAACAGCATCGTATTGTACATGGTTAACTGTTGGGAATTTCGTTGCAAAAGCAGCGATAGCCGCCAACGTCGAAGGACTGTTTACGGTGTTAGAAACGATCGTAATTTGTTTACCAGAAGATGCTGCTGCATTCAAAGCTTTAACAACTTCCCCATCCAATTTAGACCACTCAACATCTTGACCTTTCAATTGTGCCTGTTTCAATTTGGACTCATCATATAAATCCAATACAGAAGCAGCAGTTGTTGAATCCAAACCTTGGTTCAAACCAATTGCATTCGGGTTAGGCTCAACATTGATCGGACGACCTTCACGAGTTTTAACCAAGATACTTTGACCGTTGAACGTCGAAGCATAATAGTTAGGGATACCTGGAGTTACCTCTTCAGGTTTAATCAAATAAGGAACTGCCTTATGCACAGGAGTACGGTTACAAGCCGCTAAAGAAACAGCACCCAAACCAAATCCTAATGCTTTCAAGAAGTCACGGCGAGGAGTTTTAGTACTCAAGCCAGCTTCGTTTAATACATCTTCTACAGGAATAGATTCGGCAAACTCACCCTTGCTTCCTTCAACGAAAGCAGGAGTTTGATTTAACTCTTCCAAACCTTTCCAATATTTTTTATTGCTATCCATTTAAGCTGTATATAAGATTGCGTATTTCAAATAATTATTAATAGTGACACTTACCACACTCAAGACCACCGATCATGGCTGCAGTCATTTTCTCACCTTTCTTAATTCTTTCGTGTGCTTTAATCAAATCTTCATAGTATTTATTGTCCGATTTGATATCTGTCTTTTTGTGACAATCAACACACCATTTCATCGTCAATGGAGAGTATTGGTATACTTCTTCCATATTTTGGATTGGACCGTGACAAGTTTGACACTCAACACCAGCTACCACAACGTGTTGTGAGTGGTTGAAGTAAGCAAAGTCAGGTAAGTTGTGAATACGAACCCATTGAATTGGTTTCGGATTGTTACCGTAAGTACGCGTATCAGGATTCCAATCCAATGCACGATAGATTTTAGCAATTTCCGGAGAAATTTCACCATCATAATGCTCTGAAGCAGTGATTGTATTGTGACAGTTCATACATACGTTGGCCGATGGAATAGACGCATTTTTAGATTTAAATGCTCCACCGTGACAGTATTGACACTCAATTTTGTTAACACCAGCGTGGATTTGATGAGAGAACTTAATTGGTTGAACCGGCTGATAGCCTTGGTGAACACCAACGTTCCACATGGTCTTCCAACCACCTACAGCTAATAATGCAACCAACATCAAGACTGTAAAGCCAACCAACTTCTTGTTTTTAACGAATGCTTTCGCAAACTTCACAAAACGTTGGCTATCTTCTGGCTCTTGTTGCGCAGCAATAGCTTCTTGGTTTTTAGCAATAACATTTTCTAAGGTACGGATCACACGATTCAACACCACGATAACCACTACAGCCAAAACAACAACTGCGATCAAGCCCAAAATCATGAACATAGATGCGTTATCATCTTTAGCAGCGGCACCATCTTTGTTTGGATCTTTCGGTTTCTCCTTAGAAGCATCTGTGATATACGCTAATACCGACTTGATCTGATCGTCAGATAAATCAGTAAAAGAAGTCATCACAAGCTTGTTGTTCTCTTCGAAGATTTTAACTGCATCAGCATCGCCAGACGCAATTAAAGCCTGAGAGTTCTTGACCCACTTGATTAACCAAGCTTCGTCTTTCGTCTCTGGAATCCCCTTTAAAGCAGGACCAACCACTTTTCTGTCAATGGCGTGACAGGATGTACACTTAGATTTGAAGATTTTTTCACCTTCCTTGACATCTTGCGCATGCAACGTCGTAACGGCAAATAATAGCATCAAACTCGTTGACACCACCCTCGCAAGGCTTCCCAAAACGGATGAGATAGTTCTCATATTTAGCACTTTATACTATTTATTTGTGAATGTAAAAAATTAACTCCCATGGTTAAAGGAGCCACTACCCCCCTAACAATGCCACAAAAGTATGATTTATTAACAAATCGCTGACAATTTTGTGACCTTTAATATCAATTTATAATCATTCTAAACAAATGGGTTTAAACTAGGATAAAACAACATTAAACTATTAAAGTGGTCCCATCGCTACAACTTTTCATTTGGATAGCTATTCAAATATAAGACAATTCCATGACAATTTAAAATACCTAAATTCGACTATCACTATGGACACAAAAAATTTTTTTTCGTCTTTATTTCCGTAACTTTATCAAGATGAATGGAGCCCCGTCCAGGATCGAGTCCCGGACCAAAAATTAAAGGGCCAAGACTAAACACACGACAATCATGGAAACAAACAAAGAATACAACCCATTAAGTAAAGAAGAGGAGTACATTATTATACATAAGGGAACTGAACGCCCTTTTACCGGTGAACTTTTGGACAATAAGCTCAAAGGAACTTATATCTGCCGTCGTTGTGATAGCCCACTATACCGTTCGGAGTCGAAATTTGAATCTGGCTGTGGCTGGCCAAGTTTTGATGATGAAATTCCCGGGGCAATTACAAGGATCACGGATGCCGATGGTCGCCGCACTGAAATCCTGTGTAGTAAATGTGGCGCGCATTTAGGCCATGTATTCCTGGGAGAAGGCTTTACGACAAAAAACACGCGTCACTGCGTTAATTCTATTTCAATGAAATTTGTAGCCGATACTACGAAGTAACTTTCACTTTAGTCGACTCACGAACTTTCAGTTCACAAGGCAACACCATTCTACGTGTTGCTTTTATTTTACCCTGAAGACGCAGCAACAAAATATTGATCAGATTCTCAGCAATATCCTTGATCGGCTGCGAAACAACCGTAATAGAAGGTTCGACCAGCTTAAAAACCGTATGGTCGTCAAAAGCAATCACCGCCGGCATCGTAAAATTAAATTTTTTGGAAGCCTTCAAACCCGAAATCGCCAGATAGTTCGTAGAGAACAAAACGGCATCCAGCCTATTTTCACAGATAAACTCCCGCAAAGATTCCATTGCTTCCTCATCCGAAGCATCCATCTGAATCTTTTGAATAAAACTTTGCTGCTTATTATTATCCATAGCCTTCATATAGCCATCTGAACGCTCCTTCATTTGAGTCTGATCCGAATAGAGCGATACAAATCCGATACGTCTATAGCCCTGTTGACACAAATGGTTACTGGCATCAAAGGCCCCTTGAAAATTATCCGCACCAACATAGTCTGTTTCAAGATCCGGAAAATAACGGTCGAAGAGCACAACCGGAATATTATTCTGTTGCAACTGCTTTACTGTATCTTCCAAACCATCGGAAGGTGTAATAATAAAACCATCTACCTGCCGATCGTAAAACATCTGGATTAACTCCTTCGCTTTTTCCACATCATTGTTGGTACTACAATAAATAATACGATAGCCCTGCTCATAGACCTTACTTTCGATCAGACGTGCTATATTCCCAAAAAAAGGATTGGAAATATCTTCGATAATCAAACCCAAAATCTTCGTCTTCCCTGTGCGGAGACTTTTCGCCAATTCGTTGGGCTTATAGCCGACCTTTTTGACATAGTCCAAAACCCGCTTAGTCAAAGCCTCACTAATACGCTTTTCTTTTGCCTTATCATTTAAAATAAAGGACACAGTAGTTACAGAAATCCCCAACGCCTTTGCGATATCACTGATCAGAATACGTTTCTTCATGTAGTAGTAGTAGGTTTGTTAAGTTTTTTATTACGAAGATTACTAAAGTAAAAAATTTAACGACAATTTACTAAAATAATAATAAAATTGCGCTAAAAGGTTTTATTTACTAATTTTAAGCAGTTTTCAAATACCCGAACAAAACCTATGACAGGAAATAAACTACTCAAAACAGTGTTGGGCACACTAATTTTGCCATTTTGTGCGCAAGCCCAGCAAAATCTTACGCAATATGTCAACCCCTTTATTGGGTCAGCGGATCATGGTCACGTCTTTGTTGGTGCAAATGTACCTT
Organism: Sphingobacterium sp. 18053; assembly: GCF_902706145.1. Taxonomy (NCBI): domain Bacteria; kingdom Pseudomonadati; phylum Bacteroidota; class Sphingobacteriia; order Sphingobacteriales; family Sphingobacteriaceae; genus Sphingobacterium; species Sphingobacterium sp. 18053. The sequence goes on from NZ_CACSJW010000007.1 coordinate 228,982, forward strand.
TAGGTGCTGTACAATTGGGACCTACCCAAATTCCACAGATTTGGGACAAGTTCAACGGATGGGATTGGTGCAGTGGATACAATTACAAAAGCCAGGAAATTTTGGGTTTTACCCATACCCACCTGAGCGGAACAGGTATCGGTGACCTCAACGACCTCATGATTGTTCCAGCCAACGGAAAATTACAATTAACGCCAGCGGAATTCAATAAAATGAATACAGGTTATGGTTCTTCCTTCAAAAAGGAAAATGAGGTTGCCAAGCCAGGATTCTATAGCGCTTATTTAGATGACTATCAGGTACAGGCCAATTTGACGGCTACCGAACGTGTTGGCTATCATCAATATCGCTATGAAAAAACAGATAATGCACATATTTTAGTGGACTTAGGTTACCATATCAATTGGGATAAACCGACAGACACCTACATTAAACAGGTTAACGACTCGACCTTTGTTGGTTACCGCTTTTCAACAGGATGGGCAACTGACCAAAAATTGTATTTTGCGATCAGAACTTCCCAGCCGATACAAAAAGTAAGATTTTTCGACGGTAAAGAAGAAAAATTAGGCCAAACAACATTTAAAGGACAGGCGATCAAAGCAGCTTTATTCTTTGATGCTGTTAAAAACAAAACCATCGAACTCAAAGTTGGTATCTCTCCCGTAAGCTCGACCAATGCCCTGAATAATATCAATGCAGAGATTCCAAGCTGGAATTTTGAAAAAGTAAAGCAAGAAGCCGATCAACGTTGGAACAAAACCTTAAATAAGATTCAATTTGAAGCCGACAAAGATACGAAGACCATCTTCTATACCGCATTATACCATACCTACTTCGCTCCTACCATCTTTAACGATGCAAATGGCGATTATTTAGGAACTGACAAACAAGTATACGAAAAACAGGATTTTGTCAACCATACCGTATTTTCGCTTTGGGACACCTACCGTGGGCTTCACCCTTTGATGACCATCTTGGAGGACCGTAAAATCAACCAGGATTTTATCAAGACGATGTTGGCTATCTATCAACAACAAGGTAAATTGCCAATGTGGCACTTACAAGGCAATGAAACCAATACCATGGTGGGCCTGCCTGCGATTCCAGTGATTGCAGACGCTTTCTTAAAAGGAATTATTGACGAGAAAGATTATCCTTTGGTTTGGGAAGCTGTTAAGACCACAGCTATGGGCAATGATCACGGCTTGAAATATGCCCGTGAGCTGACTTACATTCCTATCGACAGCATGCCTAATGAGTCTGTAGCATGGGCATTAGAGTATGCGATTGCCGACTTTGGTGCTTATAAAATTGCTGAAAAGCTAGGTAAAACAGAAGACGCTACCTATTTCAAAAAACGCTACAAACTATATGAGCAGTATTTTGACAAAGAAGTAGGTCATTTCGTCGGTAAAAAAGCCAATGGCGAGTTCCGCAGACCTTTCGACCCGCTAATGGCCAAACACCGCGAAAATGATTATTGCGAAGGAAATGCATGGCAATATACCTGGTTAGTACCTCAAGATGTCAAAGGTCTGATCAATCTTTTCGGTGGTGAGGAGAAATTTTTGAAAAAACTGGATTATTTTACGACCATGTCATCGGATCTTGGTGGTGAAGCTTCTCCAGATATTTCAGGACTAATCGGCCAATATGCGCAAGGTAACGAACCAAATCACCATATCCCTTACTTATATGCTTATGCTGGACAACCTTGGAAAGGTGCAGCCTTAGTACGTAAAGCGATGACGGAGTTTTACACAAACAGTCCAGCTGGTCTATGTGGCAATGATGACGTCGGACAAATGAGCGCATGGTATGTGTTCTCAGCAATGGGCTTCTATCCACTGAATGCAATGAGTGGTGTTTATGTCTTCGGCTCTCCGATGATGCAACATGCGAACATCAATTTACCAAATGGCAAAACTTTAGCTATCGATGTTAAAAATCAAAGCAAAGCAAATCAATACATTAAATCGATCAAATTGAATGGTAAACCTTATGCTAAATCGTTCATTACACATGCACAGCTTTTAGAAGGCGGACAGATGGAAATCGAGATGAGTGCTACGCCAAACAAAAACTTTGGTAAAAACAAAGCCGATTGGCCATCAAGCATTGACAATAATTAACTGAAAAATTGTCAGTAAAACATTACTGGATTAATATTTGTTAATACCTTAATAACATATTTAAGGAGAAACAAAACATGGCAGATTACAAAAACATCAATATACAAGATATCCCCGATGGAGGTGATAATCCAAAAGACTTCTATGAAACTTTCAAAGAGCGCTTAGAAGACTTAGAAACATTTCCAAAGGACTATACGTATAAATTTATCTTACCAAAAGATCAGGACCACTTCAATCAAATCCAGAGCATATTTGATGAAACAGGTGCTCAGTTTGATTTTAAGGATTCCAAAACAGGTAAGTATACTTCAATTACGGTAAACTTGAACGTAAAAGACGCCGATCAGGTGATCTACTTCTACAAAGAAGTAGCGAAGATAAAAGGTGTTATCATGTTATAAAACCACAAAATCAGGCTGTCAATTCGACAGCCTGATTTGTTTTATCCCCCTTTCAAGATTAATTCAGACTCTACTATACAAATATTACTTTTTATAATAGAGAGGTTCTCTAAGAATTATTTCTACAGTTCCCCCCTCAATACAGATCTTTACCTTTGAAAAATCACGCCGATTGTCCAAGACACTATGATATATCATCTGCTTCTTGTAAAAGATCAACATAGAAGCATTATATACTTGGCCCCCTAATAAACTGTATGTGACCGATTGTCTTACCTTATTCAATTAACTTTGATAAAAAATTTGTGAAACGCCCGCAAAGCAGTATATTTATCCTCTTAGTTTATTATATTTTATGAAAAGAATTTTATCGGCTATCCTATTATTGGGAGCAGCTCGAATTGCCTATGCGCAGACCTCACTTGACAAGGACGTCGAAGGCGTTAAATCTAGAAAAGGTAGTTTTGTTACTGAATTGAACTTCAATCCATTTAAAGGAAATCTGAGTCTAAACAATGCACTAAATCAGATCAAAGGGCGGTATTTTGTTCAGGATGACCTTGCTTTACGTTTGGGAATTGGAATCAATGTGCTCGATTCTGCAGCGAATTATGGAAATCCCTACGGCACAAATGGTTATTTTAACTCCAACACAAAAAAAAGTACAGGATTTGATGTCAATTTTGGTATTGAAAAACATTTTAAAGGAAGTTCCAGACTGTCTCCTTACATTGGATTTGACCTCTCCATCGGCTCTAAAAGTAGTAAACAGGAACTATCTACCAGCGCATATACGATGAACCTAAAGAATGCCTGGATGGAAGTTATCTATCAGCAGACCAACAATGGCTATTATTCTTCTATGCAATTAGTCCCAAATGCTTATACAAGATTTGGTGCCTATGCCGTTGCCGGATTTGACTTTTATGTTTCCAAAGGCCTGTTTGTTGGCTATGAGTTTAATTTAGGTTATTTACAGACAAAGTATAAAAAGCCTGATATCACAGTAACGGGAACTGACCCTGGTTATGGCTCTTATATCTCGGAAAACAAAACCAAGACGTTTAAGAGCTCATTGGTGAATGGTCTGAGAGTAGGATACGCATTTTAAAAACAATAAACTTACTGATCATTATGAAAGGGATTAAAATACTGTGTATTGTTTTTATTTCATTATTTGGACTATTTTCATCGTGTAAGAAGGATGACTTTACGCCTCCAGCTATTCAGACATTGTCGGTTAAAGCTCAATCGTCGACTTCATTTGAAGTTGTTGGTAATATCGCTAAAACGGGGAGTGAAGGGATAGAGGATTATGGATTTATTTATAATACTAGCCAGGAAATAGGAGAAAACAAGGGCATAAGAGTTTCCTTGGGAAAAGATGCTAAAGAAGGAGAATTTCGTAAACAGATTAGGGTTGACGGCACATTACCGTACTCCTACAACAATACGGTTTGGGTACGCTCCTATTTACGGGACTCCAGGGGCACTGTTTTTGGCACAATGCTTAGTGTCAATCTTCCTAGCCCTTCTATGGGAGACATTACACCGAAAACGGCCATGTCGGGCGAAGTCGTAAAAATCACAGGTACTTTTTTCGATGCGACAGCAAACAATACCGTTGTTACGATTGGTAATATCAAAGCAAAGACTATTTCAGTAAGTCCAACTGAAATAAGTGCAGAGGTACCAAGTGGTATACAAGCCAGCCACGGAAATTCTGTCAATGTTTCTATTCAGATTGGATCTACTCCAGCCGGCAATAGCTCTTTCCAGATATTCGCGAATTTTAAGGATTTTTCTCCTAAATCCGGGACTGTGGGCTCAGAATTAAAATTCACAGGCGATAATTTACCTGATTATTTTGGCAATTCAAATATCCAGGTTGAAATGGGAAATCAACTCATTAATCCTTCGTACTATTACGGAACCATAAATGTACCCTTCACAGCCAAGGAAAACTCAGATCTTGCGATAACCATTAATGGAAAGAAAAAAGTGCTGGGAACATTTAAAGTAACTCCACCAGTAATCAGCGAAATATCACCCGAATCCGTTTATCCAGGACAATCTATTATGCTTCGTGGGACGAACTTCCCGCCAATTAATGACGGCGGCGAAGGCCGCCCTTTAGTGAAATTAGGTGCAGGAAGCTATGGTGATGTATATTTCTATGATAAAGGAACATACACTTACAATGTTCCAGATAATATAGCAGAAGGAGATTATTCCCTTTACCTAAAGATGGGGCCGCACGAAGTACAAGCTCCTAAAAAGTTGAAAATTTTGGGCTATTCAGCCACGAACTTTTCTCCTAAGTCTGGTAGTTCGCTTCAGCTGATCAATATCTCCGGAAATTTTATTGCCGGAAATTGGTATACGGTGTATTTTGGTTCTGTACAAGCCGGTGGAACTGCAACTTCTCCGACGAATTTACAGGTAACTGTTCCTTATGGAATGAGCGAAGGTAATGTTAAGATTAGCGTTGAATTCCCAAATAAAAAAGTAACCATTCCTGGCGATTTTGAGATCGTTGGCCCTTCGTTTACTTCCTTTAGTCCGACATCTGCGGTACCAGGAACCGTGTTAACGATCAAAGGTTCGGGCTTTGTTCAAGCTTACGACACCATCGTGAAATTCGGTTCAGTTGCTGTAGCTCCTAATAGCGTAACGTCGAATACAATCTTAGTTACCGTACCTTCAAATGTATCTCCAGGTGCAATGAAGCTAACGGTAGTAACAGCAGGGCAATCTGTTGCACATAAAGATAATTTTACGCTATTGGACAAATAGCATTCGATTTAGGAATTCCCTACTATTAACTCGGATCATTATAAAAACGAGTAGATCAGAAAGCAAATCAGGCTGTCAATTCGATAGTCTGATTTGTTTATTGGTCTAACAGTTCCTGCTTCACTAGATCTTCTCTGTCAACCAACTTCTCAACTGCTACCTGATCAAATAATTCTTTGGGAACTTTCAGTTTCAAAAGATAATATATTGGACGCCCCGAGCGAATACCCGGCTTCCATTTCTGCTGCTTTCTTAAAAAATCAAACAATACAAGATCTCTTGCAGCATCTTCCTTCTCCACTAGGGATCCGTCTTTTACCACAAGCACCTCAAATACATGGTCAGCATATAACGTTTTCTTCAGCTTTCCTTCGTTCATAGTTTCTTTCAAATAGTTTAGCCAACGAATCTTAAAGCCGCTCATTCCATCCCTTGGCTCTAGAAAAATATCAACCGCGCTAAAAATTTTTGACGTATCGCTTATTTTTGGCACCTGTGCCGCAACAGGAACAGATAGCAGAAGTGTGAAAAGGAAAGAATATAATCGGATCGAATTTAAGAGCATATAATTAAGTTAATCAAATTTAATTTAGGATACAAAAAAAGCCCGCTTAAAGCGGGCTTTTCGTATCATTTGAAAAGATAAACTTATTCTTGGCCAGCACCAGCTACAGGAGCTTCACCGGTAGGTTTATCCTGCTTTGGTTTGTCTTCTTTTGGAGGACGAGGTAATAACGCTTTACGCGAAAGCTTCATTTTACCTTGTTTGTCGATATCCAACAATTTAACCGTTACTTTATCACCTTCTTTAAAGATACCGTCCATTGTTTCAAGACGTTTCCAGTCGATTTCAGAGATGTGCAATAAACCATCTTTACCAGGCATGATTTCAACGAAAGCACCGAATGGCATAATTGATTTCACTTTACCTTCGTAAGTTTCACCAATCTCTGGTTTAGAAGCGATTGCTTTAATACGACCTACTGCATCATCGATAGCCGCTTTATTATCTGCGAATACTTGAACAACACCTTTGTTATCAACTTCTTCGATCGAAATTGTAGCGCCTGTCTCACGTTGCATCTCTTGGATAATTTTACCACCCGGTCCGATTACAGCACCAATAAATTCTTTATCGATCAACAATTGAACGATACGAGGTGCATGTGGTTTGTAGTCTTCACGTGGAGCAGAAATTGTTTTCTTCATCTCACCTAAGATGTGTAAACGCGCTTCTTTTGCTTGATCCAAAGCTTGCGTCAACACTTCCCATTTCAAACCATTGATTTTTAAGTCCATTTGACAAGCAACGATACCATTTTCTGTACCAGTTACTTTAAAGTCCATATCACCTAAATGATCTTCATCACCTAAGATATCCGATAAGATCGCATATTTACCAGTTTTCTCATCAGAAATCAATCCCATGGCAATACCTGAAACTGGCGCTTTCAATTTTACACCGGCATCCAAAAGTGCTAATGTACCAGCACATACAGTTGCCATAGAAGAAGAACCATTTGATTCAAGGATATCAGAAACAACACGGATAGTATATGGATTCTCACTGTCTGCAGGAAGTACCTGTTTCAATGAACGCATTGCTAAGTTACCGTGACCAACTTCACGACGGCCTGGACCTCTATTAGGTCTTACCTCACCTGTAGAGAATGCAGGGAAGTTGTAGTGAAGAATAAATTTGTTATAACCGTTGATAAAAGCACCATCGATCATTTGCTCATCGTCTTTAGCACCTAAAGTAACCGAAGTCAATGCTTGTGTTTCACCACGTGTAAATACAGCCGAACCGTGTGCAGCAGGCAAGTAATCCACTTCAGACCAGATCGGACGTACAGTACGTACATCACGTCCATCTAAACGCATACCTTCATCCAAAACTAGGTTACGGACAGCATCATACTGAACATCGTGGAAATATTTTTTAAATAAGAATGCCGTGTCATCATCCAATTCCTCTGGCATTGTTGCTCTGTACTCTTCTGCGATTTTTGCGAAGTTTTCAGAACGGTCATGTTTTGCAGAAGCAGATTTTGCAATAGCGTAAACCTTATCGTAAGTAGCTGCAAAAATAGCATCTCTCAATTCAAGGTTTTCAGGCTCATGGTTATACTCACGCTTCACAGTTTTGCCAACTAAGTTAGCCAATTCTACTTGAGCAGCAACTTGTTTTTTGATGGCTTCATGAGCAAAAGCAATCGCTTCTACCATCTCAGCTTCAGAAATTTCTTTCGCTTCACCTTCAACCATACCGATATCTTGTGCAGAACCAGCAACAATAAATTCTAAAGTTGCTTTTTCAAGTTCAGATAATTTTGGATTGATCACCAGTTGACCATCAATCTTTGCTACGCGAACTTCAGAAATTGGTCCATTGAAAGGAATATCAGAAACAGCAATAGCTGCAGAAGCAGCCAAACCTGCTAAAGCGTCAGGCATAATATCTTTATCTGCAGAGATCAAGCTGATTGCCACTTGTGTATCTGCGTGATAGTTTTCAGGGAACAAAGGACGTAATGCGCGGTCTACCAAACGCGAGATCAATACCTCATAATCCGATAGTCTAGCTTCACGACGTAAGAAACCTCCTGGAATACGGCCTGTTGCCGCATATTTTTCTTGATAATCTACAGAAAGGGGTAAAAAATCAACGCCAGATTTCGCTTCTTTAGCTGAAACAACTGTTGCAAGCAACATCGTATCACCTTGTTTTAATACTACAGCCCCATCAGCCTGTTTTGCCAATTTCCCTGTAGACAATTCGATCTGGGTGCCATTACCCATATCGATGGTCGTTTTAATTTCGTTGTAATTCATTTAATCTTGTTTGCGACATGCTTTTCATCTTGTTGGCAGCATGCCAATATTTTAAATACATTAGATTTCAGCACAAAGGTAAATTAAAATATTAAGATTAATGCAATTAACAGCAGGCTAAATCATCAAACCATCGGAATACGGCAGCAACTGCCTTAATCTGTCAAGCAATGAATCGATTGAAGTTCCCTCAAGTTCTCTTATCTCTCGAAAAAGGCTTACAAAGACCTATCAGTTGTAACGGTGGATTTAACCTATTGCGCAGTATAAGACAATAAAAACAAGTATAAGACATAGTTATCATTTTCGGAGATTCCTCGGAGCTTCTTCGGTACTTCTTCGGTACTTCTTCGGTTGGTAGCGAAGAAATAGCGAACAAGCTCCGAGGAAAAAGCGATTAAATAACGACTAAATAGTGAAACTGAAGTAAGGGACAACTAGCCCAATCTCGTCCGCTAACCTAAGGAAGTCCTGAACTACGACAAAAGCCATGACGAACAGAAAACGACCATGCTGATGCGAAAAGTCCTATAACAATTCGGGCACGATAAGCACAATAAAAAAAGCCATCCAAAAATTGGATGGCTTTCTTAACACCTTTGTATTAAAGCTTATTTGATAATATCACGTAAACCTAGACCTTTAATGATCGCACGGTAACGGTTGATATCTTTTTTGTAAAGATAAGCTAATAATGAACGACGTTTACCTACTAACATTTGTAGGGCACGTTGTGTACCGAAATCTTTTCTGTTTTTTTTCAAGTGCTCAGTTAAGTGAGCAATTCTCTTAGTGAATAAAGCAACTTGACCTTCAGTAGATCCTGTGTTTGTAGCTGATCCAGCAAATTCTGCGAAGATTCCAGCTTTGTACTCTTTACTTAAATACATTTCCTGAATAATATTAAAGCGTTAAAAATTTTATTAATTGGCTGCAAAGATAGTAAAAATCTTTGAGTGCCAAAATAATTTAACAAGCAAAGATCCAGCTGATGCTACACCTTTACATAAATTTTCTTTTTATCCAACCAATAGCAGATTACCCACATCAACGTCAGGAAACATAAGGAATATACAAAAGAGCCTACTTCCGGTATCCCGGGGGCTTTCGCACAAACGTATTTATAGAACCAGGCAAAAGCGTCGAGGTATTTTTGCGTGCCATCCTCTTTTACACCATCAGGAATACGGAACAATCCCAAAAAGCGTGGTAGAATACCGCTCAAGACAAAGATGAATAACGGATTTTTACCAAAAACATCAAAAAACTGTGTCAATTTATTTTTGACACCCTGCACTTCAATAAACCAGATCATACCACCGAGTGTCATGGTTGCCAAACCTGTTGTATAGAGCACGTAGGAACTTGTCCATATTTTTTTGTTGATCGGAAAACCCAAGGCCCATATCCAAGCCAATACGACCAAAATAAATCCGGTCACAAACATCCCTGCCAGCAATTTAAAATGGGGCTCATGCGAGGCCGGCACTTTGGACCAAAGCCAATCCACCTGACCTTGCTTTTTTATAAATACACCAACTAAATAGCCAAAGACGACCTGAACAATTGTCGGTAATGTGCTCATCAGCCCTTCTGGATCAAATGGCACCCCTTCCCCTTTGTAAACATGCGGTAAACCTAGGATTGCTATATCATACTTTGTACCGAACCAGCCCTCCAAGCTATAGGGATCTGTTCCTCCGGCTATTGCACAGATTGCCCAATATAACAACAGTATGATTGCCGAGATCCAAATAATCGTTTTCTCTTTAAAATAATAAGCTAAAATCGAAGCAAAACAGTATGCAACTGCGATGCGTTGGAGTACACCGAAAATCCGAATTCCCCGGCTCGGATCAGTGCCATCAACCCATTGTTTAAAAATAAGCTCCGCACCATCCCATTTCACAAAAGGCCACCAATTGATGAAAAGTCCAATCGCAAAAATCAAGATCGTCCGTTTAATTACTTTTTGCCAAAATACTGTAGGCCCCGCCTCCTGTAAACGAGGTATAACAAAAGACATGGCATTACCCACTGCGAAAAGAAAGAAAGGAAAAACCAGGTCTGTAGGTGAACATCCATGCCATTCTGCATGTTTTAGCGGTGCAAACATATGAGCCCATGTCCCCGGATTATTCACCATAATCATCAGTGCCACAGTAGCTCCACGAAAGACATCCAAGGAGTAATAGCGTTGTTTCATAATCAGATTGTATAATTAAAAGGTAAATATAACGTATTTGCCCTTCATTTTTATGCGTAATCCACAATTTAATGGCATAAACAGGAAAACTTAACGACAACTTTGTTACAATAACAAACGTTTGCATTGGCTTATTAGTCAAAAAAGGGATACTTTTTAAAATTGTTTAAAAAGTATTTGGAACTTACTTTTTTTTTAATATATCTTTAACAAAAGTTTAACCAACTTTATGAATTGTACCAAATACCAATGGAAAAAGATATACTGAAGAACCTCTATTTTGATTCAACGCTGTCCATAGCAGAGTTGGTAAAAAAGCTTTCGAAAAGTACGCCATCCATTACCAAGGTGATCAATCGTCTTTTGGAAGAAAAGATCATTGTTGAATGTGGATTTGCAGAATCTACTGGCGGAAGACGACCTATTCAATTTGCGCTCAACCCGTCCTTGGATTTCTATATATTAACGATCTCTTGTGACCAGCATTTTTCGACATGCACAATTACCGATTTAACTCAAAAGATAATATTAGAGCATAGGGATATACCGTTAGACTTAAATTCCGAAGAGTCTTCAGAGCTCCTTTTATCCGAAATTGACCGAATTTTAGCATCTTCAACAATTTCATTAGATCGGATTATAGGTATTGGAATTAGTATGCCTGGTTTTGTTAATTCAGAATTGGGCGTCAATGAATCATATATCAATACGCATCCTTTGTATGAAATAAAAAGCAGGATTGAAAAAAAATATAAACTGACAACAATCATAGAGAATGATTCTCGCTGCATAGCCATTGCAGAGAAAGAATTTGGGGCTGCGAAATACATTGAGCACTCACTTATTATTAATCTAAACTGGGGAGTTGGATTGGGAATTATCATTAATGGAACTGTTTTTAAGGGCGAATCAGGTTTTGCTGGAGAATTTAGCCATATCCCTCTTTCCGACAACAACACCTTATGCTCCTGTGGTAAACGGGGATGCCTTGAAGTTGAAGCATCATTGGATGCAGCCATTCGAAGTACGGAGAACGATATTCAAAACAATGAGTATTCGATTTATAGTACGTTTGTAAAGAGTAATCTAAACAAAATAGATGCGCTGATCGAAGCGACTCATGTTGGAGACCAGATTGCGATTAACAATATCGGAAAAATAGGTTACATGCTCGGTAAAGGCATATCAACGCTCATCCATATTCTTAATCCAAAACAAATCATTGTCAGCGGAAGAGGAGCGGAATTGGGTCGTATTCTGAATCCTCAAATACAAATTGCCATTAATGAATTTTGCATCCCCGAAATTGCAAAGACAACACAGATTCAAATGTCGGAATTAAACAAACATGCTCAAATAAAGGGTACTGCCGCTATCGTCGTGGAAAACCATATCAACAGAATCCTAACTAAATAATTATTTATAAATTAAACACTTAAAAATGAGTCTATTCTACAAAAAAACAGCTGGATTAGCTTTGTGCACACTCTTCAGTGCAACATCGCTATTTGCACAGCAAGGCATTTCTGGAACAGTTTCAGATGCCAAGGGGCCAATTGCAGGTGCTACTATTTCCGTAAAGGGAACAAATAGAGCTACCCAATCGACTGCAAGTGGGGCATTTAATATACAAGCTGCACAAGGCGAAACATTACGTATTTCACTAATAGGCTATAAACCTCAGGAAATTGTGGTTGGAACAACTAAAACGATTAACGTATCCTTGACAAGCGATGAATCAACTTTGGGAGAAGTGGTCGTTACAGCAATGGGAGTTAAACGTGAAAAAAGAAGTCTTGGTTATTCATTTCAAGATATACAAGGTACTGCATTGACAGATGCCAGAGAAAATAACATAGCCAATGCACTAGCGGGCAAGGTTTCCAGTCTTCAGGTTGTTAAAGGTTCAAACGGACCTTCATCATCTTCGAAAATTATTCTTCGCGGATTCAACTCCATTACCGGAGACAACCAACCGTTAATTGTTGTCGATGGGGTGCCGATGGATAATTTTGCAGGCGCTAAAAACAATGATTTCTGGAATCCGTCAGCAGATATGGGAAGTGGATTAGGAGACTTAAATCCGGAAGATATCGAGAGCATGTCTGTCTTGAAAGGCGGTGCTGCTTCTGCGCTTTATGGATCACGTGCATCTAATGGGGTTATTTTAATTACAACCAAAAGTGGTAAAGCAAAAGATGGCGTAGGAATTTCCTATTCAACCATTACGGGCATCGAAAATATCTTTATGACGCCAAAATTACAGAGTGACTTCTCTCAGGGGGATGGCGGTGTCTACGGTAAATTAGCCACAGGATCTTGGGGAGAAAAAATAACTGGGCAGGAAGTTGAGTTATGGAATGGAACGAAAACAAATTTAAAAGCCTACGATAATATCGGTAATTTCTTTAAAACAGGATTCAATACCACCCAAAACATCAATTTTCAACAGGCTGTTTCCGATAAAGTCAATGTATATTCATCAGCGACTTATTTGCATGATAACAGCAAATCTCCCGGCCAAAAACTAAACCGCCTAAATTTAATTAATAGAGTAAATGCCAAATTTGGTCAGCGCAATCAGTGGACTACCGACGTAAAGGTACAATACATGCGCAATATGGCCTATAATCGTGCAGTTGGTGGTGTGAATGGTGGTAATTATTATTCACAGTTATTAACTTTCCCAAGAAGTTTGGACATTACGCAATTTAAACCTGGAATGGATGAATTGGGTGTGAAACAAAGTTGGTATTTGGAAGATTCAGGAATTAACCCTTATTGGGCGGCCAACAATAAATTAAGTCGTGATACCCGTGATCGTTATTTGATGAACGCTACTGTAAAGTACGACTTTAATGATTGGTTAAGTGCTGATGTACGTGTGGGTTCTGATAACTACTCGACAAAATACGAAGATAAAACATATACAGGATCTCATATAAACAATTCGTATGGTACAGGTACAGACAAGTTTTATGAGAACAATTATATCGCAAGTTTACAGGCAAGAAAAGACAATCTATTCGGTAAATGGGGTGGTAGTGCCGCAATTTATGGACAGATCATGGACCGTAGCCGTACTTCCTTAAGCGCTAGTGCAGGCAATTTAAGGGTACCTAATCTATTTACTATTGGTAACAATATTGGCAATCCTGGTATTACTGAAAGTATCAATAGAAAACAGATTAATTCCATTTATGGTAACATTGACATCAATTATGATAATATTTGGTATGTTAGTTTCACAGGAAGAAATGACTGGACATCGACTTTACACCCAAATCATAACAGTTATTTTTACCCTTCTGTAAGCACCTCATTTGTCCTCTCCGACCTGATCAATAAATCTGGAAGCATGCCTTCTTGGTTCAACTTTGCAAAGGTGAGAGCATCTTATGCAAGAACAGGTCGCGACATGGACGCATACCAATTATATAATACTTATATCATTGGTAATGACCCTAATAATAATACAACTGCATCCAAACGAGATGTTCTTTATGATGAGAACGTAGTTAATGAACTTCAAAAATCAATTGAAGTAGGTTTAGAGACTAAATTTTTCAACAATCGAGTTGGCTTGGATTTAACATATTATAAAAACAACTCAACAAATCAATTGATTGATATCCCAATGAACAACCTATCTGGATACAGAGCTTTCAAAGCCAATGCAGGTAATATTCTTAACGAGGGATTTGAAATCACATTAAACGCCGATGTAATCAGAAAAGAGAATTTTAGATGGAACCTGAATGCCAATGTTTCTCGCAATTTCAATAAAATTCTTGAATTACACCCTGAATCCAAACGAATGACATTGGGCGGCTATGACAATTTCGCAATATATGCAGCTGAAAATCAAAGATATGGTGCTATATTCGGAACAAAATTCCTGCGCGTTGAAGATGCAAACAGCCCTTATAATGGACAACTTATCCTAAGCGGTACAGGTTTACCACAAGCGAAATCTAATGAAGCAGAGCTTCTGGGTGATCAGACTGCACGTGCCCTCGCTGGTATCACCAACTCTTTCACTTATAAAAACTTCGGATTAAGCTTTCAAATCGATGGCAGATTTGGTGGAAAATTCTTCTCAGGAACACAGCGTGCACTACAAGCTAGCGGTTCTTCTGCCGAAACAGTTGTTAACGGAAGTCGGGATAAATTTGTTGTTGATGGAGTTATCCTAAAAAATGGTGCATACGAAAAAAGTACAGTCGCAGTTACGCCACAAGATTATTGGACAACTGTATCTGGAGCTAGCGGCAACTTAGGTATTACTGAACAAAATTTATACAATGCAACCAATGTTAGGATTAGAAATTTGCAATTAAATTACTCTATCCCTAAAAATCTATTGAAATCATCCATTGTTAAAAATGCAAAAGTAGGTGTATCAGTCAATAACTTAGCAATGCTAAAAAGTTACGCAAATGGGGTAGATCCAGAATCCACTTATGCGATGAGTTCAAACGCTGTTGGATTTGAAAATTTATCATTTCCAACCTCACGTTCTTATTTCTTAAACCTATCTATTGGCTTCTAATCTGAATTATCATGAAAAATACACTATCAAAAATAGCGCTAGCAATATTATTAGGAAGCGCAGCTACCTCTTGTACAAAGCTTGAGGATATTAATATAGACCAAACTGCTGCAAATGATCAGCAAGTCAAACCAGAATATTTTTTGAACAACTCCATTATCGGAGCGCAACAAGATCCCGGATTAGCTGAACGTTTATTTATTTACTCCTGGAAAACCGCTGCACACCAGCAATACTTTAATTTTATCAATATTGGACAACAAAGTGATGACTTTAATTCACTCTATTGGTCAAGTATTTCAGGTTGGTTGAATAATGCCAATGCAACCATCGAAATTGCAGATAAGAAAACACAAAATGGTACTGCTGCAGTTTACAATCAAAACATGGTCCAAGTGGCCAGGATATGGCGGGCATACTTATTAAGTGAGTTGAGCGACAATTTTGGACCAATACCGACTAAAGGGTTTCAAGGAGTTAATCCACAGTTTGATTCTGTAAAAGACGTTTATTATTATCTATTGACTGAATTAAAAGATGCTCAATCGAAAATCGATCCAGCTGTCAGCAATTCGGGTATTGAAAACTATGATGCCGCTTACGGTTTCAAATGGGACAATTGGATCCGCTATGCGAACTCAATGCGTATGCGTTTGGCAATGCGCTTATCAGAGGTTGATGCAACGAAAGCAAAAACTGAATTTGAGGATGCTGTTAAAACGAATAAATACATTGAAACAGCTGCACAAAACTTCGGCGTGCAGGAAAAAGACGGTTGGGATCCACTAACGGGTGTAATGAGCCGTTCATGGAATACACAACTACTATCTGCTACATTAAACAATATATTTATTGGGTTGGGTGGCATCAAAACTGCTGATCAGTTTACAGAAACCGAAGTTTTAAGCAAAATCAAAAACGAAGACGATTTTGGTATCCGTTACCTGGATAACTTCTCAACTATGTCAAATGACCCAAGCCAAGGTTATTACCTAGATGGGATTCCAAATAAAATGGATCCAAGAGCATACAAAGCTTTCTTTATTCCAGGTCATACATCCGATCCACAATATTGGACCGATGCTAGCAATCAGGATGCCCAAATCAAAAAACCGGACGGCACTACACTGAATTTTAAAACTTCATACACATGGAATGCGTTTACGTCAGGTACATGGGGAGCTAAATCGTCGAATATTGTGCTTAGAGCACAAAATGGTCGTATTCCAGGCATGATCAAAAAGTTCAGAACAAGCACGCAAAAACGTTTATTCTTCGCTTCATGGGAAAGTTATTTTTTGATTGCCGAAGCGGCTTTGAGAGGCTGGAACACCCCTATATCTGACAAAGTTGCCTATGAAAAAGGTATTTCAGAAAACTTTAACTACTGGGAAGTATCTTCTTACCTCGGTCAATACTTAGCATCAGAAAATTACAACCGTGTGGGAACTTCAGTAAAATATGATCATACAACGGAGCCTGCTGCGACATTCAATGTCAAGTACAAAGACGGTTATACTAATGCTACAGGAACTGCCGCAATCAAGTATCCCGAAAATACGATCTATAAAAATGGAGCAATCAAGAATGATAAGTTAACAAAAATTATCACGCAAAAATATATTGCCTCATTTCCATACTTATGCCTTGAGGCATGGAATGACCAACGTCGTTTAGGCCTTCCTTTCTTTGAAAACCCTGCTGTCGAAACAGCCATCGCAACAATGCCACAATTGACAAGTGCAAATTATACAAAAAACCAAGTAGATTTCTTTCCACAAAGAACGAGCTATCCTTCATCATTTAGAAATGCTGATCAGGCAAATTATGATAAAGCGGTATCCTTATTAGGTGGATCAGATGGCGTATTTACACCTCTATGGTGGGCCAAACAAAAATAATTTCTTTATAAAGATAGAAAAGCCGGCCTTGAGCCGGCTTTTCTAGTTTACAACAATATTGATCAGTATATTTGTTACAATTACACTTATTATTAATTCAAAAGAAGCGCCCCATTCCCTTAAAAATAAAGAATCTATCAAATTCTTTTTAAATTTTTTAAAAAGAATTTGGAACTTAAAATAAAGTATCTATATCTTTATTTATAAACTAAAAATAAACACAGAAAAACTCAACTGCTGCACACCTAAATTAAGTAGAGCAATTGAGCTAAAAACCAACTACCAATGATATTAAAAAGTACAATATCATTATTGAAAACATTAAAAACCAAATAATTACTCATTAATGAAGCTTAAGTAGAAATGGTCGTAGAGATTTTAAGGAATTTGTATTATCGGCCTATGCAACCGATTGCAGACATTGCGAACTCACTTTCACGAAGTATACCTTCCGTCACCAAACAAATCAACGAACTTCTTTCAAAGAATATCGTAGTTGAGAAAGGTTATGCTGCATCGACAGGTGGAAGAAAGGCTATGCAGTATATGATTAATGAAGATTTAAGCTATACAATCGTCAGCCTATCTATCGATCAATTCTATACAGCAATTACCTTATCAAACCTTAAAGGGGATATCATCTCATCGTTAGAAAATCTTCCGGTCGATCTTAGAGATCCTGATGCGGCAAACGTACTATTAAAAACCGCAGATCGTTTTGTTTCTACAAATAACATTGATTTAAAACAAGTTATCGGCATAGGGATTAGCATGCCGGGATTTGTCAATTCAGAAACAGGGCTAAATGAATCCTACAACAGTGATTCCCCTTTATATAACATAAAGGAACTCATCGAACAAAAATTTAACGTGCCAGCAGTAATTGACAACGATTCACGCTGTGTTGCCTGGGCTGAAAAAAAATTTGGAAATGCACAAGATTCCTCGCACTCCCTTGTCATTAACCTTAATTGGGGGGTAGGTTTGGGTATTCTTATTAATGACGACATCTTTAAAGGAACTTCTGGTTTTGCTGGCGAGTTCAGTCACATCCCTCTTTCCGACGAATTAACACTATGCTCTTGCGGAAAGAGAGGCTGCTTAGAAGTGGAAGCTTCTGTTAGCGCTGCCATCCGTAATATTGAAAAGGATATAAAGAACGGCGAATACTCTATATATGAAAAACTTGTAGAAGAATATGACAACAAAGCTGAAGCTCTTATTGAATCCGTTCACATTGGTGATCAGATAGCAATCAATAATATCGGAAAAATTGGGTACTTACTAGGTAAAGGAATATCAACGTTGATACATATTCTCAATCCGAACAAAATTATCATCAGTGGTCGTGGAGCGGAAATCGGTTATATCCTTGCGCCTCATATTCAAGTTGCAGTAAATGAATATAGCATTCCTAAAATATCGAAGAAAACAAGCATTGAGATGTCCGACCTCCACAAAAGAGCGCAGCAACTCGGCACAACAGCATTAGTCATAGAAAAATACATCACAAACATTATTAACTAACGTTTTACACAAATACCTAAAACATGAGTCTATTTTACAAAAAAACTGCAGGATTGGCGTTATGTACACTTTTCAGTGCTACATCGCTTTATGCGCAGCAAAGCATTTCTGGAATAGTTTCAGATGCTAATGGACCAGTCTCTGGCGCAACAGTTTCCGTTAAGGGAACAACCAGAGGTACTCAAACAGGCGCCAATGGGTCTTTTACAATTCAAGCTTCACAAGGTGAGGTCTTACGTGTATCCATTGTCGGATACAAGTCCCAAGAAATAGTGGTTGGTACCTCAAAAACAATAAACATAAAATTAACAGAAGATGCTTCTGCTTTGGAAGAGGTTGTCGTAACAGCAATGGGTATCAAGCGTGCCCCAAAAGAGCTGGGTTACGCAATGAGTACCGTTGACTCAAAAGAATTAACAAAGACCGGATCTCCCAACTTTGCTGGAGCATTATATGGAAAAGCACCAGGAGTCCGCATTTCTGCAGCACCGGGGGGAGCAACTTCGGGTATTAACATCAACATTCGTGGTACAAACTCCATTACTGGAAACTCCCAACCTTTGGTCATTATTGACGGAGTTCCGATGCGACAAACGTCTTTCAACAATTCAGATTATTGGGGTGACCAACGTGCTAGAGGAAATGGTCTAGAAGACCTCAACCCTGAGGATATCGAAAACATTAGTATTTTAAAAGGTGCTTCCGCAGCAGCTTTATATGGCTCTGAAGCGATGAATGGGGTTGTATTGGTAACGACCAAATCTGGAAAAGCTGGAAAGGGATTTACAATTGATTTCAATGCGACCTACACGCATGATCAAATAGCTTATTTACCTAATTTCCAAGATGTAAGAGGCCCAGGATATTCAAAGGCTTACCAAGATGACAAGCAATCCGACGATATGTTTCAATATTATGGAAATAATCTTGCTGTAAATGGTGTCAATAGAGGTGTAATGAATTCAACGGTCAACTTCGGACCTTTATTCGATGGTAAAGATATTATCTCTTGGGATGGTAAAGTTCGTCCATATTCTGCTCAAAACTCCTATAATAAATTTTTCAACAATCCCAATAATAGCATTTTCAATTTAGCAATTGGCAATACATCAGAAAACTCAAATATTAGGTTCTCTTTGACTCGTCAAGACAACCAAATGACCGCGTTAGAATCTTATAATAAGAAAAACATCGCCAATTTAAATGCAAGTTTCACCTTGTGGAAAAATTTCAAAAATGATGTTGTCGTAAATTTCATTAATCAGCATACGCATAATAGACCATTTTTGACCGACCGTCTAATTAACAACTTTGGTGGGATGATTTCCACATTTGACAATCCAGAGTGGTACTTCGGTAAATATCAGACTAGCTTAGGATATAAATATGTAATTGATGCAGCAGATGCTCAAAGCCTAACTCCAGCGGAAAATATACGTTATAATGGATACCGTGGCGATGTTTTGGAATATGTCTGGAATTCTAAAGCAAAACAATATGATGAATACTCAAATCGCTTAATTGGATCATATACTGCAACTTGGAATGTCACCAATGATCTATCATTACGAGCACGTGTTTCAGCAGACGTCACCTCCTTAAAGACCGAAGATAAGCAGCCTAACGAAAAACCGCTATTATTTGGCAACTCTGGATTCTTCTCATTAGGAAATCAAAATGCAAATATCTATTATACCGATTTATTAGCTACTTATAACAAAAATATAAATAAAGACATCAAAATCGGTGTCGTTGGTGGTTATACAGCTACAAGGTCAGAAGATGTCTATGTTCAAAATCAAACAGAAGGTGGATTGACGGTGAGAAATTGGTATGATGTCAATGCAACTTTAAATTTAGCAACGAGAAACGACAAGTACAATTATAGAAATCGCATGCTAAGAGATGCATTATTTGGAACTGTCAATTTCAATCTTAAAGAATTTTGGAATGTGGAAGGAACAATACGTAGAGAGCGAATTTCAACTATGCGCCCAGATAATAATGTGCTCTATTATCCGTCAGTAAATTCAAGTTTTATTCTTTCTGACGCCTTCCATTTACCAGAGTTTTTCAACTATGCAAAGCTTCGTGGTTCTTGGGGGATTGTAGGTAACTATCCGGATATCTATAAGAGCGCATTGTCTTACACACAAAAGACTTTGGGATCACAAGTTGACGGTGGCGCATCTGTTATCTACACAACAGTGCCGACAACAGAATTTGGAAATGAAAACATCAAACCAGAAACTAAAAATGAGATAGAATTTGGTTTGGAAACTAGAATGTTGAATGGACGATTAGGATTTGACATAACCTATTATAATGGGTTGATCAAAGATCAAATTTTGAATTATACATTACCAATCAGCACAGGCTCTAACTCAATCCTTGCCAATGTGGGTACATTAAGAAATACAGGTTGGGAGTTTGCAATCAATGGAACTCCGATTCAAAAAGAGAATTTCAAATGGTCTACTACGTTGAATTTCTCTATGAATAAAAATGTCGTCAAAGAATTGCCTGGCAATACAGGAACATTATTATTGAGAGATTATGATGGTAATGCTGCTCAGCTTGTAGCCAACGTAGGACAGTCGATGGGTGATATTATGGTTCGTCCTATTAAAACAGATGAAAACGGCAACAAAATTGTATCTGCTAATGGTATGTACGAAATCGATGGAGACCGTTGGATAAAGGCTGGAAATGCTATGCCAAAAGCAGTAGGAGGATTCATAAATAACTTCAGCTATAAAAATTTCAATTTAGATGTTTTGATGGATTTTAGACTTGGAGGTAGTGTCATGCCTACTGGTATAAACTGGATGACAAGTAGAGGTCTAACAGAAGAAAGTTTAAATTACATGGATGCTGCACATGGTGGGCTAAGCTACTATCAGACAAAAGATGCAAGTGGCAATATCATCGGGGTAGCTACGAGTGGCAATACTGGACCTAATGGTGAAACTGTTTACCACGATGGTATGTTGATGGACGGAAAACTCGCTGATGGAACAAACAACAGCAATATTATCTCTCAAGCAACCTACTATAATGGCACTTACAACTGGGGAGGTCCTCAATACTCTCAATCGAGATACGAACTTTATGTCAAAAAAAATAATTACATAAAAATGCGTGAGATTTCGCTAGGCTATCGTCTACCTGCCTCTGTAGCTTCCAAATTAAAAGCAAAAAATATACAGCTCTCAGCATTTGGACGGAATCTATTCTTCATTTATAGATCGATCAAAGATATAGATCCTGAACAAATGACAGGTGGTTCTAACTGGATCAATAACGTTTCTAATGCAGGTACATCGCCAGCAACTAGAACCTATGGTTTAATGCTACGCGCTAGCTTCTAAATTTTACGACAATGAAAAAACAACTTTTTATTTGTGGCCTATTGGCAGCATCCATATCGACAATAACATCTTGCAAAAAAGATTCATTTGGAGAATATTATGAAAATCCGGGAAAAGTTTCTGAGTCTACGCCAGAAAAGCAATTTACAGGAATGATCTATGACTTTAGAGCATTAATCATTCCAACATATGGAAATTATTTTATCACATTACGCCCTACAATTAATTTATATATACAGAATCTAGGATCCATAAATCAAGCGAATCAATTAGTTCCGGGCTCTGCAGCAATCGAAGAACGTTGGAATAAATATTACGCAGGCTTAGCACAATATAAAGAATTTGTTCGCCTATATGAGGCATTGAGTGATGAAGACAAAACTCAAAAACGTTCAATGGCGTTGGCAGCAAAGATTCTATTTTACGACCAAACACAACAAATGGTAGATTTGGTCGGTGATATTCCGTGGACGGAAGCTGGTAAATTGATGGGCAATGGGGGAGATTATACAATTTCCTATCCAAAATATGATAAAGCAGAGGATATCTACACAACGATGTTGGATGACTTAAAAGCGATTAGTACAGAACTTAATTCCATAACTGTTCCACAAACTTTTGCATCGACCTTTAAAACGCAGGATCTAATTAATAATGGTGATCTTACGTTATGGAAAAAACACTGTAATTCACTTCGTTTGAGGATGTTGACGCGCGTATCTGAAAATTCTCAATTTTCTGCTAGAGCGGCAACGGAACTAGCTCAAATCGTAGAAAACCAAACAACTTTTCCACTTATTCTAACAAATAGTGAAAATGCACAATTGGATATTTTCAATACAAGTTCAGATATTAAGTCCGAGGATATTAAAGGTGCTTTTGAAACTGATGGTTGGTATTCGAACATAGCAAGTAAATATATGATCGATGAAATGAATAAAATCAGCGATCCAAGACGTCAGCTATTATTTGAAACAGGATCAACAGCGAATGGTGTATACATCGGTCTTGATCAAAGTGCCCCCTCTGCAGAACAAAATATTTTAGTTAGAGGAACAACTTTAAGCTTCTTACATCGTAACACTATTTCACGTAACAGATTTCTTCCCGGTCTGTTGGTCACTGCATCGGAAGTTAATTTTCTCTTAGCAGAATACTATAGCAGACACAATAACAATGCTGCAGCTAAAACTGTATTCGAAACAGCACTCAAAGAATCTGTCGATCTGTATACAAAAATTAGTCAGAAAAGTGATGATGCCACTATCGCTAAGGCTGCGGTACCTACTGCAACACAAATTACTGATTT
The DNA here is from genome assembly GCF_902706145.1 of Sphingobacterium sp. 18053. NCBI lineage: Bacteria > Pseudomonadati > Bacteroidota > Sphingobacteriia > Sphingobacteriales > Sphingobacteriaceae > Sphingobacterium > Sphingobacterium sp. 18053. The sequence goes on from NZ_CACSJW010000007.1 coordinate 252,018, forward strand.
CGTAACCGCTGTAAATTGGGATAATACTACGAATAAAATCCAATTGATCGCTACGCAAAAATGGCTACATTTCAACCTTTTTCAGGCTGTACAAAACTGGTCAGAGCAACGTCGTTTGGACTATCCGAAGTTTACAATCCCTACATTTACTACCGATAGACAGAAAACTGTTCCTGTTAGGTTGACTTTGCCACAAACAGAAGCAACATACAATGCAAAAAATTATGAGGAAGTAAAAAGTAAAGATACGCCAGACACCAAACTTTTCTGGGACGTTAATTAACGTATAAACTACATCTATCTATAAGAAGGCCACCTAAGGTGGCCTTCTTTTTATCATTTTCACTATCTTTATCCATGCAAAAACTAAAAACCATTATATCCACTGCGCTGATTGCTTCAAGCGCAACACTAGCGTTTGGCCAGGCACACAACGTATCTAATGGCTATCAAAAACCGACTGATCCCTTAGTAATTGAAAATCTCGAACAATGGCAAGATATGAAGTTTGGTCTTTTCATGCACTGGGGTACCTATAGTCAATGGGGAATCGTTGAAAGCTGGAGTATCTGTCCTGAAGATGAAGGCTGGACCCAACGCAAACCCGAACATGGTAAAACTTATTTTGAATACCTCAAGAACTACGAAAATCTACAGACCACCTTTAATCCTACGGATTTCAATCCACAAAAATGGGCCGATGCCGCGAAAGCTGCCGGCATGAAATATGTCGTCTTTACAACAAAACATCACGATGGATTTGCCATGTTCGATACCAAAGAATCGGATTATAAAATTACATCCTCCAAAACGCCATTTTCCACAAATCCAAAGGCAAATGTGACCAAAGAAATCTTCAATACCTTCCGCAATGACGGTTTTAAAATTGGGGCCTATTTCTCCAAACCGGACTGGCACTCCGATTACTACTGGTGGTCATACTTTCCGCCAAAAGACAGAAATGTAAATTATGACCCTAAAAAATATCCGGATCGTTGGCAAAAATTCAAAGACTTTACCTACAATCAAATCAACGAGCTGACCTCAGAATATGGCAAAGTCGATATCCTCTGGTTGGATGGTGGCCAGGTGCGCCCCTTAGAAACCGTTGACAAATCTGTTGACTGGCAGCAAACAATCAAAATGGATCAGAATATTGACATGGACCGCATTGGTGGCATGGCAAGGAAAAATCAACCCGGCATTATCGTTGTCGACCGTACAGTACCTGGAAACTGGGAAAATTATGTTACACCTGAACAAGCGATCCCTGAACATCCCTTGGATATTCCATGGGAAAGTTGTATCACCATGGGTAATTCGTTCAGCTATGTGCCCAACGATCAATACAAGCCGACAAAAAAGATTGTTGAAACATTGGTAAAAATTATTTCCCGCGGTGGAAACTACCTATTGAACATAGCCCCTGGCCCAACAGGAGATTATGACCAGGCAGCATACGATCGCTTGAACGAACTGGCAGCCTGGATGAAAATCAATCAAACGGCAGTGTTTGCAACACGTACGATTGCTCCATATCACCAAGGTGACTATTACTACACAAGAAGCAAAGACAGTAAAGTGGTCAATGTATTCCATCTTTCTGAAGGTGATACTTACCAACAACCCAATGAATACGTCTTTCAAGTACCTGATAATTTTAGCGTAAAGAAAATCGCTATTTTGGGTCATAAAGGTAAATTGGACTGGTCTCAACGTGGTAACCAAATTACCTTAAGAAGCCCCAGTACACGATTTAGTTATGCTACTGCAATTCAATTGCAAAGCAAATAATATAAAATTCCGTTGGATATAATCCAACGGAATTTTATCATTTAACAAGGTCATTATTTACCGATCACCGCCTGAATATCTCAATATTCCCAAAGCCTCTGCTCAGGAATAAGAAAATAAGTCATCAACAAACTATGGGGTTTTTAGAACCTTAAATTCCAATGAAAAAAATCAACCTATTTCCACTATTTATCCTTCTTTTTCTATCCTCATGTACAACGTATAAACCTCAGATCCTGGTATCAGAGCAAATTTTTAAAACAGGCCAGGTTCCATTCCAACAATGCCATGCTTCCACGATTCAAGTCATCGGAAAAGACAGTTTATTGGCAGCCTGGTTTGGTGGTACACATGAATCTAACCCCGATGTTGTCATATGGAGTTCACTATATAGCCATGGACAATGGCAGCGTCCTGTACAGATTGCAGATGGAATCCTTGCTGACAACCGCTTTCCAACATGGAATCCTGTCTTCTATCAATACCCGCACAGTGACACCCTATCTTTGTATTATAAAATAGGACCCAACCCCAGAGAATGGAAAGGCTATGTCAAACATTCGCTGGATAAAGGAACGACCTGGTCTGCAGCGCAGCAATTGCCTGAAGGTATATTGGGGCCAATCAAGAATAAACCACTCACCTTGACAAACGGACTGATTCTCTCCCCTTCCAGCACGGAGTCCAAAGAAGAAATTTGGAAAGCACATCTGGAAATCAGCAGCGATCATGGCCGCTCCTGGTCCGTCAGCGCAATACGCCCCGATACCAGTATCCAGGTTATTCAGCCAAGTGTGATCCAACATACAGATGGACGCATTCAGGTGCTCTGTCGAAGTAAAGAAAATAAGGTGATGGCAGCATTCTCAACAGATCAAGGCCTTACCTGGGGATCCTGGCAAGCCACAAACCTGCTCAATCCCAATTCAGCTACCGACGCCATTCGTTTAAATAATGGTTTATTTATTATCGTCTTCAATCCGGCCATCGCTGGCAACGACTGGTGGGAAGGACGCACAAAACTGCATGTCGCCATATCAAAGGATGGCTTACAGTGGAAAGATGTCCTAACCCTTGAAAATGGGGTAAAGAACGATGAGTATTCTTATCCGACAATTATTCAGGACACAAACGGTCTTATCCACATCACCTATACCTGGAATAGGAAAAGTATCAAGCATATTGTGCTCAGGTAGCTTTCTTGAACAGAAACAGCGCCAGTAGATCCGACTAAGACACCATGCTATCGGTACAGTAAAAAAGAGATTGTCTAGCATTTAATATAAATCGCTGTGGGTCCAATATTCAAAATAATACAGCAGTTTGAAATGATACAGTAGGTGGTTTCAACTCGCAAGATAAAAAATGGGGCGGTCCAAAAAAACTGGACCGCCCCATTTCATATTTTTGTCAAGGATTAATAATCCTTTGTTAAAACCGTTTCTCCCTTCAACCGGATATCATCGGAAGATGCGCCGACCAAAAGTTTAAACCTGCCTTTTTCTGTCTTCCATTCGTTACCTGCATTCCAAAGTTTGAGGTCCTCCTTGGTCAATTGAAAAGAATAACGTTCTTTCTTTCCTGCGGCAATGTTTTTACGCTCAAACCGCTTCAACTGCATAACAGGTGTCACGACCGAACTTACTTCGTCCACAACATATAACTGAGCGACCTCATCGCCCGCCAATTTGCCGTTATTTGCCACGTCGAACGTCACCATACATACAAAATCATTGCCATTCTCCTTCAGAGAGACCTGTAAATTGGAGTAATCAAAACTACTGTAGCTCAACCCATAACCAAAACCATACAATGGTTTGGCCGACATTTCCACATAATCGTGATGTTTGGGTTTTGTATGATTGTAATGTACAGGAAGCTGGCCGACCGAACGAGGTACCGAAATCGGTAATCTTCCAGCCGGATTATAGTCACCGAACAATACATCGGCAATAGCCAGGCCGCCTTCTTGTCCCGGATACCAGGCATTCACGATCGCAGGCACATGTTCAGCTGCCCAATTTAAGTTCAATGGTCTTCCCATAATCGTAACAAGTACAACTGGCTTTCCCGTCGCCTGTATCGCTTTCAGCAACTTGATCTGATCGCCCATCATATCCAGAGAAACGCGATCAAATCCTTCTCCGCTCTCCATATCACTTACCGTATTCGGATCAACATTGGCTGCTCCAGTTGCTTGATACGACGTTTTAAAATCACGTGCACTCGAACCACCCAGGACTAAAACCACCGCATCGGCCTGCTTTGCAGCTGCGACGGCGGCAGCAATATCGGAATTGCTTGTATCACGGATCGCACAACCTTTCACATAATCAACCTTGGTACTGTTACCAACTGCCGCCCGTATTCCGGTCAAGAGGGTCTGAACTTTTCCCTCAGCTTGTGGAGCAGTATAATCGCCCAGCTGATTATAGGCATTGTCGGCATTCGGTCCTATAACGGCTATTCGTTTCAACGATTTACTTAAGGGTAAGATATGCTGATCGTTTTTAAGCAAAACAATTGACTCGCGGGCCACCTGTCTTGCCACCGTTTTATTTTGTGCCGTAGCGACTTTTTGGGCTATCAACTTTTCATCCACATAGGGATGATCAAAAAGCCCCAGATTGAACTTCATTCGCAGTACACGGGCCACTGCTGTATCAAGAACTGCAGGTTCAACGAGCCCCTGTTGGACAGCCTTAAGCAGATTTGAACCGTAACCAGTCCCGCTTAGATCGACATCCAATCCGGCATGTATACTTTGTGAAGCCGCTTCTTCTGCAGTCTCTGCAGTTGCGTGCCCTCCATTGAGTCCTGATATACTCAATAGATCCGATACGACAAACCCCGTAAATCCCCAGTCTTTACGTAGAATGTCATTCAGCAACCAGGGATTGGCAGAACAAGGAATACCATCAATACTGTTATATGCTGTCATTACCGACCCAGCTCCTGATTTTACAGCACGCTCAAAAGGCGGCAGAAAATACTGTCTCAGGCTTCGTTCTCCAAACGATACGGACTCACCATTGTGGCCGCCATCTGGAGCAGCATAGGCTACAAAATGCTTTAAAGTTCCTATTATTTTATCGCGCTCACCTAACTTCTCACCCTGAAAACCACGGATCATTGCAGTTCCCATCTGACCGATCAGATAGGGATCCTCCCCATAGGTCTCTTCAGTACGCGACCAACGTGGATCTCGTGCTAAATCTAATACAGGACCGTAGCCGTTTTTACCACCCACAGCATAAGTCTCCATGGCGATTGTTGATGCCATATCCTGAATCAACTGTGGGTTCCATGTACTCGCTTGTCCGATCGCCGTAGGGAATACTGTTGCACCAATCGCCATATGTCCATGTGGCGCCTCCTCAGACAACAGCAATGGAATCCCTAGTCGAGTACTATCCACCATATAACGTTGGATCGCATTTGTAGCACGCGCAGCTTCTACAGGGCTCAGGCCATTCAGCAAGGTTTTCTGTGTCCAAGGATCGGCACGTAAGGTTGCCCATAATAATCCGATATGCTGTTCTTTTACTGCCTTTCGCAATTTATTGCTGATTGTAACCTGCTTTCCGTTTTTACTATACATTTCCCAGCCCAGCAATTTGCTCAATTGCCCGACTTTCTCTTCCACAGTCATTCTTCCCAATAGATCACTTACCCGTTTTTCAATTGGTAACGTACTGTTCTTATAGGGCAATTGCTGGGCTTGAAGTTGTGGGCAGAGCAATGTCGTCATTGCCGCCATAAGTAATATACGGACTTTCATAAGTGGATTATTATTTATCTAGTTTTCTTCATTAATTGGATCCGGTTTTATTATTTCACATTATCTATGCAACCGGTTTCCAAACCACTAAATTAACGATTTAGCCTAAATAATCAAGTTAAATTTTGATTCCTAATTCTTTTAATAATCATAGGGCGGCAGCATTGGTTTGAACAGCGTTCATCTAAGCAACCTAACATAGGGTCTACTTTATGTACTGAAGTAGAGGAGAGCAAATGGCAAACATCCACGAAATTCATTCTTGCACGTTGGGCAACAACAAAACAGCTAGACAAAGAAAAAATTAATGTGAAATATTCAATTGCAACTTCATCAAAACAGAATTGAACAAAAAAATAAAGACGGCAAGCCGTCTTTATTTTGAATGTTAAAGGAAATATACTACTTATTTTGTTGCAGCCGTTCGCTTACCTTGAAAATAGAATTCAATTGGTAGTACGTATGCTGCTGGATTATTATTGCGCGAAATTAATATGAGCTGATCAGCATCAAGCTGTACCTCATAACTTTGGTAAGGATCACTATCAGCAAACTTGATACTTTTCTTCTCTTTATCATAGGTAAATGCGCGATGCTGTAGTTCAGCAAAAATCAAACTTTCAAATGTTAGCTTATCATCCCCACATAGTTCTTTACCACGATTGACAGTGAACTTATTCGCTGGTTCAGCAAATGTAAACGTATACACATTATCCTTTTCACAATCTTTCGGTTTATGCTTCAATTGCTCGTCTGTCGTCCCTTTCGCAGACACGATAGGGCTCCATTCAAAACTTTCCAGCTGTTTTTGAACATCCATAGGTGCAGTCACTTCATTTTCCTTACTGCAGCTCGTCAGTAAAAAGAGAATAGCAAAACTTCCAGTAAATAATTTATTCATTGTGGTTTCCATTAGTTATATCTTGAATGACGATCATTTTACCAATATCGCTACAATAAAATCAAGCATTTTTAACTAAACAGATAAAAATAGACTAAGAGCCGGAGAGCACTTCGCGCCACAAACTAGGATGATCTGTTTGAATAAGACGTACAAAAGGATATTTCTCCAAAAAAGACCGATATGCACTCTTTCCTTCCCGTTCAGCTTTTTCATCATATTCCCCCAAACTATTCATCCAAAAATAAATGCCCTGTTGGCGCAATGCATTAAGTTTTTCGGTATCAATAAATGATTCATCAAGATGGACAATTGAAGTTAATTTCATCTTCAGTATGGACGTTAGATCCTTCATATTACGTGCCCTCGGAAAAAGCGTAATCGTTGGATTTAGTTTGTAAATCTTGGGCATGTCTTTGTAATCGTAAAGAAAAAACAGTACCTGGTCTTCCATCCCCTCCTGTTCAACAAGCGCATAGGTTTTCTTAATAAACTCCTTGCGTTCTTCTTTAAAATCGAGATCAACAAGGATTTTTCCCTTTGCAACGCGCAAAGCTTCCGATAGGGTTGGTATAACATGATCCGAGGCTTCACCATTAGCCTTTTTGCGTAAGTGAAGCTGTTGAAGCTCGGCATAGGTCTGTTTGGCGACCTCTCCTTGCCCGGTTGTCGTCCGATTGACTGTTTTATCGTGCATCAGCACAAGTACACCATCTTTGGTTGCCCTTACATCTACCTCTACCACGGAAGCCCCCTGCCGAATGGCCTCTTCGATAGCAGCAATTGAATTTTCAGGTTGCTCCAGATGAGCTCCCCGGTGTGCGGCAACGTGTAAACTTTTTTGATCTAATTTTTTTATTAAATCGTTCGACTGAGCATATAAGTGGGTTGTAGAACTTACTATCATACTCAACAAGATAGTAGAAAATAAAATCTTTTTCATTGCTGTATAGCTATTTTTTTGCAATCTCTTTTTGTTATACCTTTGAAACCGGCGATCTCGCCGCAGTTACATCTTAATCGCCTCATGGATTGAATCCTGCACCTATATTGACGGAAAGTAATCCGGTTTGAATGGATCACCTTCCGTCTATGTAGTTCTACCTTTTCGACAACTCGAATGAATCAAACAACTGCCCATTCAGCTTGTAGCTTGAAAAATACAGCCTATTATCGGTCAGCTTGATCACCTGATACAATTGCGTTTGTGACGTTGCAACTTCCATCCAGCGTTCAGAATCAGATTCGTACATCTTAGGCCCCGCTACAGACAGGAGATAGACAGGCCGCTTTTTACCCAGCCCGCCACGAGCGTAGGTATGATCGTGGCCCTGAAGGACCAAATCGACACCATATTTCTCGAAAATAGGTTTGAAACGTTCTCTCAAGATGGTATTGTCACGATTTTTTGCCGTAGAGTATACGGGATGGTGCATGACAACAATGTTCCATTTTTTTGGTGATGAAGACAACACTTTCTCCAGCCACTTTTCCTGTATCGCTGCTGCAGTAGAGTCGAGCATAATCAATTGAGAATTTAGGGAGATCATACGTAGATCCTGATAATCGAGGTAGTAAACAGCGTCTTGCATACCCTCAGGGCCATTCCTCGGCAAGTTGAACTGTACTTTCCAATGCGGGTCAAGTACAAGCTTCCCAAGCGAGTCGCGACGGTACTCGTGATTACCCGGTGTTGGAACAGCAGGGATCATCTGATGAATAAATCCTGCTGCCTCATGCCATTCCGCCCACTCCTCGTCTGCATTCGAACGATTGATCAGATCGCCCGCGTGAACAATAAAGCGTGCATTCGCTTCCTGCTGGAAAGCACGCCGAATGGCACGTGCCCAGCGTGAACGTAAGTCGTTCTGTGCATCACCCAAATAGATAAATGAAAACGCGCCTGAACGCTCCGCAGTCCTAAATTGGTTCCAGGCACTCCAATTGCTGCCATCTCCAACGCGATAGGCATAAACTGTACCGGGTTTCAGGTCACGGAAGGTTACCTGTCCATAAGCATCCTCTTGCTGTCCTCGCTCGAGCGGTAGCGCTGTTCCATTTATTGTAATCGCGCTTTTTTCAAGTTCTGGATTGCTCTGTTCTTCAGTAATCTGACCAATTATTTTGGTCCTATCCGCATTGATCCGCCAAGAAACAGACTGCGTACTGCTGGGCTCATCGGACCAGGTCAACGTAATCCGGTCAGGTTGTTTGGCTTTATTATCCGTCTGGCTTTTCCCTTCCAATAAAGTACAGCACAGTACTACAGCAAGAAGAATATGTTTGATTTTCATTGTGATATTGATTTTATAAGCGATTTGATTACTCTATTTAATAATTTTTAATTACTAATTACCAGGGCTTGTTTGTTCCTTGCAATAACCAAGGTTTTGACCAGGCACTATTTTCATTGTCTGCCTGTGAATACGCTGTCTTTTCAATACGTTTCAAGGCCTCCTCTGCATTTTTTTGATTCACACTCATTTCAGTTTGCATATAAGGTACACGAACAGGAAGCTGTGTACGAATGGCTGCGGGTCCCGCCTTTAAAGCGGGGTACCCTGTGCGACGATAATCAAACCAGGACTGTGCGGCAGTTGACCAACTGGCGATCCATTTTTGTTCGATGATCTGCACTTGCGTATTTTCAAACGCCACACCTTTCTGACGGATATAGTTGGAATAGTCTGCGCCCTTTCCCCAGCTTGCCAACGATTCCTGTATAGCACGCTCATAATAGGTCTTGGCTGACTCAGGCAGCCCCCATCCTTTCCAGGCTGCTTCAGCCAAAATAAAATTAACTTCGGCAGCAGAAAGCAAGCGTGCTTTTAACAAACTTCCCTTCGCCGAACGATAGCTATCATTCAGGTAAGAAACATGCGGATTGATCGAGGTCTGCCCGGGCGTTGGATTGAGGTTGTAGGCTGAAGGGTTTTTAGATACACTTGGCGGCAGTCCAACATACTCCTTATCAGTATCCATGGGAACACCTTTGACGACATCCGGTGATACAATCCGAACACCATTGACGATCTTATCTGTACCTGCGGGCTCGTTGCTGCGGATCTCAATGGGTATGTCTACCTTTCTGGCCCAAACCGCCAAACGTGGGTCGCCAAGTTCCTGTAGTCGGTCGACCAATGTTGCACACATTTTCATTCGTCTAAAATTACTTCCACTGGCATCATACACCGTATTTGACGGCCAGGAGTCATTTGCATTATTTCCAACAAAATCCATCAATACATCATCGGTGGTACTCGTAATAATTGGAAATTTATCGGGATTGGCAACAATACTTTCAATCCCCTGTTTGGCAAAGTCAGCAGACTTTGCTGAAATACGCATATAATACCGTAATGCCAAAGAATTGGCAAAACGACGCCATTTGGAAGCCTTTCCGCCAAAGTAAACATCCGCATTCGCCAGCACCTCATAGGAACCATCGGGGCGGGATAGAAGTTCATTGGCTTGTTTCAACTCCTCGATAATTCCCTTATAGATCATTTCCTGACTATCGTATTTCGGAAAATTATATACAGCATCTCCCAGTTCCGCTTTTAAGGCATCGGTATAAGGAGCATCTCCCCAGAGATCAGTCACCAATCCGAATAAGTAAGCGCGCATCACCAGCGAAACTCCCTTATGGAAATCCAGCCCCAATTTCTCCGCACGTTTACGCATAAGCTCATTGTCACGTAGAAAACCATAATAGGCATCCCAGCTCAGAATCCCTCCTGTCCATTCGTAGTCATTATGTGAATTGAACCATGCATCAAATTGGGTGTGCTGCATAACTCCGCCAAGATCTGAGAAACTCAATTCGTTGTATTTTTTCGCTGTTCCTGTCAATATGGTCGGCAATAACAGATTGGGATTGGCATCTTCCTCACTTACACCGTTCGGATTGATATTAAGTTCGGTCAGATCTTTACAAGCTGAAATATTCCATACCATCCCAAGGCCTACTACAGCCATGGTGAATCTCTTCAACTGATTTTTCATTTATGTCGTATATTAAAATGTCACATTTACTTTAAATCCAATAGGCATTGACCAAGGGGTAACGTTGTAGCGCTCAATCCCCTGTTTAAATCCAACACCAGTTTCTGGCTGGAAGGCCATTTCCGGATCTATACCTACTTTTGCTTTGGTCCATAAGATCAGGTTACGGGTATAGACTCCCACACTGCCATTCTCTATTCCGAGACGTTTCAGCCATTTTCCTGATAAATCATAGCTAAAGGACAGTTCCCGAAGCTTGATAAAAGAAGCATCAAATGTCGCTGCATTCATAAAATCCCAAGGGTAATTGTCTGAATAAGCGATATATTTTGTTCCTTCACCACCAAGATTCTCTGTATAACCTGTGATATTACCTTTATCATCATATTGTGCGATAACACCAGGATTAAACACCCCAAAATTGCCAACAAGACCACCAACACTGATCGGATAACCACCATACTCTTCGCCTGGTCCTCCAACAATGGGATACCTATTGCCTTGCACGCGAACAAGATTGTTATCGACCAAATAATTGCGTAGCGTTTCGCCTGTCATCCCATTGGGGTTGATCATTTGGTCAAGAAAACGTTGCGTGGTTAGATTCGATTCGAAATAGCGATAGGTCTGCGACATAAATTTCCCTCCAAAGCGCATATCTGCGGCAATATTCATTGTCCATTTTTTATAGCGAAGACTTGACTGTAGGCCCATCGTGAAATCGGGATTAAAATTTCCGATTTTGTTGCGGCTATTATTGATCCGTACAGCCTGCCAAGAACCATTTTTATTGAGAATAGGAAAACCATAATACGGCGACGATTGATCCTCTACGGTCACTAACTTGGAATCGTACAGATCCCCGATCTCTTCCCCGACATAGGTACGTGCCCCACCCCGACCGTCGGTCCAAAAGGTATAGAATTCTACACCATCAGAAAGCTCATCGATACGGGTACGATTGCGATGCCAGTTGACACCAACGTCCCAGGACCAATTTTCCTTGGCAATAGGTCGCCCGGAAACAGCAAGTTCAATACCGCGGCTGCTTAACAGTCCGGCGTTGATATTTTTCGAATTGAAACCACTTGATCCGGGAAGTGTTGTTGAAATAATTTGGTTTTTGTTCTCCAGCTTATAGTAGGTTCCTTCAAACTTCAGTCGATTATTCCACATACCCAGATCCAAGCCAAATTCGTAAGATGTGGCAATTTCGGGCTTCAGATTAGGAACCAAGAGTGATCCCGAACGTGTTAGCCGCAACACGTCACCCCAGCTACCTGGATTACTCAGTACATTGGAGAGATTATAGGGATAAGTATCATTTCCTACACGTGCAATACCCGCTCTCAGTTTTGCCAAATTGATCGTTTTAGGCAAAGAAAACACCTGGTTAGCCAGCACACTTAGGGATGCCGAAGGATAGAAATAGGATCGATTGTTCACAGGTAAGGTGCTGGACCAGTCGTTGCGCCCAGTCACATCTAAATAAACCATATCCCTGTAACTTAGATTGATCAGTCCGTAAACACTGTTTATGGCTCTTTCAGAAATTGTACTGTAGAAATCCAAATTTAATGGACTGATATTGGCCAATGTGTAGAGTCCCGGCGTGATTAATCCAGCGCCATTCTTTGAGGTATTTTGCACGGATTTACCACGATTATACCGCAAATTTCCACCCAGTGATCCTGTGATCTGAAAGTCGCTCATCTTCTTTGTATATGCCGTCAGAAAGTCGATATTCTGTTCCATATTCATCAGATTAACAATCCCATAAGCACCTCTGGGTTCGTTGGTATAACTGTAAGGGATTTTTGTTTCCCTGTTTTCCCAATAGATATCCGTTGCGTACCGAATCATGGCCGTCCAATCTTTTTTGATGGTCCAATCTAACCGTAAGTTTCCAAAGACGCGGTCTCTTGTAAAAGCATTATTCACTCCATAAGCAAGGAAATACGGGTTATTGTGGTTGCCAATAGACTGTGAACGCTGTTGGATCTGCTCCTGCCCTGGCAACCAATAATCCTGTAAGTCCAGAATATTGATGTGAGGTGCAACTTCATAGGCCGCTTGCATCGGATTGGTTCCCCGATTTCCTGCAGGCCTATTGTTGGAGTTATTTCTACTGGCATCTAGCGAAAGTCCCAATGTCAAGCTATTGCGAAGGCGCATGGTCGAATTGATATTCAAGGTGTTTCTGAACAGATCCGAATTGGGGATAATCCCCTTATTGGCCATATTGGAATACGAGAAACGATAGTCCAGTTTTTCGCTTCTGTTGCTCAGGGAAATCCCATTGGTACTTGTGACCCCAGTCTGGACAAAGTTTTTGATATTATTTGGGTACGCTTTTAATTCCGTAGGAATGGGCTTACCGTTCTCGTCAAGTGGGCTATTCCATTGGACAGCTTTATACCCCTTATCCAGTGCAGGGCCTACCATAACACTAGACTCCTCCTCAATAACTAAATTGCCGGGCAGGTCGCCTGGTCGCCATGGCAAGGTACCGCTTGCAAATTTGTTATGCAATTCAATAAATTTATACGGAATATCAAATACTGTGTTACTAGTCACAGCAATGGTCATCTTCTCCGCATTCTTACCACTTTTGGTTGTGATCAGCACCACACCATTACCTGCACGTGAGCCGTAAAGCGCAGCTGCACTTGGCCCCTTCAAGATGGAGATATTGTCAATATCTTCGGGATTGATATTGGCAATTGCATTACCATAATCCACTTTGTTGTCGTCACCGATCTGACCAATATTATTTAAACTATTCATCAAGGGCACTCCATCTACGACAAATAGCGGCTGGTTGTCTGTACTTAACGATGATGCCCCACGAATCACCATATTCACGCTTGAACCAGTGGGCCCTGTAGAACTAATCGAAACCCCGGGTACTCTACCTGCCATACCAACCAGAAAGTTATCATTATTGACCCGATTGATATCCTCACCCTTAATTTTACCGACAGCATAACCGAGGGAACGATCCTGCCGTTTGATGCCCAATGCAGTCACGACCACTTCATCCAATTCGTTGTCATCTTCTTTTAAGACCACCTGACGTATACCTGCTGTGTTGGCATCGAGCTTGAGATCGTTCAACTCTTTTTTTTCATAGCCAACATGGCTTATCAGTACATCATATACGCCGGCAGCTAATCGAATAGTCACTTCACCTTTGGCATTCGACAAGGCGCTCTGTCCACTCAGTGGAATATGTACAGAAGCTCCTCCAATAGGTTGTTTTGTGCGATCGACAAGCTGCAATTTCAAATCATAAGACTCTTGTTTACTCGTATTTTTTACAAGGACAATACCCCCGGATACTCTTTTCGACTTGATGTTGGTCCCGTTCAGGATATAGGCAAGAACTTCCTCGAAGCTCACATTCTGGAATTTTTTTTCGGCAATTAAAATCCGATCTAATTGGAGCATACTCCGATCGTAGCCGATCGCTTGACCTGTTTGTTTTGACAACTGCAGTACCGCCTGCGCGGCGTTACCACTAGACAAATGAATATTGATATTATCCCAGTAAGCGTGATTGACCTTTTCCAATCCCCCAGCATGGCTATTGGTTACAGCACAAGAGACCATAGCGCAGAGCGCAAGCTTTGTCGCAAGGCCGGTAAGCTTAATTATTTTATACATATATTTGTATGAATGTTTTAAACATGAATATTCAGGTGCTCACTGGTCGATTTAGCGGTTTGCCAGATGAGCACTTTTCCTGAGCAAATAAATTATGCTGTTCTACCCCCTACAGCTTATTTGTATAAGATTATTTCATTTTTCTCCCTCCTAAATTTGATTTGATGAATATTGCAAACGATATTCAGCACCTGATCTAATGACTGTACATGCGGTATCATAAGCGAATAATTGAATGTATCTGTATTCAGATTTTCGGTAAGCAACACAACACCGAAGCGGTTATAGATTATTTCTTTCAGTTCCTTGAAGCTGATGTTATTCAATTGCATACCGCCTTGTATCCAAAGACTGATGTAAGCTGCATCGCTATCGAAAGTTTCAAAATCATTTTTAGCTACGCTATACCGGACGGCCTTACCTGCTGTAAGAATATGGTTTGCTCCATTTTTTGCATTTAGAACACTCACCCGCCCAGTTTTAACTTCGACGGTGACATGTTTAGTAGACATCGAATTGTTGACGTTGAATGATGTTCCTAGGACTGCAACAGAGACGCTGCCTGTTTCTATCTTAAATGGATGTAAAGTATCCCGTCTGACCCGAAAGAATGCCTCCCCCCGATCTAAAAAGAATCTTCTATTTGATGCAAAATTCTTACGATCGTAGCGGATACGTGTATTTCCGTTTAAAAAAATGGATGTGCCATCAGGTAACTGAATTTCTTTCAATTCGCCCGCATTCGTAACCGTTTCCGTCAGTAATGCGACCGTTTCTGTACGCTTCCGAGAAAGCGACATCGGGTTGTGCTGTAAAAATAGCAGACCGATGCCTCCTAGGACCAAAATAGCCGCTGCTGCAGAAAGCCAGGAGAATTTTCTGATCGGTATGTTGGGCACCTTCTTTGCCCTCGCAGGCTCTTCAGTTATCCCTACACGAATAAATAATTCTTGTTTGATTTTTTCCCGATGATTTGCATCTATAAAAGGTGAAATGTCGTCGTTTGAAATAGACTCGTACCAGTCGTCAACATGGCCTTTTTCCCCTTCAGTCAATTTCCCCCCGAGATAATCTGTTATGATAAGTTTAAAGCGTTCTAAATTCACCTGCATTAATTTTTATACTAATACAGATCAAAACGGGCAAAGTACTTTAATTAAATATGTTCTTTATATTAAATAATCATAAAGGAGATAGCTACCCGCAAGCAATAAAAATACAGAATCGTGGTTGGCAAATCTTCTTGTCAATTCGTACCGCATGATCTTTTTGGCCTCTGACAGGTAGTTTTTAACGGTCTGTTCCGCCAGATTGAGTTCCTTGGCAATTTGTGTTATTGAATAATTGTCAGAACGCATTAGATAGACTGCTTTCATCAATTTAGGCAATTTGTCTATCGAATCATCCACAATAGCCTCCAGCGCCTTATACCTGGCAAAGGCCTGGCAATCCAAATTGGAAAAAGCTTCCATGCGTTCCATTGATTTCTCCAGGACCTGTTTTCGTACACGCTCCGAGGCGTAGTAATTCAGTATTTTGTTTTTGAGGGCTTTGTGGAAATAGAATTTTATATCGGAGTATTCAGTACTCACGAGCAATCGTTTTTCCCAGATATGGATAAATACTTCCTGCACGAGATCCTTAGCCTGATCCTCTTCCCGAAGATGACGAAAAGCGACGGTGTATAGATCCTCCCAATACCGCTCAAAGAAATAAGCAAAGGCAATGGGGTCACCTTCTTTAAAACGCAACACATAGTGGTTATCTACATTGGCTTCGGTAGTTTTCACCTAACAAAGATAGGTTCGTCAGATTATCAAAATGTTAATTTTTCGGGAAGCTTTTATTTGAATGTACTCTACTATTTGAATAAACTGCGCCATTTGAATGCACTCCACCATTTGAATGCACTCCGCCTGGCATTTGTAAAAAAACGTCCCAAAAATTGTTAATAAACATGTTAACTTTCTAGTATAGAGCAGATCTTTTGTTAAAAACGTAGCGGACTTCCTATTTTTTTACAATTAGGCATTTAGGGTAAAATAGCCCAACCAAAATGTTAACAACAATGTTAATTAACTTGTAATCAACAACCTTTATGTTAATAACTACTTATCAGTAAAACCTATAAATTTCATGTAATGACATGTTAACAAAAGTTGAATCATGCATATTCGTGGGGTGAAAAACAAAAAATTCGGTAAAAGCTAAGGGTAAATTGAAAGTCGGCTGTCATAAAGATAAAAACTAATCTTTTATGAAACTATCGCCAATCTTACTCATTGGATTATCGCTTCAAGCAGGGTTTACATTCGCCCAGCAACCAGCATCGCCAAAGCAAAAAAATCAGGTTGTGACCGAAACTGTCAAAGGAACCGTGATAGATAAAAATACCAGACTACCGCTTACAGGTGCCACAATTGTCATTTCATCCAGTGATGGGACAAAGTCTGTAAGTACAGACGCACAGGGCATATTTCGGCTGCAGCAAGTTCCGGTTGGGCGTCAACAGCTTCAAGTTCGCATGGCTGGATATAAACCAGAAGAATTTACGGAATTACTGATCACCAGTGGACGGGAGAATATGGTCAATGTGGAAATGGAGCCGCAAATAAATGCATTAAACGAAGCTGTCGTCTATGCCAATGCCGGAAAACAACCGCTCAACCAGATGGCAATGACGAGTGGACGTTCCTTTTCTCCTGAGGAAACGAATCGTTATGCAGGAGCTTTTTTTGATCCCGCCCGTATGGCACAGAGTTTTCCAGGTGTTGCTGCCGGCGGCGATGACAATGAAATTATTGTTCGCGGAAATTCCCCAAAAAGCTTGCAATGGCGGCTTGAAGGTATCGAAATTGTAAATCCCAATCATTTTGGAGCCGAAGGCGCTGCAGGCGGCGGAATCAGTATGCTCAATACCATGGTATTGGGAAAATCTGATTTCTATACCGGTGGACTTGCCGCGGAATACAGCAATGCAACAGCAGGTGTTTTTGATCTTAGGTTCCGTAAAGGAAATACCGACAAACGCGAATACACATTCAACGTCGGAGTCCTGGGCGTAGGAGCAACGTTAGAGGGGCCTTTCAAAAAAGGAAGTGACGCATCCTATTTGATTAGTTACCGCTATTCTTCATTGAGTCTACTGGAAAAAGTAGGTGTAAAAGTTTCAGACACTGGCGTCCCAAAATATCAGGACCTTTCTTTTAATTTTGTATTTCCCACAAAAAAAGCCGGAACCTTTTCCTTATTCGGTATAGGTGGCTTGGGGAAACTTCAACAAACTGCCGAGCGTAATTACGAAAAATGGGAGGAACGAACAGATGCCCAGGATCTAAACTTAAAGTTCAACGCGGGGAGTGCTGGACTAAAACATCAATACATTGCAAACGACAGATTATATTTCACCAATATTGTTTCCATGTCCCTTAGCCGTAATTCCAATAGCACAGATACATTAACACGGGACTATATTTCCAGCCTCTATCACAAGGACAAATTTACGAATACGGCTCTTCGCTATGCGGGTACGCTTAACTATCGCGCCAACAGTAAAAACACGATTAGAGCGGGCTTAAATGCAAGTTTATTACACTATGACCTCTATGCGCTGTCCTACGACACCGAGCTAGCGGCATTGAAAGAGCGGATTGATGAAACTGGGAATACAAGTACTTATGATGCTTTTGCACAGTTAAAAACAGTTTTGAACGACAAAATAACGCTAAATACAGGAATACATGCAAATTACTTCGCCTTGAGCAAGAGCTGGTCTATCGAGCCAAGACTTGGCCTAAACTGGCGTGTTACCACAGATCAAACGATCTCCTTTGGGACTGGTCTATATAACCGACTGGAGCCCTTGGTCTACTATTTTGCCAAAAGTAGCGATCAAACAAGTCTTGAGCCAAACAAGCCTCTTTCGCCAACGAAATCTGCCCAGGCTGTTATTGGCTACGAAAAGAACCTAAGCAGAACACTCCGGTTTAAGACAGAAATCTATTATCAGCATCTTTATGATGTCCCAGTATCTACCGATTCCGACATCAACTTCTCCTTACTCAATGTATCGGATATTGCAGCTATTGGTACATCAAACTACCGTCAGCTTATCAATAAAGGAACCGGCAAAAATTACGGCATTGAGCTGACGCTTGAGAAGTCGTTGAGTAAGGGCTATTACTTCATGGCAACGACCTCCTTCTTTGATTCCAAATTCAAAGCACGCAATGGCAAAGAATATAATACCACATTCAATACACGTTATGTAGGAAATTTACTGATGGGGAAAGAATGGACCGTGGGAAAGAGTAAAAATAATCTATTCGGTCTTAATGCCAAATTAATTTATGCCGGGGGAAGAAAGTACTCTCCTGTTCTGGAAGAAGAATCGCTTCGTCTGGACGAAGAAGTTATTGACCAAGATCGCATCAATACACTGACTGCCGATCCCTACGTACGTGTTGATTTCTCATCGAGCTATCGGGTTAACCGCAAAAAAGTAAGCCATCTGTTTATTTTGGATATTCAGAATCTACTTAATAGAGAGAACACTGTGGGTATACACTATAATTTCAGCAAACGCATCATTGAACCCCAAAAATGGACTGGTATTATTCCAACCATTAACTACCGGATTGAATTCTAATACGCAATAATAGCAAGTACAACGAAAAGATTTATTTCCAATCGTTTGTCTCCAGACACCAGCCGCTGAAGACAAACGATTGGATTAATGAGACGAGCTCATGCTTCCAACAACGCTCTTAATTATTCGCTGTTTTTAAGTTACTAAAACCGATAGCCAACTGAAATACCTAAGGCGGTTACGTATAGCATCCACATTTGAAAAGGCAACTCCGGCTTTTACATTCCATTTTGTCTGTGCATAGCCTGCATATGCTCCAAGTGACAGATACAACAATAACGCGTTTTTTTTGATATTCATCATTTGATATTCATCATTTGATATTCATCATACGAAAAGAAATAGGCTTACATAATTTCCCTATTAAACGATAATTTCATACAGACGCTACACTGACCTTTGAACTATTGATCCAAATACTACGAGCAGTCTTACATTGCTAAACAGATATTAACCAAAAATCTTTCGGTTTTTAGGATCGCTGTTACGAAAACGATTGCGAGAAAACGTCCGTATTGTTCTCTATCAATACTGTAAATTCACTTCACAGAAAATTCATTTTTCAGACCAATTAAATCTAAAAGCCTATGATCAAGATCAAGAACACATCCGTTTCGAAGAATCGTTGGATGTATCCGGCAATACCATTATCCTGCTTGTTGGTCGTATCTAGCCTGACAACACAAGCGACTCCATTTGCACCTGTTAAAACAAACAGCAAGCTTTCACTGGCCATGCAGCAGACAACCATTCGGGGTAAGGTGGTAGACAAAGATGGCAAAGGCATCGCCAATGTCACCGTTCAGATTAAAGGAACGAATCTAGCAACATCGACCAATGCAAGTGGTTCATTCGAAATCAAGAGTCAGCAGAACGACGCAACATTGATTTTCACGAGCATCGGTTATAAAAGTATCGAAACTAAGGCGCAAGCTGGCAGCCCGCTTACGATCACCTTGGAGAATGAGTCCAAGGGACTCGACGAGGTTGTTGTTGTCGGTTTTGGTACACAGAAAAAAGAAAATGTAACCGGTTCGGTCTCTTCCATCCAGATGTCCGAGGTTGTGGAAAGCAGACCTGTAACCTCCTTGTCAGCTGGTCTAGCTGGACAGGCGCCGGGATTATATGTTAATCAGGGCTCAGGCAGACCGGGCAGTGATGGGGGAACACTACGTGTTCGTGGACAGGGAACACTCAATAATGCCAATCCTCTTGTCGTGATCGACGGTGTTATTGGCGACATGAACCTGATCAACCCGCAAGATGTTGAAAGCATATCTGTTTTAAAAGATGCAGCTTCGGCATCAATTTATGGTTCAAGAGCCGCAAATGGCGTTATCCTCATTACAACCAAAAAGGGTAAATCGGAGCAATTTAAAGTTATTTACAACAATTATTTCTCGAGTCAAAAACCATCCAATACCATTGGAATGGTTTCCAACTATGCCAACTATATGGAGCTGATCAATGAAGGCTATCGCAATGGCGATCCAAATGCTAAGCCCATATTTTCGCAGGAAAAAATCGACCTTTGGCGCCAGGACGCTGGACAGGATCCATTGAAATATCCCAATACGGACTGGGTTTCGGATCTTTTCCAGAACAAAATCAGCCAAAACCACAACCTTTCCTTTACCGGAGGTAGTGACAAAATCAAATTCTTTGGCTCCTATGGTCTCCTCAACAACCCTGGGATCATCGAACAGGCAACCTATAAACGTCATACCGGACGTATCAATCTAGAAGCTGATGTAAAACCCTGGTTAACGTTGGGAGCCAACATCAATGGTGTCGTTTCCAAAACAGATATTGGGACCAACATCATCGATGATGTATTTACTTTTGCCGCAGCAAGTACTCCAGGAATGGTACTGCGTGCTCCAGATGGAAGATTTGGTTCGCCAAACAATCCGGAAGATGACCCGCAGTCCAACAACGTACTTCACCGCCTTTATGCGCAGAAAGGTAACATCAACAAAAACCGCTTCGTGTCGCGCTTCTACGGAAAACTGAAACCCATTGAGGGACTTTCCATCGAGGGATCATACACCTATACCTATGATGATGATTTCGTCTATTCCCAACCCGTGTTCAATGACCGGTGGAACTTTTTGACAAATACAATTGCCTCAGCGGGTACAGGCCGTTCGTCGGTAACTAACGAATCAATCAAATCCTACCGCTATTACATGGATGGAATTGCCAAATATAAAAACAAGCTCTTTGAGAAACTGAACTATGAAGTCATGGTCGGTGCCAGCCAGGAGTATTTTAAAGATGGCTGGTTTGCTGCATCCAAACTCGATCTTGTAGATCCGTCCCTGACCGTTCTGAATGCGGCGACTATGGATGCCTCAGCTTCCGGCAATATCACCGATTGGGCTATGCGTTCGTTTTTTGGCCGGATCAACCTATCCTGGGATGACAAATATTTGTTGGAAGCCAATCTACGGACAGACGGTTCATCACGTTTTATGAGCGGAAAAAGTAGATGGGGAACTTTCCCTTCAGCGTCCTTTGGCTGGAAAGTTTCTTCAGAAGATTTCTATGACATCAAATGGATGCCCAGCTTGAAATTCCGCGCATCGTATGGCGCCTTGGGTAACAATGGAACCTCCGATGAATCTTTCCGGAAAAACGCCAACATCAACAATTATGAATATCAAGCGCTTTATAATCCGACAAACTATGTGTTAAACAACCAGCTCTACGTAGGTTTTGCGCAGACCGTATTGAGTAATGCACTTCTGACTTGGGAAAACACCTATATCCTGAATGCTGGTTTAGATTTTGACCTTTTCAATTACAAACTAGGGGGCTCGATCGATGTCTTCAACAAAGTAACAGACAACATCTTAATCAACCTACCCGCTCCGCTTGTCGTTGGAAATGCAACAATACCACGCACCAATGCAGCGAAAGTACGCAATAATGGTGTCGAGCTGAATTTGACTTACCGCGATAAAATTGGCGATAATTTTAAATTCAACATTGGCGGTAACTTTACCTTTATTGACAATAAAGTGGTCAAGTTTAAAGGCAATGACAAGTCTATCAGCGGTTCCAATTTACTTCAGGAAGGTTATGCCATCAATACCCAATATATCCTGTTGACAGACCGCATATTACAGACAGATGCTGATATGCAGCTCGTGCAACAGATGATCGATAATGCGCCAATCGACCCAAACACCAATCAAAAAGTCAATCCATTCGCATCCTATGGTACACCTAAAAAAGGGGATCTCTTGTATAAAGACACCAATGGCGACGGCGTCATCAACGACAATGACCGGGTCCCGGTAGGTCATGGTACAGCGCCACGGATGACCTACGGTTTTAACATGGGATTCGATTATAAAGGTTTTGATTTCTCGGTCTTCTTGCAAGGTAATGCAGGCAACAAAGTCGTGTGGACAGACGGTTATTACACACCTACTGTTCGCTGGGGCTATCAAATCAATCAGGAAATTGCTGATGGCCGATGGACTGAAGGCGCAACAGATGCAAAATTTCCGCGATTGTTGCCTTATACCGATACAAGAAACACCAAAAACAGTGATTTCTGGTTACAGAACAAGGCGTTTATCCGCGTAAAAAATATCCAGCTGGGCTATACAATTCCGAACGATATCACCAAGCGGATACAGGTACAAAACCTACGCGTCTTTGCTTCGCTGGAAAATTTCTGGACCATTACCAAATATAAAGGTTTCGATCCGGAGATCAGCGGGACCAACTATCCAACAATGAAACAGGCCGTTTTTGGAGTTAGCTTATCCTTTTAAGAAGAAAGGTGTGCGACAGGGGATATGTTCCCTACCTGTAACAGATAAATTATGAACAAAAGTTGAATAGGGCTTTTAATTAATTAAACCTCATGAAAAAGATTTCACTACTCATAGCCGGATGCATTGCTTTATCATCTTGTTATAAGCTTGATACCAACCCCTACAGTCAGGTAAGTGCTAGCACATTCTGGCAGAATGAAGACCAGGCCTTAGCTGGCGTACTGGGCTGTTATAACGACTTAAAAAAAGAAGCCACCTTTGGCTTGCAATTTTCTTACGATGGACTTACCGATATCGGTCTGGGCTATGATCCTCCGGGTTTGGGCGAAGTAATCAGCGGTACTTTTACGGACCGTTCGTCAATTATTGTGGATAGATGGCAAGCGGGTTACGATCTTATCCAACGTTGTAATCATGCAATCGCGCATATCCAGCCTATGACCATAGACAAGGCCAAACAGGAGGTCTTTATTGCAGAAGCGAAGTTCTTACGGGCGCTCATGTACTTCCAGCTCACCAATCTATATGGCGCATTGCCGATATACGATGAAACTGTCGACTTGAATAAAGATTTTGCTGATCTTAAAAACAGTCGGTCTTCGGTAGAAGATGTCAATAAGTTTATCCTCAATGACCTGAACTATGCAATTGAAAAATTGCCGGTAAGCTATGATGCAAAGTATTATGGCCGGGTCACCAAAGGAGCTGCGTATGCTTTGAGAGGGAAAGTAGCCCTTTACAATAAAGATTGGGCGGGAGCAATCCGGGATTTTGAAGAGATTGTTTACAACAAGACCAATACCTATGGCTATAGTTTAAGCACAAGCTACTCGACCTTATTCACCATGGATGGTGATCAATCGCCGGAGATGATTTTTGCCATTCAGAATATGGGTGGTACGGGCTTCCCTTATGGTATGCCCATGGCCTTCTATATGGGAACGCGTTCAACCTTTGGTAGTGACTGGAACAACTGTATGCCGAGCACACGCCTTGCAGACCGTTACGAAAACCGCGATGGAAGCCCCTTTAACTGGAATGATTATTTCCCCAACTATACAACGGATAATGCGGTCAAAAAACAGGCGATGGAGTCTACGCAATCTGGAGGCACGCTTACCAAAGTACCAGATACAGCAAAACTTCGTCAGATCTTTGCCAATCGCGATCCTCGGATGAATCAAACCTTGATCGTACCTTATTCGCATTACTTAGGATGGAATGCCAACAAAGAAAGAGATATGCAGCTGATATTGGCAACCGGTGTAAACGAAAACTTTGGTCAGATCCGCAACAATCGGGGTTGGTACACCTATCTATGGCGGAAATTTGTTCCTGAAGGGAACCTAAAAGGCGCCATTACCGATCGTGCACATACACCGATCAATTTCCCTATTATACGTTTGGGCGATGTACTTTTGATGCTTTCCGAAGCGTACAACGAGTCCAATCAATTGGACAAAGCGATTACTGAGCTTAATAAAGTGCGTACACGTTCTAAAATGCCAGCGCTAAATAGTGGCAGCTCATTTTTGGTTGTCGGTAGCAAAGCCGATATGAGCAAACGTATCCAGCACGAACGGGCCGTAGAACTAGCAGGTGAAGGATGGCGTTATTTTGATCTTAAGCGCTGGAACCTTTTGGAAAGCCTCTCCAAAGACTACATCGAAAAAAGTATTACCGGAGACAATCTCGTTACGCGTGGTTACCAAAGCCGTCATAAGCTTTGGCCAATACCAGGGCAAGAGATTGAAATGAACCCGGCATTACTACCACAAAATCAAGATTGGTAATTATGAGAATTTATTTAATCCTACTATTTTTCCTTAGCAGTTTTTCTTTCCAAAGACTGCTAGGGAAAGATTTGAACCTGCTAACAGGAGCTTTTAAACAGGAGAACCTGAAAGCCAGCCTAAGCATTGACAAATCTTGGGTTCCCTACCCGGCTTATTCCGACCGTTTAGCCTGGGATAAGCTGATGGCTCCCTTTAAAGAGCGTATTATAAAAAAGGGGAACGAAGCGCTTAGCTACCAATGGCAGGTCGTCAAAGCAACCGACTACCTTGAATATGAGCGTTCAGGCAACCGCAGCATAATGGAAAAGCCAATGAACGAAAATTGTACTGCGCTGACCAACCTACTGTTGGCGGAGCTTGCAGAAGGACAGGGGCGCTTTGTTGACCAAATCCTAAACGGCAGTTGGCAATTGACGGAAATGGCAACATGGTCTCTCTCGGCACACCTTGGGGCCTTTCAGTCCAGTAAGCGATCATTGCCGCAAGAGCGCACACAAGTAGTCGATCTGATGGCCGGTGATGTAGGCTCGCTCCTCTCCTGGGTTCATTATTTCTTCCGCGATACATTCAATACGATAAACCCCGAAATCAGTACCCGTCTAAAACAACAGATCCAACAACGCATTATACAGCCCTATTTGGATCGTAACGACATGTGGTGGCAGGCATTTGAACTCAAGGAAGGACAGTTGGTCAATAACTGGAATCCATGGTGTAACTTTAATGTTCTTACGGCCTTGCTTTTGGTTGAGGACAATACCGATATACAACTGGCGGGAATTTATAAGACAATGTCTTCTGTGGATCGCTTTATCAATTATGTCAAAACAGACGGTGCCTGCGAAGAGGGTCCCTCCTATTGGGGCCATGCTGCGGGCAAACTGTACGATTATTTAAAAATACTTTCGCTGGCCACCAAGGGCAAGATCAATATTTTTGATAAACCTGTAATTCGCGATATGGGCGAGTACATTGCACAATCCTATATTGGCGGAGATAAATGGGTAGTTAATTTTGCCGACGCTTCGGCAAAAGGGGGCGGCGACCCACTATTGATCTACCGTTATGGACAGGATGTCAATAGTAGCGAGATGATGCAATTTGCCCGATATATGGAAAATACCGGCGACAAAACTGCAAATTTCAAACCTTCAAGGGATATTTTTCGCGCCTTCGAAGACCTGAGATGCTATCCACAACTAGAGCGTGTTACCGCTGCGCTCCCTCAAAATAATGCGAAGTGGTATCCGGAAACACAATTTATATATCTCAAAAAGGGTCCGTTTTTCTTTGCCGCCAAAGGTGGTTTCAATAATGAAAGTCACAACCATAACGATGTCGGGAGTTTTATCTTATACAAAGATCAACAACCACTGTTCATTGATGCCGGTGTCGGCACCTATACCAAAAAGACCTTTAGCGATGACAGATACAGTATCTGGACGATGCAGAGTGCTTACCATAATGTTCCGATGATCAATGGAGCCGACCAATCTTTTGGAAAGGAATATAAAGCTGAAAATGTAGCATTTCTGCCTGCACAAAATAGATTCCAACTTGATATTGGAAAAGCATATCCGAAGTCGGCGAATGTTGAACACTGGAATAGAAGTTACACCCTCGTACAAAACGGGCTGGACATTCAGGATGAGTTTAAAATCACAGGTCCTAAGCAGGCCAATATTATCCATTTTCTGGTTGCTCAGGAACCAAAAATTGGCAAAGGGGAAATCCGCCTCAATAATGGGCACGCAACCCTACACTTTGATGCCGGACAGTTCACAGCGAGCTATGATGTCATTCCTCAGGATGACTCCCGTTTGAGTCAGGTATGGGGTAAGGAACTCTATCGTATCAAACTCACCGCTAAAAGCATCAAATCCGCTGGAAAATACACCTTTACGATTCGCCAAGAGGCTATAAAATAAAAAGAATCGAGATTATTATGTAACTTACTAAGAATATAAGCCGTTATGAAAAAAAGAAAACCTGGTCTAAAAGCACTTTTTGTGGTCACATCCAGTCTGATTGCACTGAGTTTTACAGATCAAAAACCAAGCTTTATTGACACAAGTTTTAAAGCTGCAGAAAAACAATATCAATTTTTAGAACAAGCAGCAGAAAAGCAGCACAAATTTCCACGCACATTGAGTCCTGCAGGAAAACTGGTAGGGACAGACGAATGGGATTGGACCGGCGGTTTCTTCCCAGGGTCACTGTGGTATATCTACAACCATACCCATAATAAAGAGACCGAAGCTGCGGCGATCAAATGGACAGAGGCGCTTGAAAAAGCCAAAGACCTTGATCAACATCATGATATTGGTTTTGTGATGTATTGTTCCTATGGCAATGCCATTAAATACCTCAAAGATCCCAAAAAGGTTGCCGCTTACAAGGATATCCTCATCCATTCGGCCAATACTGCGCTTAAACGTTATAATCCGCAGGTGGGCGTCATCAAATCATGGAACGAGAAGAAGTCCTGGGACGGCAAGACCCTATGGAAATATCCAGTTATTATCGACAACATGATGAACCTGGAAATGCTGTGTTATGTGTCCGACTTGACTGGAGACACCAAATATAAGGATGTGGCTATCAGTCATGCCACCCAAACCATGAAAAACCATTTTCGTAAAGACTACAGTACTTACCATGTTGTCGATTACGATGGTAATGGCCATGCTATCCACCAACAAACGAACCAAGGCTATGCCGACAATTCAACCTGGGCACGCGGTCAAGCCTGGGCTATTTATGGATTTACCATGATGTACCGGGAGACCAAAAAACCAGAATTTCTTAAAACGGCAAAAGCGGCGGCGAAGTTTTACATGACCCATCCGAATCTTCCGAAAGATAAAATTCCGTATTGGGATTTTAATGCCGGAAAGCAGGGGTATAAATCGGATGCTGATTTTTCTTCCTTGAAATTGAATTTTGTACCGCGCGATGCCTCAGCTGCAGCCATTGTTGCTTCTGCACTGATTGAACTCTCAACATTGACCACTGGCACCGAAAGCAAATCCTATTTGACATTTGCTCAGGAAAGCCTGCAAACACTATCAGGAAGTACCTATTTTGCCAAATATGCAAGCAATGGCGGTTTCTTATTGCAGCATAGTGTGGGTAGCTTACCCCATCATTCGGAAATCGATGTTCCACTGACCTATGCAGATTATTATTATCTGGAAGGTTTGACACGGTTGGAGCAGCTCAAAAAATAAAAATACAAAGGGGAGATATTAAATATCTCCCCTTTGTATTTTTATAAGCTTTCCAATTGAATCTGGATTATTTCTTCCCGATCGCGATTCGGTTACTTACAGTACTTCCGGCGTATTCGCCCTGCGGAAGCGAAACCTCCAACGATTGATTTACACGAAGCTGTTTATTGACGAGCAGAACCTTCACTGTTTTGGCTCTTTGCAGTGGATCTGCCACATCAAGCTGCATGCTAGTTGCTTCTCGTAGGTTCAATTGCATGATAGCAGGTTGATCGAGCTTTATAGACCAATCGCCAACTTGGTAGGTTCCTGCTTGATAACAAACAATTTGTAGAATCCGGCTCCCTTTATGCTCCACGGCCTGTATATCTGGTGTATTCTGCCAAATCCTTAGCTCCCGCATTGTTTTTGTATCAACAGTTTTAGTGCCAGGCACAACAATATAGGCATAGCTCGCATTGTTCGGAGCAACAGCATGATCAAACCAAAGCTTGAAGACCTTTCCATGTACAACATCTTTGGAACGGGAACGGTTAATCCGGTACCAGGAACCAACCTGATCTTTGGTTGTCAATCCGACGTTCATAGCTGCTGGAAAATAATACAGAACATTGTTATGGGTTATAAAATCGCCTTCTTTGACGGATCTCTGTACTGAATCGAGCGCAGACATTTCCTTTCCATTCCAGACAACGGGTCCATTCAGCCAAGTTTGGTTTAAGGTTGTTACCACAGCTTCTGGCGCAGCACAATGAATCCCAGCACCCAAACAAACAATTTCCCGATCGAAAAAGAACCAGGCTTTTTGAGCCTTGACCCCATCGTACTGGACCGACATAGCTGAAGCCCCTGTCTTATCGTTGCTTACGCCGCCCGCAAAGTTATTTGCAGCAAGTGCTCCCCATTGTTCTTTCAATTCCAGGTCGCCTAGATAATCTCGTGTTGTCGTTCCAGGAATTTTATCCCATTCCCATACGGGCATAATATTATAATATTCGGGTCCAAATACCTGAATATTGGTCACACCATCTGACATATTGCGCCCAAGAACGTTTTCTCCATTTCCAGACTCCGATTTATTGGTACGGCTACTGGCCAATCGAACATTAAAATGGAATTGCTTACGCAGATGAGTCGTGTAGTCAGCTTTCCAGTAATGCCGGTGGGCCTCGATATTCTCAGCGTCAAAAGGCTGGACGCTATCTAGTTTCGCTAGCGCTTTATTCCAAATGGCATCTTTGGCGGGATCAATCAACTTCATTTGTTGTAATATGGCCGTTTCCTGTGTTTTTTCCAAGATATTGGGGCGTGAGATCCCGCGACCATGTACATTAAAATCGATATAGCGCGAACGAATAATTGGCAGGTAGGTTGCTGTAAGAAAATGTTCAAAAAGGCCGAGTCTCTTCATGTCTACAGCATAAGGTGTCTCGCGCACATAGGCCATAACTTTTGAGATCCCCTTCAGAAATTCCTCCCCATAGCCTGCAATGTATAATTGAGGGCCATGTTGTAAGTAAGAGAAATCGTATTGCAGTCCTTCCTTGCCATTCACGAGCTGTATCGGAAAAAGCAGCTGCTCCATAGCAGCAGCTAAAAGATTTTCATCTTCCAAGATCAATGCACGATAAAAATAGTGCATGGCAATATCACTTTTATTCGCCCCTGTTTTTGTGTAAGGATCACCACGCTTCATCAGCTCAACAAGTGGAGTCTCTAGTGTAGTAGGAATTTTTTCCTTTCCAAATTTCATCAGAATAAGACAGACACCGATGGCTTTTGGCGAAGCGATCTCGTTATGCCACCAATTTGAAGACTCAAAACGATTATTTGCCCAATATTGCGCGGCAAGCAGGATTTTATCGTAAAGTGATTTTTGCTGATAAGATGCACTTTGTGGAGACACATAGGCGACAATAAGTGTCCTTAACCGATCCAAGTGTTCTCCCGGAGGCCAAAGCGATATTGACTTACTGCTGTAATCGATATCTGCCCAAGTACCGTCAGTACGCAGTTTATTACATAGGCTTAACGTTTTATCTGCATTTGGCAATGGGCCACTTAACTCATCATCGTATACATGCTTTTTAATACGCACAAACGTATCACTGTTCTGCGCCTTTGCCGTAACCAAGGCAAAGCACAATAAAAATAGGATTAGTCCTTTCATCTGTTTTTAGTATTCATTACTTAAGGATATTGTCGTTCTGCGGCTCGTCCGACGACATCCATCCGGTGTTTCATCAGTTGATTTTGATCATTATCCAATACGGAGCTCAGCCATTTGGGATTCTCCAGTCCCTTTTCCCATTCCGTCAGTTTATGCAGCATCTCCTTTACATGCTCAGGGTATTTAGCGGCCAGATTATGCTGTTCCCGAAGGTCATCCCTAAGATTGAACAATAATATCGGATCATCTTTAACCACAATCAGTTTCCACTCTTTGTGTCGCACAGCACGTGCAATCCCTCGACGCCAGAATAAATAGTCGTGTCCATTTTTCACATCCTTATAGGAAGAGAGTAAACTGATGCCATCGATTTGCTGACCCTGGATTTTCTTCCCTTTTATTGCGTCGATGCTGGTAGGTAAAATATCCATTCCCGATACCATGGCATCTGATGTTATCCCTTTCGGTAGCTTGGCTGGCCATTGCATGATAAGGGGAACCCGAATTCCACCTTCCCATTTCGATCCTTTTAAACCACGCAATTGTCCATTGTCTGCGCCATTATTTGTTGCCGCACCATTATCATTCATAAAAATGATTAAGGTGTTTTCATAAAGTCCTTCTTGCTTTAAATGTTCGATCAGACGTCCAATATTTTCATCCATATTATCCAGCATAGCCAAGTAAGCACGTCGCAATGGATCAGCTACATTTTTATACTTATCAATAGTCTTCAGGGGTGCTTCGACGGGTGTATGCACAGCATTGAAAGCTAAATACATAAAAAAAGGCTGGCTTCGATACTGTTGAATATACGCAATTGCTTTATTGGTCAATGTTTCAGTCAAATAATGAATTGAGTCTTCGGGGACTATACGTCGATCGTCATAAAGCAGCTGCGTTGGCTTCACGGCTCCATGGATTGGGAAGTAAGGCCGGTCACCACCAATAAAACCATAAAAATGGTCAAACCCACGTTTCAATGGATTAAATTGTGGACCATCCCCCTGATGCCATTTGCCAATCGCTACAGTTTTATAGCCGTTATACTTCATGAAGTCAGCAATGGTGGCTACCTGCGTATCCATTCCGATATCTTCCTGTGCGACACCCGCAGTCGGGCGTTTCGAAATATTATGTTCAAAACCAAAGCGCTGCTGGTAGCGGCCAGAAAGTAAGCCCGCCCGAGAAGGAGCGCATACTGAAGCTGAGGCATAGGCCGACTGAAAACGCACGCCATTTTTCGCAAGTGCATCAATATTTGGAGTGTAGACCTCCTTACCGCCGTAACAACCAAAATCATCGTAACCTCCATCGTCGCTCAGGATGACAATAACGTTAGGATGTTGCTGTCCGAATACAGGAATCCCAAACCTAAAGAGTATATTCACAAGAGTTAATATACTATAGCAAGTAAATCGGTAGATCATAACATTAGATTTATCCTTAAATGTATCGTTAAATGTATAGGATTTTTTGTTAAAAAACCGCAAACGATTTCGTTAGGCTATTTTTAGACGATTAAAAATAAAGGTCAGAGATGAAAACAGATGAAAAAAAATTGGTCGGTACACTTGCTCATTTTTTGGTCAGTGATTCGGATGGCACTGCATTAAGGTCATTTTTGTGTTCATTGACCTATCAGCCCAGTACCATTAGAACCGAACTCGTTCAATTGTTGAACAAATGGCAAAACAAAGCTGCTGGAACAGTTTTTCTTGGGGAGGATCTCTGGACGGATTTTAAGCAACTTGTGGGGAGCAATCCCGATCTCGGCGTGGCTGTGATTGATGGCTGTAACATCAACGATATTGCAAGTTTTTACGAAGAAATCAATGCCGTCTACATGTCCAGCGAAAGCTGGAAGATAGGAAGCCTAGACGGCTTTGACGACCTGCTTTACGGTGGATTTGGGACCTTCAAAGACGCAGCTTCACATTGCATTGTTTGGAAGGATATTGCACACAGCAGGACGTCATTGGGCGTTGAAACAACTTTGGCGTATTATCAAGGTAAACTTGGAGCAGAATCACCGTTCAATCAAACGCATTTTCAAAAGAAACTCGATGAGCTAAAAGCTGGTCGTGGAGAAACCTATTTTGACATTGTGGCCGACATCATCCAATCGCACCGCAAAGTAACCTGGATTTACAACGGGTATCCTCAGCACAAATCGGTATATTTATAATAACTAAACTTAACATATGAAGCATCTTATCCGCCTAGTTTTCCTGCTCCTATTCTTCCAACAAATTGCACAGGCCAGTGAACGGCTTAAGGTTGCTGTTGCAGGGCTCAACCATGACCACGTATTCTTGCTTTTAAATTTATATAAGGATAAAAAAGTCGATATTATCGGTATTGCCGAACCGAATCAAACCTTATCAAACAAAATACGAACGCAGTATAATTTACCTGACGCAATCTTCTATCATGACTTACCCAGCTTATTGAAACATGTCAAACCGGATGCGGTACTTGCCTACAATCCAACCGATGAGCATATCCGCGTCGCAGAGACCTGTCTCCCGCTTAAGATCCCTGTAATGGTAGAGAAGCCCCTTGCTACGACTCTTTCTGACGCAAAACGTATTGCATTTTTGTCAAAACAGTTCGAAACACCCTTTTTGGTAAATTACGAAACGACCTGGTATAAAAGTAATCAACAGTTGAAGCAGCTGGTCGACAAGGGTGAAATTGGAAAAATCACACGCATACTTGTAAAAGACGGGCACGAAGGACCTAAAGAAATTGGCTGTAGCAATTACTTCCTCGACTGGCTTACTGATCCGAAAAAAAATGGTGGCGGTGCCGTGATGGATTTTGGTTGTTATGGTGCCAATCTGATGACCTGGCTCAAAAATGGAGAAAGGCCAATTTCAGTGACAGCCTTTACACAACAGCTCAAGCCAGATGTTTATCCAAAGGTAGACGACAATGCCACCATCATACTAAGCTACCGTGACGGCAGCACAGGTATTATTCAAGCTTCTTGGGCTTGGCCATACAGTGTTAAAGATCTGCAGGTTTTTGGCACAAAAGCTCAGCTCTACGCTAAAAACGATAAAGAGCTTCTAAAATACAAACAGCAGAATGATCCACCTACAAATATAACGACTACGGTCCCCTATTTTGAGAACCATATTGCCTATCTGGAACAGGTTCTGAAAGATGCCATGCCACCAGAAAATGATCTCGGATCGATCAATAATAATGTCACTGTGGTCGAAATCCTGGAAGCGGCAAAACGCTCGGCTAAAGAAGGAAAATCCATTGTTTTAAAATAAAAAAGGTCCGTAGCTTGCACCGCTACGGACCTTTTTCATGCCTTCCCATAAGCCATATACAACCCCGATCTGCTCAGTTAATAGATTAGCAATCGGCCTAGTTAGTCGACTAGGGGTCTAAGGGTTCATCAGGATCGATTGTATAGGCCTCTTCTTTTGCCTTGAACTCGATGATCACATCTGAAATTCGTTTACCCAATGTATAGGGAATATACCCCAATTCACGCATACAACGATCGCCCATCTTTTCCACCGCATCAATGTGCACTTTACTACTGTTAACGATGGCGTATTTATCTTTCGGAAAACCATAATTCAACAGAATACGTGCAGTATTACGCAAATTTGTGGTCGTATGCCTTGCATGTGGATCAATCAATATTGCCGCTTCAGGTACTCCCATAACCTCGATCAGATACTTTTTCATTTCTATTGCCTCAATAAAGCGAGTCTTATAGGGATGTACTTTACCGCCAGACAACACAATAAAAGGGGCTAGTTTTTCAAAGTAGCTTCGGGCTGCCATTCGCGCACGTAACATTCCACCAGGACTAATAGGCTGTCCATACACCTCGGGGCCTGCACCTAAGGTCAGCAACAGACTATAGGGATAGCTTGCGAAGTCGGTATTTTTGACCGCTTCGTAAGCTTTCTTGTTTTCGAGTTCAATCAGCGGCTCCAGTTGTGCCGCGTCCCATCGCTCATTAATTTCCAACAAGCGTACAGCAGTCATCATGGTCAAAAAAAATGCCGTTTTATGTGTTGGAATATCTTTGCGGATGTCTTGGCGAACATCGTCCAAAAGATGAAGGTAGGCCGCACGTCTTACATCGAAAGAGATCGAATCTATCTTGGGGTAATTGGGACTTTTGCCTCCTCCATAGACGTCCACCACATAATTCATTGCTTTTAAATCCTGTTTCAAGGCTTTCATAAAATAGGCCTTTGCCGTTTCATGATGCAACACACCATAGGTCATTGATGGAATAAGATTAGCCTGAACAAGCTGGTCCAATTTCTTGTTATGACCAATTTGCTCCGCCAACTGCTCTGCCAACAGGTCAATTTCGTTATCCTGCCATTTGAAGGCATTCAAATAGCACATGAGATCAGGACAACTGGCGCTGTTGTTAAAACGTTCGAACCGTTTTTCCAACACCTGTGCTACCGGCTTGGAGCCCACGAGCTCCTGTATAAGGGCAGGATCTTTTAAGAGCAAATAGGATGCATAATAATTCTTCTTGATCAGCCAATCCTGTGGACCAACAGGCATATTGTTTACTTGACCTTTGGAAATATGCAGGCAGCATATTCCCAAGGTAAGTAACAAGATCTTTCTGATATTTTTTATCATATCTATTCAATTGCAGATTAATAACCGGGGTTTTGATACATACGTGCCGGATCCAGCTTGTATTCATCAAAAGGAATTGGATAGTATCTATCTTTTGTCGAGATATTGGAGATTTTAGCATTTCCATAATCAGCCTGGCTCTTCGTTTTGAAATAAGTCACCAGTTCTTGTGCATTATAATTACGGATCAAATCAAACCAACGTTGGTTTTCAAATGCCAGTTCTACACGGCGTTCATGCAATATGGCCTCCTTTAAGGTTGGATATTTACTACGATAAGCCGTATTCAACATGGAAGTAGCATACGAAGGCAATCCTGCACGTTCACGTACTTGATCCAAAAGCGCGATAGCTTCCGCATCTTTACCCAAGTGATATTTTGCTTCTGCCAACAACAGCATCACATCGGCGTAACGGATCAAGATCCAGTCGTTTCCGCCCCAACCATTGGTACCGGCAGCGTCACTATTATCTCTAAATTTGGTTACAAACCAATCGTTAACCTGTGTATTCGCTGCAAACTTTACCGAGAAGCCTTTTCGGATATCGTCTTGCTCATAATCTTTAATCAGATCTAGTT
Source organism: Sphingobacterium sp. 18053 (assembly GCF_902706145.1). Classification (NCBI taxonomy): domain Bacteria; kingdom Pseudomonadati; phylum Bacteroidota; class Sphingobacteriia; order Sphingobacteriales; family Sphingobacteriaceae; genus Sphingobacterium; species Sphingobacterium sp. 18053. Next base: position 287,021 of record NZ_CACSJW010000007.1, read on the forward strand.
TTGCTACCTCACCAGCACCTGTTGAATTGTAGCGTGAGTTGATGGTCTCTCCTCTCGCCTGGTAATTACGGGCAATACTCGAGCTATAGTTTTGGTCACCTTGTTTGTACTGAATCTGAAAAACAAGTTCTTTACAGCTATTCTTCTTAGTCACATCGAAAACATCCGCATAGGGGATTTCGTTCAGTTTGCCAAAAGTTCGCATTTGGTAGGCCGCATTGAGGTACTGTTCTGCCTTCGCAAAATTTTCTGCACTCCCCGACGTCTGCGTTGCTCCCAACGTTAAGTATACTTGACCCAAAATTGCATTAATGGCCGATTTAGATGCTCTGCCAATGACGTAATCTTTCTGTATATTGGGAAGATTGCTGGACAATGCCTCCGTCAAATCCTTAATGATCTGTTCGTACACAACCGACTCTTTTTGCCGAAAAGCCAATTCATTTGCTTGCTCTTTACTGGTCACCTGTACCGTAGATAATGGAATATCTCCGAATTTACGCACCATATGGAAATATAATAATGCACGAACGAATTTCGCTTCCGCAATATAACGTCCTTTTAATTCTGCACTTGTAAAGGTTACATCGTCGACATGTGATAGAACCACATTACAGCGGCTGATTGCCGCATACATAGCCGACCAATGAGTCTTTAGATAGGTATTACTTGGCAGCAACGAAAAGTCATTGAATTGGAATGGCTCCCCAGCGTTGGATTGGTTATCATTACGTCCACTATTATCCGAACGTTCCTCGTTATACAATGTACTGGATTCACCGATCGTACTTCCCGAACGAAGGGACTGGTAAAGACCGTTAACCGCCAAGAGCACATCATTTTCTGACTTAAAGTAATCATCGATCGTAACGGCGTTGGGATTTTTCTGATTTAAAAAATCTTTGGTACATGAAGACAATGCCAACAAAACAAAGGGTAATATATATCTTTTTTTCATCCTGTTATTTTTTTATTTTTCATCAGCCCACGGAACGGCAAAGAGCAGTCTGTAGGACTATTTTTACAATACTGGAGCTATTAACACGGGGTTTTCCTTGATATTCCTATGCACAATAGCTCCTCGATCCTGCTATTAGAACGTTACTTTCACACCAAGGTTATATGATCTCACCAATGGATAAAGCCCATAATCCACACCTGGAGTCAGGTTGCCGCGTTGATTATAATCCGGTTCCGGATTGTAGCCTTTGTATTTAGAAATCGTAAATGGATTGTCCACTGTCGCGTAGACTCTTACCCCAGAAAGTGTTAGTTTTTCTGCTAGGCTTTTGGGAAGATTATAACCCAAAGCAATATTTGTCATACGCAAGAATGAACCGTCCTGCAGATAAAAATCGGAAAGACGTGTACTGTTACTTTGCGTACCGCCACGCGAGGCACGGTAGACTTTACCATTTCCCGGATTTTGAGCCGAACGGTAGCGTTGTGCGACATCCGCATACTGATTGCCGGAACCTTCCATATTGTAGAGGTAATAATCATAGCCATCCAGCACTTTATTCCCTTGGGAGCCATTAAATGATGCGCGTAGATCAAATGCCTTATAGCGTGCGTTGACGGCAAAGCCATAGGTAAAATTAGGATGCGGATTGCCGATCACACGTTTATCGGCGTCATTGACGATACCATTGCCATCTACATCTTCAAAATAAAGATCTCCAGGTTGTAGCGGAGTTGTTGAAGCCGCTGAAGGTGCGACAGTTTTATAGTTTTCCTCTGTTGCAACCCCCAGAACTTTAAAACCATAGAACATACCAATTGGACTTCCTTCTTGTGTAATATGCGTTAAGTAGGAGCGTTCAGCACCATTCGTCAAGATGGTAGAAGCCCCACCAAGATCGAGCACTTTATTTCTGTTGACATTGATATTTCCACTGAATCCTAATTCAAATTCATTTTTGCGAATCAGTGTTGCATCAATCTGTAGATCAAAACCTTTATTCTGCACCTTCGAATTTGGCAGATTGGTCAAGATCGTTGTTGATCCAGATACAGCGGAGAGTGGCTGGTTGAATAATAAATTGAAGGAACGGCTCAGGTAGAAGTTGGTCATAATGTTGAGGCGGCCTTTCAACAAACCGAGATCAAGACCGGCGTTGTATTGCGAAGTTGTTTCCCAGCTCAATTTTGGATCGAGTAGATTGCCTGCCGTATAAGAGGTCTCTACTTTATCCCCAAGGATCACACCCGCTGGTGAGTTGATCACGGATATCGCATTGTAATCACCAATATTATTATTTCCACTACGACCCCAGCTCGCTCTTAGTTTGACTGTCGATTGTTGCCCTAACCAATCCGTATAAAACTCCTCTTTGGAGAGGGTCCACCCGGCTGAAACCGATGGGAAAGTTCCCCATTTACTGTTCGGTCCAAAGCGCGACGAACCGTCTGTACGAATGGATGCCGAAAGGAAATATTTCGAATCAAAGCTGTAATTTACGCGGCTGAAATAAGACTGGAGCGTTGTTATACGTTTGAACGTATCGTCTTTTAGCAATTGGAAATTAGAAGGATCGGCTCCCTTATCTGTAATTTCCCCAATTGCATTATTATTAAAACCGTTGGCTCTCACACCTTGATAATCGTAATCTGTTCGTTGAGCCGAATAGCCCAATAAAGCGGATACCTGATGTTTACCACCAAAGGTCTTGTTATAGTTTAGCGTTGTTTCCAGCAATTTGTCCAATTCATTTTTTGTCTTGGCATCTGCATAGGCAGCAGAAATTGCCTGCGGTGAAAACGGTTTGTTGTTTCCATCGGATATACTTGTCGGACGGAAATAATCATACTTCTCGTCATAAGTAGACAGTCCACCGTTTACTTTTAGATTTAGGCCGTCAATAATGGAAAAATCAGCAAAGGCGTTGTATAGCCCCCTCTTTCCACGACGGTTGTTTTTAATCTCAGTAACATAAGCCAATGGGTTTTCAGGGTTCTGGATACCGTAATTATTCGCCGAAAGATCGGCCATCAGGTATTTGGCATAGGTTCCATCTTCATTATAAACCGGCAGTGTCGGCAGATAGATTAAAGCTGCCATAGACGGACTTCTGTCGTAACGGCCTGTCGTCACCTCGTTATTGTCGTTATATGTAAACGAAACATTTGCGCCGACGGTCAACCTCTTGCTTACTTTGCTATCGATATTGGCACGAAAATTAAAGACTTTTTGATCCGTCCCAAGCATGATCCCTTGTTGATTCTGATAAGATCCACTTAGGAAATAGCGATTTTTTTCGTTACCGCCATACGTAGAGAGATTATGACGTTGGAAAGGAGCATTACGGTATAAGGCATCCTGCCAATCCGTATCATATTTCGCTTTTTTTGCTGTACCGGACGCAAAGTCATAGTAGTCTTCAGGAATACTTACTGAACCGGCATTTCCGACATTGGCGATACGCGTTTTATTATCATCAAAGCGTCTACTATCACTCCAAGCAATCCCTTTCGTAGCCAGAAGGTCTTTATAGGAATTGTTACGACCATCAATCAAAAGATCAATAAACTGTTCCGAATTTAAAACATCGATTTTCTTGGAAAGTTGACCAAAGCCCCCCAATACTTCGTAGTCCACATTACTTTTACCTTCCTTGCCACGCTTGGTCGTAATCAATACAACACCACCAGCGCCACGAGATCCATAGATCGCTGCAGAAGCGGCATCCTTTAAAACATCGATAGACTCAATATCATTGGGGTTGATATTTAGATTGTTCCCTGCTGGATAACCATCAATAACGTACAATGGATCCGAACCAGCATTGATCGATCCCATTCCGCGAACACGCATTTTGGTCCCATCGTATGGAGCACCACTTGTTTGCATCACCTGTACGCCCGCTACTTTACCAACCAATGCCTGGGATAATTTTGGTGCGCTCAAATTAAGTTCCTCGGCCTTAACGCTAGCGATCGCGCCAGTGACGTCCGACTTTCTGATCCGCTGATATCCGATAGAGATGGTCACCTCTTCCAGTGTGTTTTCATCGGTCTGTAGAGAAAATATCTGCCCATTGGATTGGGTAACAGCTTGCACAAGTCTGCTATACCCAATAAAAGAAATACCCAGGTTATCACCCATTTCGGCTTCGATCTGAAAATTTCCTTTTTCGTCAGACTGAACAGATTTTTTACTTTTCAAATTTTGAACGGTTGCTCCTGCGACAGCATTTCCTTGGGCGTCAACGACACGGCCTTTAACGATCCCCTGTGCATACGTAAATTGTGACGTGGTTAGTGTGAGCGATTTGGCTTGAACAGCGGGTGAGCTCGCTGCAATGGCACATAACAACCAAAAGACATTGTTGGCTTTAAATTTCATAAGTAGCGCATTTGATTTATGGGTACAAGATTACAAATGCTATATGAAGGTAGGGTCAATAAAACATTAACAGTTTTTAACTAAACCGAGTTAGCAAGCTACGGAAGCTTAACAAAAAGGTAATACGAAAAAGGCGACTGTGTACTCAGCCGCCCTGCAAAATAGCTATAAATATATTAAAAAAGTGCTGCGGAAACCTCGTATCAACTAACGCGTTTTTTTGAACGTATAAATCTCCGTAAATTTCCCCCGCCGCCCGGAAGGCTGGACAAGATAATACGTCACATGTATGGTCTTAGTTGCTGGATCATAATAGTTATTTGCCGTATTGTCGATCTCGCCATACCGTCCACTACTATTGGTACCCTGTCCATAATAGTTTGCCACCCCTGTGACCTTATTCGTTGCATTGTCAAACGTGAATATCGGGCTCCAATTGCCGAAATATGAATTTGATCCCCCTGCGTTAAAGTAATAGGAATGCGGAGAACTACCGTTATTGAAGGTTGTATAATTAATTTCACTGGTATTACCTGTGAGCGTAACCAGATTTGCGGTCTGTGGATAGATTCCCGTGAATGCAGCATTAACATAGTCCTGATAGGTTCCTGTGACCTCATAAATACCATCGTATTTATTTTTTATCGACACCGCATAAACCCCTTCGGCATAATTTCCGCTGATCTTTCCTCCTGTCGCAGACTGGATCTGAACGCCAAGCGCATAGGATTTGGTAAAATCGATGGCAGTAAAACGTGGAGGATAAATTTTAATATTCAAGATAGCTTCTTTTGCCCCTTTGGGGATGATAACATCATAAGTGTCCACAGCATATAAACGAGTAGGCAATGCTTCATATTTAGATTGCCAGGCCAGGTTGTATTTTTCAACAGAGCCGTCGTTTATTTTCAAGGTTAGCTTCAGCTCTTCTGTGGCACCCTGTGCACCTGTCAACTGAACTTTTACAGGCAGCGTCACAACGTCCAGGGCTTCAAAAACAGTCGTCACAGCACGGGCAATTGCCGTACTGCTTGTCCGTGCTGGAAGTACAAGCTGCACGATACCTGAACTTCCACCATCTTCAAAGACACCTTTTTCTTTCACGCAGCCCCAGAGCGTCATACTCAAGGCGACAGCTGCCACGCCTAATAGTGATTTTTTATTTATTTTCATTGATTTTCAAGCTTTAGTTGATGATGTTGATCAATTGATATCCCAAAAGATTGGATCCGAAAATCCATTCGTCAATTTGGGAACGTTCGCATTTAAATTTATTTCAGTCTGTGGATAAAGATTGCGTATTGGAAGTTTATCTGTACGGGGCGAACCCGATTGGACTGATGCAAATGTTTCCGTGGCAACTTGCGAACCATTGACAATTTTTGGATATCCTGTACGGCGAAATTCGTTCCAGGCCTCATGACCATGGAAAAAATTCAAAGCAATATATTTCTGCGTGATGATAGCCTCCAACCGTTGTGCGGTTGTGGTAGCCAATGCGTAATTGACAAGATAATTTGTACTATTTTCTGTTTTATAATTCGCAGCATCGTTAGCAGGTACCTGTCCTGTTGCTAACGCGTTAGTCGCATTCTTTTCCAGATAAGTAAATGAAGCTAAAATGCCTTTTTCGAAGTTGGCTGATGCCGAGCCACTAAGCTCGTGCCCATATAGAGCTGCCTCGGCCAATAAGAAATATGTTTCCGAAGCAAGAAATATAGGTAAACCTGCGGTACGTCCTTTCAATACACCTAGGGCATCTGCACTTCCTGTTCCAACATACCAGACATAGTCATCAGAATTGGGATTATTAACTTCATCGCCGAGCTGACCGATGGATGTATTGGGGAAATTTCGGAACGTAAGCTTGCCCCGTTTTTCATCGGTTATTTTACGACCGTCATAGAAGGTAAACAGATATTTAGAAGGCACATAATAATTGGCTGCCGTCGAAATTGAACCAGCAGTTGAGCTATGAAAAGTTGCAAATAGGGGGTTCTGTGTTGCCGTGGCCTGATATCCGGGATCTACGAGTACATCATCGATCAGAAATCCATCCGTCGAGAATTTACTAAAAGCCGATTGGACAAAGCTGTCAATAGAAGTGCCTCTTGCCCGCACCAAAAGACGCAATTTAAGGTTGTTAGCAAACTTAATCCAGTTATCGAGATTACCAGCAAACACCGGATCGGTCTTTTTCGATAAACTCCGGTAATTTAGATCACCTTTATACTGCTTAATATCCGCGATAATTGCATCGAGCTCGGTAACCAAAGCTTGGTAAACGACTGCATCATCGTCAAACTTAGGAGCCAAGTTGTTATCTCCTTGGAGCGCTTCCGTGTAAGGAACATCTCCGTAGGCATCGACAAGCAACTGATAATTGAATACTTTAAAAATGCGCGCTATATCACCAAAAAATTTATACTCGGGACTTTTTTGTGCATAATTGATAATAAACTGATAATCGCGAAGATTGTTGAACACATTGTTCCACAATCCAACGTTGGTATTGGATGTAATGTTATAGGTATATGTATCTCCATAACCGCCAATTCCGCCACCTGGAAGCTGATATCCAACCAAAAATGCGCCATAAGAATGATAGCTAACAATATTGGAAGCTGTGCTCGCGATCGCCTGCGTCAACACCAGGTCGGGTGTTATGGTCGCTTCGGTTGCCGCATTGGGATTTTCATTGATATCCAATTGCGAGCAAGAAGATAGTGCAATGATTATCCCAAGAGACAATATATTTTTCAAATGTAATTTTTTCATTGAGAATAAGTGTATGATAGTTCACTAGTTAAAAAGTAAGTGACAGTGTAGCCCCAAAATAGCGTGTAGGTGGAGTCTGCCCTGTCGTCGAGACCCCTATGGCATTGTTATCATTGGCACTGTAATCGGGGTCGGTATACTCGTTGGATTTAGGGGTAAATAGCAAAAGATTACGTCCTTGGATGCTGACCGAAGCAGCTTTAACACCTTTTAGGCGAGAAAGGATACGCTGTGGTAAGCGGTAGGAAAGCGAGGCCTCGCGCCATTTCCAATAATTACCAGAAATCACATAATTGCTGTACACACCTCTATTGTATGTGCCCGAAGTCCAAAATCCAGCTCCACCGTCTGAAACTGTAATATGATCATTAGTTACATATTGACCACTGGTAGCATCTAAATAAGAGGAGTTTGGAAAGACAAACGCCTCCCGGTTGTAGTAGGCACTTCGAGCCGATGACCCGCCAAAATCAAGCGTGCTACCGAGGTCTATAGCGGCAAATTTGTACCCACCACGATATTCAAAAAGGGTGCTGAAAGAGAAATCCTTCCAGCGTAAAGAAAGGTCAAGGCCCAGACGGTGCCGTGGTGTGGTATTGCCAAGTATCTTACTTTCAGAAGCCACGGAAGGGTAACCTGTATTTGCATCGACGATGACACGGCCCTGTTCATCACGAGCATAATCTGAAACGATGATCTGATTCACCTCCAGGCCCTTCTGTCCATAGATCACACTACTTCCATTAATAGAAATACGATCTAGCCCGGGGTAAAGATCCTGTAAGATGTTTTTATTGTGCGTATAGTTTCCGCCAACTGTTAGTTGGAAATCCCTGCTACGAATAGGCGTGATATGCAAAGCGGTTTCGATCCCCTCGTTCGTTACTTTACCCGTATTGACATAAAATTGAGAATAGCCGGAGGAAATCGCTATCCCGGCAGGAATCGCCTGTCCTGTTGTTCCTGTATGATAGTACGTGATATTTGCATCAATGCGGTTATCCCACAATCTAAAATCGGTACCAAACTCAAACCCTGTAGTAATCTCTGGTTTTAAATTAGATGAAATAATGCGGCTTCCCTGAGAAAAGAATGTTCCGCTACTATATCCTGTAACTGAGGAGAAGGTAGGTACCAGCGAGTAAGGATCCACGTTGACATAGCCAGTGCGCGACAGACCACCTCTCAACTTCCAGTAATTGACAATCGAATTGTCTTTTAGTTGCTTAAAGGCATCCGTTGGAATGAAAGACAAGTCTACAGAAGGGTAGAAATAAGATCTATTTGCTTTGCTGAGGACTGATGTCCAATCGTTTCGGCCTGTAGCATGTAAGAAAAGGTAATCTTTGTATCCGACCAAGAGGTCACCCCATACCGCAAATGTACGTGCCAGGGTATTCGATTCGCTGGCGCCAGCTTCCCCGATTCGGTTGGACACATTGTAAAGCCCTGGGATTTCAAGACCCGATGCCGAAACAGCTACCGATTTATATCGTCGGCTAATAGCAGTACCGGTCAGATTAAAATTGAAAGAGAAGTCATTGACATCTTTTTTTATCCCTATCTGAAGATCATGGTTGATACGGGCACTGTTATATTCGGTGTCCGAAACACCACCCGCTAAATTGGTACGTCCAATAGTATTGACAGAATAGCTCGAATAAGTCTGTTTGGGTGAAACAGATTTTGTATCATACCATCGGTTGGAAATTGAGGGTCTATAGGTAAACTCTAACCAAGTTGTCGGACGATACTTTAATTCGATTTTGGCTGTCAGATAGCTGTTTTTTGTTTTCGACCGATAATTATCCGCTGTCCAATAAGGATTTAAGTACCAAGGATTGTACCAGCCATCAGGTGTCGCAAAGGGATTATTGACATAGTCTTTGTAGCTCAATAATGGAATATTGGCTGGAGTCTGTGTTAACTGCGTATAAATGGAGCTTGTCGCTGAGGTAATATCATAAAAGTTCTCGACATAACTCGCTGAATAATCCAGATTCAGATTGGGATAAAAAGCTCTTGTACCGTTTAAACGAAAAGAGATCCGGTTGTATTTATCGCCGGGAGTTGTTCCTCGACCGGTAAGATATTGACCGGCGATGTATTGCGAAGATTTATCATTTCCGGAGGAGATCGAAAGATCAGTTTGGTTATTGCGGCCGACATTCCAAAAATCAAAACGATCATTACGTGCTGAATAAGTACCATATTGCTGTTCCCCATTTTCCAGCGGATTACCGATCGCAACGGTAGACCCGTCGAAAGCAGGACCATACTGTTGGTTTTCTTCGGGGTTGTAGATCTGTGTACCCGAAGTGGATCCTGCACCAAACTTATCCTGTAACTTCGGAAAGAAACTGATTTCTTCCAACGTAAAGGTATTACTCAAGTTGATCGCGGTACGTCCCGCCTGTCCTTTTTTCGTTGTAATGATTAACACCCCATTGGATCCTTCAGCTCCATACGCAGCAGCACCTGAAGCTCCATTCAGAACCTGTACATTTTCTACATCTGCAGGATTAATATTGTTGAGCAGATCACTGCTCACAACAGCATTATCCAACACGATTAAAGCTGTATTGTCGCCCAATAAAGATCTGTTTCCTCTAAGCACCAACCGGTAATTAGGGTTCACACCACTGCTGATCTGATTAATCTGCAATCCCGGTACCTTCCCCTGAAGCCCCCCAGCAATAGTCGGTGATTTCCCTTGGGTGAGATTTTCGCCGGTGACCTGCGTTGTTGCATAGCCCTGCTCGCGGGGAGTCCTGAGAATCCCCCCTGCTGATACCACAACTTCATCCAATACAGATTCCTCTTTCAGTAACACAACATCCAACGATGATCGTCCTTTTAAATCAATGTGACGGACCTGATAGCCTATGAAGCTAAATATAAGTTTTTCGGAAGCAGCGACACGGATGCTATATTGACCATCTCTACCTGTTTGTGTGGCCTCCTTCGTATTCTCCACCCGGATAGAAACTCCAGCCAAAGGAGTACCATCCGGTGCAGATACAATTCCGCTGACTTTACGAGAAGACTGTGCCTGAACATGGATGACAAAGAGGATCCCCAACAAAAAATAGATTAATTTTTGTTTCATTGTAATTTTCGATTAATAAAAGTGTAGCATGTCACACAGGGACAAGGCAATGCCCTAGGGGCATTTGCTCAGCATCCCTTTTTGCGACAAAAAATATAACAACATGAGGTAAACCCCATATCGTCAATAAATAAAATAGAGGGAGTAGTTTAGACCTACATATATGGAATAGGCATGCACATTCGTGCTTGGGAAATATAGACTGAATCAACAACATGCACTGTCGTCGTAGCAATGGATTTTTTACGGGATAAAATCGATAACTGTCTTTTCATAAATTCTGTATGTTTACTGTTTAATCAACGATATATTTAGAAAGTTGGAGTTCCAAATCTTCACCACGAAGGTTTTTGGCAATTATTTTTCCATTGGGATCGATCAGAAAATTTTGAGGAATCGATCGGATATTATAAAGCTTAGCGACCTGGTTATCCCAAAAATTAAGATCCGAAACCTGATCCCACTCTAATTTATCATCTGCAATAGCCTTTAGCCAATTGTTCTTTTTGCCAGGTTGATCTAAAGATACGCCGAGCACGGTAAATTTTTTGTTTTTTAGGGCATGATAAGCTTTTACGACATTTGGATTTTCATGACGGCAGGGACCACACCAACTTGCCCAGAAATCCAACAACACATATTTACCTCGATAATCAGCAAGGGAAATATTTTTACCTTCTGGGTTAGCTTGCGTAAAAGCCGGAGCAATCTGTCCGATCGACGTCGCTTTGGTTTGATCAATCTGTAGTGCAAAAGCTTTTCCTTTTTCTGAATGACGTATTTCTGGACTGAGCTGTTTGAAATATCGATCCAGGTCCTCAGCTTCGGGAGCATAGCCTACGACCTCTGCAATACGGTCTAGGCTGACGAAAGAATTGGGATTCTCTGAAATAAAGGTTTCCAGGATTTTTTTATTCTCAAGCTGATAGTTTTCGCTGAGCTGTTCGATTTCCTTTTTGAATTCGGGGGAGTTTCGTTGCTCTTGGCTTGCCGAAAAATATTTTGTATTCAGCGCATCACGCAAAGGGGCATTTTTTTCAAGCCGCGTCTTTAATTGGCTAAGCTCCGTATTTGTCTTTCCTCCTTGAACCGATGGATTTTTCAATGAATCGGTAGACTGAACCTTGATCGCTGTGTTTTCAAGATAGAACGTCAGACTTTTTGAACGTTGCGCTAAGGCCAGTGTTTTACCTATCGTAAGGCTAGCTATTGTCGGATCGGCAATCGTATAATTGAATTGAAATGTTCCGTTTGAACCGATGATAACCGAATCGGCTATGCGTTGTGTACCATTCCGATAGCTCAGAAAAGCTTTGTCCTGCGTTGTATAGCCAGTCACTTGACCGTTTAGCAGGGCAGTTTTATGCTGCGCCATAATCGCTGTAGAGAAAGTGAGCGATGCAATCAATGTAAATACTTTAGTCATATGTTTATTTTTTTTTAAAAACTACCAAATAAGTAGACTATTCAAAAATAAGTGGTTTGACTATTCATTTCCAACAGTTAGGTAGAAAATATTCCTATATTAAATGGTGCTATGAACATTTAATACGCCTTAGCGGGAAAGATTTTTCGAGGAGGTAACAGTAGTTTTGAAATAAATAAAAATAAAGACTACCATATAAGTAGATTATATTTTCAAATTACTTATCTTTGGCTATACCAAACCCTGTGTTCACATTAATTTGAATTGTACTAACCATGAGCAATGTTACATCACAAGAAATTATCAAAGCCGTTAAAGAGCGTAGGAAATATCTCAAGATATCACAACGGGCAATGGCTGAACAGCTATATATTTCCTTAAAAGCCTATCAGAACCTTGAGATTGGAACGACAAAGATAGACATTGAACGGCTACAGCAAATTGCGGATATATTACAAACGGATATGAATAGTTTGATCAATCCTCCGACAGCTCAGATAAAGGGAGAAAAATTACCCTTAGCAAATGAAAAGCAGCTTTTACGGGACAAAGAAAGTTATATTTCTTATTTGGAGGAAAGTTTACAGTTTTACAGAAATCTTATTAAGGAGAATAATCTGATGTAGCTAAAGAGCTTCAAATTAGAAAAGGTATGCTTGACATTCTTTATGAAATTCATAGACCACCTAGCGCTTTCGTATGGTGACGCTATAAATCTGGAAGATCATCAAAGCCAGGGTTGCAGCAAAAAGAATATTGCCGATCAATTTTAGAGGATCAAATTCATGGTATCCGACCTGCTCATTAAGATCTGGGCTATAGCCGCTTCCTTCCCTATAAAATGTCCAGGGAAATCCTATCGTCAAGTTGCCGTCAACATCAAGTTGATTATGATAGAAACAAGCTGTCAAAATAGCAAAAACACCAATAGTACCAATAAAAACTTTTACATAATACTGGTACTAATGATGTTTTTCGTTGTTCAGGTTTTGCATGCATGATTAAATATAGCAATTCATTTTGATTGCATGTTATAATCACTATCGTTGCCCTATTAATGACTAGTTAGGTTTAAACATTTTGATCGTCGTATTTTACAAGATTGATCAAACTTAACATAGCATTATGCTGTATGTGTTGTTTTATCTCTCACCATCATTAATTGAATTTCTCATGTCCCATCTTTCTATCAACCGGATAAAAAGAATACCTTCCTTCCACATTTCTGACGACCAACCTATTTTGCTGAATGAGTCCATACAGCACATTTTTCAAATGCCTTGGATAAATCTGGAGATGAACCTGCCCCGTTTCCTTAACTTTCCGAAACAGTTGCCAAGGAGCTGCGCCATGCACAAAGAATTCCAGATCCAATAGCCCTTCAATCTTTTGGCGCACATGTAACATCGCATCCGATTCAAGCTGGATATCCTTTTCAGCTTTCCATTCCTCAAATTGCAATGCAATTGAAGACTTTTTTTGAGAGACAAACTGCCAAGGAATTTCAATAGAATAATGCCATCTGACCTCGTCCTCTTCAATATGAAGACGGACGAGACGTTCTTCGGTAACTTCATATCTTTCGCGATGGAATTCCATCGGTTCAATGCATGAGCTCATGTATATTCGATCCAGCAAGATCGATTCCTGGGTCAAAAAACTTCGTACCTGATACATTTTTTCAAAGTCTAAATATGCATGATCAGGTCTACCAACCAAGAACGACAGTTCTTCAGGCCTCCAGCCCTTTTCTATCCTCCGTTTTAGATAGGTGTACCATAGTTGAAAATCGTGCGAATACATCATTCCTCCAAAAGATACCTTTAGTCTAGATACTTTTTTCATCATTATAGTGTACAATTGGTTATTCAAATAATTTAAGCAGCTCATCTTTACTGATCGATTTCATTAGATTGGCCTCATCTAAAATCAGTCCTTCGGATATTCGTTTTTTACTTTCTTGAAGGGATAAGATGTGCTCCTCAACGGAATCCCGACAAACAATCTTATAAGCCATCACATGCTTTTCTTGCCCTATTCGATAACAACGATCTATCGCCTGTGCTTCGGCAGCAGGATTCCACCAGGGGTCCAAAATATAGACATAGTCGGCAGCCGTTAGATTTAATCCTGTTCCTCCCGCTTTAAGGCTGATGAGAAACACACGGCATTCGTCCTCGTTCTGAAATCTTTCGACCGCATTTTGCCGCTGATCTTGATTCATCTTACCATCAAGGTAGGCATAAGCTATTCCCTTATTTTCGATTCGTTGAGCCACCAGCTTAAGCATGGAAGTATACGCCGAAAAGAGAAGAATCTTATGATTTGGAGCTACTTCATCCATGATATCATCAATAAAATCCAATTTAATAGATTCATGACCGAAGCCGCCATCTTTCATCAGAATGGGCGAGTTGCAAAGCTGCCGTAGTTTTTGCAGCGCCTCGATCGCCCAAAATTTGGATTTCGTGGAATCAGCGTTATTCAGATTATTTTCAATCTCTCCCTTGAATATTTTTCTGACCTTATCGTATATTTTCCTTTGCTCCGGAAGCATATCCATATACAGAATTGTTTCGGTCTTTTCAGGAAGGTCCAAAGCAACCTGTTTTTTTGTACGCCGAAGAATAAAAGGTTGGATCATCTTTTGGAGGCCAAGGACGGTTGCTTGCGCTGTATTTTCATCTTTGATCCCCCGATAGGTGTTATTAAAATTGCCATAAGTTCCAAAAAAACCCGGGTTGACCATACTCATTTGTGCATAGATATCCTCCACGCCATTTTCAATAGGTGTTCCTGTCATCGCTATGCGATAGCAGGATTTTAGCTCAGTAAGCGATTTAAATCTTTTTGAATTACGATTTTTCACCGCCTGCGACTCATCTAAAATCATGTAACTAAAGGACTGGGATTTAAGAAAATCAAGCTCCATCATAACTGTTCCATAGGTTGTAATCAAGATGGATTCGTTCTCTATTTCTGTGACTTCCCTCCTTTTTTGTCCATGATAAATAGCTGTCCGACGATTTGGGGAAAATTTCTTAAATTCTGCCAGCCAATTGAATAGCAGGGAATTGGGTACAATAATAATTGAGGGGGCTGCCTTTGGATTATTTTGATAGAAATATTCCAAAAGCGTTATTGCCTGTAAGGTTTTCCCTAATCCCATATCATCAGCCAAGATACCGCCCCATTGAAAATCGCTTAAGAATACCATCCAGCTAAACCCTGCCTGTTGGTAAGGGCGCAACTCTGCCTGGATCTCTTTCGGAACATCCAACAAGGCTATTTCATCCGTATTCAACAGTTTCTTTCGACGTTCCGCTAGGCTATTTTGAATAATACGGGGATCAATTCGATCCAGCAGTGTTTGGAAAGATAGCAATTGGGCTGAAGTGAGTTTAAGACAGTCGGTTTCAACAACCGCATAATTAAACAGCACATCAAATAATGCTTTATCTGAGGCTTTGATATATCCGAAAGATTTGTCCGCCAATTGAATGCTACTGTAGTCGTTTACGATCTTTTCTTCAAACTCTCCCGGTAAATAGATCATAGTTCCAAATTTGAAAATCATGTAAATGGAAAATACATTATTGTCCTGACGAATATCCAATACTTCCCATTTCAGTTGGTGCGGCAGCAAATAAGCTCCCTTTGAAATATTGTTCAGTATAGTTTTGTACCCCTTGCTCTTACATTTTTTTATAAATTCATACAGTCTATTTCTGTTGCTATACCCCTGCCATTCCAAGCGCTTAACCATCCTATTGCTGCAACTTTTCAAATTTGGCAACTGTGCTTCAATAAAGGTATTAAACTCATTCTCGCCAACAAGATCTCGCTCAGTATATAGGCAGGTTCCATTTTCCGATTTTAAAATCAAGTTTCCTCCATATGGAATTACATATTCTTCCTTTTCACTCAGCATAGCTTTCAATTCGAAATTTAAATGATCATCGTCGTCTTTCTCCACCACAACCTTAAATTGCGGCACATGATGAGCGGTATTAGAAATAAAAACTGTATCCTTGTTTAAAGGTTCAAGGTCTATATGAAGGGATGTTGACAATGGAATCAACATACGCGTAAAGAAGTCTTCATAGTCCCTCTTTAACACCGTTATTTTAGTGGAAATACTGTGAAAGAAACGTAATAGAAACTCCTTTTGTAGATTATCAACAAAAAGACACTCATCTTCATTTAGATTGATAAAGAAGAAATTGGACCGACATTCGGATGTATAGTCTTTCAACTCCTCTCCTTTGTAGACAAGAATTAACGATAGAAGCAGGTGATCGCTATATTCTTTCAAATGAAATTTCAGGCTAAGATCATCGCCCGCCAAAATCACATTCCGATAAGTTGTACGATATTTGGATGGATATTTAAAGTTTTCAATTGTGGTTTTAAAATTATTCCTATCGACAAAGGCAACACGTAATCTTTGATCCGATTTTCCTTCCAAAAGTTTACGCCAAGCACTGACGATAAAATCCTTCTCCACATGATCAAAGTCATTTCGCAGGTTATCTTGTTCCCTATCCCTTATTTGTCTTTGTGGACTTTTGGAAAAGGCTAAAATCTTACGACATAAATCGATTTTTAAGACATCACTATCAGCAAAATTCGCCAACTCATTACCAAATTCTCCTAAATAATTTATCTTACTGTCTATTTCAAAAGGTATTAAAAAGGGCAGTCCGTCCACCTGACGCTCACTAGGAATAACATACATAAAATCCGGGAAAGGCGCCCCATGCTGTCCCAGCCATCGATTTTCAGATGCTGCATCTAGCAATTCCGATTCAAGCTCCTGGTGGTCGAAATAATTATATACCTGACCAAATTGCTTATGGTTTTCAATACAAACCTTATCATTGCGGTAATATAGTCTAGAAATACCCAATTGAAAGAACTTATGCTGACTTTCGGGCAGGATGGCAATGTCTTTTGCATATAAATCATGTAAGAATTTATTACTGAGTAAAAACTTACGATAAAGCCCAATAATTACATAATCACACAGACTATCATGATGCTTTTTACAATCACACTTAACCTTCAATCCGATTTCTTTGATCTCGAGATCAATTTTGAGATATTTGTTTTTATAATTTCCGTCTCTTCTTAGAGAAAGTGACCATTTAAACTTGTTGACTTTGATTATCCTAACGCTGTAACTATAAAGACGGAAATCTTCCAGTGGTATTTCTCCTTTATAGAGCTTAAGAAAGTAGTCTGATGAAATATAAAGATCCTCCCGGTTTTCCCAGGGAATAATAAAGCTATTCTTCTCTTTGTCAGGTATAATCGGAGCAACATCTGTTGCTAGCCCCAGATTTTCAACATTATTTCCCATAGATCCTTCTTTAGTGCTTATTGAAATTAACCTCCGATTTCAGCTCCATATACCGTATGCTCTGACCACAGAGATCGACAAAGAAATCTGTAATTTCTCTCGCTTTTGACCTAAAGTAGTCCATATCAAGCTGAGCTAATTGTGAAGGAAGCTCATAGACCCGCCCTTTCATCTGTTTTAATAACTCTGCATTCAATATTTCTTCTATATCAGCTCTGGTTGTAAAAAACTCTTTCACTTTTTTATCACAGATACAGGTCCAGTCTACCAGATCGGCTATAGTCACATTCATTGGGGCATAACCGATCCGGAGGTAGAGATAACTGTATAGTCCAATTGAAGTCAATTGATTTAAAAATAATACAGCCAATTGTGGACTAGCAAGTCCTTCAAAAGCAAATACACCTAGCAGATCCTGCATGAGTTTTGAATTGCGTGTCCATGAAATGGATGTCTTAAACAATGTATCATGCCAATTGACAGGAGAAACGGAATATGTTGGCTTATAACTCGGACGACGGTAAACAACAACAGATTCATTCCAGATGGTATGGGAGAAACGGCTGCCCAGATCCAGTTTTGTTGCCAGGAAATCTGTACTCATAAAAGCTACAACTGCAGTAACTCGACCATAAACGATTTTTCGAAAATGACAGTGACCTATTTTCTTTTTTATTACTGCAAGGTAGATTTCTGCCTTTTCATTTTCCACCGCAGGAAAATGAAAAAGTCCTTTTCCATGTGCATCGCTTACGTAATAATTGAGCAGCATCATTTGTTCGGGATTATTCTCCTGACGAATCTGAGCCAGCACATGAAGTATATCTGCCTTATACCGCTCCGGCCAAGGAAATGCATGAAACTGCGAGGTCGTGGCATTCGATAATGTAGTCTCCTTCGCCGCCAGATTACCTACTGCAACTTCGACGTTTTTATTTGCGACTTTTTGTTCCGCTATTGCCAACAATTTTTCATAGCCCATTTTAAGGCCTTCCATAAAACTCAAGTACAGCTGTTCAATTGTATGAAGAACAAACTTGCAATGCTCATAAAGCCAGGAGGCATCAAAGGCGGAGATTTCGAGGTCCTTGTTTTGTTTCACCGCATCAAAGGCACTGTCCAATAATCTAAAACGTTTCTTTTCTTCCTCATCCTTTCCGACAAGGGACTCCCTTAACATGGAAAAATGCTCATTGAGGCTTTTAATTCTGTTATTAACATGATGTACATTATTGGCTTTTCCGTCAATCATTAGCTGTAAAAAACGCAAGTGGTTTTCCATACTTTGAT
Organism: Sphingobacterium sp. 18053; assembly: GCF_902706145.1. NCBI lineage: Bacteria > Pseudomonadati > Bacteroidota > Sphingobacteriia > Sphingobacteriales > Sphingobacteriaceae > Sphingobacterium > Sphingobacterium sp. 18053. The sequence goes on from NZ_CACSJW010000007.1 coordinate 305,331, forward strand.
GTAACATAAATACAGCCCTTTGATAGTTGCCCTGTTGACCAAATGTTTCAGCCCCCTGTAAGAAGCCCGCTGAAATAGGTAAGAGCTTCTGGTAATATTCATCAGCTATTTCTAGAACACTTTTTAGCTCTTTCGCTTGAAGGGGTGGGCTCTTTTTGCTACCAGCCTGATGAACGGTATTTTTAGGTAGGGAGGCATAGGAATAATACAGACTCCCCACTTTGACTTTACTGAGCATTTCAGCAATTGGCACCAGCTCAAAGGAAATATTCTTCTGGTCCATTAAACATAATTCCACAATAGGCTTTAAGACCTTCGGTGAAAGCCCGCTCACATGCTTGAGCGCCAGAAGCAAATGATAATACTCCTGACCGAGAAACTGATATTTAAAAAGATAGGCACGATCGAGATCCATACGCTGAGAAAGCCGATCGATAATTAATTGGCTATTAATTTCCATACTAAATGATTTAAGATTAAAAATTTGGCACAATAAATTACCCCAACAGATCAGACTGTTACAGATCATTATTGCAAATAATCAATACTTTATTGTAAAAAAAACAGTATTACAACCAAGGAGACTAAAGAGGGGTTAACACATTACTACATATAGACGTTCGCCCCTTGGCTTTTCAGGAAATACCAGCATTTAAATCAACATGTATTCAAATCATTCATTTAGCGAAAAAGTGTTTCCCGTCGCTGGCAATATAGACAGATAAAACACTTTGTTTTCCCATTAAAAGAAAAACAAAATAGAATACATTAATATAGTTTATATATACAAATATATAAATAAACAAAACCAAATCAAAATATTATTTATCATTAAAGTTTTAAATAAAGGATATCGGCCTGTACATAAACACACGACCATTTATTTCCGGCTTTTACAAATTATAAATATATGCTGCGAATTGTAAACAACTCACGAATCAATTATATATTTCTACTATTTTTAGGCTATTCAATTATTAAGCTATAGAGAATACGCTATTTCTTAAATTGCATTAATTTTAACAACCATATCCATGACCAATACCAAATTATTCCTCATCTTTTGTCTTGTTTTCTTTGTTCGACCAATATATGGTCAAACCACCTGCAACTGCTCACAGTCACTTAAGCAATTAATTATAAAAATAGAGAGCGAGTACCCTGGTTTTCCAGAAAAAACCAAGCAGAATAAGGACCTGTATCAAGCTAAAAAAAATATATTAACGAAGAAAAGCTTGCTGGTTTCAAATGGGACCTGTATGCAACTTTTGCAGGAATATCTTGACTTCTTCCACGATGAACACATTGTCTTAGATGATCTTTCCAAAAAGAAAAATGCTCCACAGACAAGTACCGAAACCCCAAAGGCAGAACCAGAAGAGGAAATAAGTTCAAAATCGATCAGTCCCGATATATTTTATATTAAGATCTCAAGCTTCGGGTATGAAAACATAGCCCCTTTCAAAGAGCTGATCGAAAAAAACAAAGAAAAGATCGAAAGCAGTAAAGGACTTATTATAGATGTACGAAACAACGGTGGTGGAACGGACGATGTATACCAGCCGCTGTTGCCTTACATCTTAACTAATCCCATCCGGATTATGAGTGTTGAGTTTTTTGCGACACAAACCTTAGTCAATGGTTTGCGTGATTATGCCATCAAGAATATCAAGCAGGATTCTCTGAATGAAGTAAAGAGAATTGACGAAGATCTGCGGGAATACAGGGAGAATATCGGAAAATTTGTACTGTATGGTGACAAGAAGGTGATCATAGATACGATTGTCCTTAATAAAAAGAGTCCGCAACAGGTCATTATCCTAGCCAATAGAAATGTAGCCAGTTCAGCGGAGAATTTTTTATTCAGTTCCCGCCAGAGCAAAAAAGTAAAAATCATGGGAACCCCGAGTATGGGCGCCCTTGATTATGGCTCTATACGTGAGTTCAAATTTGGTTGCGACAACTACCAGCTCCTTTTGCCGACCTACCGATCTACTCGACTACCACAATATCCAATTGACAATATAGGTATACAGCCAGACATCTATCTGGATGAATCTATTACAGACTGGATCGATTTTGCGGTGCGTTACATCAATGAATAATCAATAATTGCGATAAAGTATAACGTTGGCGAGTATGAAAAATATCTTAAAAATGGGAATAATAAGTGCTTTGATAGGTCTGCTCTTTTCCTGCAAAGAGCAAGTGAGTCCTTTGTCTGAAGATTACTACAAAAAGAGCGGTGCGATTTATTTTATACCGGGCGGAAACGGCTTTGAACGAGGTTCGAGAAAGATGGTTGCCGATCTGGCAAGTTTTGCTGTGATCAAAGAGGTCTATGCCCGCGATAAAGATCACGTCTATTTTATGGGATGCCCGCAAGAGCTGGTCGATGTAAAGACCTTTCAACTGAAAAACAACATTCCAATCGATCAGGAGCATGTATTCAAGTTTGAAGGTTTTGCTTCGGCTACTTCAACGTGCAATCAAAACCAGCTTACAATTATCGAAGGTGCCGATCCTGCAACGTATACAACGTTATATCATCACCTTCCAGCACTAGCTAAAGATAAAGCACATTACTTTTATAGGTATCAACCGCTGAACGTCGACTATGCTTCATTCAACGTAGTTAACAGTAATTTTGTAAAAGATAAAAATCAGCTTTTCGTAGTAACAGACAAGGCGATTCTTCCGCTCCACTATAAAACAGAGAACGTTAAGGCTCTCAATATAGCCTATCTACTACTGAATGACCGAATACTGCTCTACTACGAGCCTTATCAAAACATCGGCATACTGGAGATCGAACTTCCCTCGTCAAACAACATAAAATTCCTTAATGATAAGACAGTAATCATTGACCAATTGGTGATTATCTTGGGTAAGAAATTTGAATATGCAGCGGTGGATGCCGAAAGTTTCGAGCTATTGGAAGGGGCAAATGGAAAAGTCCTTTGGTCGCGCGACAAAAATCATGTCTATTACGAGCAACAATTATTTGCCGAAGCAGATCCGAAAACCTTCGAGGTTCTCAAGTTCGCTGTAGCAAAAGACGCGAACCACATTTTCATTGGAAATAAAATATTCAATGGCCCTGATGTAAAAAGCTTCAGAAAGGTTGATAAGTCGCGAGTAAACCATGATTTCGAAGATGACCTGGGCAACAAATACTGGTACCAAACCAACAAAGGGGAGGTTATTTTGGTTCCGGTTACTAAAAAGTGATCACACTAATCGGCTCAACAATAAGCAAAATTTGAGCCGATTAACCAATTTAATCGGCTCGACCCCAAAATTAGCGCTACTCCTTCCCGATATCATCTGTCCAATCAACGGTTAATATTACACGCCAACAGGCTATAACTTACAATATACCGCATTCCATTTCACTTTCATTACACTAAATCTCCCTTGATTGCCGTCAAGATAATCACTGAAATCGGCTATTTTTCTAAAGCTTGTTTTCCACTACTTTAGCTTCGAAACCAACGCGTTTCAGAGCGTGTACGATTCGCATTCGGCCTCGATCAACGAGAGCAATTGCAATAACATGCGAGCTGCAAACAAGTAGGTCCAATTTATAGAAAAAAAAGGATGATCAAATCATTATTGCTAAGTATAACAGCTATGCTATGTATCACAGCATGTGCACAGGAATCCGCCATAATCACAAAAAATGACCGGGTTAAATGGATTCCCTATCAAACCAAAAATAAGCAGTTTGTCTATGTCGACAGCGCATTCCATAAGAAGCTATCCCAAGAGTTCCATTGGGCTCAGCCTTTCACGTCCACAGGATATGCACTGGTAGCCAATGAAAAGGATCAAACGGGGATCATTAACAGCAAAGGTGAATTTATCGAACATTATTCCGACGCAGATTTACAGCTCTTAGACCTCGAACAGGTGACTCTCGTAATGAAACGCCAGGAATATGAAAAGAAATTGCCCTTCTGGAAATGGGACTGGAATATCCTAAGCAGTTATATCAAGAAAACAGCTACTTATGTCAAGCTCGAAATACGGGTATTGGAAAGTAATCAGGTCCTGCTGAAAAAAGATATTCCTTACGATGAGAACGAGTATAACCTTGCAACTTACCCCTTAGGCGACAAGCACCTGATCCTCAACGGGAACCTGTATCTGCTAAAAGATCAAAAACTTAAGAAAATAGAAGAACACATTGAAATGCCCTTGGAAAACGGACGTTATATTCCAGCATCAGCAAACAGTTTTGCCATCCTTGATATCCAAAGCAAAAAACCGGTTTTATCCGCTTTGACAGGCATAGACAAAATAGACCTTCTTTGGAAAAATGAGGCCATACAGCTCGATTCCATCAATCAGGAGCGCTACAGCCCAGCAATCCCCAAACTACTAAAGGACAATAATACAGGCAGCATATATGCCTTTCCACAATACGACAAAGCTTTTCCAAAACAAATTAGACAAGCCAATGCTACACAGATTGCCTTTCTAAAAGAAATATCCTTAGTTTATTCGGTGACTAATTCGCCCTATTTTATTCTAGGCAGATTTAACTACGATCATGCCATCTGGGCTTATGATTGGCTATATATAGATAAAGATGGCAACTTATTGGACACCATCAAAGCCCCGAATTTCTATATCCTGGATCAGGTGGGTAATTTGGTCTGGCCAGACAAACACATGTTACTCACCTCAAATGCCATGAAGAAGAAATGGAAGACCGGAAAAATAAAATACATCGATTCATCAGAAGATCTTTATTTAATTGATGTAAAACGAGGTGATCTGGAACCTACAAAAGGCCTATGGAATTCAAGTGCAAAGACTTGGGATATAAATCCCGATTTCGAACATATTGAAACCTTAGATGGTAAACGACAAATCTTCGCATTACAGGAACATAAAGATGGTCGCTATACTTTATACAACAATAAGACAAAACAACGAATCGGCAACAAAAGCTACATGACCATCAATCCAAACGGTTGGGTACAGCATAAAAATGAACACAATCAGAATGAGAGCTATTTTATAGACATCGCTACAGGCGAGGAATATAAAGAATAAAAATATACCGCTCAATTTCAGCAGAAATCCCCAAGATTAATTTATAACAGACAAAATATACTCTTTAAGATTTATTAACTTTAAAGGAATACTGAGTTATTAGCTTTGTCCAATTAAAACTGATCTTGTGAGCGAATTATTGATAGCATCATTAAAGCAAGGTGACCACTTTGCCATGGAACAGATTTTTAATCTGTATTGGGAAGCCATATTTGATGCAGCTTTTAAGAAAATAGGTGACGAAAATGTGGCTCAGGACATTACCCAGGAAATCTTCATTTCGCTGTGGGAAAACCGTGAGCAGGTCATCATATCCGGTGGCCTTGCAGCCTATCTACATGGGGCTGTAAAATTCAAAGTAATCAACCATTTTCGGAATACGACAGTTAAAGATGGACACAAAGCCGAACTAGCGACTTTAATGAACCAACAATATGCTGATTCAGCGGACGACCTGCTGATCCTAAAAGATGCGCAGCAAAAAGTTGAAGAAGCTTTAATGCAGCTTCCCGAACGTATGCGGCTGGTCGTCACAATGAGCCGCAAGCAAGAAAAATCAATCAAGGAAATTGCGAGCGAGCTGAATGTATCGGTACAAACCGTCAAGAATCAAATTACCTCGGCCATGAAACTGCTCAAAAAAAGCCTCTCTTAGGCAGTTCCTACATTTTTTTGAGTGTTAACAATAAATTAATATACTCCTAATATTTTCGACTAGTACCAATTCCCATTTGAAGTGACATGTATTCAAATGATGGAAGAAAAAGCAAAGCAGCTACTGCAAAAATATTTAAATGGAGAGGCCAGCGCCGCCGAGATTAAACAAGTCGAAGATTGGTACGCCCAACTGGATAACGCATCAAAAAAAATTCCGCAGGAACGCAAAGCAGCACTGCGCGAACAATTATTGGCCAATATCCAGTCCGGTATTTCAGAAAAGGAAAGTAAACGAGCTCCCCTGCCGTATTCACCTGTATTCAAAATAGCGGCCGCTATTTTAATGATTGCTTCCATAGGACTTCTTTATTGGAAAGTAAATAATCAACCTATCGCACCATCTTCGCAGATCGTCACGACAACCCTTGCAGGTGAACATAAAAAGATTGTATTGGCAGATGGTTCGGAAATTATCATGGAACCATCTTCAAAAATCAGCTATCCAAGTAAGTTCAAGGGAAATATCCGTGAAATAGCACTTACCGAGGGGGAAGCTTTCTTTGATATTGCCCACGACGAACAACACCCATTTCAGGTACAGCTTGCATCCAAGCTAGCGGTTAAAGTATTGGGTACCTCCTTTCGGATAAGAGCTTATCAGGCTTCCGACCAAGTCGAAGTCACCGTTGCTACCGGTAAGGTGGCGGTACAGCAACAAGATAAAATCTTGGGTATATTAACCAAAAACCAAAGTCTACGTTACAGCAAAGAAACCGCACAATCTTCACGTAGCGTAGTAGAAAAAAATACAGCTGTCGCCATAGCGTTTGATGGAACAAATCTACAAGAGGTCGCAAAAAAACTGGAATATATCTACAACATTGAAATTATCTTAAAGGATACATCGCTTACGTCTCTAAAAACAACAGCCACATTCAATAGCACACAAAATCCGGCCGAAATACTGGATATCATCTGCAGCCTGCATCACCTAAAGTACAGTACGATTGAAAAGGATAAAGTATTTAAAATCCACAAATAATGTCTAAAAATTTACCTAAAACATCTTAGTCACCATGCGTAATTCATTACCTAATTATTACAAAAAAATGAAAACACCTGCATTCAAGAGAGAATTCTCTTTTTACCGGATCATGAAGTATCCCTGCATCGCATTTTCGATTACTTCAGTATTCTGCAGTTCATTGATGGCCTCCCCAAGCATGGCCCAACGTTTGGACAAAAGCAGTGTAAACATCAAAATAAGCAAGGGCGAAAAACTCGATGTGATTCTCCACAAAATCGAGAGTCTTTCGGGCCTTCATTTTGTTTACAATCCCGATCTATTGCAAGAACGGAACACAGTCTTAAGCGGCAGCTTTAAAACTGAACCCGTTCGCTCTCTCTTGAATAAGCTTGGAATCAATGCAGTGGAAAAAGAGGACTATGTGATCCTGAACACGCAAGCAAACATCAAGGCAGACCGCATTGTTACCGGTTTTGTAAGAGATACAACAGGGACTGCAATTGCGGGTGTTTCTGTAAAAGTAGTGGGTACGCAGGTAGGAACCACAACAGATACAAAGGGTGCATTTCGAATCGAGGCTGGACCACAGGCCGTACTTTCTTTTTCGATGGTCGGATTCCATTCTAAAGATGTTTCTGTTGGTGAAAATGAAGTTATAAATGTAACGCTAAGCGAAGAGCGTTCGACCCTATCCGAAGTTGTTGTTGTTGGTTATGGAACCCAGAAAAAAGAGACACTAACGGGTGCTATAGGTGTGGTTTCCCTTGATAAATTATCCTCACGATCGGTAAACAGTGTCGGAGAAGTATTGGCTGGAAAATCTCCTGGTGTCATTGTGACAAACGAAGGTGGCGATCCAACTTCGCCTCCTCGCATTAATATTCGGGGTGCCGGTGGTATAAATGGTGAAAATGTACTCTACGTTATTGACGGTTCGATTTTCTTAGGTACACCACAATTAAATCCCAACGATATTGAATCCATTTCGGTCCTTAAAGACGCGTCGGCAGCAATCTATGGAGCGAGAGCTTCTGGTGGTGTGGTATTGATCACCACTAAAAAAGGGAGAAAAGGACAGATGCAGATCAGTGTCGATGCCAAAATCGGCCAACAAAGTGCATGGCGTAAATTACAGCCTTTAAATGCGGAACAACGCGCTGAGGTAGCAGCAACGGCAGCAAAAAATGGCGGAACAGCCATTTTACCAGCTTTCGATCCAACAAAATATCCAGATGGGCTTGTCACAAAAACCAATTGGATGGATGAAGTATTTAGAAATGCGACATTGCAAGATTACAATGGTGCAATAAATGGCGGAAATGAAAAGTCAAATTTTTACTTGAGCTTCAATTACCGTAAAGCAGAAGGTATTGTACTCAATACAAAAACACAACGTTACAACTTCAGGATAAACTCAGAACATCAAATTACACCGTGGTTAAAAGTAGGTGAAAATCTATCCTACAGCAATACCAATGGAAATGGCGCCAATACGAGCAGCGACTATACTGGGGCGCTATTGTCGGCTATTTATTATCCAACCAATGGAACGCCCTACAATGCTGATGGGAGCTTTGCTGGTTTGCCAGGACCTTTCCCTGGCGACTATGGTGATATCATTAACCCTGTCGCAGAATTGATGCGCATAGACATTAATAATCCTGTCAGTGTCCTGGTTGTAAATCCATATGCCAATATCCAATTAGCAAAAGGCCTAACGTTCAGATCTAACTTAAGCATTACCAAATCGAACATTAAATATAAAAGCTTTACACCAAAACGTCCTGAAATAGGGAAACCCGTTTTGAGCAATAGTCTAGTGGAAAGAGCGAGTGACGCAAATGATATCCTTGCCGAACAAGTGCTAAATTATAAGACTAAATTTGACGTTCATCAACTTGATTTGACTGGTGGTTATAGTTTTCAAAAAACCAAAAGTAGTTATTTGAATGCTTCGGGTACCGGCTTTGACGACGAATCCAAACAATACAGATACCTGAATAACGCCAATACAATACAACCGTCAGAAAGTGGTTATGGAGCCACAGCACTTTCGTCTCTTTTCCTACGAGCGAACTATAATTACAATGAAAAATACCTACTATCCTTAATTGGCAGAAGAGATGCTTCATCCATAATTCCATTAAAAGAAAATAGAGCGCGGTACTATTATTCAACATCTGCTGGATGGGCTCTACACAAAGAAGATTTTTTGAAATCTGTAGAATGGTTAAACGAGCTTAAATTAAGAGCTAGTTACGGTAAATTGGGTGGTCTAGCCAACCTAAATCCACTGGATGTTAACCCTCTTCTTATTCGTGCCGATGCCTATTTTGGTGAAAATCCAAAACTACAAAATGGATATGCTCAGAATGTGTTACCCAATATGGATATGCGATGGGCCGAAAGTAAACAAACCAATATAGGTTTAGATCTTGGAATTTTGAATGGATTGAGCTTGGTAGCAGATTATTTTGTCAAAGAAACAAATAAGATGATTTTAACCAAACCTCTTCCGGGAACAGCGGGCTTGAGCACACAAACGATTAACGGGGGTTTAGTAAAAGATAAAGGTATTGAACTAGGGTTAACTTATAGTAGTGCTAAAAATAAAGATTTTTCGTACTCTATTAATGCGACGCTAACCAAATTAACCAACAACGTTCAAGAATTGGCTCCTGGATTGAACAATATCGCAGTAGGTACTAATTTTAGAAATGAGCTAGCTCCGTTGACAATTACTGTTGGCCAACCTCTTTACAGTTACTACGTATTAAAGACGGATGGTATCTTCCAGAGTCAGGCAGAAGCTGATAACTACAAAAATGCCAATGGACAAAAAATTCAACCCAATGCAAAAGCGGGCGATTTCAAATTTGTAGACATCGATGGGAATGGTTCGATCGGACCAGAAGATCGCTATTACGCCGGTAGTGCATATCCTGATTTTTCTTACGGTCTGAGCTTCAATGCGAATTACAAAAACTTTGATCTCAATATTTTTGCACAAGGTGTACAAGGGAACAAATTATTTAACGCCATCAAAAGAACAACCTACAGCGCGAGCGGTCCCTCATACAACAAATTAGTAGGAATCCTAGATGCATGGTCACCAGAAAACCCGAATGGGAAAGTGCCTATTATCTCCAGTTCAGACGCCAACGGAAACTTTAATGCATCAGATTTCTATATTGAAGATGGTTCTTTCCTTCGTATCCGAAATGTCACATTAGGTTATACACTACCAAAATCTTTGACTGACAGATATAAACTTGGAAACGTGAGAGTCTATGCGACTACGAACAACTTATTTACGTTTACAAAATACACTGGTTTTGATCCAGAAATTGGTATGGATAACAATGGACTTGATGTCGGACGTTACCCACAAGCCCGCAGCTTTATCTTCGGTCTAAATGTCAATTTTTAATATTAGCAGAATGCCAATGGGATCTAAACGAAGGTTACTTCTTACAAGGATTATTTAGTTTAAGATCTTATCGATTATTAAAACGAGAAAAATAAAAATGATGAAACCGAAAAATAAAAGTTGTCATTCACAGACGGAAGACTTTACCCAGGTTTTATCAGTCATTAAAAAAATAAAACGATGAAAACGAATATCAAATACCTTGCAATAGCAGCAGTAGCACTTTTTGCATCGTGCGACAAACAGTTGGATATAACGCCTGAGGGTTCACCTTCCGCTCAGAATTTTTGGAAAACCGAACAGGATGCCATCAAAGCGGAGGCTGGTATGTATGAAAAATACAATGAAGAGGATTATTACGGTCGTGGGATGTTTTGGTTTATTAATGCCAGTGACGACATGGTAACGGGACGTAACAAACCGGAAGCCGATAATATCAAAAACTTCAACCGCAATTACATCGGTGGTGGTTATACCGAATCTCAATGGAGCATGCGTTATGCGATTATAAAAAGAGCTAACGATATTATTATTAATGTTCCCAATATAAGCATGGATGAAGCTCGAAAAAAACAGATCATTGGCGATGCCTATTTCAATGCCGGTCTGGTTTATTTTCAATTGGCAGCAAACTATGGCAACGACAAGGCAGGTGTGCCTATTGTTAAACCTGAAACAGATGCAACCGTACCCGTACCCCGTGCTAACAATGTCAACGAGAACTATGACTACATTGCTTCTTTATTTCTAAAAGCAGCAGAAAACCTTCCGTATTTCTCAGATATGAATGCTTCGGATTACGGTAAAGCGCACAAAACTGCTGCATGGGCTTATTTATCAAAAGTATATCTGTACAAAAAAGATTATACCAATGCTGTGAAGTACGCGGATATGGTGATCAGTTCGGGCAAACATGATTTATTGACCAATTTTGTGGATGTGTTTAAAGCGGCTAACAACTGGTCCAAAGAATATATCTGGTCGGTGGTCTGTACACCAAATGGCGGTGGTACTGGCTGGGGAAGTAAACTTCCCGGTGTTATGCTCACCAACAAGGCTTGGGGAATCTACAATGGCTGGGGCTACTATCTACCGACAAAAGAACTGTATGATTCTTTTGAATCTGGAGATCTACGCCGTGAAGCGACGATATTGAAACCTGGGGATAAATTCCAGTTTTTTGGCAATGAACGCACTTTCACAAAAGACGGAGGCGCTACATCCAATTACCAATTCAAGAAATACATGGAGCCGTTTTCTTATAAAGACCCTATTCCAACACATGTCAATCCAAATGGCGATAACGGAACAACAGACCTCAATGTACCATTGATGCGTTATGCCGAAGTATTATTGATTAAAGCTGAGGCAGCCATTAATTTAAATGGGGCTGGGGCCGGTGATACTGAATTAAATAAAATTAGGAAGAGAGCTGGTTTAATAGCAAAGAGCGGAATGACTCTTGTAGACCTAAAACGTGAGCGCCGCAATGAGCTTGCTGGTGAATGGGCAGACCGTCACCGTGATTTGGTCAGATGGGGCGATGCGCAAGCTACCTATGCCAAACCTTTACACGATTTCGATGGTGCTGTAATTTGGCCGGCTAGAAATTTCAATCCGCAAGTACATGATGTTTGGGCAGTTCCGCAACGCGAGATCGACAACAGTTCCGGTGTCATTAAACAGAATGCAGGATGGTAAAAAACAATAAATTAATGTGGCTGCTATTTGCCGGCCTAAGCATTCAGTCAGTTTCTGCACAACAGAAACTGACTGCCAATGCAGGTCATAGCCACAATGATTACAAACAACAAATCCCGCTGTTGGAGGCTTACTATGCTGGAATGGGCTCTATCGAAGCGGACGTCTTCTATCGCAATGGAGAGCTTTACGTCGCCCATGAAAGCAGCGAAATCAAACCAGGGAAGACGTTAAAAAAACTTTACATCGACCCTTTAATTGCTTTCTTTAAGGAGAACGGCAATAAACCTTATGCCAAACCTGAGCAGACCTTACAGCTCGTGATTGATATCAAAGAAAATTACGAACAGGTATTGTCTAAATTGTTGGCCGATTTGAAGGGCAACGAATCTATATTCGACCAGCAGAAAAATCCTTCCGCCATTAAAATTGTCGTCAGCGGTGAAATCCCGCCGCCGGAAAAGTTCGACAATTATCCATCGATGATTTATTTTGATGGCCGGCCGGAAAAAGATTATACGCCGGCACAGCTCAAACATATTGGGATGATCAGTCAGGATATTAAACAGTATTCTGTCTGGAATGGCAAAGGGACGCCTACTCCACCCGACCTTGAAAAGATGAAATCTGTGATAGACAAAGCGCATAAATTGGGTAAACCTTTTCGTTTCTGGGCAACCAAAGACAGTCCCAATAGTTGGAAAGAACTTGGTCACATGGGGGTAGACTGGATCAATACAGACCATCCTACTGCGCTTAAGAATTTCTATTTAAACAACGCTAAAGTCGAATACGCAAATCCAAAGGCCTACGTTCCCTATCAGCCAACCTATAAAAATGATGGCGCAACAAGTAAGGTCAAAAATGTTATTTTACTTATTGGTGATGGAATGGGCTTGGCCCAAATACAAGCAGGTTTAAGTGCCAATTTTGGTCAGTCCAATATCATCAATATGAAACATATTGGTCTTTCGCGCACCGAAGCATCCAATTCGGATTTTACCGACTCCGCTGCGGGCGGGACAGCTTTGGCTACTGGACATAAAACCAATAATCGGTATATCGGTGTGGATGCCAATGGCAAACTGATCAGCGCTATACCAGATACGCTGGCGCAACATGGGATCAAAAGTGGTATCATCAGTGCGGGAGATATTACAGATGCTACTCCGGCTGCATTTTACGCACATCAGATCGACCGAACAATGTCACAGGAAATTGCGGCAGATTTCAAAAATAGCCATGTGGATATCTTAGTTGGATCCCGTCGCGAAAGCTTCCTCAACAACAAGGATAACACGCTGATGAAGCAACTGACCGAAAAAGGGTATCAGCTTCAGCAAAATTTAGACGACTTTGAAAAAGCGACATCGGGCAAACAGTTGGTGCTCCTAGCGGATTCTGCGACAAGAAGAATACTCGATGGACGGGGAGAAATGCTAAAAAATTCCCTCTCAAAAACGATTCAGCTTTTGTCTAAAAATAAAAATGGCTTCTTTATCATGGCCGAGGGTGCACAAATCGACTATGGAGCCCATGCCAACGATCTTCCCTATGTTGTCACCGAGCAACATGACTTTGATCGGCTTGTAGGGGAAGCCCTAAAATTTGCGGACCAAGATGGTGAAACACTAGTCATTGTCACTGCAGATCACGAAACTGGCGGACTTTCCCTATTGGATGCCAATTATAAAAAGGGAACTGTTAGGGGTAATTTCAGTAGCGATGACCATACCAATATTATGGTACCTGTCTTTGCTTATGGACCAGGTGCGCAAAATTTTATGGGCATTTACAACAATACATCCGTTTTTAAAAAGATTATCCAAGCCTATAACTTGAAATAATCGCTTTAAAGTTTTCATACAACATGAAACCCCTTAGTTTAAATACGAGGGGTTTTCACTTTTTCACCGACTACATTCCATAGTTTACAACCACTCCAAAATCCAATTTAAGGATTGATGTTCGATTTTTTGCCTATCTTGTAAGTCAAAAAAAAAGAACAACCTTTATGATACCATCAATCAAGCGACTACTGATTTTGTCATTATTGCTATTCAGTATTTCGGCCAAACTATTTGCACAAACTTCTGAAAAAGCCTCTTGGTTTAAAGATGCCCGCTTTGGCATGTTCATTCATTGGGGACTATACAGTGCGGCTGAAGGCATGTGGAAGGGTGAACCTTTACGTTATATGAATAACTATGCCGAGTGGTTAAGATATCGCAACCGCGTTTCCAAAGAAGAGTACGGTACTTTGGCAAAACGTTTCGACTGGAGTAAAATAGATCCTGAGCAATGGGTTCTTCTAGCAAAAGAGGCTGGGATGAAATATATCATCATCACCGCCAAACATCATGATGGTGTTGCCCTTTGGGACACAAAAGTTGGTCATTATAGCCTCCCAAAATTGAGTGGTTCCAATCGGGATGTCATCAAAGATATCGCAGAGGCTTGTAGAAAGCACGGCATGAAATTAGGTTTTTATTATTCACATTGGATTGACTGGGAACATCCATACGGCTGGAACCATCAACAGGAGCTGTCGGGACATGTTACCGATGCTCAATACAATCAATATTGGCAGGAAAAAGTTATCCCTCAACTTCGCGAACTGATGACTAACTATGGCGACATTGCATTGATATGGTTCGACATGTGGATCCCTTATCAAAAGTCGATCATTAAAAAAGAACAATTACTGCAAGTTGTCAAACTGATCCGTGAACTACAGCCTAATTGCCTGATTAATTCACGTCTAGGTCTTCCTACGGATGCGGAGAATGTGGATTTTGAAACATTAGGAGATAACCAATTTGGCAGCAATTACATTAACCATCCATGGGAGACACCGGGCACCATCGCGCATTCATGGGGTTACAACGGTCAGGAGAATGAATGGAAATCAACCAGTCAAATTTTCCAGTCATTAATCTCCAATGTAAGTCTCAACGGGGGCTTCACCTTAAATATCGGGCCACGTGCCAACGGAACAGTTCCCTACGAAAGTGTCAGTCGTCTGCACGAAGTCGGAGATTGGCTAAACAGCTATGGAGAGGGCATCTATGGCAGTACCGGCCTTGATCTAAAAAACAATCATTTCGATTGGGGTTACCTAACGACCAAAAAAGAAGGACAAAAAACAGTCGTATATGCGCACGTCTTTAATTGGCCCTTAGATCATACACTTCGGATTACAGGAATCAAATCGACCCCAGAACAGGTTTCACTAATGAAGGGAAGTGTATCTACGGCACTAAAATTTGATCAAAGTCTCAGTCTAATCCATATCCAATTACCTGACGCGCAACCTGACCACTATGTTTCAGAAGTTAAATTGACTTTTAACAGTCCGCTGGAATTGGACAAAAATACAATCTCGGAATCAACCTTTGGTGGCTTTTCGTTGAAATCAACCAATAGCCTCAACCAAGGGCTCAAAATTGTACGCTATAACGGCAAAAATCCAACGCATGCGATCCTGACGGATGATACGAAGATCGATTGGGAGGTAACCATCCCTGAAGCAGGCGTCTACTCACTCGATTTCTCAGCACATAATCCCAATAAACAAAACAGTGTTTTTGAAGTCAGTACTGCCAATCAGCTGCTGAAAGGAAGTTTTGCTCCTACAAACAAAATGGTGGTCGAGCCCAATGAAAACAATTACACAGAAGAATTTGTCGAAAACCGCATCGGCAAATTTAAATTCGATAAGCCCGGAAAATATATCGTAACCTTTAAAAGTAAAGAATTACAGCCACTTTGGTTTAACTGGATGTGGCTCGAAAAAATTAAGAATTAAACATAAGTCCTTAGGTACAGAAGATGTAAAATACCAGCAAGCAGATTACTATGCACACATAACAATCTGCTTGCTAGTAATTTATACAAAAAGTTACATATTTTAATATTTATTTATTATTTTGGGGTAAAAGTTACCAATTTTGCAAATAGGGGCTGATAGGCCACTTATGCTTATAAATGAGAAAATTAACCCTAAACATTGTTGGATAATGCATCTGCAACGGGACTCTTTATCTATGCTTTCTGACCAAACTGTAAATACAAGGTTGGAGGGATTAATCACGACCACCGATGATGGCACTATTCTACTGTTTAACAAACGCGCACAAGAGCTTTTAGACCTCGAAAGTACGTCAGATACCAACAAACTACATGAATTAATTACGTTTTATACAGCTGATGATCTTTCAGAACTATCGCCTACAGAAACGCCATTTTTTAGTGCTCTTTCCAAAAACCAAAACCAAAATGAAATTATCCTAGGACGAAAAAAGGATCAAGAGTTTAGATGGTATCAATTCAATGTTCATCTTATTATAGAAGACAATAAAAAAGGTCTTTTAATCTCATTTATTGATGTATCGAAATTGGTCAACAAAAATCGTGTCCTAGAAGATAAACAACACCAACTTCAATTGCTTGTTGCCTCATTGAATGATCTTGTATTTGAAGTAACCGATACTGGGGTATTTAAAAACTACTGGACCAACAATCCGGATCTATTGTTCTATACGCCAGAAGAATTTCTAAATAAGAGCCTCACGGAACTCTTTCCACCTGATCTTGCAGTGCCCGCTCTTCAATTAATACAAAATTCATTAAAATTGGACCGCGAACTTAAGATGGATTTTCAATCCAATTTAAAAGAGCACAAAGACAAATGGTACCGTTTACAGATTAAACCTATACATAGGGCCCTGAACCGGGTAGCCCTGGTTATTTCCGACATTACAAAACAAGTCGAGTCCAATGAAAAGAGTAAATTTAATGAACACAAGTTTAATCAAGCATTTTATTTATCTGGTCTGGGAATCTCGTTGACAAGCCTCGAAGGTTACTGTATAGAATCCAATAACATGTTAACCAAAATTCTTGGTTATTCTCATGAAGAAATGTCGACAACCAAGTTTACTGATAGAACACACCCAGACGATATAGACAAAGATGTTGAACTTAGAGAAAAACTTGTCAGGGGCGAAATCGAAGCATTTACGCTTCAAAAACGCTATCTACATAAATTAGGGCATTTTGTATGGTGTTCTGTAACGGTTGCGGCAGTTTTTGATAATGCCAATACCGCACAATTTCTGATCGTCCAGGTGCAAGATATTTCAGAATCAAAAAAGAATATCGAAATCCTAAAAAGGCAAAAGATTGAATCGGATCTAGTCAAAATAGATCTTGAAACCAAAATACGACAACTAGAAGAATTTGCTAACATCCTCGCTCATGATCTAAAGGGCCCACTCAGCAATATACAGATGCTTATTGACGAAATCAAGGTAACGGATGATGAAAAAATAAAGGCTGATTTTATGAACCTTCTGCATATTAGCAGTGACAACCTGAACGAAACATTACATGATTTGGGGGGTATACTTGATATCAAATCAAACAATTCACTGATTTACGAGCAATGTAATTTTCTAGACGTATTCAAAAAAGTGCAACAGCAATTTATGGAAGAAATACAGCAAAAAAATGCGACTATTTCCATCGAATTCAATGTAAAAGACATTTATTATCCCAAAATTTACCTCGAAAGTATCTTAAGCAATCTCCTGAGTAATGCACTCCGATTTACGGCAACAGATAAAGCCCCTAGGATCGAAATACATACACATTTGGAACAAGAAGGAACGTTATTAACGGTTAAAGACAACGGGCTGGGTATTAACCTGCCAAAATACAAATCTGAGCTGTTTATGTTTAAAAAGGTTTTTCACCGTGGATTTGAGACTAAAGGTGTCGGGTTGTTTCTCATTAGATATCAAATCGAATCATTGGGCGGAAAGATCGATGTACAAAGTAAAATCGATTCGGGTAGTACCTTTTATGTCAAATTTTTAGAAAAAGCATATAAAGATCCGCTGATACAACTATAATAAAAAAATAGTGTTCAATCCTGTTCGTAGAAAATGACTGCTACGATCCTGGACAGCGTGATATCACAAGTAAAAGAGTAAAAGAAAAACTGCAATGTCAATCAACAACAAAGATGAGGTTTATTGACACGATGAAAACAATTATTAATCAAAAAGACCATGACTCCTGAAACTAAAAGAACGATCATTCTCATTGATGATAATGCCATTTTACGTACTATTTTCGGTCATATGCTACAGGGATTTACCGAATATGAGATTGACTTTCATTCCTTCAAAAATGCACTGGATGCATTGGATTTTTTGGATAACAATGACATCAGCCAGTCGTTGATGCCACCCATACTCTTTGTGGATATCAATATGCCATTTATGACTGGTTGGGAGCTAATGGATGTACTTGAAAACAGGACCGACTTCATCAAACGAACCAAGATTTTTATTGTCAGTTCCTCTACGAGCAAAAACGATCAGGAGCAACTGGCTAATTATCCTTTTATAAGCGGTTTCATTCTGAAACCTTTTGGAAAAGAATCTATTTATGAAATTTTGAAAAAAATCGATTAAAAAAAGCCCCCCAAACTTTATTACTTAATTATTGGGGGGCCTTTTATTTTGACAACTTATTGTTGTGGACAGCGGACAGCCACTGTCGTTATTCTTTTTGAGCGATTAAATTGCCTGACACTTATCTGCCAACCAATTTTTTTCCTCAACAGTAAGATGAGTCGATAATTGATCAAATACCCACTGATTATAGTTATTTAGCCAGGCAATATGTTTCTTATCCAATAAGGATTTTTCGACTAAATCGGTTGCGATATAACATATTGTTAGTGTCTCAAAGTCCAGAAATTCTCCAAATTCGGAAGATCCTGCTTTACGGGTCAACACGAGGTTCTCAATGCGAATACCATGTTTGCCGACGCGATACAATCCAGGCTCTATCGAAGTAATCATACCTGGTTCAACAGCAACATCTATTGCAGCTGCATTGAACACTTGTGGACCTTCATGTACGTTCAAGAAGAAACCGACACCATGTCCCGTACCATGCCCATAATTGCGTAATGTTTCCCACAATGGACGACGCGTAATTGCATCGATCTGATAGCCCCGTGTTCCAGTAGGGAAAATGGCCTGAGAACCTTCTATTGTTCCCTTGAGTACAAGCGTATAATCCTCTTTTTCCTCCTGCGTAAGGCCTCCAAGCGTTACCACTCTTGTAATATCCGTTGTACCTGTAGTATATTGCCCCCCAGAATCTACCAATAGTAAACCTTTAGGCTCTAGTGCATAATTCGATTTTTCATTAGCCGAATAATGCGGCAGGGCACCATGATCCAAATATCCCGCAATTGTCGTGAATGAGACGTCAACAAAGCCATCTTGACTTTCGCGAAATCCACGTAATTTGTCAGCAATAGATAATTCAGAAAGCTCACCAGAGGAGACATTCTCTTCCAACCATTTGAAGAAACGAGTCAACGCTATACCGTCTTTTACAAATGTATGGCGGTTATTTTCAACTTCAACCTTATTCTTAATTGCTTTTAAACTCGTCGAAGGGTTTATTTTCTCAACAATTTTAACCTGTTTAGGTACGCTGTCGAAAACAGCAAAACAAGTCCGTTTGGGATCAATTAAAATTGAAGTAATATCTAATGTAGGAATCGTTTTAAAAACATCCTCATAAGCTGCAATATCCACTCCATAGCCTTTCAGTTCTTCCGTTGCCTGAGTTGTCAACTTCGAAGGTTCGATATAAAGCGTTGCTTTTTCTGCTGTAATCAATACAAATCCCAAAACAACAGGATTACAAGGTACATCCTGACCACGGATGTTTAATAACCAGGCCAGGTCATCCAAAGATGAGATCAGATGAGCCTCCGTTCTGTTCTTTTTCATCTCCGCGCGGACAGCTTCAATTTTAGAAACTGTTGACTGCCCCGTAATATTTTCGTCCAGCAGGTAGGCCTGTGCCTTAGGCAGCTCTGGTCGTCCTTCCCATAATGATGACAACAGGTCAACATGACCATCTACTTTAATCTCCAAAGGCTCCAAAGTATTCTGAACAGATTGAGCCACCAATAAAGAAGCGAGATTGCCATCAAAAGCAACCTTAGCACCAGCACCCAACTGCTCGCCCAACCAATCTGCATACTCCGCTGCGCCCTGCACTTTCAATTTCACCAATTCAAAACCTGTTCCTGCCAATTGCTCCACTGCTTGGACAAAATAGCGAGAATCGGTCCAAAGGCCGGCAAAATCTTGTGTGATTGCCAACGTACCTGCTGACCCGGTAAAACCCGAGGCCCAGGCAATGCATTTATAACGTTCCGGTAGATATTCACTGATATGAGGATCTGAAGATGGAATGATATATCCATCGATTCCCTGAACCTTCATCGCCTCACGAATGGCAGCTAATTTTTCGATATGCTTCATGTCGTCTATACAATTTTATGCAAGTTAGGATTTTTTAGGGTCGAATGCCTAACTTTAAGCCAAATAAAACAAACGAAGTACAGCGAACGCTTTTCCCTTAAAATAGGCTGCGTTCAAGTCATCATGATAAATCCAATGGAATATCCATGATTGCCAGCACGAATAGAGATAACCGTGTTTACAAACTCATTGAAGATAAACTGGGATATACCATAGGACGATAAAAAATATTATATATGAACCAATTTCTGCTAAGTACCATTGCTTTTTCTACTTACGCGTTAACGACCGTTACCACTCCATTATTTGCGCAGGATCTTCGCAGTAAAATTCAGGATGCTTTTACGCAGTTTCAAAATCAGGAAAGCCTCAGGAATGGTTTGAGCTCACTGATAGTTTTCGACGGAAAAACAGGCCAGACTGTATTCGCGGCAAATGAAAATATCGGACTAGCAACCGCATCCACCATGAAGGTAATCACTTCGGCGACGGCCTTGGACTTCCTGGGCAAGAATTTTCAGTTCAAAACAACCCTGTATTATACAGGTGAAATCGACGAGAATGGTGTGTTAAACGGAAGTATTATTGTGACAGGCACGGGAGACCCCACCCTTGGCAGCGCTCGCTATCCGGAGACTCAGGCAACAACGATACTGAACAAGTGGCTTACAGCGATCCAAAATGCCGGTATCAAAAGTATTAATGGCGCTATTATCGCCGATGATCGGCTTTATAATGGGAACCAGCTTCCGGGTGGCTGGATCTGGACTGACATGGGTAACTACTACGGCGCGGGGATTTCTTCGCTCAATTGGTGTGAGAACGCTTTTGGCATCAATTTTACCCCAAGTAATAAAATTGGCGCCAAAGCGGAGATCCTTAGTTATACAGCCCAAGTTCCCTATCTGGAAATTATCAATGAAACAACCACTGGTAAATCAGGAAGCGGCGACAATGTATACGCCTATGCTGCCCCCTATTCAACCAAGATATTTGTGCGTGGTTCGTATGGCCAGGATCTCAAGAAAACAATTGAGCTCTCCTCTCCCGATCCGGCTTACGATCTCGCTTATCAATTAAACGAAGTCTTAAACAACAACGGTATTGTTGCCAGCGAACGACCTGCTACTGGGGCAAAAATGGATTCAGTCGATGTTTCAAAAAAACAAACCCTGGATATTCACCTATCCCCAACCTTAGATAAAATTGTCTACTGGTTTAACCAAAAGAGCATCAATCTCTATGGAGAAGCTCTATTGAAAGCGATCGCTTATACAACAGCGGGTAAAACGGGCACCGACGATGGCGCCTATTATATCCAAAAATATTGGAATGCCAAATTAGGCATAAAATCCAGTGAGCTCAATAGTATGGATGGTTCGGGACTATCGCCTCAAAATCGAGTGACCACATCAGCGATGAATAAGATTATGCAGTATGCACAAAAACAAAGTTGGTACCCTGCTTTCTACGAAAGTCTTCCCACCTATAACAATATGAAGATGAAAAGTGGAACAATCGGCGGCGTACTTGGTTATACAGGTGTACATACCAATAAAACAGGACAGTCATTTACCTACACTTTACTGGTTAACAACTATTCTGGGTCGGCCTCCAGCATGCGTCAGCAAATGTTTAAACTGTTGGATGTCCTGAAGTAACATATTATTGTCTAATTATAATAAGATATTGGCAAATATTTCCAATTATCAAAAAGAATGATAGATTTGTAGCCTTAAATTAATAAAATCGTAATGAGTAACACTAATCGTAAACAGGCAGCGTTAAACTACCACGCAATGGGTAGACCTGGTAAAATAGCTGTTGTTCCGACCAAACCAACAAATTCGCAAAGAGACTTATCATTAGCATATTCTCCAGGTGTAGCGGAGCCATGTTTGGCTATTGCTGAGAACAAAGAAGATGCTTATAAATATACCGCAAAAGGAAACCTCGTTGCTGTTATCAGTAATGGTACCGCAGTATTGGGCTTAGGCGATATCGGCGCCCAAGCTGGTAAACCAGTCATGGAAGGTAAGGGTTTATTATTCAAAATTTTTGCCGACATTGATGTATTTGACATCGAAGTGGACACCAAAAATGTGGATGAGTTTGTCAACATCGTCAAAGCATTGGAGCCTACTTTTGGAGGGATCAACCTGGAAGATATCAAAGCACCGGAATGTTTTGAAATCGAACGCCGTCTAAAAGAAGAAATGAACATCCCAGTGATGCACGATGACCAACATGGTACGGCAATCATCTCAGGTGCAGCATTGATCAACGCCTGTGAAATTATCGGTAAAGATATTTCAAAAGTAAAAATCGTCGTCAATGGTGCTGGAGCAGCTGCAATGTCGTGTACAGCAATGTATATTTCAGTAGGTGCTCGCAAAGAAAATATTGTGATGCTGGATAGCAAAGGTGTAATCCGTACTGATAGAGAAAATCTAGACAGTATGAAAGCACAATATGCAACAGATCGCGATATTCGCACCCTGGCAGATGCTGTAAAAGATTCGGATGTATTTATCGGTCTATCGGCAGCAGACGTCATGTCGGCAGAGATGTTGTTATCGATGGCTCCAAACCCAATTGTATTGGCAATGGCAAATCCAAATCCTGAGATTGCTTATGATTTGGCGATGGCAACACGTAACGATATTATCATGGGTACAGGTCGTTCAGATTATCCCAACCAAGTAAACAATGTATTGGGTTTCCCATATATCTTCCGTGGTGCTTTGGATGTACGTGCAACAGCAATTAACGAGGAAATGAAAATTGCCGCAGTGCGTGCAATTGCAGATTTGGCGAAACAACCTGTTCCAGAAGAAGTAAATCAAGCCTATAACACGAGTAATTTAAAATTCTCGGAAGAATATATCATTCCAAAACCTACTGATCCGCGTTTGATCACTGAAGTTTCCATGGCTGTTGCAAAAGCTGCCATCGCATCAGGTGTAGCAAAGACCGTAATCGAAGATTGGGATCAATACAGCGATGCCCTACGTAAACGTCTTGGTAAAGATGATGCGATTATGCGCAATTTGACTATGGCTGCTAAAAGAGATCCTAAACGTGTTGTCTTTGCAGAAGCAGACAATTACAAAACGTTGCGTGCGGCACAGATTGTTAAAGAAGAAGGCATTGCGATTCCAATTCTTTTAGGTAGAAGAGATAAAATCGAACGTTTAATCAAAGAATATGCTTTTGAATTGGATGGTCTTGAAATTATCGACCCAGTTGCTGAAGTTGACAACGAAACGGAGCGTTCGAAGAAATTTATTGAACATCTTTACATCAAAAGACAACGCCGTGGTATATCGAAATACGATGCCCGTAAGTTGATGTACGACCGTAACTATTTTGGTGCCTCTTTAGTGGAATTTGGCGAAGCTGATACCCTAATTTCCGGTATGACCAAAAATTATGCAAATACAATCCGTCCTGCATTACATGTAATCGGTGCTAAACCAGGCAGCCGTGTCGCAGGTATGTATATGATGTTAACTAAAAAAGGACCAATCTTCATGGGTGATACAACCGTAAATGAAGACCCTACAGCACAAGAATTAGCAGACATTACCCTGTTACTAGATAAAGCTGTGAGACGCATGAACATTCAGCCACGTATTGCATTACTATCTTACTCTAATTTTGGTTCAAGTGAAGGAAAAACGCCAACAAAAGTGAGAGCGGCAGCGCAGATCCTGCACGATCAACATCCAGAGATTATTGCTGATGGTGATTTACAAGCAAACTTCGCCTTAAACAGCGAAATGTTGACAGCAAACTTCCCTTTCAGCTGCTTAAATGGAAAATCTGCGAATACACTCGTATTTCCTAATTTGGAGTCCGGAAATATCGCTTATAAATTATTGCAAGAAGTTGGTGAAGCTGAGGCTGTAGGTCCAATCCTTTTGGGTATGAACAAACCAATTCACGTATTGCAATTGGACAGCTCTGTGCGCGAAATCGTCAATATGGTTACCATTGCCGTAGTAGATGTACAAGCACATCTTAAAAATTTATAGAATAGCTTAAAATCTTCCTATATTCGTATACTATGTACGAATATTTCAATGGAAAATTAGCATATAAAGCCCCCACTCATGTTGTTATCGATGTGAGTGGGATTGGTTATTATGTCCACATCTCTCTCTATACCTTCTCCCAAATCAAGGATCAGGAAAATTGTAAACTATTTATTTCATTTCAAGTTCGGGAAGATTCACACACGCTTTATGGCTTTGCGACAGAAGGCGAGAAAAAATTATTCGAAAATTTGATCTCTGTTTCCGGTATTGGCCCAAATACAGGCCGTATGATCCTATCGTCAAACACACCGGATGAGATCCAGTCTGCCATCGTCAATGGCCAGGTTGCCCTAATTCAAAAGATTAAAGGAATCGGCCCTAAAACAGCACAACGTCTTATATTGGAACTTCAGGATAAATTAAAAAAACAGGGCTTCGAAGCCTTGGCATCACCTATCCAATCCCAATCTGTGCCAGAAGAAGCTTTATCAGCGCTGGTTATGCTCGGATTCAACAAAGCCGCGGCAGAGAAGGTGTTAAATACCATTTTAAAGACCGAAAGCAATCTTTCCGTAGAAGATATGATCAAATTAGCACTGAAACGACTTTAATGCATAAACATTTGCTGAACATATCCGATATCAATCATTGGATGATGAATACATGTTGTTAATGCTGTAGCGTAAAAGATATAAAGGAACCTTCGGGTTCCTTTGTCATTTCCCGAACCTCAGTTTTGCTACAAATCGGTCGCTATTCACAGTGCTTCAAATATAAAGCATCAAAACAATATATCCATAAATTATAAGGAGCTAATAGGGGCTTTATAGGGACCTCATTCGGACCTTATTCGGATAAGCCCCTATAAGATCCGTTTAACATACCTATAAATTAAGTCGTAATAACAGATTAAAAATGGCTGTCGTCAGAAGATGGTCCAAGGTTGTTATCTCCTCTATCGCTTCAATCGTCTAAATCAGCCGCCTGCACAGCAAATGATATTTATGGGTAGATCATCCGGCCATAAAAAGAAAAAACAGTTAAAAAGCACATTTTTTTTACGCGAATTTAGATCGCATTCCTCGAAGTAAAATGTCAGCTTTAACAGGCTAAACAAACGATTGATCTACTTCAAACAGGCTATTACCCAAAACACTTCTAAGTGCCCAAGAACACTTTTAACAGTGTTTTCATACCCTATTTGTTACATTTTCTCTTTGCTAAAACGTATTTATTCACCTATTTTTAGGACTTCTTATTTCAGTTATAATCTCACGCATGAAGAAACTATTTTCACTTGCGCTGGCTCTAAGTGTAGGAGCAGCAGTATTTGCGCAAGAAAAGAAAGATGCTACCTTGAACATTGTGCCATTACCGCAACAGGTTCAAATTAAAAATGGCACGTTTAAAATCAACGCTAACACCAAAATCGCCTTTGATAGCGAAGAGGACAAAAAAGTTGCAACGCTGTTTCAGGATTTCCTAAAAAGCAACTACAATCTCAATTTATCAGTAGTGAAATCAGCGAGCAGCAATACGATCTATTTCTCCTCCAAAAACGCAAAATCCACTAATGCTGAAGCGTATGAACTTAACATAAGTTCGGACCGCGCAACTATTAGCGGAAAAGCTGCCGGTCTATTTTATGGTATGCAATCGTTGATCCAACTGCTACCTGTAGATAAAAAGGCCAGCATAGAAATTCAACAAGCTTCAATCCAGGATGAACCGCGTTTTGCCTATCGTGGATTACATCTCGATGTTGGCCGTCACTTCTTTCCTGTAGAATTTGTAAAAAAATACATTGATATTCTGGCATCTTACAAATTGAATACGTTTCATTGGCATTTGACAGACGACCAAGGCTGGCGTATAGAAATCAAATCACATCCAAAATTGACTCAAATTGGCGGTTACCGCAAGCAAACACTGCTGGGTAACTACAAGACAGATGGCGATTATGACAACACACCTTATGGTGGTTTCTATACCCAGGACCAAATCAAAGAAGTGGTTGCTTATGCAAAAGCTAAATATGTAACGGTTATACCCGAAATCGAGATGCCAGGGCATGCACTAGCAGCACTTTCGGCTTATCCAGAATTGGGCTGTGGTGATAAGCCAGGACCTTATACAGCTGCTCAGACTTGGGGAGTGTTTGACGATGTTTTCTGTGCCGGAAAAGAAGAAACATTCAAATTGTTAGAAGATGTAATTGATGAAGTCATTCCCTTATTCCCTAGCGAATATATCCACATCGGTGGTGATGAGTGTCCAAAAACAAAATGGAAAACATGTCCATTTTGTCAAAAAAGAATCAAAGACAACAACCTCAAAGATGAACATGAGTTACAGAGCTATTTTATCCAACGTATGGAAAAATACATCAATAGTAAAGGTAAACGTATCATTGGATGGGATGAGATCTTAGAGGGCGGTTTAGCGCCTAATGCGACTGTCATGAGCTGGAGAGGCGATCAAGGTGCAATTGATGCAGCCAATCAAGGTCACGATGTGATCATTACGGCAAACAGCTATGGTCTATATTTTGATCACAAACAAGGTCCTGATCAAAACAGAGAACCTTTAAGTATCGGCGGACTTTCCACATTGAGCAAAGTATATTCGTCTGACCCAATGCCTAGCAAAATTGCTGAGAACAACAAAAAACACGTTTTAGGTGTACAAGCAAATATTTGGACAGAGTATATTGGATCATCCAATAAAGTCGAATTTACAGTGCTACCGCGCGTTTTAGCGCTTTCTGAAATTGCCTGGACTCAGCCAGAGAAAAAGAACTGGAAAAATTTCTCAGAACAGCGTGCAGCAAATCAGCTGGCTAAACTTGACCAAACCAATACATTCTATCGTGTACCGGAAGTATATGGCATAACAGATACCACCGTATATGCTTCGGAATATACGATCAGAGGTTTGAAACCATCTGTTGAAGGGGCCAAAATTTATTACACATTGGACAACTATGATCCTTCAGAATTGGATTTAGAATATACAGGTCCAGTGAAAATTACGGTTCCTAATAGCAAGGAACGTGTTTTCAAAGCCGTTGTTGTAACGCCTTCCGGCAAAAGAAGCAACTACATTCGGGTGAACATTATCAACACCAAGAAATAATAACATTTGCCTGATGCGAAAGCGCTAATATTCTGTTAACTTTGAACAGCGTATTAGCGCTTTTTCATTTCATGCAGGTTGGAACGCAATATGCCGTGAAGCCTTCCGGACAGGCAAAACATGCTTGGCAATTGTAATCCTGATAGCAAATGCATGATTATTTTTTTTACATAGATTTTTATGGCAGAGGATTTACAAATAGCTAAAGGTAGCAAAGAAGAACAATATCAAAATTTACTTCCTCAGATCGGAGGACTATTGCAAGGCGAACCTAATCAAATTGCCAATTTGGCTAACATCGCTGCTGCACTGAAAGAACAATTCAATTTTTTCTGGGTTGGTTTCTATCTTGTGGATGGAGACGAGCTCGTATTAGGCCCTTTTCAGGGACCCGTTGCATGCACACGTATAAAAAAAGGTCGTGGCGTATGTGGGGGTGCTTGGGCACAGGAAAAAACATTGATTGTTCCTGATGTGGAGCAATTTCCGGGACACATTGCCTGTAGTTCGCTCTCGCGGTCCGAAATAGTGCTACCCGTTTTTAAACAGGGACAGATTATCGGTGTGCTGGACGTTGACAGCAGTGAATTAAATAGTTTTGATGAAGTCGATGAGAAATACCTTACGCAGATATTACAGCTTTTAGACAACGAATAGGTAAGCTCCACAACTGAAAAGTGAAATAGCGTAAGTATCGGTCTAGATTTGAAAAACGAACCGTATACTTACGCTATTTTTTTATAATTCAAGCTATCGACACCTGTTAATCCAAAAAAACATCCGATCGATACCTAAAAACCAAATCCTACCTGTAAAGTAAAACGGTGCAGATCATATTTTTTATCCATTTGTGTTGTTCCATACCCTATGCTAGTGTCTGGTAAGTTTGGCGAGGGACGCGTATAAGTATCCTTTCGGCTATAGTGCTGATACCGGTATCCCGTTGCCAAAGACCAATATTTCGCTGAATTCTTAAATTTAAAGCGCCAACCCAGCTGTGGATTTACCAACAAGCCGCCCTGATATTCATATTTTAAATTGCTCTCGACTAGATTTTTATTTAAGAAAGCAAAACTATAGCCTAAATCCAATCCTGTAAAAAAACTACGTTTTCTGTCAGGGAATTCCACATAATTCACTTTGGCTGAGAGTGGTAAAAACCATTTTGATCCTTCATTGTTTACAGGATACCTATCCACCCCTGTATTTAAACCCAGAGCTATATTTTCATGGAGCTGCACCCCATGGAATGTATGCAGGCCAAATCCAGATTCGAGAAAGGCAGGGCCATAAGTAATAACCGAAAATTCATTATGATTTGTATATTTTTTTGTTTGGGCATCAACAGTTAAATACCCGAGAAGAGCCAAAATGGCAATCGAAAGTCTTTTCATATCAGAATAATGAAGTTCTTGAAATAGTTTCTTAATTGGATCTAATAACAGGAATAATGCTCAATTCCTTCAATTTGGCCTTATTGCTATAATCATATTGATGTACACCTTTTTCTCCAACAACGATCAACGATTTTGGTCCAGCGATAACATCTAGGCCCATCAGATCTTTGTGAGTTTCTAAAAGCTTATTACCTATTTGGCTAACATCACTGGCATCGAATGACTTCAATCCGAATTTTCCATCACAGACATATAAGGTTTTGTCTGCTAGCGCCAGGCCATAGGGATTCTCCAAAGTGAAGGTATTTTTCAACATCGGTTTTGTCAAATCTTGGATATCGATAACTTCCAACAAATTTTGTTGTCCACCACATACCACGCCTGCACGTAAAGTTACAAAGGCATATTTCTCATTGACAACGACAGGATCACAGGCACGAATATGTGCATAACGTGACAGTTCTACGGGAGCAGATGCCGTCGTGATATCATAAATCACCATGCCTGTATTGGAACCGATAAACAGGCTATTTTTAAAGGGAAAAATTGTTTCGATACCAGGGCCTATTTTGATATCCTTTACATAGGCCGGTTTACTTGCATTCTGTACGTTAAAAAGGTGTAATGTCGTTTGATCTACAGCATAGAGGTGTTTATTCGCAATGGTAAATCGCGCCATGGATCCGCCCTGTCCTGATCCCGAATTGGTCTCGTTATAGAGAGGTTCTTTTCGGTCATAAGGTGAATATTTATCTTTTTGGCTAAAGCTTACGAGGCTATCTCGGAATCCTGTAATGATGCGATCGGCAGTGTTATTGAAGTAATCCATTTGAAGCAACATCTTAAACACATCCTTATTCCGTGTCAATAATTTGGGAGATGCAGGGTTTTCGAGATCGAAGGTCAATAGATCTGTAAAACTATCAGCATATAGCTTTCCATCTAGAACCGCAAGATCCACATTGCCAGGGATGCTCAAGAACGATATCGCCAGAGGTTTTGACGGATCTACATTATTAAAAATATGAATACCTTTCCCCGGCTCATTAATAAACAAGTAATCTTGATAAATATAGATCTTTCCAGTTTGAACAATTGTCGTAGGGCTGCTTACGGGATTAGCTTTAGCCCGTATACTTTCCATTGTTTCGAATATGGGCACTCGAGTCAGATACATTCCTTTACTTTCGATTTTATCACAGCTCGAAAGCGCTATACAGCCTAATAAGATAAGCCAAATTCTTTTCATAAAATATAACTATAAGGTCAATTAAATTTATAATTACCATAGTTAACGATATAATTATGAATTCGCTACAGAGGAAATCTATTTTTTTATCTGCTCAGTTAGTCCGTACCTTCTGCCCAATCTTTTATAAATGAAATTCCCAGACTTTTACTAATTTGTCGTCACCGACACTAAAGAAATATTGTCCATTTTCGGACCATGCTCCTGCATTTACAGATAAATGATGGCCATCTTGCATCTTCTCGCGGCTCATATTTTTCAATAGTGCAAAATCGGCTGTGGACCAAAATTTCAACGATTTATCGCGACTGACAGTTGCAAAAACTGGCGCTTCAGGATGGGGATATATTCCGTATACGGTAAAAAGATGAGGTACAAAGGAAAAATTAGTTGTCAATTGATTTGGATCTGAAATCACCAATTGCGCATCCCTTCCACCGCTTAGCAATTTATTATGGATAAATGCCAGCGACGTAGCGGGCATACTATGCAATTTTGAATCATTAATAACATGAAAGTCAGCACTGTCCAACATATAAACCTTTCCATCTTTATCGCCCAATGCTATTCGTCCAAGTCCTTCATCAATTGCAATTGCTCGAATTGTTGTTGGGGATATACGCTTCTCGTAAATACTTTTATAAGTTTCCAAATCAATGACATACAATGTCCCCTCTTCACCTACTGCCAAAAGCTCATTTTTCCAGGACATATAAGCCAATGCAAAAATAGCTTTGGTGCTCAGTTGTATGCTTGCTACAAGCTTTTGCTCTTCAACATGTACAAAAAGCAGCTTGCCCTCGCGCAATGCTATGGCCAGAATCGGCGTACCCGTTATCAACCGTAAAGCGTAAACCGATGAACTTACCGCGCAGAGAATACGCTTAAATGCATTCTGCTCAATATCCCATTCGACAACGCCCTTATCGTTACCAGCCGTAAAAAATGTATGCGTATAATAGCCCTTTTCTACACAAAAAATAGGGTTTTGATGTCCTGGTAATGTCGATTTTAATGTAATATCCATAGTAATTTCGCTAAAACTCTTTCTCTATCCGGATCGCATATTTTACGCCCATTTTTTATGCTGTAGGGCTAAATTCTCCGCTGATCAAGCTATGCATCCAGTAAAGATCAATACAGCAATACGTATTGTTAGCACGTAGAAACAAGAAGTGCAGTATATCCACAAATATACTGCACTTCTTAGATTATTTTGTCATCTTAGCTTAAAGCCTTCTCCCGGCTTCGGATTTTGTTCAACGGTAATGCCATTTTCCAGGTAATGCCATTGTCCAAATACCTATTGATGTCTGCTCTCGAGGTTTTTCGCAATTGTTTCTAGAGAAAATCCTTTCTCACGCAACAATACGATCAAATGAAACAGTAAGTCTGAAGTTTCATTGATAAAATCAGTATCTGTTTCTGTCAATGCTGCAATTACTGTTTCTACGGCTTCCTCGCCAACTTTTTGGGCAATCTTATTGATACCGCGAGAACGCAGACGATTGACATAAGATTCGTCAGAAGGATGTTCATAGCGATGGTTGACAATACGCTCTAGCTCCAACAGAAAGTTTTGGTTGAAGTCTGTACTGAAACAGCTTCTGCTCCCTGTATGACAGGTTGGCCCCATTGGTTCTGCTTTGATCAAAACAGTGTCCTTATCACAATCAACATGGATGCTTTTTACATTCAAAAAGTTTCCACTCTCCTCTCCTTTTGTCCAAAGGCGATTTTTGCTTCGGGAGAAAAACGTAACACGTTTTTCTGCTTGTGTCTTCTCCCAAGCTTTCTCGTTCATATAGCCTAACATCAACACTTCCAACGTTTGGAAGTCCTGCACAATCACTGGAACGAGGCCGTCACTTTTTGCAAAATCTAACATGATTTTAGTATTTCAATTTTTAATTATTTTCGAAGAGCCATGAGCTCTGTTTTAACTTCTCAGGATTTCAATCAGCAAGTTTATGGCTTACTTCTCCTTGATCAATCTTGTTTCCTATCTTACGACAATTCCATTTTGACGCAAGGTAGCTTTAAGATCGGGAATCAATATTTCACCATAATGGAAGACCGATGCCGCCAGGGCAGCATCCACGTTAGCTTGCTGAAAAACATCCACAAAATGCTGTTGATTACCA
Source organism: Sphingobacterium sp. 18053 (assembly GCF_902706145.1). Classification (NCBI taxonomy): domain Bacteria; kingdom Pseudomonadati; phylum Bacteroidota; class Sphingobacteriia; order Sphingobacteriales; family Sphingobacteriaceae; genus Sphingobacterium; species Sphingobacterium sp. 18053. The sequence goes on from NZ_CACSJW010000007.1 coordinate 337,538, forward strand.
GCTCCGCCAGAGGCAATCAGTGGAATATGAATCTGGTCGTTTATTGTTTTTAAAAAACCATTGTCAAAGCCATTTTTTGTTCCGTCATGATCCATTGACGTCAGCAGGATCTCTCCTGCTCCACGTTCCTGCGCTTCAAGTATCCAATCTGCTGTGTTCAATTCCGTCTTGATACGCCCGCCACTCAGATGGACAAAATTCTGCCCTTCGATGGATCTAGTATCCACAGCAACCACAACAAACTGCGCACCAAAAGCTGCCGCCATCTGATTGATAAGAGCGGGGTTACGTACCGCAGCGGAATTGATGGAAATTTTATCTGCACCTGCATTCAACAGGATGTCAGCATCTTTGATTTCATTGATACCACCGCCGATTGTAAAAGGGATATTCACCTGACGTGCGACCGCTTTGACTAAATCAATTGTCGTTTTACGCTCCTCATGTGTCGCTGTAATATCCAGAAAAACGAGTTCATCAGCCCCTTGTTGAGAATATTCATAGGCCAATTCAACGGGATCACCCGCATCGCGCAGATCCACAAAATTGACTCCTTTTACAGTCCGCCCATCCTTGACATCCAAACAGGGAATTATACGTTTTGCCAGCATTTTAAAATCTGATTAACGATTTTAAATTCCAATCTTTGATTTCATCGATCGAGATTCTATTTTCATAGATTGCTTTACCAACGACAACAGATTCTACACTGCCCAATTCCTGAAGTTTCTGAATATCATCCATTGAACTGATCCCGCCAGAAGCAATTAACTTGATAATTGGAGAATGGTTTAACAACTTTTGGTACAATTCAACGCCTGCACCGCCCAATTTACCATCTTTACTAATATCGGTACATAAGAACCTAAAGAATCCTAAAACCAAGCATTTATCAATATATTCGATCAATTTGATTGGAGAACTTTCCAGCCACCCGGAGTATTTGATGACTTCATCCAAAACGTCAATTGCTATAACGATGTGGTCGGCATATTTTACTTTACCTTCGTTCAATGTAGCCAGTTCCTCCAAAAATGAAGGATTTGTGATTGCCTGTGTTCCGACAATAACGCGATAAACACCCGCATCTACCAATTCTTTAACCTTCTCTATGCTTCTAACACCACCGCCATATTGAATCTTCATATCCGTCTTCTGGATGATATCAAATAAATAGGCCTGATTGCTGAAGTCTCCTTTTGCACCATTTAAATCAATGATATGGACGAGTTCCGTACCATTTGCACGGTAGGTTTCGATTTGCTCTTCTAAACTAATCGCATACGTTGTAACGTCATTGTAGTTACCCTCTCTCAAACGGACAACTTTTTTGTCCAAGACGTCTATTGCTGGAATGATATACATAGTCGAATATTTTTAATCAATTTGAATAGTTGAAAAATTGAGCAACAGCTGCTCTCCTGCTTTTCCAGATTTCTCTGGATGGAATTGTACGCCAAAGAAGTTGTCTTTAGAAATTGCAGCCGAAAAAGGCTGTCCATAGACACATTTTGCCGCGGTATATGTCGCATCGAATTCGATAAAGTACGAGTGGACAAAATAAAAATAAGTCTGATCTTTAATATGTGCAAATAAAGGACTATTTGCTGGCACGGAAACACTATTCCAGCCCATATGTGGTACTTTACCCGACTTTTCGACATCAAAATGTAACGTCTTCAAAGGAAATAGCTTTAACATTTCGGCATTTCCTTCTTCTGAAAAAGCCGTCAGTAATTGCATACCAACACAAATCCCCAATACAGGCTTTTTTAGCTTTTTGATATAAGGCACCAATCCTGATTCCTGTAGTTTGTCCATTGCTGCGCCAGCATGCCCCACTCCAGGAATGATGATACGATCGTATTGATCGATATCATCTGCGGTATTGACCATACCATAGGTAAGCCCAACACGATCCAGTGCCGCTGTCAAAGAGAAAATATTCCCCGCACCGTAATTAATAATTCCTATCATCTTACAATACTCCTTTTGTACTTGGCAATTGCATATGGTCGGCATCGCGTCTTACCGCCTTCTTGATAGATTTAGCAAAAGCTTTGAAGATCGCTTCGATCTTATGGTGCTCATTGTCACCTTCCGCTTTAATGTTTAAATTCGATCGTGAAGCATCTGAAAACGACTTAAAGAAATGGAAAAACATTTCCGTAGGCATATCGCCAATCTTCTCCCGTTTAAATTCCGCATCCCACACAATCCAGTTGCGACCACCAAAATCCAATGCAACCTGAGCCAAACAATCATCCATTGGCAAAGTATAGGAATAACGCTCAATTCCACGTTTGTCTCCTAAAGCCTTCAAAAAGACCTCGCCCAGTGCGATACCCGTATCTTCGATGGTATGATGTTCGTCGATATGAAGATCCCCTTTCGCCTTAATGGTCAAATCAAGTGCTCCATGTCTAGCCAATTGATCCAACATATGGTCGAAAAACGGCAATCCCGTTTCGATATCAGACTTACCCGAACCGTCCAAATTCAACTGAATAAAAATATCCGTTTCATTGGTTTTACGATGATGTTCGGCAGTGCGCGTACCCAATTTAAGGAATTCATACACCGTCTTCCAATCTGTTGTCTCTAAAGCTATAACAGTTGGATCTATCGCAAGGTTTTCCAAAACACCTAATTGATCGTTAGCACGCAGCCAAATTGCCTTTGCGCCGAGGTTTTGTGCTAATTTAACATCATTCACACGATCGCCGATGACGAAGGATTGGCTCAAATCGTATTTCGACGTATCAAAATAAGCTCCAAGCATACCAACTCCCGGTTTTCGGGTTTCCGCATTCTCGTGTGGAAAGGTTTTATCAATATGTTCCTCGGCAAACACTACTCCTTCTCCTGCAAACGTATCAATCACAAAATGATGGACTGGCCAGAAATTCTCCTCCGGATGGGAAGACGTTCCTAAACCATCTTGGTTGGAAACCAAGATCAATTCGAAATCCAGCTCCTTTGCGATACGTGGAAGATACTGCAAAGCACCAGGATAGAATTTTAATTTGGTAAAAGAATCGATTTGTTCGTCTTCAGGTTCCAAAATTAATGTTCCATCGCGGTCTATAAACAGTACACGTTTTAAGTTTTCAGGCATAGTATTATTTATTGATTTGATTAAGTTTTTCTAACAATATTTGATTTTCGGCAGGCGTTCCAACAGTGATCCGCAGACAGCCTTCACATAATTCGACCTTGGATCTATCTCTAACGATAATTCCATACTGAACTAGATAATCGTAAACTTCACGTGGCTGCTCCATCTTGACCAAAATAAAGTTGGCATCAGAAGGTGTAATATGCTGCACATAGTCCAGTTCAAGCAATTCACGCACGAGTTTCTCACGCTCTGCCACTGTCTCCTTGATCCAGTCATTGACTTGATCAACCTGATCTAAGGCTTCCAACACAATATCTTGTGTAGCCTGATTAATGTTGTATGGCGGTTTTATTTTATTGTAAACAGCTATAATCTCTTTACTGGCAAAAGCCATGCCCAGGCGTAGGGCCGCAAGCCCCCAAGCTTTAGACAAAGTCTGCAATACCACTAGATTGGGGTATTCAGCAAGTTCTTGCGTAAATGACTTGACAGCAGAAAAATTAATATAAGCCTCATCCACAACAACAAGCCCCTGAAAATTATTCAAGATCGTTTCAATATCCTGACGACGGATTGAGTTTCCTGTTGGATTATTTGGAGAACAGATAAAAATCAGTTTAGTATGTGCGTCTATTGCATTGGCAATACCATCCAAATCCAGCTGGTAATCAGCAGTAAGGTTTACCTTTTTGAAAGCAACATCATTGATGTTCGCAGAAACTTCATACATCCCGTAAGTTGGCGGAACTAATATGACATTGTCAACACCAGGGGTACAAAATGCACGGTATAAAATATCAATAGCTTCATCACTTCCATTTCCCAAAAAGATATTCTCTGATGGTACACCTTTTATTTTAGAAAGTTTGGCTTTAACTTGATGTTGGAGAGGGTCTGGATATCGGTTGTAATCATGGTTTAAGGGGGATCCAAAAGGATTTTCATTGGCATCAATCAATATGGATGCCTCCCCTTTAAATTCATCTCTTGCGGATGAATAAGGTACGAGCTTCTTAATATTTTCCCGTAGTAGGTTGTTTAAGTTGAATGGATTATCCATTATAAAAAAATTAGAGCCGTAAACTTAGATAAATTGTTCATCATATGCAATATAATAAGCAATTATTCATAGGTCTTAACCCATTCATCGTTGGGATGTAAGAGAAAATTCAAAAAAAACTAAACGGAAAACCATCTACCTTCCACAGAGAGTTCCGTGTTTGGGAATACAGTTCTCGCTTCTTCCAACAGGGGATTTAAATCTCTGTACCGAGCTGAATAATGACCTAATAGCAACTTCTTTGCGTGAGTTTCCTGGGCGATTTCTCCAGCTTCCAGCGCTGTTGTGTGAAACGTCTCTTTTGCGCGATCAACCATATCGTGCAAGAATGTAGACTCATGATACATCAGATTAGCCTTTTGCACATAAGGCAGATATTCTGGCGTCCGTACGGTATCCGAACAATACACATAACTGCGCGATAAGGGGGCAGGAAGGCTCAGGTCGTCTGCACGATATACTGTACCGCTTTCATCGACGTAATCAAATCCTTTTTTGATCATCGGAAAATAGGCGGTAGGTATATTTAATTCCTGTACAACATCGCCAAGCAATGTTCGCGCGCGGGGTCCCTCATCAAAACGAAAGCCAGTACAGGAAATACGATGCTTTAATGGAAAAGCACTTACTTTTAATGTTCTGTTTTCAAAAATAACGCCAGGCTGTTCCGGTGAAATCGGATGAAAAACAAGATTATAGCGTAAGATAGTCTCGGAATGCAAAAACTGCACGTCTAAAATTTCCTTTAACGCAGGTGGGCCATACAAATGGAGATCACTTTTTCGGCCGACAAGGTGCATTGATGAAAGCAGCCCCACCAAGCCCAAATAATGATCCCCATGCAGATGGCTAATAAATATATGTGCTATGCGATTGCTTTTGATACCGTATCTGCTGAGTTGCATCTGTGTGCCTTCTCCACAGTCGATCAAAAACAATTGCTCATTAAAGTTCAACACTTGGCTAGTCGGATGACGATCAAACATTGGCGTTGCCGAGCTATTTCCTAATATCAGAACTTCAAACTTCATATTAATCCTCAATTGTCCCCCGATACTCAGATTCCAATTCGTGTGCAAAGATTAAATCCTCCGCAACCTTTAAAGATGGTGCTATTTTCAGCGATTTATCCAAATGCGATACACGAACCATATCCATTAACGTTGGACAAAGATTAACCAAAATAAATATGCCACCAACAGACTGACATAAACGATGGGCAAGCACGCCTAAACGGATACCTACCTCGTCCGTTTGCTTAACGTGGATCATATCCAAAACGATATTCCGTTGTCCAATCGTATTCCGCAACAAAAACTCCCCTTTGAGTTTAGCGGCATTATCCGCGTCAATCACATCGACATGAGGTTCTATGACAATATAGCGATCGTGCTTATCAATGGTATACTTCATTAGTCTATCTCCTTTGTTTGAGGATACAATGTACTAATAATTTAGCGTTTTCAAGGCGTTTGCCACATTTCTTTCCACACGTTCCAGTACGTTTTCCTGATCTGGGTACACAAACTTCTCTCCGACGATATGCTCGTATAGCTCAATATAACGTTCAGAAATGGAAGCCACGATCTCATCGGTCATCTCCGGAACGACCTGACCGTCTTTCCCTTGGAAGCCGTTTTCGATTAACCATTTGCGAACAAACTCCTTCGACAATTGCTTTTGTGACTCACCTTTATCCTGGCGTTCCTGATAGCCTTCTGCATAAAAATAACGGGAAGAATCTGGTGTATGAATCTCATCGATCAGCACAATTTTGCCGTCTTTTTTTCCAAACTCATATTTTGTATCCACCAATATTAGCCCTCTTTGCGCCGCAATTTCAGTTCCTCTTTGGAACAACGCTTTGGTATATTGCTCCAATTGAACATAATCTTCCTCGCTTACGATACCTTTTTTCAAGATATCGGCACGTGAAATATCTTCATCATGTCCAACAGCAGCCTTTGTTGTCGGTGTAATAATTGGCTCAGGCAATTTGTCATTTTCTTTCAGTCCTTCTGGCAATGCCTCACCACATACTTCACGTTTGCCTGCAGCGTATTCACGCCAAGCGTGTCCCGACAAGTAGCCCCTAATAACCATTTCTACTTTAAACGGCTCACACATTTGACCGATAGTTACACTTGGATCCGGAACAGATACAACCCAATTTGGAATAATATCAGCCGTAGCCTTTAAAAATTTGGCCGCAATTTGATTCAACACCTGCCCTTTATAGGGTATAGGACGTGGAAGTACCACATCAAATGCCGAAATACGATCTGAGGCAACCATCGCCAAATAAGTATTGGCAATCGTATATACGTCACGTACTTTTCCCCTGTAAAAAGCAGTCTGATTGTCGAAATTGAAATTTGTTTCTTTTATAGCATTCATGTTCAAAGTAAAATTCAAATGTAAGTAATTGTTCATTTATGACTGCGTTTAATGGCATTCATAGATGCAGCGCATTGATTTAAGAGCTCGCTCTGCTCGATTTGCCTTTTAATATTAAATATCACCATACGCTTCGAGGATGCGGCGAACCAATTTATGGCGAACCACATCTCCACCACTGAGGTGGATAATGTCTATTCCTTCGATATTCTCCAATAAACGAATCGAAGTAGATAATCCAGATTGATTTTTTTTCGGTAAATCTACCTGTGTCATATCACCTGTAACGATAAATTTTGCCGTTGGCCCCATACGGGTCAAAAACATCTTCAGCTGCATATCCGTTGCATTCTGAGCTTCGTCCAGAATCACAAAACAGTTATCAAGTGTTCGTCCACGCATAAACGCTAAAGGGGCGACCTCAATGGTCCGATTTTCCAGATAACCTTTTAGCTTCTCCGCTGGAATCATATCGTCCAACGCATCGTAGAGCGGTCTCAAATAGGGATCTACCTTCTCCTTTAAGTCGCCAGGTAAAAAACCGAGATTTTCGCCGGCCTCTACGGCTGGTCTTGTTAGAATGATTCTTTTGATTTCTTTATTTCGAAGTGCTCGAACAGCTAATGCAACCGCTGTATAGGTCTTTCCTGTACCCGCCGGTCCGATAGCAAATAAGATGTCATTTTTCGAAATACTATCCACCATCTTCCGCTGGTTGGCCGTACGTGCACGTACAATAATACCATTAGGCCCATAAACGATCGGTTCGGATCCAAAGGCTGCATGTTTGGCCGCAAGTTCTTTTTCTTGTTGAACAGCAGAACCTGCACTTGCTCCAAGGAGATTTTCAAAATCCAATAAAGTAACGTTGTTAAATTTCTCCAGATGAGCCATGACTTCCTTAAACGATTGCTCAAACAGATCTAATTCCTTCGCGTCTCCCAACACTTTCATTTCACTTCCGCGAGCTACAATCCGCAGTTTTGGGAATTGCTTCTTCAAATAATCGAAGTGCTCATTGTCTGCTCCCCATAATATGGGCAAATTCAGACCATCTAATGCAATTAGTAATTCGTTCAAATTTTATCCTATTTAGAATTAATTAGATTGTAGCCATTACACAATATCGTTCCTGTATAATACTATTCAAAATTAACGTATTCTAACGAAACAACCAAGAAGATACAGCGTACAAACGACGATGATTTAGAAGCTTATGGAGACAGACCACAAAGGGACACAAAGATTTCATTATACATAAAATCTTCGCTATGTTTGTGTATATCAATCGAAAAAAGACCGATTCAAAATAAGTTATCCAATTAGCTTTATAAATCATCTGATAAATAGTAATTTTGTCCACTATTTAGATAAATATAAGGGTATATTTAAGGGAATTCGACAGCAATTCGATCTAGGATTTAGATTATAATGGCAGTAATTACATTAACAACAGACTTAGGACACAAAGATTTTTATCAAGCCGCGTTAAAAGGTAGTCTTTTATCGCAGCTGTCCGGTGCCAATATTGTTGATATTACCCATGAAATTCCCGCGTTCAACATCCCTCGTGCGGCCTTTGTATTAGGTAACGCTTATCATTATTTCCCTAAAGGAACTGTACACATTATCGGAATTAACACTTTGTTTCATGAAGAATCGAAATATATCGGCATGAAATACAACGATCATTATTTCGTCGGGGCCGACAATGGTATTTTCAGTCTATTGCTGAATGGCAATGAACCACAGGAACTCTATGAGCTCAACTTAATGCAAGACCTTCGGTATCTTCACTTTCCGCTTGCAGATATCCTTTCTAAATCCGCTTGTCATATTGCCAAGGGGGGCAAACTGAAAGAAATCGGGACTTCAATGCAACAGCTCATCGAAAAAGTAACTTTGCAGCCTATCTTTGATAAAGACATGATCCGAGGCAACGTCATTTATGTTGATGCTTTCGGCAACGCCATTACCAATATCTCAAAAGATCTATTCAATAAAGTTCAAAAAGGACGTCATTTTGTCCTTTATTTCAAACGCAATGAAACCATTACCAACCTTTCCTGGCATTACAACGAAGTTGGAGAAGGTGAGAAACTTTGTTTATTTGGTATTTCCAACTACCTTGAAATCGCCATCAATAAAGGTAATGCAAGCCAGCTACTCGGACTTCATGATGACGATTCCAATGTAATTCGTATAGAATTTAAAGATTAATTTCATAAATTCATTTGTAGTGCTTTCGCTCCATTTTTTTATCCTTGGTCAAACTGATCATAGGGCTAAAATTGTAGATGTAGCTTTATGGCAAAATAAAATTTTACCATGAACGTTAGTTTAAACTAAACATTTGATAAATAGATCGTCCAAATACATGATGAAATTCTTAAGATTCCTACTTCCAATCGCCGTTCTATTTTGCTTCTTTGGACAGGCCAAGTCGCAAAACAACGCAGACTCCAGCTCTTTTGAGGTACAACGAAGCCGTGTAAATGACCTACTCGATGCTAGACAACAGAAATTCGGGGCTTATGACACAAGCCTCACTCAAAAAACAGGACTTTTTGGCCTTTTCAAATCAAAAGGTGATATGCAAAAGAGCATTGATATCCTAAAAGATATCGTCATCACAGATAACAACATTTTCCTGGAAACCCAAAAACTATTGAAAATCAAAGATTTTGAGAAGGATAAATACCAACAATTGGCAACAGATTACGACAAGCAGGTCTCAGCCTATATTGGAACCATAAGTAAGCTTCAAAAAGAAAACGAAAAGCTGCGGGCACAGGGAGACAAAACATCCGGGAATCTGCCGCTAAGCAACATCCTCCTTTATATCGCTTTACTTATTATCGCCGTATTGGGATATTTACTCTATAAATTTAAAGCGCAACAAACAGCTTCGAAACAACAAAATTTAGGATAAAGCACCACAGCGATAAGCATTTGCACAACGACAAGCTACTTAAAACAGCTGTTTAAATCAGAAAAAGTACGATTCTGTTCAAAAATTGACTAAAGTATGATAGCAAAATATTTTTAATCTCTTTACATTTGTCCTCGCAACAAAATTTGAAGTAGCGGATATGGCAAGAGGATTCAACAGCGGTAATAAACAAGAAGAAGATCTACCAAAACCAAAATTGAATAAGGAGCTCCTATTGAGAGCATCTAAATTGATGACCTATTTAAAACCTTATCGGTTTAAATTTGGGGTCGGCATGTTTTTCTTGGTATTATCCAGTTTGGCCATGCTCGCCTTTCCGGCTTTGCTTGGTGCTATGATTGATGCTGCGCAAGGCAAGCAAACTTATCCCTGGCTTGCACCACACGTTTATTATATTGGTGGAATTGCCTTTATTATTCTGTCTTTTCTATCAGTCGTCTCTTTTTTTCGTATACGAATTTTTGTTGAGATTGCTGAGCGTACGCTATCCGCATTACGCAAGGACACCTACCTCAAACTCATTTCATTACCAATCGAATTTTTCGCCAATCGTCGTGTTGGAGAATTAAACAGCCGCTTGTCTGCAGACCTTTCACAGATTCAGGACACGTTAACAACAACATTGGCTGAAATCTTGAGACAGTTGATTAGTCTTTGTTTCGGTGTATTCCTTTTGGTTTGGGTATCGCCCAAACTTGCGCTCATGAACCTTTGTATATTACCGATCATTGTTGTGGCTGCTATTATTTTCGGAAAATTCATTCGCGAATTGTCGCGGCAGGCACAGGATAAAATGGCCGAGTCAAATAGTATTGTTCAGGAAACATTGTTGGGGATAAGCAACGTAAAAGCCTTTGTGAATGAATATTTCGAATTCAACCGCTACAGTAATCAGATGGATTCGGTCGTGAAATTAGCGGTCAAAGGAGCTACTTTCCGAGGTGCTTTTGCGTCTTTTATTATCTTCTGTATTTTCGGAGCTGTGATCGCTGTCATCTGGTATGGAGCGGCATTAGTTTCTATCCATGAAATGACAGTAGGCGACCTCACGACCTACATTCTATATTCGATGTTTGTAGCAGGTTCTATGGGTAGTTTTCCTGAGCTATATGCCAATATCCAACGTTCCCTAGGAGCGAGTGAACGGATTTTGGAAATTTTAGATGAGCCGCAAGAAAACCTCAATGTGAAGCCGACTTGTAAGGAAATTCACAAGACCATGACTGGTAAACTAAGCTTCAATCATGTTTCCTTTGCCTACCCAAGCCGTCCCGATATTGAAATCCTGAAAGACATCAACTTTACAGCCAATGCGGGCGATAAAGTCGCCATAGTCGGCCCAAGTGGAACCGGAAAATCAACAATAGCTTCATTGATTCTGCAATTCTACACAGCAAAAAAAGGGGAAGTAAGTTACGACGACAGACCCGCATCCGATTTTGAACTTTGTGATATCCGCAACCAAGTCGCTATCGTACCACAGGATGTTTTGCTATTTGGCGGGACAATACGTGAAAATATAGCTTATGGTAAGCTCGAGGCTACAGAAGATGAAATTATAGCAGCTGCGAAACGAGCCAACGCACATCAATTTATTTTAAATTTTCCTGAAGGCTATGACACCCTCGTTGGTGAACGTGGCGTTAAACTCTCCGGTGGTCAGCGCCAGCGCATTGCCATTGCCCGTGCACTTTTAAAAGACCCTGCAATTCTTATCCTGGACGAAGCCACCTCTTCCTTAGACTCAGAGTCAGAAAGACAGGTACAGGAGGCATTGGAGGAATTAATGCGTGGACGCACCTCGATCATTATTGCACACCGACTATCGACCATTGTTGATGCCGATAAAATTATTGTTGTCGAAAATGGAATCGTGTCCGAAAGCGGCACTCACTTTGAACTGCTCCAAAAAGAAAGTGGTCTCTATCAGCATCTGTATAATCTACAGTCAAAGCAGCAGAAAATTGATATGTAAAATTTTGTTAATTATTGATTCTTTTTAAACAAATTCACCCTGTGATTGTTCATTTGGTATCATACTTGATTATCATTTGAATATATAACAAAATTGAATATATAACAAAATAGAAGAATTATGAAAAATAGCAAAAATGGATTAGTGGCATTTGCTTTGGTAGGATTAGCTGCGGGAGCTGCTGCATGGTATCTTTTAGGAACTGATGATGGAAAAAAACAATTAGATCGTGCAAATGATGGCATTAAAAGCTTAACTAAGTCATTGAAAGATCTTTCAAAAAAAGAAGCTAAAAAGGCACAAAAACTAGCTAACAGAGCTTCGGCTGAACTAGACCATTTGAAATCAAAGGCACAAGCAGCGTTCAGCAGAGCTTCAGATGATGCAGATGCATTGAAAAACAAAGCAACAGAAGCCGGCAGAGAAGCTTTGGACCACGCCAATAATGCCGCTCAAAATTTGGCAAGCAAAATCGACAATACAACTGATGCTGCAAAGTCCAAAATTTCTAACGCATAAGTAAAAAAACAGCTTTTTTAAGAATTGATGGTTTTGGTCACTCTCGTGGTCAAAATACATTTGTATCTTTGCTGCATATGACTTTGCTGCAACAGGTAAAAACTTTAATTCTTAAAGACATCATTCTGGAATGGCGTTCAAAATATGCTATTAACGGAATTCTACTATATGTCGTATCAACTGTTTTCGTCTGCTATCAAGCGTTCAAATCAGTTGATACGGCTACTTGGAATGCATTATTCTGGATCATTATGCTCTTCGCTTCGATCAATGCAATCAACAAAAGCTTCGTCCAAGAAAACCCAAACCGGCAACTTTATTATTATTCACTGGTCGATCCCAGAGCAATCATTTTAGCGAAAGTCATTTACAATATGATGATGATGAGCCTGCTGGCCATCATTGCCTATTTTGTCTATTCGACAATATTCAGAAACCCTGTCGGTGATCCAACGCTTTACTTCATTTCGGTCATCTTGGGCAGCATTAGTTTTGCTACTGTTTTTACCATGATCTCCGGGATCAGCTCCAAAGCGGGCAACAATAGCACTCTAATGGCCATCTTGAGTTTCCCCGCCATTATTCCGCTGCTGATCGTATTAATCAAGCTGTCTCGCAATGCAATAGAAGGCCTAGAAAGGGCTTCCAGCAGCAAAGAAATAATCGTATTACTTGCAATTAATGTAATCACCATCACTATTTCTTTGTTGTTATTTCCGTACCTTTGGCGAGATTAAATGTCAGAATTGAGAACAAACTAAATTCAATTTATCCATGAGAAAAAAATGGTGGAAAATATTAGCGGTAATGATTATCTGTGCGGTCATTATCAATGGTCTTTTAGGACCTGTTCCCCGTCTATTCATCCTTCACGAAAGCATACGAAATGTTTATTTTCATGTCCCAATGTGGTCTGCCATGTTCGTTATGTACTTGGTTTCCGTTATTTACAGTATTAAATACCTCAATACGGGCAAACAGGAGTATGATTTAATGGCCATTGAAGCTGTCAATACAGGAATAACATTTTGTTTTCTTGGACTTGCGACAGGCATGCTTTGGGCAAACATCACCTGGGGAGAACCTTGGCCAAACGATCCGAAGCTTAATGGCTCAGCAATAGCAACACTCATGTATCTGGCCTATTTGGTGCTCCGTAATGCGCTGGAAGAAGAGCAAAAAAGAGCCAAAATATCGGCGGTGTACAATATCTTTGCATTTCCAATTATCGTCGTGCTACTTTATATTCTACCGAAGATGACAGACTCGCTTCACCCCGGAAGTGGTGGGAACGCCGCCTTTGGCGATTTAAAAATGAGCAGCGAGCTGCGTCCTACATTTTATGCAGCGATGATTGGCTGGCCAATGATTGCAGCTTGGATCTGTTCACTCCGCTATAGAGTACGTTTGCTCGAAAAGAAAGATTTGAACGCATAGAATTGAACGGCTAATACGATCCTTTATTTCTAAAATAGAGAAATCCGGTAAAGCCCAATCAATAAAAAAACAGGATATTACATAATCAAATAGCGTGTATCGAATCATGTATAACAATGAAAACGACACGAATAATATTTTAAACAAATGAAAAAAATAACATTGTCAATCGCCTTACTACTCTTATCGACTTTGAGCACATTTGCACAGGATGATGTCGAGATGGCGACTGGATTGCGTAGCGAAGGTAAGATCTACGTTGTTGTATTGGTCATGTTGGTCATTTTTTTAGGTTTGGCTTTCTTCCTTTTCTTGCTCGATCGCCGTATCAGTAAATTGGAAAAAAAGAATAAATAGCATTTTATTGATCGCATACAATGATTATAAGTCAGTTTAGAAATTATTCACCCATCAATATTTTATTTCTATCCCTCGTGGGTTTTGTTTTATGTTTAGGCATATTTCTTCACCTTCCGGACAAACTTGATTCTGTAATCTTTGAACCTGCCTTGGGGAATCTTTTGGGAGAGAATAACTTAATCAACCTCTCTCCTTCGACCAATGTTTTTATCACACTGATCTTGACGATTTCTCAGGCAACGATACTCAATCGCATCACAAGCCATTTTAACCTACTGGGCAAACCCAGTTTCTTGGTTGCTTTGATGTACATGACATTGGCCAGCTTGTTTTTACCATTTTTGGTACTATCTCCGACCCTGATCTGTAATTTTATTTCGATATGGATGTTAAGCAAGTTGCTCTCCCTCTATCGGCAGACAGATGTTAAAGCCGAAATGTTTGATCTCGGTATGATTGTAGGTATAGGAAGTCTGATCTACTTCCCGTTTCTGAGTATGTTCTTCTTATTGTGGATAGGCCTACTCATTTTTAGACCCTTCAATTGGCGTGAGTGGATCACCCCTTTACTTGGCCTAGCAACAGTCTATTTCATCTTAGCGGTTATCTACCTATGGATGGGTAAAATGGAGCAATTTTATACCATTTGGCTGCCATTTACCTACAAATTCCCTACTGCGATTCGCATTCAATTAGTCGATTATCTGGTACTCGTCCCGGTAATCTTTACGTTAATACTCTTCCTTTTGGTATTGAAAGACAATTTTTTCAAAAGTGTCGTGCATATTCGCAAGTCATTTCAACTGTTGTTTTTTATGTTATGCCTAGCGATCGTCTCTTTTTATTGGAATAAAAAACTAACGGAGGCCCATTTTTTACTTTGTGCCCCTTCTATCGCTATTTATATGGCTTATTATTTCACTTATGCCAAAAAGAAATGGTTTTTTGAAGTCGTATACGCCATCATAACACTTACCATAATCTACTTTCAGTTTTTCTAAGCCGTTGTACAATAGGTGTTTAACCTTTTTTAACAAAATCGGCTTAACAAGCTCGCAAAAATTGAATAGTTTTGTATGCGATTAAAAGCAAAGAACATTTAATATAAGAGTCAGATAACTCGAAAATTTCACTAAAACTAAATAAACATTAGTTTCTCAATTTTATAGATTGACCATGCAGAAACGCTTTACAAGCTCTCTAAGAAATAAATCACTCCAACTGTTGTTAGCAGGTGGAATTTTAGCTAGTTCTACTACCGCATTTGCACAAAAAACGACATCCGCATCACCTTATTCTCAATTTGGACTTGGTCAGATGCGTGAAGATTTATTGCCACAATATAGAGGGATGGGAGGTGTCAATACCGCTGTCCGGAGAATCAATGGCGTATACAATACCAACCCAAGCAATCCTGCATCTTATTCTGCAACACAGTTTACAACCTTTGATGCTGGTTTATACGGGAATTACACGCAGTTGAATTCGACGACCAGATCCGATAATACCGCGGATTTTGCCTTTAGCCACATTACCATGACTTTCCCAATGAAACGATTTGGTGGTATCAGCTTGGGTATCCTTCCCTACTCAGATATAGGCTATCGGACATCTTCAGCTGGAACAGTAAATTCTGATCCCTATACGAAAGTTTTCACGGGCGAAGGTGGTTTAACTAAAGCCTATGCCGGTTGGGGGGTACGCATTGTAAAAGGTCTGAGTATTGGTGCCAATATGTCTTATCTATTTGGAACCTTAAATGATTATAGCCGTGTTGAGTTTTTACCTACATCCGGAGCATTAAATACGCAACAACAAAATAAACGTGAAATCCAGGGGATTATCTTTGATTATGGCCTGCAATACGAACAACCTTTAAATAGAGAATATTCGTTGATCGTTGGTTATTCAGGATCGCTAAATAATGACGTCAAAGAAAGAGCAACAATTTTTAATACAAGAGTTACACCTTCAACGGATCCAGACAACCAAAATATTCCTTTGGATAGTACCTATATTTCAGACCGTAGCAGCAGGCATTTGACGCTTCCGTTGAGACATAACGTAGGTATTACCCTTGCACGTAATAACCGATGGTTAATAGGAGCCGACTTTAAATATGCCGATTGGTCAAGATTTCAGACAAGAGCGGGTGAAAACGAACTAAGGAAGAATTACGGCGTAGCGATTGGTGGTCAGATAACACCAGATGTTACTTCGCTCAAATATTTGAACCAAGTAGACTATAGAGTTGGTTTCAGGTATAATAAAACACAATATTTCTTAAGCGACCAGAATATCAACGATATGGCGGTTACTGTAGGCGTAGGCTTGCCATTGGCAAGAAATCAATTTTCAGGGGCCTTCTCTAAAATAAACTTCTCTGCAGAATTTGGCCAAATGGGCAAAATCAGCAATAGTCTCCTACGTGAGCGTTATATTAACTTTAATATCGGCTTTACCCTAAATGACCGCTGGTTTAGAAAACCTCCTTTAGATTAATTAATACGATGGTACGCAAGACATTTGCTTCATCCATATTCCAAAATATATCGCCCCTAGTAATATTATCTTTACTAGGGGCGCTCTCATTGACCTCTTGCGAACCGGATCTAAAAGAGGTGGACCGCCTTGCTAACATGAAAAAGGAAGAGGCGGTCGACATTTCACGTCATGTCGATATTATCTATAGCGATTCCACACGGGTGAAAGCGAATCTCACAGCGCCCGAAATGCGTATCAAACACGATAGCACCGAAGTATACGAATTTCCAAAAAGCATAAAAATCATCTTTTATGACGACAATTTAAAGGAAACTCAGCGAATCACTTCCGACCACGCCATTCGAAGGGAAAAAGAAAAGACGACCACCTTTACAAAAAATGTGGTGGTAACGATGGCCGACGGTTCTATCATCAAAACAGAAGAGATCATCTATGACGAAAGTAAAGCCGATAGCAACAGCAACATGACCTTTTATAATCATGTTCCCATTACGGCATTCTTTCGAGATAATCGCGGCAACTTACAAGGTTCATCATTTACTTCGGACAAGGATTTTAAACATGTCAATATTGCTAACGCAACCGGCTATACCATCGTTACCAACAATAACCTATTCCCCTCGCTAGGTAAATAGCTATGTACAGGCCATAAATCGGATTCAGGTTTAGTTTAACAGCCGGTATGGATCTGACAGGATGGCTTCAGCCAGTTTATTTATACGATTAAGTTACTCAAAACGAATCGTTTGAACTAAAAGAGAACAAAAAACTCCGCTTTATACAAATAGTTTTCAAATTTGTTTTGCTACATTCAGGAAAATATTCCGTTTTTTTTTATAAAAATTGTATCTTGCACCGCATTTTGCTATGCTATGCATAAATTAACGAAATACAAGTATTTACACAATATAAACACAATAAGCAGACTATGGGATTAATGGGCTTTTTGCGTAACAAAGCTGGCGTCATCTTGACCGCGGCTATGGCTATCGCAATTTTAGCATTTTTACTAGGCGATGTCGTTCGAGGAGGAGCTCCTTTTTGGGCGAGACATCAAAATCGTGTAGGGGAAGTCAACGGAACTGAAATTGAATATCCTGCGTTCAGTAAGCAAGTTGAACAAACAGAGGAAATGTTCAAACAACAAATGGGCGGTGCAGTTACCCCTCAAATGCGGACCTACGCTGTTCAACAAGTATGGAATCAATTTTTGTCAAGAGAGATCTTGAAAAAGGAAATTGAAAAAATAGGTTTGACTGTCGGTAAAGACGAATTAAATGATTTAGTACAAGGCAACAACCCTTCGCCTCAAATCGTTCAAGCCTTCACCAACCCACAAACAGGACAATTTGACCCGAGTCAACTTCGTGCTTTTATTAGCCAAATGAACACATCAGGCAACCAACAAGTGGCTGATCAATGGGAAGCACTACTGGAAGGCGTTAGAGATGAGCGTTTAAGCAGCAAATATGGCGAATTGCTTTCCAATAGCGTATATGTTACTTCTTTGGAAGCAAACGAAGAATACCAAGAGCGTAATAAACTAGCAGACTTCAAATACATTCTTTTAGATTACGCTTCTATTAAAGATGCTGATGCTAAATTGACTGATGCAGATTACCAAGAATATTATAATGAACATAAAAGTATGTTCAAAACACAAGAGGAAACACGTGCGATTCAATACGTAATGGTAGATGCAAAACCTCTTGCAAAAGATTCATTGGCCGTAAAAGAGACCATCAATAAATTGAAACAAGATTTAATCGTTGCCAAAGATGACTCTTTATTTGCTTCGATCAATTCAGACAACAAATTTCCGTTTACTTATGTAAAAAAAGGACAGTTGAGTCCTTCTTTGGATTCAGTTGTATTCAATGTGGCAGCCGGAACAACAGTTGGACCTTTCTTAAACAACAATGCGTTTGAAATCGCGAAAGTTGTTTCGACGATCGTAAGCCCTGACTCTGTGAAAGCATCACACATCCTGTTGGATCCTACTGCCGAAGGTGGAATGGATAAAGCATTGGCGAAAGCAGATTCTATCAAAGGTTTGATTCAAAAAGGAGACAATTTCGCAGCATTGGCAGTTCAATTCAGCAAAGATCCAGAGAGCAAAACCAACGGTGGAGAGCTGGGTACTTTAACAAGAGGCCGTATGGCTCCAGATCTTGAGACAGCCATCTTCGAAAGTAAAACAGGCGATATCAAAGTTGTAAAATCACAATATGGTGTCCATGTCATTAAAATAGAGAAACAATCAGGTAGTTCAAAATATGCTAAAGTTGCCATCATTGACAAAGTGATCAACAGTGGAAAAGAAACGTTGAACAATGCGCATAGCAAAGCAACAGCATTCTTATCTGCAGCTACAGCACAGAACTTTGCTCAAGAAGCGAAAAAACTTGGTCTAGAAGCAAAAACAGCCTCACGCGTAACAGCGATGGACAATGTACTAGATGGTGCCGAAGCTCCACGTGATTTAATCAAATGGGCTTTCGAAGCTAAAAAAGGTGAAATTTCAGATAAAGTATTTGAGACTGAAACCTCATATATCTTAGCAAGCCTGGTCGACATACAGCCTAAAGGAACCCTTTCCTTGGATGCTGTTAAGAAAGATATTGAACCTGCAGTAAGAAATATGGTTAAAGCTAAAATCTTGAAAGATAAATTTGACAAGGCTTTAGCAGGTACATCTTCTATTGATCAAGTTGCACAAAAAGTCGGTAAAGCAGCTATTCACGTTGAAAATGTTGTCTTCGCAAATCCAGTTATCCCTGGTGTTGCATTAGAAAACAAGGTAGTTGGTACTGTTTTTGGACTACAGCCAAACAAACCTTCCAAAGCTATTGAAGGTAATACAGGTGTATATGTTGTACAAGTGAATGGTTTTACCAATCCTGCCGCTATTTCGGATATCAACGGACAAAAGAAACAAATGCTTGCAGCTAAAGCACAACGTGCTTGGGGATCTATTTTCCGCGCATTACAAGACAAAGCTGAAATCATTGACAATAGAGTGAAATTCTTTTAAAAGATTTTTAAGTAAATTTGTAGCCGGACGAATTATCGTCCGGCTTTTTTTTGATGTAAATATGGATATTCAAACAAATATTGTCAACAAAGTTGCGCAAAGTGGGTTAGTCACAGTTGACTTGGCCAACTACCATCCTAAAGCAGACAATGTAGTATATGATATTAAGGATAATCTCTTCCATGGCTTGATTCTTAAAGAAAAGGACTTCCGCGAATTCATTAAGACACACGACTGGTCGCAATACGCGGGTAAACATGTCGCCATTACGTGCACTGCCGATGCTATTGTCCCGACTTGGGCTTATATGTTATTGGCCAACAAATTGGAGCCCTATGCAACGACAGTTATTTTTGGGGATTCAGAAGAGTTATTGCGCATTCAGTATGCTGCGGCAATTGAACAGATTGACATGGAACAATTTCGGGATCAACGTGTCGTTGTGAAAGGTTGTGGCGATACTTTTATTCCAGAGTCTACATTTGTACAGTTTACGGTAAAACTAAGTAAGGTGGCAAAAAGTATTATGTACGGTGAACCCTGTTCTACAGTCCCGGTATTTAAGCGGACACAGCCTAAATAAATCAGCTCAGAAATAAGTATAAGTCATCGTCCATGAACGTCTCATTAACTCCAAAAGTTAAATTTATTTGAATGAAATTAACATTTCTTTTTCAAACAAATTTCGTAAACTTACGTACATGAAACTTATATCGACTTTGCTCCTTTACTTATCCGTTATCGTAAGTACTGCTTTCGCTCAAGATTTACCGCATTTAAAAGAATCGGCATTTAAAGGTGGTGAGAAATTAAAATATAAACTCCGTTATGGCTTTATTTCAGCCGCCACGGGGACATTAACCGTTGAAGATACCAAGGACGGAGCTGGAAACCCTTCCTTTCATCTATACGCTGCCGGCAAAACAGCTGGCGCCTTTGCGATATATACCGTAAAAAATGAATACAACTCGTATATCAACAGCAAAACATTTTTACCGTATTATTATACAGAGAACATTCGTGAAGGTGGATATAGACGGAATGATAAGGTGCGCTTCAACCAGGAGACAAATAGCGTTGTAGGCAATAAAGGGACTTTCAATTCGAAGGTAGATCAGACTTTCGACTTGCTTTCTTCCTATTATTTCGCCCGTAATTTAGATCTGTCGACTGTTAAACCAGGAGAATCTTTTAAGCTGACTTATTTTTTGAATGATGAGATTGCCACCTTAGGCATACAATATATTGGAATAGAAAAAATAAAAACGGAATTAGGCACATTAGAATGTCTCAAATTCAGTCCTGAGATTAAACCGGGACGTATCTTTAAAAAAAATAGCAAGCTTTATCTGTGGGTAACCAACGATGGCAACCGTATTCCGGTCAAAGCCAATGTAGATATTCTCATCGGCTCGGTAACATTAGAATTACTCGAAGCCAGTGGATTAAAATACAAATTGGGACAAAAAGCAAGCTACTCAAAATAATTAGAATGATTGAAGTAGGAAATGTATTGGTACACGAAGATCTAATCAACAATGACTTTGTGTGTAATTTATCAAAATGTAAAGGAATCTGTTGTATTGAAGGCGATTCAGGCGCCCCTTTATTGGAGAGTGAAAAGGCTATATTGGAGGAAATTTATCCCAAAGTAAAGCCCTATATGACCGAGAAAGGCATTGAAGCGATTGAAGAGCAAGGGAAGTATGTTGTCGATGTTGATGGCGATCTAACCACCACCTGTGTCGATGGAAATAAAGAATGTGCTTATGTGACCTGGGAAAATGGCATTACAAAATGTGCTATCGAAAAGGCGTACGAACTTGGTGAGGTCCATTGGCGCAAACCCGTTTCGTGTCACCTCTATCCTATCAGGACAACACATTATCCCGAATTCGACGTACTTCACTATGACCGTTGGCATATCTGTAAAGATGCATGCTCATTTGGCAAAGAATTACAGGTGCCTGTATTTAAATTTTTAAAGGATCCTCTCATCCGCACCTATGGTGAAGAATGGTACAAAAATCTTGAGAAAGCAGTCGAAGAGTTGTAACAAAATCACTATCTTTAAGCTTTAACTATTTTGGTATTTCACCCCAATTCATGTCAAAATTAAGAGAGATCCAACGCCCTATTGCCCACGAACTTGAGGCTTTTGAAAAAAAATTCAAAGCTTCAATGAAAAGCTCCGTCCCCTTGTTGGATCGTATTACACAATACCTGATCAAACGTAAAGGCAAACAAATGCGGCCTATGTTTGTGTTCTTTTCTGCTGGTATATGCAACGGCATTAATGAGTCCACCTACCGAGGAGCTGCTCTTGTAGAATTGTTGCATACCGCCTCACTCGTACATGATGATGTAGTGGACAATTCCTACGAACGCAGAGGTTTTTTCTCCATCAATGCATTATGGAAAAATAAAATCGCTGTTTTGGTGGGTGATTTTCTGCTGTCTAGAGGCCTGCTCCTTTCTGTAAAACATCAGGATTATCACTTGTTAAAAATTGTATCGGAAGCTGTGGATCAGATGAGCGAAGGTGAATTGCTTCAAATCGAGAAGGCCCGTAAACTGGATATTGAAGAATCTATTTATTTTGAGGTCATACGGAAGAAAACAGCTTCCCTGATTGCCTCTTGCTGTGCCTGTGGATCGGCTTCTTCCAATGCAGATCAGGAAACAATAGATAAGCTCCATCAATTTGGTGAAAAAATCGGAATTGCATTTCAAATCAAGGACGATTTATTCGACTTTGGGTTAGATGATGTCGGCAAACCGCTCGGCAATGATATCAAAGAGAAGAAAATGACCTTACCGCTAATCTATGCCTTGAATCAAGTGACTTCAAGTGAAAAGCGTAGAATCATTAATTTGATTAAAAACCATAATGAAGATACGCACAAAGTGGCCCAAGTCATTGCCTTTGTCCGCCAGAGCGGAGGGCTCGAATACGCTACAAATAAGATGCTGGAATACCAACAAGACGCTTTCCGGATTTTGGAAGACTTTCCCGACAGTGAATACAAAGCGGGGTTGGAGCAGCTGGTAAAATATACAACAGAAAGAAAAAAATAAAATGAGTCACGAATTAATGTTTTTTGGCGGATTCCTCATCTTTATTGCACTTATGCTCGCAATAGATCTAGGCTTATTCTCCAAAGGCGACAAGCCTGTTAGCCTAAAGATGGCTAGCATCATGAGCGCCATCTGGGTCTTATTCTCATTGGGTTTCTATTGGCTTCTTCGTCACTATGGATTTGAACTACACAACATCCATGACTTGGACCACCTTCAGGAAATCATTACCAAACACCACCATGATATTAAAATCATTCCGGGTGATTTAGCGGCGAGTCTCGAGCTCTACAACAAAAATCTTGGTCTGGAATATCTCACCGGTTACGTTGTGGAATATGCCCTATCCGTAGATAATATCTTTGTGATGGTATTATTATTTACATCTTTTGGGATTCCGGAGCGCTATTACCATAAAGTTTTGGTATGGGGAATTTTGGGCGCAATCATTATGCGTTTCTTATTTATTTTCCTTGGCGCTACCCTGATTGCTAAATTCGGCTGGATTCTATATGTTTTTGGTGCTTTTTTGGTCTTTACAGGGGTAAAAATGTTTATCAACCGTAACCAGGAAGAAGAAGTAGATCCACAAAACCACCCAGTTGTTAAATTCGCTTCCAGATACTTTAAGGTAACACCAAAATTAGATGGCGGGCACTTCTTCCATGTAGAGAACGGAGTGAAATATATGACGCCACTATTTCTTGTATTACTGGTCATAGAATTTACGGATTTGATTTTTGCTGTGGATTCTATCCCTGCAATTTTCTCGGTTACCAAAGATGCCTATGTTGTATTTTTCTCCAATATTTTTGCCATACTTGGATTGCGGTCTATGTTTTTCCTTTTGGTCAATATTATCCACAAATTCCAATACCTCAAAGTCGGTTTAGCATTTTTGCTGGTCTTCATTGGTTTAAAGATGCTGCTGCATCACTGGTTGGCCGAATTAGGTTTTACAACAACACATTCGTTGATCGTTATTGTTGGCATACTTGCGTTGAGTATCATTGCTTCGCTGCTTTTTCCAAAAAAGCCTTCACCGGCTGATTAAGCGATTATTGACAACCTACCGGTGGTCATTGTTCGACAAGAAACACCAGTAATCAGCGCTAAATTATAAACGATACAAAACACCATGGTCAGAAAAAATTTCTGACCATTTCTATTTGATGTTATCGCTTCTTACATATCCTATTCTCCAACAAAAGATTAGCAAAAAAATAGTAGATTTTTAAGAACAATTATTTTACAGAGGAATTTACCTTACTAAATTTAATTTATTTAATTTAGCACCACACTAAATTAACAAAATACTAACAATGAATTGGAATAAAACGATTGTACTAGCTGCTTCACTTTTCGCAGCTTCATTCCAAGTACAAGCACAGGACAATTTGATCAATGCACTAAAAGCAAATCAAAATGACAATAGCAAATCTGGATTTACATTTACTGAAGTTATCAATTTAGGTAACACATCCATCAAAAACCAAGGTTCATCAGGTACTTGTTGGTCTTATTCAGGTAATTCTTTCCTGGAGTCAGAGATGATCCGTATGGGTAAAAAACCAGTTGAGATCTCCCAAATATATACTGCGCGCAATACGTACTTAGATAAAGCACGTACTTATGTTCGCCTTCATGGTGGATTGTCATTGGGTGAAGGTGGTCAATTCCATGATGTTTTGAACTCATTCCGTAAATACGGTACAATGCCGCAATCTGCTTACACAGGTCTTCACTACGGTACTACACGTAACAACTTTGGTGAAATGACAAATATGTTGGATGCGATGTTAGGAGCAGTAGTAAAAGGCAAAACATTAACTACAAACTGGGAGAAAGCATATACCGCAGCGATGGATTCTTATCTTGGGGAAGTACCTGAGAAATTTGATTACAACGGTAAATCCTATACACCACGCACTTTTGCAGATCAGGTAATCGGAATCAATCCGGATGATTACGTAGGTATTGCTTCGGTAAGTGACCATCCATACTACAGCCAATTCGTATTGTTGATTCCTGACAACTGGTCATTCGACCGTTTCTATAATGTTAAGATGAACGATTTAACGGACATCATCGACAATGCTTTACAAAAGGGTTATACTGTAGCTTGGGCAACTGACGTATCAGAAAAAGGGTTCTCTTGGAAAAATGGTGTAGCTTATGTACCAGAAAAACCTTTCGAGGAAATGACAGATCAGGAAAAGTCAACGATGTTTGTTGGTCCTAAACCAGAGTTAAAAGTAACAGCGGAAGAAAGACAAAAAGCTTTCGACAACTGGCAAACTACAGATGACCACGGTATGCATATTGTAGGTCTTGTAAAAGATCAAAACGGAAAAGAGTATTACATCGTTAAAAACTCTTGGGGCACAACAAATGACTATCATGGTTATTTATATGCATCAAAAGAATTTGTACGTTATAAAACAACTTCTTTGATGTTACATAAAGACGGTCTAACAAAAGATTTAAAATCGAAGATAAATATCAAATAAGCGATTTATCCGTCCACGAAAACACCTCTGAAATTAATACTTCAGAGGTGTTTTTGTTTTCAGATTAATTTAATAACTTAAACATAATTATGAATCTTTTGTTGAGTGAGTATGAGAAGTATAATCGCGTTATGTCTTACAATTTTATTCGGGAATTTGGCTCAGGCCCAGACTAAGGGGGTGAAATTTGTAGAAGGGTTGAGTTGGAAGCAAATAAAGGAGCGGGCACAAGCTGAGAACAAGTTTATCTTTGTAGAGCTATTTGCAACCTGGTGTGGCCCTTGCCAATATATGAGCAATGAGATCTTTCCCTTAGAGCAGGTGGGGCAGCCAATTAATCAGAACTTCATTAGTGTCAGGGTACAAATGGATTCCACAGAGTCCGACAATGCCAATGTCAAAAAATGGTATGCCGATGCGCGTGCTATTTCCAATGAATACAACATTCAATCCTTTCCCACATTTCTTATCTTTAATCCCAATGGGCAAGTGGTACACCGAATTGTCGGTGCAAGTGATGCTCCCGAATTTGTCGGTCATGTGATGGATGGACTATATCCCGAAACACAGTATTACACGCTGTTAAAAAAATTCGAGAAAAGACCTCAAGATATTTACACTGCCAAGCAGATGCTGAAAGCAGCGAATATCGCTTACGATGAAAATACAGCACGAAGGGCAGAAAATACTTTAGCAAATTCGTTGGGCACAGATGAGTTATTCAAAAAAGAAAATGTCCATATTTTATTGGCAGCTGCTAAATTCACCAATTCAAAAGCTTTCAATCTTATTCGCAACAATAAAGAGAAAATTGATATTCTATTAGAGTCACCAGGTATTGCCAACCGCACACTGGCAAATGTTGTCGTCAACGAATTATTTCAGATTAAAATAGATGCCAAACATGAACCCAACTGGGATAGTTATCAAAATGAACTTGCTGCAAAATATCCAGACATCGATTTCGTCCCGATGTTCAAGAAGATAAAAGCACACTATTACCTTCAGGTGAAGAATTATATAGCCATGAAGAATACCATCAATGATTACCTTTCGTCAGAAGATTTTACTCCACACCAATTAAATACCTTTGCCTGGACTATTTTTAACAATAGCAGTGATGCTGCATGTATTGAATCCGCGTTAAGCTGGAGCAAGAAATCCATCATTGAAGATCCAAGCAGTGCATTCTTGGATACCTATGCAAACCTACTCTATAAGAAAGGAGAAAAAGAAAAAGCCATAAAGTGGCAAAACAAAGCTATTGAAATGGCCAGTGAGGACGATCGTCCTATCTATCAAGAAACACTGGACAAAATGATGAAAGGAATAAAAACTTGGGAGAACTAACCTTATCCCGACCAATGTGAACGATTAAATTAAAAATCTAAAATACCGACATTATGAAAAAATTGATTTTAATGCTATTTCTAATTCCTACCCTACTATTTGCGCAAAGCGAGGGGGTCAAATTTGAGCATGGGCTCAACTGGAGTCAGATTAAGGAAAAAGCGGCTAAAGAAAACAAATTCATTTTTGTAGACTGTTTTACAACCTGGTGTGGCCCTTGTAAATATATGTCGAGTACCATCTTCCCACAAGCTAAAGTAGGTGATTTCTTCAATGCGAAGTTTATCAATGCAAAAATTCAGATGGATAAAACCAAGAATGACAATGAAGATATAAAATCATGGTACGAAGAGGCCGACCGTTTTGCCAAAGATTATAAAGTTAGGGCATACCCAACTTTTCTGATCTTTGATTCAAAAGGTACCCTTGTGCATCGTATCGTTGGTGGCGGTGAAGCGGACGATTTTATAGCGAAAGCACAAAAATCACTTGATCCAAATACACAATATGAAACGCTATTAGCAAAATTTAATGCCGACCCAACTAATGTAAACATTGCCAAAAGTATGGCTATGGCAGCCAAAGAAGCTTATGATCAAGAGACACAGGCAAAAGCGGAAGGAGTCGTATTAGCGTCCTTGACTACAGATCAAATCTTTACAAAGGAGAATATCAGTTTATTACTTTCGGCGGCGAATGTTGTCGATTCTAAGGCTTTTAATTTAATCAAAGATAACCCTGCTAAATTTGACGCCGTTAGTGAAAAAGTAAAAGCAAATGACTTCTTGTCCCAGCTGTTGGTTAGCAACGCCGTAAATACCAAAATCCAGGCAAAGGAAACGGTTGATTTCGCAAGCATAGAAAAAGAATTGGCCCAAAAATATCCAACTGTCAATACAGAAAAAGCAAGTCTCGAAATGCAACCACGTTATTACAGTTATACCAAAAATTACCCGGGCTTAAGAGATAGCTTCAATAAATATATTGCAAAATATGGGTCGACCATCACAGCCGCAGAACTGAACAACATGGCTTGGTCTATTTTTGAAAACTGCAATGATCCTGCCTGTTTAAAAGCAGCAGCGGAATGGAGTAAATTGTCCAATGAGAAAGAAAAAGATGCGCCGATGTATCTAGACACTTTTGCAAACATATTGTATCGCCTTGGAGAAAAAGAAAAAGCTATTAAAACGCAAGAAAAAGCAATTTCACTGATCACAGATGCTACCCAAAAAGAAGAATATGTAGCGACCTTACAAAAAATGAAAAAAGGTGAAAAGACTTGGCAATAAGAAGATATTCTAATCGTCGATGAATAAAAAATCCGCGGTCAATAACTTGATCGCGGATTTTTTATTCATTGCTCTACAGACAGTGCTTTGAACCAACAGATAATGCTTTGAGCATTGGAAAACTGTCTACTTATTTTAATTCTTTGACCCCCATATTCCAGAGCGCGAAAGCATATTTATCAACTGTACTATTGATTAGAACTTCTGTTGACCGTCCAGCACCGTGGCCAGCTTTTGTCTCAATACGAATCAATACTGGGTTATCACAAGCTTGCTTTGCCTGCAGTTCGGAAGCAAACTTGTAGGAGTGCGCCGGTACCACCCGATCATCATGATCTCCGGTAAAGACCATCGTTGCGGGGTAACAAACTCCAGATTTCACATTATGCACCGGAGAATATGCTTTCAGATAATCAAACATTTCTTTGCTATCACTGACCGTACCATAATCATAGGACCAACCTGCACCAGCTGTGAAGGTATGATAACGCAACATGTCCAAAACACCAACCTCAGGCAGTGCGACCTTGGCGACTTTGGGATCTATTGTCATTGTTGCCCCAACGAGCAAGCCACCATTGGATCCCCCCGATAAAGCAGTATACTCGGGTGATGTATAACCATTCTCCTGAAGATAATGTGCCGCGGCAATAAAATCGTTAAACACATTCAATTTGTTGAACTGTCTACCGCCATCATGCCATTTCTGACCATATTCACCGCCTCCGCGCAAATTCGGAACAGCATAAACACCACCATTTGCCAACCAAACCGCAACGGAAGTACTAAAGGCAGGTGTCAAGCTGATATTAAAGCCGCCATAACCATACACAATCGTCGGGTTTTTCCCATTCAAGACAATCCCCTTTTTGTACGTAATAATCATCGGAACCTTAGTACCATCTTTGGATGTGTAGAAAACCTGTTTCGATTCATACTGATCGGAATCAAATTTCACCTTAGGTTTGATATAAAGTGTAGACTGACCAGAATTTACGTCAAACGTATAACTTGAAGAAGGTGTAATGTAATTTGAAAAACCAAAATAGATTTCTTTTTCCTTTTTCTTACCCGAAAAGCCACTCGCCGTACCCACACCAGGCAATTCTATTTGCCGAATCTTTTTACCTGTATAATCGTATTGAATCACAACCGAAACGGCATCTTTCAAATAGTTTGCAAAAAGATAGCCCCCACCTGTACTGATCGAAAGTACATTTTCAGTTTCTGGAATAACATCTTTCCAGTTTTCCTTGGCAGGATTCTTCAAATCAACTTTTACCAAACGGTTGTTGGCAGCCTTGTAGTTCGTCTCCAATAAGAAACTATCCCCAATATTGTCAACGACACCTGTATTTGCATCAAAATGATCTTGTAGGCAGACAATCTTGCCATTCGGCTGATTGAGATCTTGGTAATAAAGTTCATTTCCTGTTGTCGTATTTGCAGCGGAAATAATCAGGTAACGTTGATCGTCTGTTAATGAAGCTCCTACATAACGTCTCGGTGTTGCAGGGCCACCAAAAATCAATTTATCTGTAGATTGGGCTGTTTTAAGTTTATGGTAGTATAATTTATGTTGGTCTGTTTTTTCAGAAAGTTCAGATCCCTTTGGCTTATCGTAACTCGAGTAATAAAAACCATCATTTCCTTTCCATGCAATACCGGAGAATTTGACATCCATTAGCGTTTCACCTACAGGCGACTTATCCTTGGCATTCAGTACAATGACTTTCCGCCAGTCTGATCCTCCTTCAGAAATAGAATAGGCGACTAAGCTGCCATCCTTTGAAAACGAAACATCGGCCAATGAAGTTGATCCATCTTTCGAGAATGTATTTGGATCCAAGAAAACTTCTTCTCCTCCCGTCTCCCCTAGTTTACGATAAAGCACAGCATGTTGCTGCAAACCGTTATTCTTAAAAAAATAAGTATATGCACCTTCCTTAAACGGAGTCCCTATTTTTTCATAATTCCATATTTCGGTTAATTGATCTTTTAATTTTGTACGGAATGGAATTGCATTCAAATAGTCAAAAGTCACTTTATTCTCTGCCTGTACCCAGTTTTTTGTCTCAGCTGAACGATCATCCTCCAACCAGCGGTAAGGATCTGCAACCTTTTCACCCCAAAATTCATCCACGACGGTTCCTTTATTTGTCTTCGGATATGTCAACTGTTGTCCATAACCGGTCGTCGCCGTACCTGCCATACCTATCATCATTAGAATAAGGCCAAAATTTTTGTTTATCATAAAAAATCGTCTACTTGTTTCAACCAACCTAAGTTTTATTCACTTAGCATCTGAAAATTCAATTTGAGTTGAATATAAATAAATTTATCGATCTCTTATCTTAAAATATACGATACACCTGCATTTTTTTACTCACAACAACCTATCCAACAACATTATACACATATTTCTTCGCGGTATATTTTTATAGCAACCGAAATTTCTTTAGATTTATTTAAATCTTGAAAATATTACAACAATGTTAAAAAAAGTCATATATCTTTCTTTGTCAATTTCCATTCTTCAAATTGGAATAAGCGAAGCACAACAACTTTCCATAGATCAACAATATCGAGCCACTCCTACTAAGATCAACGATCTTGTCCACACCAAGCTCGATGTACATTTTGACTATACCAATCAATTCCTCAATGGAAAAGAGTGGGTTACATTAAAACCTCATTTCTACCCAACGGACTCCCTTCGCCTCGATGCAAAAGGCATGGATATCAAACAGGTTTCTTTGGTCAATGGCTCACAATTGATTCCTTTAAAATATACCTATGATGATCATTCGATACTGATTAAGCTCGACCGTAATTACCTTGCAAAGGAGCAATATACGGTATACCTCGATTACACAGCAAAACCCAACTTATTAAAAGTTCAGGGCAGCGCAGCGATTAACGATGCTAAGGGACTATATTTTATCAATCCTGATGAACGCGTGCCGAACAAACCTCGTCAAATATGGACACAGGGTGAGACTGAAGCATCATCAGCCTGGTTCCCGACGATTGATCGCCCCAACCAAAAGACTACAGCAGAAATCTCCATGACCGTTCTTGACAATTATGTAAGTTTATCGAACGGTGCATTGAGCAATCAACAGAAAAATAGTGATGGCACACGTACAGATACCTGGAAAATGGATTTACCACATGCCCCATACCTATTTATGATGGCCGTTGGTGATTTTAAAATCTATCAGGACAAATACAACAATATCCCCGTTGACTACTATCTTGAACCGAAATATGCGCCCTATGCCAAAGATATCTTCGGTAAGACACCAGCGATGATGGACTTCTACAGCAAGACATTGGGTGTTCCTTACCCTTGGAATAAATATGCGCAGATAGTCTGTCGCGATTATGTCTCAGGCGCCATGGAAAATACAAGTGCAACACTACATGGCGAACATGTACAAAAGACAAAACGCGAATTGTTGGACGATAATCAGGAAGGAACGATTGCGCATGAACTATTTCACCAGTGGTTTGGTGATTTGGTCACAGCAGAATCCTGGTCCAATTTGACCATGAATGAATCTTTCGCCACTTTCGGCGAGGTTATCTGGCGTGAGCACGACGGCGGTAAAGATCGTGGAGATAAATCTAGATTTGAAAAACTCCAGTCCTATCTCAAATCGACAAAAAATGGGAAAAGCCCGACTTTAGCCCGTTATCATTATCATGATAAAGAAGATATGTTTGATAATATCAGCTATGCGAAAGGCTCATTGATTCTCTATGCCCTAAAAGAGCAAATGGGTGATGAAGCGTTCTATCAATCGTTGAAAAAATACTTGACAGACAATTCTTTTAAAACCGGTGAACCGCAACAGCTCCGTCTAGCGATGGAAGAAGTGACCGGCAAAGACTGGGCTCCGTACTTCAATCAATGGTATTACCAAGGCGGGCATCCAATTTTGAAGGTCACAACAAGAAACGGAGAGAACAGTGTCATACTGAATGTAGCCCAAATTCAAGATTCTACAGTACAGACATTCCAGCTTCCCTTGGCCGTCGATATCTATACCAAAAATGGGAAGATCAGACAGACCTTTCAACTCAACAGGCGGAATGCTCAATTTATGATTCCATTACCTGCTGCTGTTGAATTTATTGATATTGATCCCGAAAAAACACTCGTGGGTCAAATTCAAATCGATAAATCAGATGGCGACTACCTATATCAATATGAGCACGCCCCTTCATTTGCCAACCGCGTCGGTGCGATTGCCTATGCCTCAAAAAATCCGACAAATACCATCAGCCAGCAAATCTTAACAAAAGCATTGGCGGATACCGATGCGGATCTTGCTGCAACAGCGATTCAAGGTCTCGATCTAAGCAATCCCGCGGTTCGCAAGTCAACAGAAAAAACCATCCTAACACTTGCAGAGAAATCCGAAGCATCTGTTATCCGTGCCTCTGCGATTCAAAAGCTTTCACAGACAAAAGATAAAAAATACAAAAGTCTAATTCTGAATGCTGTAACCGACAAATCCTATATGGTTATTGCAAGTTCAATCATGGCAATAAAAAGTACTTATCCAGATCAACTTCAGCAGTCTTTGAAGCGCATTGATCCCGATGCTACGGAATATCTAAAAGCGCTCATCACCGAATTATCAAAATCATAGCAAAATATATTGTGGAGGCGAATTTTGTATTCGCCTCCATTTTTTTTAGTTTTGGCCACATGTCAACAAGAACAAAAATTTATTTTGCCTCCGACTTTCATCTTGGATCTTACCCCTTGGAACGTTCACGGGAAAGGGAGCTGCAAATTATACAGTGGCTGGACCAGATCAAAACAGATGCTGCACAGCTCTATCTTGTTGGTGATATTTTTGATTTCTGGTTTGAATATGCTACTGTTGTTCCAAAAGGCTATATCCGCTTTTTGGGTAAATTAGCCGAAATTGCAGATCTCGGCATTCCCATTACTTTATTTAAAGGCAACCACGATATGTGGATGTTTGATTACCTCAAAAAGGAATTAAATGTACGGATCATCGACAATGAGCTGGAGTTACAACTCAACGGCAAACATTTTTACATTCACCACGGCGATGGTTTAGGTTCGGGAGATTACAAATACAAGATACTCAAGAAAGTATTTCGGAGCCGTCTCTGTCAATGGTTATTTGCACGGTTGCACCCAAATCTCGGAATCGGAATCGCGACACGTTGGTCCAAACATAGCAGGCTTTCGAATAATGAGGACGAAAAGTTTCTGGGCGAAGACAAAGAATGGTTGATCGGTTATGCAAAGGAACTGGAGTCAACCCAACATCACGACTATTATATCTTTGGCCATAGGCATCTTCCCTATGATGTTGAGCTGAACTCCAATAGCCGTATTCTAAATTTAGGGGAATGGATCAATTACCATACCTATGCCGTATGGGATGGTGAAACTTTACGTTTGGAAAAATGGGCGAGCAAATCCTAATTTCTTTATCCGATTGCCTGAATGGTTATCACTTTCTAACGCCTGAAAGTGCTGCAAAATTGGAGCAGGTCAGTAAGAAAATCACGGCGAAAAGAAATAGCCTGTTGATCGAACAGGACAAAATTCAAAAAGACATCTATTTTCTGGCTTCAGGATTAGCCCGCGTTTACTACGAGACGGCCAACCGTCAGATTACCCTGGATTTTGTTTCACCCGGCGGAACACTCATATCGATGAATAGTTATGTCCATGATACCCCGGGTTATGAAAACATAGACCTTTTGGAAGATAGTGTTGTTTATCAGATAGACCAAAAGCAACTTTTTGACCTCTACGAAAGTGATATTGCCATTGCAAACTGGGGAAGAAAGATGGCTGAACTTGAGTTTATCAAGGCCGAACAACGAACCATGTCCAAGCTCTTTAATACTGCCCAAGAGCGCTATGCTGAATTACTTCAAAAGTACCCCCAATATATCCAACGGATCAAACTTGGTTACATCGCCTCCTATCTCGGCGTCAGTCAGGTTACCTTAAGCCGGATTCGCGCAAATATTCACTCAAATTTTTAACATTTGTAAAAATTATTATCGGCCAAAAGCTGGACCTTTGTACCAAAACAAAAAATAGAAAACAATATGAACTGGATATTTTTAATATTGGGCGGATTGTGTGAAATTGGTTTCACCACGTGTTTGGGTAAAGCCAAAGATGCAACCGGGAATGGGCAATGGTTCTGGTATGGTGCCTTTGTCGTATTCCTATTTGCAAGTATGGGCTTATTGATCAAAGCCACACAAACACTTCCCTTGGGCACAGCTTATGCCGTTTGGACCGGAATAGGTGCGGTAGGTACTGTTTTAATGGGGATCATCTTTTTTAAGGAGCCAGCAGATTTCTGGCGCATATTCTTTATTTTCACGCTGATTGCTTCCATCGTAGGACTAAAAGCAGTTTCCTCTCATTAATAGCAGGCTAGGTTGTTTAAAAGCAACAAAATTTCCTTACTTTTGTACACTCAATAGTAATCTAGGTCATACATTCCTAGAAGAAGCATTTTTGATATATGTTAGACAAATTACAAGCGATAAAAGAAAGATGGGAAGAAGTGGAAGCTGAATTGAGCAACCCTGATACCATGCAAGATATGAAACGTTTTGCCAAATTGAATAAAGAGTACAAAGATTTGGGCAAAATTGTGGACCAATACCATATTTACAGAAATATGGTGAGTAATATTGATACCAATAAGGACATCATCATGAACGAGAAGGATCAAGAACTTCGTGAGATGGCAAAAGAGGAATTGGATCTTTTATACGTAGCAAAAGAAGAAAAAGAAGAAGAAATTCGCCTAATGCTTATTCCGAAGGATCCTGAAGATGCGAAAAATGCAATTATCGAAATTCGTGGTGGATCAGGTGGTGATGAAGCAGCCTTATTTGCGGGCGACCTTTACCGCATGTACACACGTTATTTCGAAACCAAAGGCTGGCGCAACGAAGTAATGGACGTTACTGAAGGAACTTCTGGCGGTTACAAGGAGGTGATCTTAAAAGTTATTGGCGATGATGCTTATGGTCAATTGAAATACGAATCAGGCGTTCATCGTGTGCAACGTGTTCCTGACACGGAGACACAGGGCCGTGTACATACTTCTGCGGCATCTGTTGCAGTTCTTCCTGAAGCTGAAGATGTCGATGTTGAGATCAATCCGGGTGATATTGAATTACAGACATCCCGTTCAGGTGGTGCTGGTGGACAGAACGTCAACAAGGTAGAAACAAAAGTACAGTTGACGCATAAACCAAGTGGCATTGTTGTTGTTTGTCAGGTAGAACGTTCCCAATTAGCCAACCGTGAGTTAGCGATGGAGATGTTGCGGAACAAACTTTACGAGCTCGAGTTGAACAAAAAGAACGGCGACATCGCTGCAAAAAGAAAAACTTTGGTTTCTACAGGAGACCGTTCGGCAAAAATTCGTACATATAACTACCCACAAGGCCGCGTAACGGAGCACCGTATTGGAATGACGATGTACAACTTACCGGCAATTATGGACGGTGATATTCAAGGAATTATCGATGCATTGCAGTTTGCTGAGAATGCAGAGAAGATGAAAGATGGCCAAGTAGATTAGTTTTTTTTCAAAAAATCTTTGCAGATACGTAAACAAACGCTATATTTGCACACCTTCTGAGGAGAAGGGTTGAGGTCTGGTAGTTCAGCTGGTTAGAATACATGCCTGTCACGCATGGGGTCGCGGGTTCGAGTCCCGTCCAGACCGCTTCAAGAGAGAGAAATCTCAAACGTTCTTTAACAAAATAAGTTTTTAAGATTTTTAGGTCTGGTAGTTCAGCTGGTTAGAATACATGCCTGTCACGCATGGGGTCGCGGGTTCGAGTCCCGTCCAGACCGCCAAAAATTATTAAAAACAATCCTTAAGATTTTAGGTCTGGTAGTTCAGCTGGTTAGAATACATGCCTGTCACGCATGGGGTCGCGGGTTCGAGTCCCGTCCAGACCGCTAAAATTTTAAAAACACAATTGTTGGTCTGGTAGTTCAGCTGGTTAGAATACATGCCTGTCACGCATGGGGTCGCGGGTTCGAGTCCCGTCCAGACCGCCAACAAAAAAAAGCATCATTTAATTATAAATGATGCTTTTTTTTTGCCTTAACAATACACCAGTTATTATTTTTTTAATTCGTACTGAAGAGCTCCCGAAGGACAGTGCTTGATCTGTTCAATCAATTCAGCCGTACTGGCATTTTGGGCCGTGACCCAGGGCTTATCTTTCGGATGATACACATTCGGCAGACTCTTTACACAAACTGCAGCATGTACACAGCGTTCAGGTATCCAAAGGACGGTTATCTCTCCATTTGGATGTGGATATCTAACTATTTTTTCCATAATTCCATCTCTCTTTAGCAATTCATATTTTAAGAACTAATAACGATAAGGACAATTTTGTTTTAAGAAACAGCGCGTCGTTTTCTGATCATATTACTCACCCGATAGATCATAAAAATACCCACGATGGAAAGTAGAATAACAATCATCCCCAATGTCGGGTAATGCTCCAAGGGGCTTTCTTTTGTTTCTTGGACAATGATTACACCAGCCATTGAAGCTGCCACTCCACCAGCCAACTGTTGTAATGATGAACTGATGCTCATAAATGCGCCCCTATCTTTCATCTCCGGAACAGCAGTGATCAAAGCCGAAGAAGGTGTCATCCGACTCAAAATGCCCGCCATCATCAAAATGTTCAAGATAACAACGATATAAAATGGCGTAACACCTAGGTTCGTATAGATAAATACGACGACCATAAGCCAAAGGGAAGCGAAAGCGAAAATCTTAAACTTATCGTAACGGTCACTCAATTTCCCTACAATGGGCATAATAATCAAGGATGCGATACCCGATATCATAAACAACATCGGTAGCTGTTCGTGGCTTACTTTTAGATTATTTACTGCAAAAGCACTTCCAAACGGCATCATCATATATCCCCCGATCGAAAGCAAAGCTGTTGCCATAAAGCCGATCCGATACTCTCGCTGTGAAAAAGTCAACCAAAGATGTTTTAACGCAGATTGATGTTTCTGAAGGCCTATATGCGCTGTAATAGGAACGAGCTTGGCCGCTATGATAACGACAATAATCAAAGCCATCACTGCAATCCACAAGAAGGCGCTGTGCCAGCCCCAATTGTTTGCAATATATAATCCTATGGGAATACCCAAAACCTGACTTGCACCAAAGCCCATCTGGACAAAACCCATAACACGTCCGCGCTGTTGGAGTGTAAAGATATCGGTAATAATAGCCATAGAAATTGAACCAATAACACCGCCAAACAATCCCGTGACGATTCGGGCAACGACCAAAGTCCCGTAATCGTTGGCAAAACTACAGCAGAATGTTCCGATGATAAATCCAGTATAGAAAAACAGCAACAGTTTCTTCCGGTCAAAACGATCGGCAAACCCGGCAGTCAGCAAGCCCGAAGCCCCCGCGCTAAAGGCGTAGGCCGAAACCGCAATACCAAATTGAGCCGGTTTGAGATCTATGGCTTTCATCAGGATATCCCCCATCGGTGACATCACCATAAAATCGAGTACAACCGTAAACTGTGTCATTGCCAATAAAAACACCACAAGTTTTTGATATGCCGTAAAGGGCGCGTTATCAAGTTTATTTATTTCCATACTGTTCAGATTGCCTCGGTTTAAACTGGTCTAAAAATACAGAAGTGCGCGAACATTCTTCGTAATATGTTTGCAAAATTATCGCTCAAGATTCTATCTTACCTGTTTAGGCTAGACAATCAATCGTTTCTGTCAATCGCTATTTGAACATAGCATAGGGTCGCTAACAAAAAAGCCAGCACCTGTGACAGGTGCTGGCTCAATATGCGATATAAAGCAAATTATTCAGCTATAACAGCAAATTCAGCTCCGGAAGCATAGTCGTCACCACGCTGTGAGTTAAGTCCTGTAAAACGGATATAACGTCCTTTAACAGGCGTTTCGAATCGAACAGTTTTTAGTTTTTTATTCCGTTCAAAAGATCCTGACATCACATCTTCCCAGTTCTTCCCATCTTTACTCACCTGAATCTTATAATCCTTGATATCACCATTGGGTCCATCCTGTCTTGGCAGAAAAGTGAAGCCCTTGATTGTTTTGCTACTTCCAGCATCAAAATCAACCCAATGTGGATACTGTGCTACGGTAACCGAATACATCGTATGCCAAATCGAGGAAGGATCTCCATCCAAAAGGTTCTTAGCATCACCTTCGCCAGTCTCTTGACTTGAAGCAAAAACAACTTCCATTGGAATAGTTTCGATTTTAGTGTATTGCTGTGTTACCTTTAATTTTTCATTATGCTGATACCAAGCCGTTACTGTACCGCCGGCGCGTAAATCAAAAGGCGCTTTGTAGACGCTTGCTTTCGCATTGTTCAAACTGTATACAACAGGTTCATTCTCATTACCTGACAAAATAGAAACTTCACCGTTTGAACTTCTTGCCAAAGAAATTGGCGCATCGCCTGCAGTCGCTACCTGAGCCTTCTCCATCATATCATTATTCTGAATCGGTCGGATAATAAAGCCCATAGACGTTGGCACTGCTTTCACACGGTCTTTTTCCAACGGTGGCCCTTGTCCACAGCTATTACCGCCCAATCCTGTTACCGCCGCATCTAGATGCAGATGTACACCTGAACTTTTTGGCAATTGATAAGGGTGCGGTGCAAACGTCAGTTCGAGCTCACTATATTCCAAAGCGGAAGTTGCTAAATGATTTTTTGCAACAAAGATAGCTCCTTGACCATTATTGTTTGTTAATGCTGTCCAGCGCACATCCTCGTTATTGCTCATATTTTGCGGATTAGGCCATGGCACAAACTGATCTTTTACGGTGCTTTTGTGCAATTCAATAAATTGAGCAGTCTTGCGATCAGCATAATTGTTGATCGGTCCGCGGCCATAATAACTATAGTTGCTATATTCAGCCGGTAATTGCAAAGAATAGCCCAATCGAGCTAACACGACACTCGCATTATTGGATGTAATACTTGACGACAATTCAATAGAGCCATCCTTATAGATTGTCCAGATCTGATTGCTTGTAAATTTAAAATCATCCTTACCAAAAGGCTTATCTGTATGCTCTTTAAGGGTATACGTTCCCGAAGTTCCCCCCAACAAAGACGCACCATATGGAGCTTGTGATTCAATCGTAAACGCCAATACAACTGTTCCATCCTTCTTGGTATAACTGTTTGAAGACAAAACCTTATGTTTCAGGTTATGCAATCCTTTTTCAAACCATTGTTGGTAAGCCCAGTTGTCATTGTCAACCGGAGCACGTAGTGCATCTAATTTGGGTCCTTCACCATCGCGAATGATCTGTTTACCAGCATAGATTAAGTTATATAGCGACCCTGTCTTATTATCAAATTTGGCAGTAAACTGTTGTCCTTTCACCACCTGCAAATCACCTTCTTTGGAAAGCAACGCAGCCTCTCCGTGTGCCACAGATGAAATCAACGGTTTATTTTCAGCCGCTTTTACAAACAGTTGTTCCTCCATTTGTACAAAACCTTTGGCTGCCCAAGGTCGATCCGTATTGAGAATAAACTGTACTTTTACAAAATACTCCGATCCCGCATCTAACTGCGCATAATTTATCGGCAATACAAGCTGCTTGCGTTGGCGCGCCTTAGGCAAATCTGTTGCACTGATTGTACCCGTGCTATTTTCCACCTCTACCCCATTTTTATATAGCGACCATTGAACCTGATAATCGGATAGATCCTTAAAATAATTTTTATTGAAAAGCTCAATTTTCCCTTGTTGAATATCAACAGCTTTTACACCGGCATTTTGGTACACTTTCTTTACCTCATAATACTGTGGCTTAGGTTTCATATCGGCAAAGATCAACCCGTTATTGACAAAGGTTCCATCATTGGGTTTGTCTCCAAAGTCGCCACCATAGGCTAAGAAGCGTTCGCCGGTCTTTTTATCATAATAATACATGGCCTGATCAATCCAATCCCAGATGGCACCGCCCATAAAAAAGTTGGTCGATTCGATGGCTTCCCAATAATCTATAAGGTTACCAACGGCATTCCCCATGGAATGTGAATATTCCGAAATATGAAATGGATATTTCAATTTGTAGGTACCTTTTACCGCTCCTCTTACCCAGTCTATCGAAGGATATTGGTTGGACCCCATATCAACGATTGTATTGTTACGCTCGTATTGAACAGGTCGTGACGTATCAATTTTCTTGATAGCCTGATAGGCGGCCACGAAATTATCACCCGGACCGGCTTCGTTTCCTAAAGACCAGATCACAACAGCCGGATGGTTGATGGTCGAATGCACCATCTCGATATTACGGGCTACATGGGCATTTTTCCATTCAGGAACATGAGAAAGAGACTCTTTGCCATAATAATACTCATGACTTTCGATATTGGCTTCATCTTCAAGATAAATTCCATATTTATCGCATAAATAATACCAATAAGCAGGTTCTGGATAGTGCGAATTCCGGACATGGTTGATATTCGCCCGTTTCATCAATTTCACCTCAGCTTCCATCTGCTCTCTGGTCACTACCTTACCATGTTCAGGATTGGTCTCATGACGGTTGACACCTTTCAGTTTCACCGTCTTGCCATTGACATAATAATAACGTCCGGCCAAGCCAAATTCATCATCAGCAGCCTTGGTGTCTTTAATCTCAACCTTTCTAAATCCAACGTAGGTAGAAATAGTCTCTATGGTTTTGTTCTTTTTATCCTTCAATTCAGCTACCAAAGTATACCGATATGGTAATTCGGCAGACCATTTATCTGGATTTTTAACGTTCAACGTTGCTGCCATGCTATTGGAAACTTGATCATCCAGGGTTGCCACAGCAGAAGAGGCTTCTGTCTGGTCAACAAGGGTATTCTCGTCACTGTATAGCTTATTTTTATAAAGTGAATAAACAACTTTATACCCTTCAGCCTTCTTATTCCCTAGATTGCGTACAGTACTCGTAATTTTTAACGAACCATTTTCGTAATTGCTATCCAAGTCTGGAATAGCCGCTAAATCGCGAATCTGAACTTTTGGCGTTGAAGTCAGAGAAACATCCCGAAATATCCCGGGCAATCTAAACATATCCTGGTCTTCCAAAAAGGAAGCGTCCGAACTGCGGTAAACTTCAACAGCCAACACATTTTCAGCACCCTTTTTTAAGTAAGGTGAGATATTGAAAGAAGCGACGTTTCTTGAATTTTTTGAAAATCCGACATATTTGCCATTTATCCACAGGTAGAAAAAGGAGTCTACACCATCAAAATTGATAAATACCTCACGACCGTCCCAATCAGTAGGTACTGTAAAATTGCGTCGGTACGATCCCACTTCATTACGGTAGACATAAGTTGTCCAATCTTGGGCTGGTGTTCGCATGACTCCACCGCGCCAATCATCGACCTTTACTTGATGATGAAAGATCACACGTTGGTTGGTATAAATAGGTACACCATATTTTAGGCTTCCATCCTTCTGTATACCATAAATATTCCAGCTCATCGGGACTGGAACAGATTCCCAGGCACCAACATTATAACTAGGATCATAAAAGTCCTTTGGTCGCTCTTCCGGAGTCTTTACCCAGTTAAACTTCCAAGATCCATTGAGCGAAAGCCAATAGTTACTATGCTCGGGAAGTACTTTTCTTGCACTTTCTACGTTCTGAAAGGAGAAGAACGAAGCATGTGGCAACTCCTTATTAAGTGATAATAATTGAGGCGATTCCCATTCATTCCCTTTTGGAGCCACTGCAGCTCCATACTGGAAACCGTCGATAGATGGCGTAATCGTTTGCCCTATCGCAACGGTAGTGTCCAGCGACAGCAATGAGGCTAGAATCGTTGAAAAAATAACAGAGTTTCTTAACATAATGTAATTAAGCAATTTAGTCCAGGAAATCAAATGTAACTTCATTTTGCAGTAATAACAAGCAGATTATTAAAGCACTCGATTGCGAAACTTTTTCGATACAAAAAAAGATCATATAGAACGTTAAAATCGTCCCATAAGATCTTCTTTCGAGAATTGTACATAAAACAAAGCAAAAACATAAAAAATAGAGGCGGCGAAAAATCACTATTTCCTCCCAAAAGCAGCTGATTTCAATAAAAAACAAATGCTTTCGGTTTCAAGGAATAAGCCTTATTTTTGGGGATAGATTTCGCTTTAAACAAATAAAAGTTTACGTTTGAAAATATTTCGAAGAATTTTATTTTTCAAAGGGTTACAATTTAAGCATTAAGGTATTAATAGGTGAGTAAATTCAGTAAATCAGTCCTGCTAGAAAATGATGAGCAAATCATTGAAGGCATCAAAGACGGCAACAGCTTGGCGATAGATGCTATCTATAAGCGGTACTATCCGTCTATAAGCCATATGATCTTGCAAAACAATGGAAGTGAGGACGAAGCGAAAGATATTTTTCAAGAAGCTGTCATTGTGCTCTACGATAAAGTTTCCAAAGGGAACTTTGAGCTCAGCAGCAAACTAAAAACATATCTTTACTCGATTTGCAGAAGGCTTTGGCTTAAGCAACTCAATCGTGCTGGTTTTGGCAATAGTGACATTCGCGGTTATGAAGATTCCTTATTTGAGGAAGAAGATCTTCAACAGCATCAAGAACTTGAAAAAAAGTTCGATCAAATGGAGCTTGCCTTAGAGAAAATGGGAGAACCTTGTAAGACAATCTTACATGATTTCTACATCTTAAACCATTCGATGCAGGACATCTGTGAAAAATTTGGTTATACCAATACAGATAATGCCAAGACTCAGAAGTATAAATGCCTACAACGGCTGAAAAAAATATTTTTTTCAACAGATTAAAACTAGTGTAACACCATGGGAACAATGAATCAAAAAGAATTTTTCGAATTAGCAGACCAGTATCTTCGCGGCGAATTATCGGCCGAAGAAAATGCTGCATTTGAATCTTTTTGTGCTGATCAGCCCTCCTATGCTGCCCAATTACAACAACACCGGGAATTTGTTGCCAATATGAAAGAAACTAGTCAACGGCTGGATTTCAAAAATGCATTAGCGCAATCAGCAAAAGAATACCATAAAACCCAAAACAAACCCGCAAAGGTCGTTCCTATAAAACAATCAACGGTAATTTCACTTTGGGAACGCATCAAAGCAAGTTCTTTGGTGGCTGCAGTGGTAGCGGTATTTGCAGTATTTGGCACATTATGGCTGAGCGGTTATTACAGCAACCTCGAGAAAGCTTCTTCCGATTAC
The DNA here is from genome assembly GCF_902706145.1 of Sphingobacterium sp. 18053. Lineage (NCBI taxonomy): Bacteria > Pseudomonadati > Bacteroidota > Sphingobacteriia > Sphingobacteriales > Sphingobacteriaceae > Sphingobacterium > Sphingobacterium sp. 18053. The sequence goes on from NZ_CACSJW010000007.1 coordinate 380,462, forward strand.
AGTGCATTACGTAGAGACATGAACAATGTCAAAAAGAACGTCAACGCTCACAACGCTGCAATCAGGGATATCAATGACAAAAAATCAGTAAAAGGTACCGAAAGCCAGTTTGGCGCAACAGGATTTATGTTGACAACAGATGGCTATGTCGTCACCAACTACCATGTCATCAGTGGGGCTGATTCGATCTATTTACAAAATAGTAAGGGCGAATCGTATAAAGCACAAATCGTACATACCGATCCAAGCAAAGACTTGGCTATTTTATACATTGCAGATAAGACCTTTAAGAAAGCTAAAAGCTTACCTTATACATTCAAAACATCGACTTCAGATCTTGGCGAAGATATTTATACGATCGGCTTTCCTCGTGACGAAGCAGTATATGGTCAGGGATACCTAAGCTCATCAACAGGTTATGCCGGCGATACCATCGCTTATCAGATCTCCGTGCCTGTCAATCCAGGTAACAGTGGCGGTCCGGTATTGGATAGCAGAGGTAATGTGATTGGTATTATTTCCGGAAAACAACGTGGCATCGATGGTGCCGCCTTTGCAATCAAAACGAAATCAATCTTGAATGCTTTAGCGGACATCCCAAGTGATTCACTGGTTACTGGTCTTAAGATCAACAAAAAGAATAGCTTGGCAGGTTTACCAAGAACAGAACAAATCAAGAAAATGCAAGACTATATCTACATGGTTAAAGTCTATTAGGACGCATTTATAACTTATAAAAAAAGGCAACGTTTTCCCAACGTTGCCTTTTTTTATCCCTTAATACAAGCCTAATCCTTACAGATTAGGTTGTGGCGTCGTCCTCAAATACGGTTTGATCTCCTTAAACCCTTTTGGAAATTTAGCAGGAATATCTTCTGTCTTTATCGCTGGAACAACAATAACATCTTCACCATGCTTCCAGTCAGCAGGCGTAGCCACTTGATAATCGGCTGTTAACTGTAAAGAATCAATGACTCGTAAGATTTCATCAAAATTACGACCTGTTGATGCTGGATAAGTCAACGTCAATTTGATCTTTTTGTCAGGGCCAATAATAAATACGGAACGTACGGTCACTGTTGCGGAAGCATTTGGATGGATCATATCGTACAATTCGGATACATGATGATCTTCATCAGCGATAACCGGGAAATTCACTTCGGTATTTTGCGTTTCATTGATATCCTTAATCCAATTCAAGTGATCGTTTACATTATCGACGCTTAGCGCAATGGCCTTCACACCTCTCTTGTCAAATTCAGATTTCAATTTTGCAGTACGGCCCAACTCTGTTGTACATACCGGCGTATAATCTGATGGGTGCGAAAAGAAAACGACCCAGCTATCTTTGATATAATCGTGAAAGTCTATTTCACCAATGGTTGTTTGCGCTTTAAAATTTGGCGCTTCATCCCCTAATCTTAAACTCATAATCTTATTTTTTAAATGTGTTTAAATCATATAGTCTACAAATATAGTAGATTAAATTTAGCAAACAAGTAATTCTTCAATTTTTTAAATTAAGATGAAAAAACTAAACTTAATCCAATTGAAAGTAAGGATTTTACACCTATAAACAAAATGGAAAATCAACATGATCCTTTATGTTTATCCCATGGAGAGGTTGACTTCCCTCTGCAAATACGTCTCCAGATTAAACGAGACTAGATGCCCTATCCAGCCCATTATTCACCAAAAAGTTTATTATGATTAACTAAAGTAGTATAAAAAGTAATTTGCCTAATTACTATGCTTGCATAATATATATTTTGTATATTTGAGTATGGTGATACACCAATCTCATAAAATGATTGTGAGTTGGGAGAAAACTTTTTGACAGCAAACCTTATTAGATATATAAGTTATCGGCTTGGTAACTGACGAACCAAAAAAACTGAAATGCCATGAATTTTGAATTAAGCGAAGAACATAAAATGATCCGCGACGCAGCGCGGGAATTCGCCCAGGAGCTAAAGGCTGGGGCAATCGAGCGCGATGAAGCCGCAAAATTTCCAACAGATTTTGTCAAGCAGATGGCCGAATTAGGATTTATGGGTATCATGACCCCCGAAGCTTATGGTGGAGCTGGCATGGATACGTTGGCCTATGTTCTTGTTCTCGAAGAAATTGCCAAAATTGATGCCTCTGCGGCCGTTATTGTATCCGCCCACAATTCCCTGGTATTATATGGACTCAATGCTTTTGGTACAGAGGAGCAAAAACAAAAGTACCTAGTTCCTTTAGCGAAGGGCGAGAAACTTGGCGCTTTTGCGTTATCAGAACCTGAAGCCGGTTCGGACGCCTCCTCGCAACACACAACCGCCGAAGATAAAGGAGATCACTATCTACTAAATGGCACAAAAAATTGGATCACCAACGGTGGCCATGCCGATATCTACCTTGTCGTTGCACAGACACATCCTGAAAAAGGCCACAAAGGAATCAATGTATTGATCGTTGAAAAAGGGCTGACGGGATTTACCATTGGTCCTAAAGAAAACAAATTGGGTATCCGCAGTTCTGATACCCATTCACTCCTATTTTCCGATGTTCAGGTTCCTAAGGAAAACCGCATCGGAGAAGATGGCTTCGGGTTTAAATTTGCCATGAAAACACTCGATGGCGGTCGTATCGGCATTGCAGCACAGGCCTTAGGAATTGCTGCCGGTGCTTATGATCTCGCTTTGGCTTACTCAAAAGAGCGAAAGACCTTTGGAAAACCAATTTCGGACCATCAGGCCATACAGTTTAAATTGGCCGATATGGAAGTCGATATCGAGGCAGCTCGACTTTTGACGTATAAAGCTGCCTGGACGAAAGACCAGGGACTTCCTTACGGTAAAGAAGCTGCCATGGCCAAACTACATGCATCGGAAGTCGCCATGAAACACACCGTAGAAGCTGTACAGATCCACGGTGGCTATGGTTACGTAAAAGAATATCACGTCGAAAGGTTAATGCGCGACGCAAAAATCACACAAATCTATGAGGGGACCTCTGAAATCCAACGTCTGGTGATCGCCCGCGAGATTCTGCGCTAAGCTGTCAGTCATGCTATGAACCCAAAAAGTGTCTAACTTTTTTGTGGCATTGCATGACTGACAGCTTTTTAAATTTAAAGGCTCTTCAACTTGTTATCGATCATGGCAAGATATTGATAATCCTGAAAGGCAAAGCTCGCCGTTTCGGCCATCGCCAGATTCAAAATAAACTTTGCTTTGCGAAGTAAATTCTCCTGATTACCATCTGTAGCATTCAAACCGTCAAACAAAAAGGTTAAAGCCAATGGATGTAGTTGCTGTATTTGAAGATCTGTTTTGAGATATGCCGAAAGCTCGCTTTCGGAAAGATTTAAAAAATAGGCCCTACTCTTTTCGAAGAATTTCTCATAAGCATCTTCAAACACTGCTGGATCAGTCGGCTCCGTAAAGGCATCATGGCCTTCTGTCCAAATGCGAAGAAATTTACCAATTTCTTCGATCCAATTCATCAATACATCTTTTTTAAAACTTAATCCCATGATCTATGCTTATCTGATCTGTCCATTTCCACGGACAATCCATTTCTCTGTTACCAATTTTTCCAATGCAAATGGTCCGCGGGCATGTAACTTTTGGGTAGAGATACCGATTTCTGCCCCCAAGCCAAACTCACCACCATCCGTAAATCGTGTTGACGCATTGGCATACACCGCAGCTGCATCCACTGTATTTAAAAATTGTTCAATATGGAGTTCGTTAGAGGAAACAATACATTCCGAATGTTTAGAGGAATATTTTGCAATATGCTCCAACGCTTCATCTAAACTCCCAACCGTCTTTATTGAACACTTCAAATCTAAAAATTCTCTTCCAAAATCCTCTTCTTCTGCGTGCTTTAAATTTGAAAAACTTTCACCCTGCAGTACCTCATAAGCCGTAGAATCCGCGAAAATTTCCACCTGAGCATCTTCAAAATAAGTTTTCAATTTCCGTAGAAACTCGGGAGCAATAGCGCGATCGACCAAAACAGTATCTAAAGAATTACACACCGATGGCCTGGAAATTTTAGCATTAGCAACAATTTTAGCTGCCATATCCAAATCTGCTGTACGGTCCACATAAGTATGGCATACTCCCGCTCCTGTTTCAATGACAGGCACCTTAGCGTGCTCCCTGACATAATCAATCAACGACTGTGAGCCACGTGGTATGATAATATCAACATATTCGGTAGCCTCCAATAATTCCAAAACATGCTTCCTCTCAACAGGCAACAGTTGCACAATAGTTGTTGCAATACCATGCAGTTCCAAAATATTATGGATCACTGTCAATAACGCTTCGTTAGTGTGTAATGCATCAGAACCGCCGCGCAATAGACAAACGTTACCCGATTGAATACATAATGCAGCAACATCTATCGTCACATTGGGCCGCGATTCATAGATTACCCCCACGACACCGAGCGGCACCGTAATTTTCTCGATCTCCAATCCATTCGGTAATATCTTTTTTAGTAATAGCTGATCTGTTGGATCCGCTAACTGAGCGATCTGCTTAACACTGTCTGCCAAACCTTTTAGACGATCGCTATTGAGCAAAAGACGATCCTTTTTGGGGTCGTCATCAGACATACGATCCAAATCAATCTTATTGGCTTGTAATATATCCGCAGTATGTGTGACAAGACCATCTGCGATGGCATTTAAAATAGCTATTTTGGTATCAGGAGCCAGTTGTTGCAAAATTTGTTTTGCTTTGGCCGCCGCCTGAAGTTGTTTTACGATGGATTCACTCATAACAATACGATATCATTTGCATGTGCAATTTCTACATTTTTTTTACTGGTTTGGGACAAAGCAGATGAATCCATCTTCGCCCGGGCAACGGCAACGGTTAAGCCTTCTAGATTGACGATATTTAACACTTCTCCTTTTTCAAAATGTTCAACGATACGGGTTACCCCCACGGCTAGTAAACTTTTGTGCTTCAATAATGCTTCCTCCGCTCCACGGTCAACCATCAATTCCCCTTTTATCAAACTTCCACTCGCAAGCCATTTCTTGCGGGAAGAGATCTTCTTACTTTGAGCCAGACACAATGTGCCAGTCTCGTGCTTAACCGCTTTTTGGATCGCCTCTTCGGTTTGCATACTAAAAATGACAACAGCGATCCCCATCTGATTGGCCAATCGGGCAAAGTTCAATTTCGAAGTCATTCCCCCCAATCCCACTGAAGATTTGTCCTTCCTTGCCAAACCTAAGATATCCCGATCGATGGTTTCAATTTGCGGTATAATCTTGTTGTTTGCATCCAACACACCGGGGACGGAAGTGCTAAACAATAACTTTTCGGCCCCAAAACCAACAGCAATCAAGGTTGCCAGCTCATCATTATCTGAAAACTTCAGTTCTTTATTACTCACCACATCATTTTCATTTGCGATTGGAATAACATTGTTCCGCCACAATTCCTCGTAGGTATTTTTTAATTGTAGAAATTGATCCCGATTGGAAAAATGATGTCGCTCGCATAAACTTTGCGCCAATGAAATTTTAAACGGTCGGAAATAAGTTGAATAAGTATTAATCAATATGGGGTTCCCAATTGCAGCAGCGGCCTTTCGTTCGGATAACGTCCCCGTATAACTGGGCAGAAAACGTTTACCGGCAGCAACAGCACCTGAAGAGACCAAGACAATATTGTATTTCTTTTGTAAGGAAGCAATCTGCCTAGCGATCTCCAAAACAATACGTTCATCAACTTCTCCCTCTTTCGTGGTAATAGAAGCCGATCCAAATTTGACAACGAGAATTGGCTTTTTCATTTTTTAGTATGTTTTAGTTTAGATTTGAGCACTAATTTACTGAGAAGAATTTGATTTACGCAAAATATGTTAACAATTGAACAATATAATTCAATTGAAAAACTCATGAAATAAGGTCGATTCCAATGGATCAGGAGACATCCGATGTGAAAGAAAGGAAAAGAATTAGAATAGATCCCAGAGGTCAATACAGATCTCAGAGATCAGTACAAATGACCTGAAGATGAAAACATAAAACTTGAGCTTACAAAAAAGCAGCAAATCCGATGATAACGCGTTAAAAAAAACAGGTTCTTTCTGAGGCGATATAATTGATGGAGTGCTGCTTCCCGTTAAAGTTATATTAGTTGCTATTTTTTCAGTATCTGATGGAGGTCAAATCGTAAGCCAACATTGAACGTACGGTTATAGAGTTTTACATTTTCATTGACGCTCATATCCTTCATCCCATAATTAGAGCCAATGAAGAAACCATAGCCCCCATTCCATTTGTAACCTAAGTTAAAACCCAAACCATAGTCTGAAGGATTGGTCGTTGCATCGTAAAATTTTCCATCATTATTATTCACAGACATCTGTATACCATAATAGGGACTAGCAGCAAGATAAATCCGACCTTCTCCAACCGTAATATTATAAGCTATGTTTAAAGGAAGATCGATCGCATTTCTTCGGTATGTTGTCCAGTTATTTTCAAGAGCATGCTTTGCCTCCATACCATTTTGGGTAAAGTTTACTTCAGGCTGAATAGAGAGTCCACCAACGAGCGGTATTTCAAGAAAAAGCCCTGCTGTAACACCCGAAATGCTTCGGAAGCTATAACTGTGCGTTCGTTTATTGGATACCAATGATCCGGCATTTGTGTACCCTGCGTTTATACCGTAGGAAATTTTACTTTGGCAGCATGCTGTGGAAAACACAGAAAACAGTATTATACTGCAGATTAAATGTTTCATATGTGGTCAATTTATTTACAATTGCCACAAATATGCACGGCGGAATCTTAATTTAAACGCTATTTAGCGTTGTTTAACAAATCTTAATATTGATTAACAATAATTAATACATATTAACAAACCGCCTTCCTTTACCATGGGAATCGCTCTTCATAGAGCTTCTCCAAGGAGAACATTTCATCACGGTATTTCGCTGCTTCCAAGAAGTCCATTTCTTTTGCTGCTTTATCCATTTTCTTCCGTACGTTATCGATCGCTTTCTTCAGATCCTTCTCACTGAGATACTGCATCACTGGATCAGCTGCAATGGCGTGCGACGGATCAGGTTCAACATAAATTTTAGGTTCAATACCCGAGAAATCAGCAACAGAAGTCTGCTCTAAGATCTCCTCTCTTGTTTTGCCGACTGTACGCGGTGTAATGCCATGTTCCAAGTTATATTTCATCTGCTTGTCTCGACGACGATTGGTCTCGTCTATCGTAACACGCATGCTATCGGTCATTTTATCCGCATACATGATTACTTTTCCCTTATCATTTCTGGCGGCACGACCAATCGTCTGGATAAGCGATCGTTCGGAACGCAGAAAGCCTTCCTTATCTGCATCGAGAATAGCAACAAGCGTGACCTCAGGTAAATCAAGCCCCTCACGGAGTAAGTTCACCCCGACCAGGATATCAAATTCACCCAAGCGAAGACCCCGTAAGATTTCCACCCGCTCCAAGGTTTTAATTTCGGAGTGTATATAACGGACTTTTAAGTTCAGCTTGGTCATATATTTGGAAAGTTCTTCGGCCATGCGTTTGGTCAATGTAGTAGCCAAAATACGTCCTCCTTCTTTGATGGTCTTATCCACTTCCTCCAATAAGTCATCCACCTGATTGATCGCTGGCCGCACTTCAATAATCGGATCCAGAAGTCCTGTTGGACGAATGACCTGCTCAACGACAACACCTTCGGTCTGTTGCAGTTCGTAATCGCCCGGAGTCGCCGATACATAGATTGTCTGATTCGTCAGGGATTCAAACTCCGGAAAGTTCAGTGGCCTATTATCCATTGCAGCGGGTAACCTAAATCCATGTTCCACCAAGGAAACTTTTCGCGATCGATCTCCGCCATACATCGCACGCAATTGCGGTAAGGTCACGTGGCTTTCATCGATGACCAACAGGTAATCCTCCGGAAAATAATCCAGCAAACAGAACGGACGCATCCCCGGTTGTCTACCATCGAAAAAGCGGGAATAATTTTCAATTCCCGAGCAATAGCCCAGTTCACGCATCATTTCCAAATCATAATTGACCCGCTCTTCCAAACGCTTCGCTTCAAGCATTAAGCCTTCCTCTTCCAGTTGCGTTTTCCGTTGCATCAATTCATCTTGAATAGCCCAGATCGATTCTTTGAATTTTTCCTTCGGTGTGACGAAGAGATTCGCCGGAAAAAGAGCAAGATCTTCCATCTTGTTGAGCGTTTTTCCTGAAACAGGGTCGATTTCACTCAGTTCATCAATTTCATCACCAAAAAAGGAAACGCGAATTGCAAAATCCAAATAGGCGGGATAGATATCCACCGTATCACCTTTAACACGAAAAGTACCCCGTTTAAACTCTGTGGTGGTACGTGAATATAAGATCTCCACCAATTTATGCAGGAAAGCATTTCTTGTGACAGTCATACCGACACCAAAACGAAAAATAGACCGGGAGAAATCCTCCGGATTTCCCATACCGTAGATACAGGATACCGAAGAAACGACTACGATATCACGCCGCCCCGACATCAATGACGACGTGGTTGCCAAACGCAACTTCTCGATTTCTTCGTTAATCGCTAAATCCTTCTCGATGTAGGTATTCGTCGAAGCAATAAAAGCTTCGGGTTGATAATAATCATAATAAGATACAAAATAGTTGACCGAATTATTGGGAAAGAACTGCTTGAATTCACCGTACAACTGAGCCGCCAATGTTTTATTATGGCTTAAAATCAATGTTGGCTTTTGTGTTTCCTGAATCACATTGGCAACAGTAAAGGTCTTACCCGATCCCGTTACCCCCAAAAGCGTCTGGTATTGCTCTGCCTGCTCTACACCTGCAACCAACTGCTTAATTGCTTCTGGCTGATCGCCTGTGGGTTTGTACTCCGATGTCAATTCAAATTTCATATACTTCCTATTTCTTAAAGAAAACTATTCAGGCCTTTTCCAGCAAACATTGCACCACGAATTGCTTGAGCCGTAGGCTCAAAAACAGCTTTTGTGATCCGATGGTTTCAATCTGCAAAAAAGAGGATTTTTCGACCTGTGGTCCAGGCCATATCCTCCTACGGTCTTACACAAATTTACTAAAAATTTTACCATTTTAGCGCAAACTATAATAATACCATAGATGTTATTACTTTCAATTGATTATTTATTATCTTTAGTTTAATTGAACTAGCACACACGCCATGGTCACTATTCTATCTACCCAAAATAGCATTGCAAATCATTTTATTGCCGAGCTGAGAGATATCAGCATTCAACAGGATCGCATGCGCTTTCGTCGGAATCTGGAACGATTAGGTGAAATTTTCGCTTATGAAATCAGCAAGACGATGGCCTACAAACCTGTTGAAGTTGAAACTCCGTTAGGTGTGGCCAAAACCCATCTCTTGATGGAACAACCCGTGCTCGCAACAATTCTGAGAGCGGGCCTTCCCTTTCATCAGGGACTTTTAAACGTATTTGATCAGGCCGACAACACCTTCATTGCGGCCTATCGGCATACAAAAAAGAGCGGTGAGTTTGAAATTCATAAGGAATATGTCAATACACCAAACTTAGACAACCGTACAGTAATCATTGTAGACCCCATGCTGGCCACAGGAAAGAGCCTTGTTTTATGCTGTAAGGATCTACTGGCCGAATATGATATCAAAGAATTACACATTGTTGCGGCCATTGCATCCGAAGAAGGACTAAACCACGTTCAGGCTTTTGTACCCACGGCGCATATCTGGGTTGGTGACGTCGACCACGAACTGACCTCAAAAGCCTATATTGTACCTGGGCTCGGTGATGCCGGAGACCTGGCCTATGGTGTAAAACACCATTAATGTGGATAAATTATTTAAAACTAAATTAACACTTAGCTCATTGAAATTCAGTAAATTTATGTCAATGATGAAGTTTAATTTTTTTATATCTAATTTATATCGCTATGAGATGGCAAAAATACAATGGCGAATCCATTCGCTCCACGATTTTCGATGCTGTTGAAGAAGTCATTAAACGAGAAGATGCCCTAGGGAATAAGCTCAAGGTTTATATCGGCACCGATTCCCAAGTCAAGAGAGGCATCATCGACTTCGCAACAGTCATCGTCTTTCTCCGGGAACATAAAGGTGGATTTATGTTTATCCAACGGGACAAAAGGCACCACCGAATGAGCATTAAAGAAAGGATGCTACTCGAAGTCCAAAAATCCATCGATATAGCCTATCAACTCTGCCCCCTCCTCGAAAAACACAAAGTAGACCTCGAAGTCCACGCCGACATCAACACCAATCCAAATTTCCAGTCAAATGTTGCCCTGAAAGAAGCCATGGGCTATATTATGGGTATGGGATTTGTTTTTAAGGCCAAGCCCGAGTCTTTTGCCAGTACCAATTGCGCTAATAAACAGGTTCAATAATTGACTATAAGGCAGACTTTGTATATTTAGGGTGTAATTTTTAATACACCACATGCATGAATTTTTTCAGCAGATTGCACGTCAATTTGCCCAGACCTCTTGGCTCGAATGGTTAGGTACCCTGACAGGCTTTCTTTGCGTCTATTTGGCCGCTAAGCAAAATATATGGAACTGGCCGATTAGTATCATCAGCGTGGCGTCCTATGCTATTCTGTTTTATGATGCCAAACTATACGGAGATACTGTACTGCAATTCTACTTTCTGTCTACTGCTGTTTATGGCTGGTATTATTGGATAAAACGAAAAGAGGAAAAAAAGAAACCCATCGTCAAAGCCAGCAAGGGGCAGTTGCTCCTTTGCCTCCTGGCAATCCTCGTCCTGACACTGTCAATCGGTTATCTCCTCGATAGCAAGACAAATTCCGATGTTCCTTATATTGACGCTTTCTGCACGTCCGTAAGTTTTGTTGCTCAATTTCTGATGACACGCAAAGTGCTTCAAAACTGGCTCTTATGGGTATTTGTGGATATTTGTTATATCCCGCTCTATATACACAAAGACCTTATGCTGACCGCAGTACTCTACCTTGTTTTCACACTCATTGCTTGGAATGGCTATCGCGATTGGCAGAAAACCTATAAAAATTTTGCGTAATATTGCCTATCAAAACGATCGATGTGGGAAAAGATTTCATAAAAATTGCCGTTGTTGGCCCCGAGTCCACCGGAAAATCAACGATGGCACAATTTCTTGCGAAGGAATTTCAGACGGTATGCGTGCCCGAATATTCACGTTATTATTGCCAAAGCCTCAACAATAAATATACCTTACAGGACGAAGTCAATATGTTTTATGGACAGGTCGCTTTGGAGGAAGCGCTGGTCCCTTTAGCACAAGGACAGCTCCTCATCTGTGACACCACCTTCCTTACGGTCAAAATTTGGTCAGATCATCTTTTCGGTCATACTCCACAGGAAGTCACCGATAAAATTCAACAACATGTTTATGACCTTTATCTGCTGATGGATATCGATCTACCCTGGCAGGATGACCCACTACGGGATTTTCCCGAACAGCGTGAACATTTCATGGAGATCTGGAAAAGCGAATTGAACGCCATTAGTGCGAATTATCATCTTATTTCGGGGCTCGGCGACCAACGTCTTGAAAATGGACTTCATGCTGTAAAAGATTTTCTGACATTGATTTGAGACAAGTGTCTTGACGAAGCAGCCTTTTACAGCTATATTTGTAGGAATAAAATATAGCTTATTGTTTATGCGGAGTAAGTATACTTGCCCGGCGACAGAAAGCTTTATAGACACAATTAAAATAGAATATTAACATTTTACTTAAGAAATAATGTATCCAGAATATTTAGTAACTCCAATGCGTCAAGAGTTAGTTGATGCGGGATTCGAAGAATTAAAAACACCTGAAGCAGTTGATCAGGCTATCGCATCAGAAGGAACTGTTTTTGTGGTTGTAAACTCTGTTTGTGGTTGCGCTGCTGCAAATGCACGTCCAGCTGCAAAAGCTGCTGTAAAAAACGAAAAACACCCAGCCAAATTGGTGACTGTTTTCGCAGGTATGGAAACTGATGCAGTAAACACTGCACGTAACTACATGTTGCCTTACCCTCCATCTTCACCAGCAATGGCTTTATTTAAAGACGGGAAATTGGTACACATGATTGAAAGACATATGATTGAAGGTCGCCCGGCACAAATGATTGCTGACAATTTAGTTGCAGCATTTGACGAGTACTGTTAATCACGTATTTTGATTTTTGAATTAAAAAGGCTGTCCAAGTTATTTGGATAGCCTTTTTTGTCTATTGGATAATTCGTATTTTCCTTACTTTTCCTGCACGTCCCCTTTCATAACTTTACTGATGGTCCCCTGTCCGAACAATATGCGGCAACCCAGCATAGGCGCTTCACGTAAAGCAATTCGATCAGCCAAAACCTCAAGTCCGCATATCCAGCAGACCTAGCCCCAAGTCTAGTTTTAGTTTATTAAAAGCTTTTTCCTATTTTTAGGTTATGAAAACCTTCCCAATAATCATTTTTTTATTCTGCTTGACGATCATATCATGTTCACCGCAAACGAAAGTGGACCTTATTGTTTATCATGCGCAAGTATATACTGTAGATTCGGCTTTTAGTACAGCACATGCTTTTGCAGTCAAAGATGGTAAGTTTATTGCCATCGGTTCCGATGAAGAAATACAGCGAAAGTACAAAGCAGTAGAAAAAATTGACGCACAGGGGAAGGCCATTTATCCGGGATTCTACGATGCCCATGCGCATTTATTTGACGAAGCCGAACTAATGGATCAAGTCGATCTAAACGGCGCCGATTCTTTCGAGGAGGTTATTCAACGTGTCAAAAACTACCAACAAAAAAATCCGCACAAAACTTGGCTGATCGGTGGTGGCTGGGACCAAAATCGCTGGAAAGATAAAACTTTCCCAACCAAGGATCTACTCGACACAGCTTTCCCGGATATCCCCGTCTACCTCATGCGTGTAGATTATCATGCGGCGGTTGCGAACTCCAAAGCGCTCGAATGGGCAAAATTAATGAGTATCCCCATCATTCGCGGCGGTGTGGTCGGCGGGACTAATGATACTCCCAATGGTCTCTTGATCGACAATGCAATGGATCTTGTCAATAAGAAAATTCCGGTTCCGAGTGAAAAAGAATATTTAAGAATGCTCAAGCGGACGCAAGACTCTCTCCTTTCCGTTGGCCTTACCTCCATTGTAGACGCAGGTTTATCAAAAGAAAGACTCGATCTGCTAAAGAAATACTATCGGGAAGGGCAGTTGAAAATTAGAGATTATGCCATGATCCTAGGCAATCCCCAAAATATAAAGTCATTTATCGATCAGGGTTTCTATGAAACAGACCGTTTCGAGATCAAAGGATTTAAACTGCTCGCCGATGGCGCATTGGGATCCCGTGGTGCATGCCTCCTTGCGCATTACCATGATGCACCCACCCACGGCTTTCTCCTCCATAGCCCTCAAGAATACGAAGCAATGATCAAACAGATTGCCGAAAGTAAGTTTCAGGCAAATACCCATGCGATAGGCGATTCGGCCAATCGTATTATATTGGATATTTATGGCAAATACCTCCATAATAATGGCGATCGTAGATGGCGAATCGAGCACGCCCAAATTATATCGCCTGCAGATTTTGATAAGTTTCGAAAGTATCAAATCATACCATCTGTACAACCCACACATGCAACCTCCGATATGTACTGGGCCAAAGATCGACTCGGTGAAGAACGTATGAAAGGCGCTTACGCTTATAAGCATCTGTTGAAAGAATATGGAAAACTCGCATTGGGGAGTGATTTTCCGGTCGAACATTTCAATCCCTTATATGGTTTCCACGCGGCAGTAGCCCGTGTCGACAAAAAAGGGTATCCTAGCCACGGATTTCAGATGCAAGACGCGATAAGCCGTGAAGACGCTTTGAAAGGAATGACAATCTGGGCGGCATACTCCTGTTTTCAGGAGAAAAAAAGAGGAAGTATCGAAGTAGGAAAAGATGCCGATTTTGTTATCCTCGAAAAGGATATCTTGAAAATCCCGAATGAGCAACTGCGAAATGTAAAAACAGAACGGACAGTAATTGCAGGTGAGACTGTGTTTAAAAGATAACAATAGCTCATATGCCTAAACATGTCTACTAAACTTATATCGCTAACAATACAACATAGTTAACAAAAAAATCGCTAACAAATCAAACATTTCTTCACCTGCAGCAACCTCCTCTAGGGAGGATTACAAGGAAAAGTTTGAATAAATTTTCATGATTACGAATATTTCGTATATTTACGATATAAACATACATTTATGAAATATTCATTACCACTCCTATTATCCTTAGCGACACAGCTGTTATTTGCACAAGAGCGTACTCCAGCAATCGCTAAAGTACATTACGAATTCAAGCATGTAAATGACAGTACCCAACGGGATCAATTTATACGCGATGAAACAGTCGTTTACCTGAATCAACAGGCGAGCTACTACACATCATATTCATCCAAGCGCATGCAAGATGAGGTCAAAAAACAAATGGAGGGCCCCAGTTTCGACGGTACACTAAACATTACTACTCGTTCGACACCATCGAGCTCCTCCTATTTATTAGACGCCAATCAAAACAAAATGACCGAAGTGGTCAGCGTTGCCAGTGACAATTTTGCCATTCCACAGGTTTACCCTATTCAAGATTGGGAAATACTGGGTGACCGCAAAGAAATTGGTGGCTACAATTGCCAGAACGCAAAAACAACATTCAAAGGCCGAACCTATATCGCCTGGTTTACAACCGAACTGCCGTTTTCCTATGGTCCGTGGAAACTTCATGGCCTTCCTGGCCTAATTCTGGATGCCCGTGACACAAAAAATGAAGTGATTTTTGCTTACGCCGGATTCGACAAAATTGAGGATGGCAAAACATCGGTGGCCCTGCCGCAAAACGCCATCGTAAGTACTGTAGAAGAGGTGAAAAAAGTTCAGGAAGCCTTTAAGGCCAATCCACAAGCTTATATGCAAGCCCAATCGGGAAAAAACAGAACCATCAGTGTAGGTTCATCGGGAAATATGGTTGCAGTGAGATCCAGTTCCGGCTCCGGAGGAGGCTCCCCTACTGGTGCTTTGGATCCGTCAAAAATAAAGAGTTTCAATATTTCAAGAGACGATAAATACAAACCTTCAAAAGTTACCAACAATCCGATAGAGCTGACGCCTTAATGAAAGTATTTTTATGTTTATTTATAGTCGTTTTGCTTGGGCAAATGACCTTTGCCCAGCAAACGATTAGTGGAACGGTCCAAGTGGATAAGATGCAGCATCCCGTACCCTTTGCCAGTGTCAACATCCTTTCAGACAACAAAATCATCGCTTTCAAACCGACAGATAAAGAAGGGCGTTTTACAATTACATTAACAAAGGACTATGCAAGCCTCTACCTGCAGATCAATCACCTTACTTACGAAAAATTTGAGCTCAAACTTGGCACGCAGACATCCAATCTTCGGATCGCCCTCGTACCAAAAACCAATCTACTACAAGATGTCATTGTAAAGAGCAAACCTAAAGTAAGCCGTTCAAATGATACAATCTCTTACGACGTCGGATCTTTTGCCAAAGAAGAGGATCGAAATATAGGCGACGTAATCAAACGTCTTCCGGGTATGGAAGTTACTGAATCGGGTCTTATTAAATACCAGGACAAAACCGTTTCTAAACTTTACATTGACGGTGACGATCTATTGGAAAATCGCTATGGTGTAGGTACACGGACAATCCCGCATAAAATGGTAAAGGACATTCAGGTACTCGACAATCACGAACATTATAAAGTCCTTAAAAATAAAAGGTTTACAGACGACGTCGCCATAAATCTCGTTATCAAAGAGGAAGCAAAGCTAAAACTCACTGGGCAGGCCAAAATTGGCGTCGGCACGCCCAATCTCTATGATCCTGAATTGAACTCAATCCTATTCAACAAAAAAGTTAAGATGTTGAATGTCCTCAGCGGTAATAATACCGGCAATGATCTTTCCGGAGATATCATCGGCGCCAATCAGTCCTCTTTACTGGCCAAGTTTGGCAGCTCGCCCATCAACAATCTCCTGGCGACGAGCACAACAGGCAGTCCAAATATTCCTAAAAGCAACTATTATTTCAACAATACAGGTTCGCTAAACACCAATAACCTATATAACCTTAAGAATCACTGGCAGCTAAAATCAAATATTCAGGTTTTATACGACAACGATAGGCAAAATAATACCTCAAGCACACAATACCTGCTCGATGATGGCGACGTCTATTTTAATGAGCAAAATCACCTGAAAACAGCGCGATGGCTCGGCGCAGCCAGACTTTCGGCATCCACCAATACGGAAAAGAAATATGCGAGTAATGCCTTGTCATTTGAGTATGAAAAAAAAGATATAACAGCATTGTTGGCAAACTCTTCAGGCCAGATCGAGCAGTTCCAAAAACACCACATCAAGGGATTCAGCAACTTGTTCAGCTATATACCCCAACTTAAAAACAATGACATTATTGCAATCAACTGGTCTTTAAATTATGGTAATAAACCACAGACTTTACAGATCTATCCTGGGGTTTTTCCAGAAATACTCAACGATAGCATTCCCTATAAAAGTAGTCGCCAGCAAATTGAAGTTCCTTCCTTTTTTACGGAGATCAGTACAGGTTATCGCTTCAATAAAGGCAGAATCAAGCAATACTATCAAATTGGCTTCAATACAGATCGCCAACACTTCAACTCGCTCCTTGCAATAGCGGATAATGATCAACATATTCGAACATTGGGCGATAATACCCGTAATGATCTGCATTGGAGCAGGTCCCAAGCATTTATTACTCCTCAATATTCATGGAAAACAAATCGGTTTGAAACCCAGCTCGACATCCCGGTCACCTATTTATTTACGCATTATGAAGACGTCAGTCATCAGCTGTCCACTTCCAAAAATTCTGTGCTGATCAATCCTAATTTAAAAGCGAGATGGCAGGTTTCTCAAGAAGACTATCTTCAATTTAACTATCAATTTGCGCAGGACATTGGCAACATAGAAGATATATACCGTGGTGCAGTATTACGGAACTATAGAATGCTCAGCCAAAATAATGCAGCGCTAAATGAATCAAAAAAACATACATTTAATCTCAATTATAACTTAGCCCGTACCCTAAAAGTATTATTTGCAAATGCTGGTATTAGCTATTCAAGATCGCTTTCCAACACGATATTATCTTCCGTTATAAAAAATAACATCACCGAAAATATCTTGGTCAATATGGATAACCTTCAGGAGCGCTGGTCTTCTCAGATCGGGTTTGATAAATATATTTTCCCCCTGGCAAGTACCCTCAAACTAAAAGCAAGCATTTCTCACTTCAAATACAATCAATTGTTAAACAATGCCCTAGTCCCTATTCGAAGTATGAGCTATCTATTTCAACCCAGTATAGAAGCTAAAGTCTTTAAATCTTATAACATTTCCTATTCAGGACTATTCAATTGGAGCAGGAGTAAACAACAGGGTCTGGACAATACGATCCAAAATAAAACCACCACAATGATGCATAATATAGGTTTTCCGACCAGCCCCTTCAAAAACGGCTTTATGCGGCTAAACCTGCGCAATCTTGCCACCTTTCAAACAAACATGAAGAATGCAAGTTATACCTTCATAGACTTTTTTACGCGCTACAAGGTCAACAAGTGGAAAATGGATTTCGAATTGGAAATGAATAATTTGGCCAATATCAAAAACTATCGTACTTATCTGATGACGGCCAATATGATTTCCCAGAATGAATTTGAACTTCGCGGAAGAACAATTTTACTCCGCACAGTTTTTAACCTTTAAAGCATCAGACCACATCGGAAAGAAACAATTGCGTTGGGCTATAAAAAAAAGAAGCCTGAGCAAAAAAATCACTCAGGCTTCTTTTTATATCTTGCGAAAAGTATTCTTTGTTAAAAAACTTTAGAACTGTTTTCTATTGCATATCGAATAAATGTTTCTCAGCATGATAAGAAGAACGAACCAACGGTCCAGACTCCACATACTTGAATCCCATTTCTAAACCAATTTTCTGATATTTCTCAAATTGTGCAGGTGTAATCCATTCGATTACAGGATGGTGAGCTTTCGTAGGCTGTAAATATTGACCTAATGTCAAAATATGCACCCCGACGTTATATAAATCTTGCATTGCCTCGATAACATCTTCCTCAGTTTCACCTAAGCCAAGCATAATACCAGATTTTGTACGGAGTCCAGCTTCAGAAATGCGACGTAGGCACTCGAGTGAACGATCGTATTTAGCCTGAACGCGAACTTCTCTTGTCAAACGACGGACAGTTTCGAGGTTGTGCGAAACAACTTCGGGACGTACTGCGATCACGCGGTCCAAATTATCCCATTGTCCTTTAAAATCTGGCAAAAGTGTTTCCAGGGTTGTTTCTGGGCTTTCTCTACGGATTGCATTGATTGTCTCCGCCCATATTATCGAGCCACCATCTTTTAGGTCATCACGATCTACCGAAGTGATCACACAGTGTTTCACCTGCATTAACTTGACAGAATTGGCGACACGATTGGGTTCATCCAAATCAACCGCCAAAGGACGACCGGTTGCTACCGCACAAAATGAACAAGAACGCGTACAGATATTTCCCAAAATCATGAAGGTTGCCGTTCCAGCCCCCCAACATTCGCCCATATTCGGGCAATTTCCACTCTCACAAATTGTATGTAATTTATGCTCGTCTACAAGACTTCTGACATGTCTATACTCTTTACCAACAGGCAATTTGACACGCAACCAATCAGGCTTGCGTTGTGCAGGAGTTGCCGGAATAACTGGAAGTTCAATCATACAACAAAGTTAAGGATTAAAAATGTAATTTCTAACCGTCAATTTGTTGGTTTTATATCATAAAAAATGACCGATTGCCACCAATAATAGAATTATGAAACAAAAATTAGGATATTTGTGTTGATTATCATTAATCTAATAACAAAACTATGCGACTGAGCCGATCTTTATCCATGTTGTTACTTGGGGGTGCAACCATCTTTACTGCACATGCCCAAACCAACTTTGACATTATACCCAAACCTTCGAAAATCACATTGGCTACGGGAACATACGCTATCTCTACACATCTTCAGGTTATTGTTTCAGATGAATTTCAGGAGGCGACACAACTGCTTACTGAACACCCAGCTATCAAAAGCCTAGCTGTCGAAGTACTCAAGAAAAATAAAAAAGGTCCAAAAGAAGGCTTTCGCATTATTAAAGCAGTTGATGCAGATAACCTTAGCAAGAACGCCTATTCCATCCAAATCGATGAAAAAGGCCTGCTGCTCAGGGCCTGGAATGTACCCCAGGTTATCAATGGGATTTACACACTGGTTCAATTGGGCTATCTACAAGCTGATCCAAGTAAAATAGCCTATGCGACTATAGTCGATGAGCCACGATTTGCCTACCGTGGCTTACACCTGGATGTATCGCGCCATTTTATGCCGCTATCTTTTGTAAAAAAGTATATCGACATCATGGCCATCTATAAATTCAACAACTTTCATTGGCATTTAACTGATGGAGCGGGATGGCGGCTGGAGATTAAGAAATACCCCGAGTTAACACAAAAGGCGGCCTGGCGTACACATACGGGCTGGAAAGATTGGTGGAACAATGGTCGTCAGTATGTAGAAAAAGGGAAGCCAAATGCCAGCGGTGGATTCTATACGCAGGAAGAAGCCCGCGAATTGGTCGACTATGCAGCCCGCAAAGGAATCAATGTTATTCCTGAGATAGAAATGCCCGGGCATTCGGAAGAAGTATTGGCCGTATATCCAGAACTCTCCTGTTCCGGAAAGCCCTATGGTCAGGGAGAATTCTGTATCGGCAATGAAAAAACCTTTGAATTTTTAAAAAATGTTTTGGATGAAGTCCTCACGATATTCCCTTCCCAGTACATTCATATCGGCGGTGATGAAGCTGAGAAAAAGCATTGGGAAACCTGCCCAAAAGATCAGGCGCTCATGCAAAAAGAAGGATTAAAATCTGTCGACGAATTGCAGAGCTATGCTATCAAACAAATGGATCTATACCTGCAATCCAAGGGTAGAAAGCTGATCGGTTGGGACGAAATCCTCCAAGGGGGGCTCACCGAAGGAGCTACCGTCATGAGCTGGCGCGGTGAAGATGGCGGCATAAAGGCCGCAAATGCAGGCCATGATGTCATCATGACTCCCGGTTCACACCTTTATTTTGATTCTTATCAGACAGACCCTCGGACACAGCCTGAGGCCATCGGAGGTTACCTTACACTTGATAAGGTTTATTCGTATGATCCTATTCCAGCTGCCATACAAGGAGATAAGGCGAAGCATATCCTCGGAGCACAGGCGAATATATGGACAGAATATGTACCTACCACCGAGCACCTCGAATATATGGTTTTCCCACGGGCATTGGCTTTGGCGGAGGTCAATTGGACGAATAAAGATGGAAAAAGCTGGACTGACTTTCAGCGAAGACTGCAATCACATTATAAGCTTTTACAAGATCTAAACGTCAATTATTATCGTCCTTCCTTTAATGTCGCTTATACAGCAACATACAATGCCGCTAAAAACAATAATAAAATTACGCTGACAACGGAGCAACTAAAAACGGATCAGATCCGATATACTATTGATAGCAGTGAGCCTACGATCTTGTCTACGCCATATACTGGACCATTTGAACTCAGCTCAACAGGTCATATCAATGCCGCTTATTTTCAAGATTCTATCAAAATAGGTCCAACCCTATCCTTTGATATTGACATTCATCGTGCTATCGGAAAAAAAGTAACGTACAACACAGCATGGTCTGGATATCCAGCACAAAAAGATTCTACCTTAACTAACGGAATCATGGGCGGTCTTTCCTATCACGATGGTCAATGGCAAGGATTCACCAGTCCGATTGATGTTGTTGTCGATATGGAACGAAGAGAAGAAATACACCTGGTAGCCATGAATTTTATGCAGATGATTGGCCCGGGCGTTTATATGCCAGGAGAAATGGAAGTCCTACTTTCGGATAATGGCCGTACCTTCAGATCCGTAGGAACAATCAAAAATGACATATCCGATAAAGAATCCAAGTTGACTTTCAAAAGGTTTGAACTCAAACTTGACAAAGCCCAACAGGCTCGTTATATAAAAATCAAAGCCAGCAATCCAAAAAAAGGCTACTTGTTTACGGACGAAATCATCATTTATTAAACAAATCAACCCCATTATTGCCTACGAGTTGGAAAACATATCGCTTATGTTTTCCAACTCGTTTTTGTTTTTTCAGGACCACTTTTCTAAAAAACTACATTTTTTCTGAAATATTCTTAAAATAAATAGTTAATTTTCAAAATTTAAAATGTAACTTTGCACTCCGACAAAGCAGTCGGAATGACCCTTCCCCATGAGCTACTTTTGATTGTCTTTGCTCAGATTTACAATAGGAAATTTAATTTTTTGAACTAGATATAATGCCAAGAAACACTTCCATTAAGTCGGTTTTAATCATCGGATCAGGTCCCATCGTTATCGGTCAAGCTTGTGAATTTGATTATTCTGGATCTCAAGCATCCCTTTCATTGAAAGAAGAAGGTATTGAAGTATCCATCATCAACTCAAACCCTGCAACAATCATGACGGACAAAGTTGTTGCAGACAATGTCTACTTACTTCCATTAACATGCGAAAGTATTGAAGAAATTTTGCAAAAACACAACATTGACGCTGTACTTCCTACCATGGGTGGCCAGACTGCTTTGAACTTATGTATCGAAGCTTCTAACCTAGGTCTTTGGGAAAAATACAATGTAAAAGTTATCGGTGTTGATGTTGCTGCCATTGAAAAAACTGAAAACCGTGAAGAATTCCGTCAATTAATGGTTGATATCGGTGTGGGCGTTGCAACATCCAAAATTGCAAACTCATTCCTTGAAGGTAAAGAAGCGGCACAAGAAATTGGCTATCCGCTTGTTATACGTCCATCTTATACTCTTGCAGGTACAGGAGGTGGATTTGTTCACAGAAAAGAAGATTTTGATGCGGCCTTAAATAGAGGTTTACACGCTTCACCAACACACGAAGTTTTGGTAGAACAAGCGGTATTAGGCTGGAAAGAATTTGAGTTGGAATTACTTCGTGATACCAACGACAATGTTATCATCATCTGTACCATTGAAAACTTCGATCCAATGGGTATCCACACTGGAGACTCAATCACTGTTGCACCAGGCATGACATTGTCAGACAAATGTTATCAAGATATGCGTAATCAGGCTATTCTGATGATGCGTTCTATTGGTACATTTGCAGGTGGATGTAACGTTCAGTTCTCTGTAAACCCAGAAAACGAAGAGATCATTGCCATCGAAATCAATCCACGTGTATCACGCTCTTCGGCTTTAGCATCGAAAGCAACGGGTTATCCGATTGCGAAGATTGCAGCTAAATTGGCGATTGGTTACAACTTGGATGAATTGCAAAATCAGATCACAAAGACAACATCCGCATATTTTGAACCAACATTAGACTATGTGATCGTTAAGATCCCTCGTTTCAACTTCGATAAATTCAAAGGAGCAAACAAGGAATTAGGTCTACAGATGAAAGCGGTAGGTGAAGTAATGGCAATCGGCCGTACATTTATCGAAGCTTTACAGAAAGCTTGTCAATCATTGGAGACTGGCCGCGCTGGTTTAGGTGCTGACGGTCGTCAATGGAGAAACCTTGACGAAATCATGGACAGTTTGGAACATCCAAGTGGTGACCGTTTATTTCATATCAAAGATGCTTTCGAATTAGGCGTTCCTTTGGAATCTATCCGTAAGGCAACACGTATCGACAAATGGTTCTTAGTACAGATCCAAGAGTTGGTACACCTTGAGCAAGAATTACGTCGTTATCAATTGAATAATATTCCACGCGATTTCTTCATGACCTTAAAACAAAAAGGTTATTCAGATGTACAAATCGCATGGTTATTAGGAAATGTAACAGAGGATCAAGTTTACGATCGTCGTAAGGAGTTAGGTATCAACCGTGTTTACAAAATGGTAGATACTTGTGCTGCAGAATTCCCTGCACAAACACCATACTACTATTCGACATTCGAAGAAGAAAACGAATCGATCTCTTCAGATAAAAAGAAAATCATCGTTTTAGGCTCAGGTCCTAACCGTATCGGTCAAGGTATCGAGTTCGATTACTCCTGTGTACACGGTTTATTGGCGGCTAAAGAATGTGGTTACGAAGCGATTATGGTTAACTGTAACCCAGAGACTGTATCGACAGACTTCAATATGGCTGACAAATTATACTTCGAGCCCGTATTCTGGGAGCATGTACGTGAGATCATCGAATTAGAAAAACCAGAAGGTGTTATCGTTCAGTTGGGTGGACAAACGGCTCTTAAAATGGCTGAGCGTCTAGAGCAACTTGGCGTAAAAATCATCGGTACTTCATTTGAGAATATGGACTTGGCAGAAGATCGTGGCCGTTTCTCCGATCTATTGAAAGAATTGGAAATTCCATATCCAAGATACGGTGTAGCAACTTCAGCAGAAGAAGCATTACAAGTTGCAAACGAAGTTGGATATCCAGTATTGGTTCGTCCTTCTTACGTGTTGGGTGGACAAGGCATGAGCATTGTCATCAACGATGAAGATTTAGAAAAAGCTGTCGTCAACTTGTTGAAAAACCTTCCTGGAAACCATATCCTGATCGACCACTTCCTGGATCGTGCAGAAGAAGCTGAATCAGATTCAATCTGTGATGGTGAAGATGTACACATCATTGGTATGATGGAACATATTGAACCTGCTGGTATCCACTCAGGGGACTCTTCAGCTGTATTGCCTCCATTTGGCCTATCACAAGCAGTTCAGGATAAAATGGAAGAATATTCCATTAAACTAGCAAAAGCATTGAACGTAAGAGGTCTATTAAACATTCAGTTTGCCGTAAAAGGTGAAAATGTGTATGTTATCGAGGCCAACCCACGTGCATCACGTACGGTCCCTTTCATCGCTAAAGCTTATGATGTTCCTTACATCAATATTGCAACTAAAGTCATGTTGGGTGTTAATAAATTGAAAGACTTTACGATCGAACGTAAACTAAAAGGATACGCGATTAAAGAACCTGTATTCTCTTTCAGTAAATTCCCTGAAGTAGACAAGCAATTAGGCCCTGAGATGAAATCAACTGGTGAAGCAATTCGCTTTATCAAAGATCTTCAAGATCCTTATTTCAGAGAATTGTACAATCAAAAATCAATGTTTTTGAATGCACAATAAGACATATCAATAAAATAGAATAGAAAAGGCTTGCAAATGCAAGCCTTTTCTATTTTATATCTTTTACACAGCGGAACCCTACATTATTTGTAGGACTGTTGACCTCCCCTTTTCCTCTGCTTCCGGCTTTATACCTTTCGCAATATTGATCATTGCAAAGAAATGACCCTCCCCGCTGAACGCGTTTTTCAAGATTTGGTTCCTGCGGATCATAAGAATCTTGTGGTCCTTTGGGGTTAGCAGTTGTACTATGCTGATAATAATCGGGTCTATAAAAATCAGCACACCATTCCCACACATTCCCTTCCATATCGTACAGTCCCAACGCATTTGCCTGAAATGATTTTACAGGTGCTGTCCCTTCAAATCCATCTTCTTTCGAATCTTGTACAGGAAACTTTCCCTGGTAAATATTTGCGGTCCATTTACCATTAGGCTTCAATTCCTTACCCCAATAATACAAGTCGTCGTTTGCATCTTTACGTCCTCTAGCCGCATATTCCCATTCCGCTTCTGTAGGTAATCGTTTGCCTGCCCATTTCGCATAAGCTGCAGCATCTTCATAGGCAACCTGAACAACAGGATAATTCATTTTATCCTTTATCGAGCTATTCGGTCCCTCGGGATGTTGCCAATTTGCACCAGGGACATACTCCCACCACATCAGATAATTATTTAATGAATTGAGTTCTTTAGGTTTGGAAAATACAGCCGATCCCGGAACTAACATCTTGGGATCCACTCCAGGAAAGTCTTTCGGATCCAGCTCCCGCTCAGCAACAGTTATATAACCTGTCTCCTTTACAAACTGCGCAAACTGTGCATTTGTGACCTCATGTTCGTCCATATAAAATGAATTCAGTTGCACCTGATGTAAAGGCTTACTATCTTCAAAGTTCGAACTTCCCATCAAAAATTTGCCCCCTTCGACTAATATCATCTTGTCCGTAGTCTTACTTTTTAACTGAGCAATTTGGGATTTTATCATACCTGCGCGCGTAGGTATATTTTCCCCAACACAACAGGAAAGTGTATCCTTGGTGGAAAATAACGATAAACAGGTAATTAGAGTCAGATTGAATAACATAATTAAAGATAAACATAAAAGGGGAACAATAAAAAGTTCCCCTTCAATAAGTCATTTATATAAGAGGGCTATACGCCCAATTGTATATTTTCTTTTTTCGCTGATCTAGAACGAATAGGCGTATTTCCACCGCCTTTTAACGTGATTTCTACCGGCGTATTATTTTTCCATGCACCCTTTGTGAAATCCGGTACATCAACTGTTTTACAGTTCTTTTCTACAGATTCGAAACTCAATGGCACGATACAGCTCCATGAAGCAGCATCATAGACATCCTGGTCCAAAGGTAATCCGTTGCGCAAACAGTCAATCAGACGCCAGTCCATCATAAAATCCATCCCACCGTGTCCACCAACCTGTTTTGCCTGCTCACCAATATATTTTACCAATTCTGGTGTGTATTTATCGTACAGTTCTTTTAATTTCTGTTCTGTAATGAATTCATGGCCAAAAGCAATATTCTCCGTAGGATACTTTTGTGCAAACCCTTTGGTTCCACTTAGTGTATGTAATCTAGAGTAAGGTCTAGGAGAAGTGACATCATGCTGCAGCATAATCGTTTTTCCTTTTGCGGTGCGGATAAGCGTTGTATTCATATTACCGCGGTATTTCTTTCCGACAAATTCCTGAAAAAAAGAATCCTTGGCCGCTAGCTCTTTTGCTTTTTCTCCCATCATAAAATCATTGGAAGACATTGCCACAAGATGATCCATCTTATCCCCTCTATTGATATTTAAGCATTGTGCCACAGGCCCAAGTCCATGAGTAGGATATAGATTTCCATTTAATTTTATATTTTCTCTCAGGCGCCACATGTTATCATAGCCATTCTTTGCAAAATTAAGATCAAGCAAATCGTGAATATAAGCACCCTCGGCATGGACGAGTTCGCCAAACAAGCCTTGGCGCACCATATTCAATGTCAGCATTTCGAAGAAATCATAACAGCAATTTTCCAGCATCATACAATGCTTTTTAGTCGCTTCAGATGTCTTCACGACCTCCCAACAATCTTTGATCGTCAAAGCAATCGGCACTTCACAAGCCACGTGATTACCCGCTTTCATCGCGGCAATACTCATCGGAGTATGATAATCCCAAGGCGTACAAATATAGACGAGATCGAGTTTCTCTTCTTTCAACAAGGATTTCCAGCCATCTTCACCTGAATACGCTTTCGGAGCTGTTAGACCTTTCGATGTAACGATTTTTGTTGCGCGCTCAACCCGATCCGGATGTTTGTCGCAAAGTGCGACAATTTCGCATCCCTCAATAAAGGATAACCGTTCAACAGCACCAGGACCGCGCATGCCCAGTCCAATCACCGCTACTCTGACTTTATCAATTTTTGGAGCTGCATAGCCACACATATTAAACGACTCTGCTGCCGTATTGGCATTGACCAAAGTAGGGAGTGAAACAGCCAGTGATGACAATATTCCGGCCTTTTTTAGAAAATCTCTTCTAGAATCCATAATTTAAAGTTCATATAAATTTAAAGGGACCAATTGGTCCCTCTAAAAAATCACCTATTTTAAAACAAACTAAACAGTCAATAGAAAAATCCTTTTGGATTGGATTTATATTTGGTTCTTATGTAAGAACTTAATCTCTATAACAATAATATAACACTTTTTTCTAAATAAAAAATGAAACTTGAAAGCAATCGTTTGCTTAATCTACACAAACGATTGCTTAATTTTTTATCTTCGTTGTTTTTCAATCGATATTCATCAGCCACAAAGTTTTCAATAATGAAATCCCTGATAGGATAAGCCCATCATAACCGGTTACCCTAGCAGGGAATATCGAGCTGCATTTGCTATCGTTATACAATTGTAACTACACAGAGGTATAGCTGCAGGTATAATGTTATATTACGTTCCTGATCAGGATGTGTAAATAAGAAGATCAACTTATGTGGCTAATGACATTTGCCAATAAAGCTTAATAATAGAGTAGAATAGCTGTATAGCATGTAATTATGAGAGCTATATCTGTAACCACTACCTGTATACTTCCCAACAGTCGGATAGCATATACAACTGCTTATTACAAGTAGCTACTGCAAGGCCATTGATATACAGCAATACGATACAGATGAAAAACAATATAGCTTGATAAGGATAGTAGCAGGACAGGATATTCCCCAATAATTACGAGTAGTCCTTGCTGTACTTACCGATATACGGCTATAGGACACTGGTGAAAAGCAATAAGGTTTGACACGGTCAGTGAAGGCTGTATGAGTGCTGTCCACTGGATTACAATTCCCCTCGGCTACAAGGATGCTCCATACCACTGAGCAATACCACT
Organism: Sphingobacterium sp. 18053; assembly: GCF_902706145.1. Taxonomy (NCBI): domain Bacteria; kingdom Pseudomonadati; phylum Bacteroidota; class Sphingobacteriia; order Sphingobacteriales; family Sphingobacteriaceae; genus Sphingobacterium; species Sphingobacterium sp. 18053. The sequence goes on from NZ_CACSJW010000007.1 coordinate 408,249, forward strand.
GAGCACAGTGAGAGTTGCGGAACAGCTACCGATGGATCAGGCTCATCGACGGCCATGTGCTGCGATAACCGATATGCGGAGGATGGGCAATAGCCTGTACAGGGAAATACGGAAGTATCTAAACGAAAGAAGCCCTTGACTGTTTCCAGCAAGGGCTTCCGTGTAAAAAAAGGCACCGACCTACTCTCCCACCTGTTACGGCAATACCATCGGCTCTGGCGGGCTTGACTGCTCTGTTCGGAATGGGAAGAGGTAGACACCGCCGATATAGGCACCTAAAAATCTTTATTGGCTGATCTATGATATTCATATCATCTTATTC
>NZ_CACSJW010000008.1:0-378773 GCF_902706145.1 Sphingobacterium sp. 18053
TTTGATACAGTGGATTAAAAGAGAATATGGTTTAGTATATCAAAAGGCGCAAATTTATAACTTGCTAGCCAAGGTTGGAATTATCTTTGAAAAGAAACTTGGCCTAATATCTAAAGTGTAATTATTTATTGTACTTTCACCAAAATTGATGAAGAACCCCATCCGACCGAAATGACTGGCACAAATCAAACCGTAATATCCATAGGTACCATGTCGCTAAAGCATATTGCGCTTTACTGTTATTCTTGTCGATCGCTTTCTGTAATAACTCAAGTGCATTTGAATCTCCTATCTCAGTATTTTTGCTCGCTTCTTTGAGAGCTTTAAAATATAATTTATCTCCTTTCGCCATATTAAATAATTATTTTTTTGGAAGCCAAGGCCCATTCCAATTAGGTAGTCTTTTTTTCCCCCCTATCTCTTTTCTTATAGCTAAGAAGAACCATGTTGCATCAAGATACAAAATGAGTATGTAATTAGCGCCAACGAGTTACATATTTTGCCTATTTAAGGACTGTTTTGTAAATTCAGTAACTAGTAAGCCATAGCATGAAATTTTTAAACATCATCCAAGTTTGTACCGTGATAACCCTTTCATTGGGGTGTCTAAATCAACGCGTACAAAGACTATGGTTTTTGGTCTATTCACAATTGAGGTCCCTTATAAATGGTAGCAGGTCAAACAAAATGGAATAAACAGTTATGCAGCGATAGCCTAGAAAATCACTCGGGTATTCCTGGCTATATTTACATTCAATCACAGTGCTTTTATTTTCAAATTTGGAATTTTTACAAGCATATATATAAGGGTAAACGTTGAAAAATTTTCTAATCAAAATTGGGAAAGAGACAGTTGATTATTGATAAATAAATGTTCAATTATAAGTAGTAGTGCAATGAGACAATTAATTACGGCTATAAAACAAAAGCACGAGAAAGATGGAATTGACATCTATCCTGGAGCCATGCTCTCGGAGATTGATACGTTTGAGCAAAAAATTGGATTCCCTTTGTCCTATGAGTTTAGAAGATTCTATCTCTTATGCAATGGTTTCGGTTGTAATGAAGATATTTTCAATATTATACCACTTGCTGGAATAATGGAGTACGCAGACAATTATGGCGATAATTGGTTTTATTTTTCAGAATATATGATTTATTCAGATATATGGGGATTAAGGTATTTAGGAGATTGCCGATATGAAATATTTAATGCAACACACCCTACAATAGCATTAACTTCCTCCCTCACAGAATTTTTGCAACGTTTTTTAAAAGGGAATGTCTTCGACCCCGGAGGATTATATCAGTGGCATCAAGAATTGGGTATTCCATCCTGAAATTTCGTCGATATCTATACGGAAACCGTAATTAATTCAATAGAATGAGGATTTTGCCTTTGGGATGTTTAATTTTGTTTAATCCGCTTTCTCAATCAATAGCGTAAGTGAGATTAAATAATTACAAATGGAAATATATCCTTTAAAAGACGGTGATTTCAGTGTAGATAAGAATAAAAATTTCACCTATCTGGAAGATACTGAAAACGATAAAAATTTAAAAATGGCGGTGCAGCCTTTTCTTATTGAAACAGCTGGCAATCTAATACTACTAGATGCAGGATTAGGCTGGGTGGAAAACGGTATTCCGAAAATTCATAACAACATGATAAAAGCAGGTTTCCAACCAAAAGATGTCAAGCTAGCTATGCTTTCTCATTTGCACAAAGATCACATTGACGGACTTGTGAATAGAGAGAAAAATGATTGGACGCTTAATTTTCCAAATGCCGAAGTCTATCTGCAAAAGCGTGAATATGATTTTGCGCTTTCAAAAGAAGGGAGTCCTTCTTTTGATTTGGATGTTTTGAAGTTCATTGTTGAGAATGCCAATATTGTCTGGATGGATTCTGATAAAGGAAGTATTACTTCTGAAATTGATTTCGAAGTTACTGGCGGACATACCCCTTATCATCAGGTTTTCTGGATTAAGGAAGACGGAGAAACCGCTTTTTATGGTGCAGACAATCTTCCTCAAATGGGATATCTAAACTATCAAATAGCATTTAAAACTGATTATGATGGCAAAAAAGCAATGGAAGAACGGATCATTTGGAAGCAAAGAGCACAAGAAGAACAATGGAAAATCCTGCTTTACCATGATATTGAAAATGAAATAATTAGCCTTGGTAAATAGTCTCCTATTTCAAATCCACACTCATCAACGTTAATTTTGTTAGAAAAGGCAATAAAAAATCATCTGCATCGTCACCTGATATTTTTAAATCAACAACTATTTTAAGTAGAAATCTCCAAGCAGAAACCAGTTTAGATATTCTAAATTACCCCTGTAGTACGCAAACCTTATCTGTTTTCATAATAATCTGTACGACGGTAATCATGAATGGTCTAATTGGATTTTTTCATCCAAACAATAGCCGGCCCTTGTGAATAACTCTCTTTTTGGTTGGCATAGATCGTAGTTGGTTATAATAAGTTCTAGGCCATTGTCAATTTAATTTGAAAACAGTAAAAACCGCTGAATGATCTGATGGCCAAACGTCATCTATTTCTGGTGCTGTTCGGATTATTTTCGAAGCCAATGGTTCTAACTTTTCCCCCTTGTAATAGATAAAGTCAATTCTAGAAGTTTGTAGATGTCCGAATATGGCAGCAAATGTTCCGGCTGGGTGTGTAACTTCATCCGGATTTAATTCGTTTATTAAGAATGGAACAATTAAATCTTCATTGCAAAACAACTAAACAAGAATAAAGACAATTTTAAAAGATCACATCAAGGGGTTATAAATTAAAACTCCTTTATTTTACAACAACATATGAAATTGAATAACATCCTTTTTAACGAATTTTAAACGATACTCAGCGAATTGTAAACGGTTTACACTGCGAAAATTGATATTTTTACATTTGACAATTACCAATACTTCTTAAGCTATACGGCTAGTATATCGGAAAGCTGTCTAATAGCGTTGGCCGAAATATTAAACCAACGCGCTCCAACAGAATTGACTTATGAAAAAATATATGTTATCAATTATTGTTTTACTGACTTTAGCCTCTTGCAAAGGACAAGAAAGTAAGACAGAAATTTTGGATAAACTAAAGTATAATGCGGACAAGAGCAACTATGGTATCCAACCGACGTTTTATTATCCTACTGAAATCTCAATAAATGATTATCCTGTCGTCAAAGGGCTTGAATTCTTTGGAAACACAATTCCAAACTTTATTGACATTGCGATCAACAAAAATGGCGAACAAGAGTTAAAAATACTAATTGACTTATCCAATTATAAAAAGCAAGGAAATCCGATTTTAAAAATTCTATTAGTCAGGTCAGCCAAAGGAATATCAATCATTTCCAATGAATCTGATTTTCCCGAAGAAAACATTTTAGTAAATTATGAATTATCTGATGATGATATAACTCAAGAAAACATTAAAAGTGGTTACTTCTTAAAAACGCTAAAGTTTAATGCTAAAATCCCAGTCGAACTATCTTCCTTAAATAAATCAGTTCAATTAAAGAACTCAACAGAACTACTTGACAAACTGTATAGCGCTCTTACCAACCTGACGAAAGATTTAAATGATAAAAATAGCAACAACGTTTTGGAAATTATCCAGAACGCAGAATTTGAGGTGGCACAATTACGGGGGATGAAAAAAGAATGGATGTTAAAAGAAAGAGAAGCTCTTCTATCAAATACTTTTACATTGCTACCAAAGGATAGTTGCGACGTCAAAATTTATGGAAACGGAACAATGGCAACTCTTGTGAAAAAGAATTCAGAAATAATCAAGCAATCGGCAATAACTTCAAAATTTACCAAAGGTTTCCCTAGCGGTAAAGTTGTTCAATTTTATAACTTTTATTACAACATACCGAAAGGAAAGGAAGAATTAGAGTTAATAAGATTTGACGGTTATGCAATAACAAAATACAAAAAATAATAGACGCTATCTGCAGAAAAGCTGTTGTGTCAGGCTAGCTAAAGTGGATCGCATGATCTCAATAGTTGAAATTTCCAATATAAGCTATCTCATAGAAACATGATGAAAGCCATCAAATATTACTGACTGATTAGAGATACAATTCTACTTTTTTAGTATCTTAACGGTAAACTACCGACCAATGCCAAAAAAAATTATAAGAAATCTCCAGATAGGTGTAATGCTTTCCTTGATACTACTGATTGCGGGTTCTATAGCATCTTATATTAGCATACATAACCAGATGGAGAGCAGGAAAAGCCTCTTAAAAACGAAGGAGTCTATCAGTTTAATAAAAGATATTTTAAACACGCTGTTAAATGCCGAAACTGGCAATCGGGGATATCAGCTTACCGGCCGTGAAAATTTTCTTGAACCTTTCAATAAAAGCAGGAATGAATATCCGCTGCTTGTTGCTAACAAAGATAGGTTTAATCTTAACGATAAACTCCAGATTAATATCCTTCATGAACTGCTGCATACCTCAGACATGTTGATGAAAGAATATGTCTTGCTGATTGATAATCGCACAAAGGGAATATTAATGACTCCAGAAGAACTTGTTCAAAACAAGATGGCCATGGATAAATGCCGAATGCTCGTTCAGGAGTTTGTGAAACACGAGGAAGTTCAGCTTGCCCTAAAAAATGAAGATCTGAATAACTCCACCAAACGGACCGTTTTATTCATTATCTTTTCAGCAGTCGCGGCCATTGGCGTCACCATTTTCGTCTATATTCAACTAAAATCGGATATTATGCGCCGCGATAAGTTGGAAAAAGATCTGTTTTATACGAAGGAAATGCTCGAGGAAACAAGCGCGGTTGCCCAAGTGGGGGGCTGGGAAGTCAATATGAAGAGCGGAAAGCTCACCTGGTCTCAAAGTGTACGAGAAATTCATAAAACTAACATTAATTTCCAACCAACTTTTGAAAATGCCCTTGGATTTTACGAAGGAAAAAACAGAGAGAGAATAGAATTTCTATTCAACAGAGCAGTACAACAAGGGATTTCTTTTGATGAGGAGCTACAACTTCTGCGTAATGAAGGTGTCACCATCTGGGTAAGAGTAAAAGGAATTCCCGAATTTGAAAATGAAGTTTGCCACAGGGTTTTTGGAATTATTCAGAACATTGATGCCTTCAAAAAAATGTTTCTGGAAGTTGCTCAGAAGGAAGCTATGATGCAGTCCTGTGCTACAGATGTTCCTATTCCTTTGGCGATGCTTGACAAAGCCCTTAACTACGTTGCCGTCAGCAGCAGATGGCGAGATGAATTTAGTATGAATAATATCGACCTTATCGGCAATAACCTGTTTACAATATCGCCCAATATTCCCGAAGAAAGAAAAAAGATTTACAGGAATGCGCTTTTGGGAGAAACGTACATCGACGAGGATTTTGCACTAAAGGTGGAAGGAAAAGAAGAAATTCAACATTACGATCTTAAAGTCGGACCCTGGTATCTTACAAAAGATGAGATTGGAGGTATAATTATTTCCATACAGAATATTACAAATGCCGTAAGAATAAACGAGGAACTGAAAAATGCGAAGGAAACTGCAGATATAGCCAGCAGAGCAAAATCCGAATTTTTGGCCAATATGAGTCATGAGATCCGTACCCCTTTGAACGGAGTTATTGGTTTTTCAGACCTCCTACTCCGGACACCACTGAATGAAGCACAGACGCAATATCTGCATTACATCAATGAATCAGGGGAAAACCTACTTAGCATCATCAATGATATACTGGATTTTTCTAAAATAGAATCCGGAAAAATGGACCTTTTGATTGAAAAAAGTGATGTGTATGATATGTTAAGCCAAGTCATCAATGTTATTCTTTATCAATCCCAGAAAAAAAACATCGAACTTCTTCTCAACGTTGAGCCTGGCCTCCCAAAAATACTTTTCATTGATGAAGTCAGGTTAAAACAGATCTTGATCAATCTGTTAGGAAATGCTGTAAAATTCACAGAAAAGGGCGAGATCGAACTAAAAGTAGAAAAATTGCACATGGATGATCATACGATTGCCTTGCGCTTCTCGGTAAGAGATACTGGAATCGGCATTCCTATAGAGAAACAGAAATATATCTTTGATGCCTTTACCCAGGAAAACAGTTCAATCAGTAAACGATTTGGCGGCACAGGACTGGGACTAACCATCTCGAACAATATCTTGGGATATATGGGAAGTCATTTGTCGCTGACCAGCGAAATGGACAGCGGTTCTGTATTTTTCTTCGATCTTGAGGTTCCTTACGAAATGTCTGAATGGAAAGAAGAGGATGAAACGACAATTAAAACGGCCTTAGTGGTGGATGATAATGAAAGCAACAGGATTATTCTTGAACACATGCTTACCTATAAAAATATCAAATCCACGTTAGCTTCTAATGGAATGGAAGCCTTGGATATCATGTTGAAAGGTGAGCGGTTCGATGTCATTCTGATGGATTATCATATGCCTATCATGTCCGGATTGGAAACAATAGAAAAAATAAAAGGCTTGTTAAATCAGCGAAAAGAAGTTGCTCCATTTATAGTACTTTCGTCTTCTTCGGAAGAACTGGATATACTTACATCGGTTAGGAAAATAGAAAATACACATTTGCTATTGAAGCCTATAAAATCACATGATCTATACAAAACCCTTAAAAAGGTAGACCGAAGTACAGTAATAGAAATTATTCAGGATCAGGCTGAGAAAGATTCGCATGCATTTGTGCGAGAATTAGACGTGCTTTTGGTTGATGATAACCCAGTGAATATGGTCCTGAACAATAAAATAATGAAGTCTCTTGCTCCCAATATACTTCTAACGGAAGCAGCTAATGGTTTACAGGCTTTGGAAGAATGCAAGAAAAAGCAGTTTTCCCTTATTATTATGGATGTACAAATGCCGATCATGAGTGGTATTGAGGCAACACAACATATTAGAATGCTGCCAGCATATCAACATATACCTATCATAGGCGTTACAGCTGGAAATGTGCTGGGGGAAAAAGAAAAATGCCTTGAATCCGGAATGAATGACTTTCTTCCCAAACCAATACGCCGGGCAGACCTTCTTGAAGTACTCAAAAAATATATTAGTGTTTAGTAATTATGGCTGTTCGAATCTGAATGATCAACGGTATCATAATATCTACTAAGATCAAGATACAGTAGGTACCCAAATAGAACAACAACGCCCAATCTTTATCAGATTAGGTGTTGTTGTTCTATGAAAAAAGATGATCTATTTCAGTAATTCTTCGCACTGTTACTTTTTTCTGAAGAATTTTAAAGATCTCTTTTCTCGATAGCAATGTTTGGGCTCTAAAATAAATTAATTCTTCTGCATATCCCGAACCCTGATCTACAGTCTTTTGCAGTTGAGCAAAATATTCATCCTTTTCGCCCTGAATAACCGAAAGTGGGCATTCAATATCGGTTAGAAAATGTATACTTAACAAGCATGTCAATTCATAGACAAACTTGGAAGGATCTATATGAATCAAACAAATAAGCCGGCTGTGTTATAAAAAGCCGGCTTTTGAAATGGATTTAATGATCCTGTTTACCTCTTATGGGTGTTTTGGTAATATTGGGGATGAAAACCAAATAGTCGTAACCTTTTATAATTCTTTACAGTTCCAAATCCTCTACCTTAAGCTTCTGTTTAGAGATTGCTTGTTACAAGGAAATCATAAACATACCAATTGTCATCTTTTACAGCGGTTAAAAACGATTTATATTGATCCAAAACAGCCAATGTTTCACCCTCCCCCTTTCCGATGAGCATAAGTATCTATGAACTAGTTTTGTCGGTAGCAGATTCTCATGTTCTAAAATTCAACTTGTCGAATTTGCATTTTTATTCATAATCAATTCTTCAATTTCCTGCTTCCAAAATTCCGAATTTGCTAGCAAATCAGCGTTTATTTTTGAGAATTCTTGCTTGAGTATTTCAATATCTTCTTCGCGATACAGGTTATGAAATAAAGCTTCCACACCATATTTTGATTGTATAACGTTTATAAATATTCTGTAAGCAAATATTGAATCCAAAAATTCATTTATGTTTTTGTTAGTTGAGACAATCTTCTCGTCATCAAAATCTAAAAGTACAATTTGGTTATTGTTTATTTTATTAATACAAAAAGGATTCCCTGCTCCGTCTGATCCAAAAACAATATATTCTAAACCATTTTCAAAATTCTCGTCGTAATAATCATTTAGTGTTTGAAAACATATAAAACCTTCTTTGCTATTAAAACTAGAAAACGGAGCAAATGATTCTGGAACACCACCGTTTAAAGCTTTTACTATTTTGTCGTCAGAGATTAAACTACCAATCAAATCAAGGTCTAATTCGAGCCATTCTTCATATTCATCAGGCTTCCAATTTTCTTTGCTAAATTCCATATATGACTGTTTTAGTACGCATGCAACACAGCATCCTCTTCTTCCATAACATCCTTATAACTAGATTAATCATGTTGTAATCAAGATACAAAATAGATATAGAAATTATAGCAACAGAGCTATATATTTTGTCTTTCTAAATACTCTTTTGTAAATTCAATAAATAAAATACCTCATTCCATGTAAACTTAAAAGATAACCTGTAAAAAAATCTTATATCGCTATATCAGCAGAGCTGATTTAGAAGAATGAGCCCCTGTGATCTAGGAATAAGATAGGCGGCAAACAACTATATATTGACTATAAGTATGGAACAAATCAAAGTCGTGTGGCTTGGACAAGCTCAACAATTTCCATACAGGATTTATGCAACCACAACGAAAAACAAGCTTGAAGCGTTGATAAGTTTTGAAGAACTCAGTTTGATGACCCGTCATCAAGACGGGTACATACGTGAAATAGCTATCGTGAAATTAATGAGACTTTTTCCATTGGAAAGCATTCCGTATCTGGTGCAGTTATTAGGAGAATATGTTGTAGAAATTCATTTCGCCATAATCGCAGAGATTACACCTCAGCAACGGTTTTGGGTCAATAACTTCTTTACTGAAAACGCAATGTTCGAAAAAACAATTCGAAGTAGAATAGCAAGCTATTGGAACTGTTACTATCGATTTAATTACTTAAAATTGAATGACTATCCTGCTTTTCGGCTTCTATCAGAGTGTCGATTTCATAAATTTGACAACTCTTGATCAGAGGTTGAACTCACCAATATCTCCCGAACGATTCCTACTGCTCTTTTATACAAATTCTTACATATTTGGAGAACACTGATATTTGAAGTCATTTATAAAAACGACATAATGCATTTTTTTTCATTATATGTTAGCACCTCTTATTCATGGTCAACATGGCCGTCTGTATTTAAACGCAATAGTGATCAAAGGTTCTTAAATGCAGAAATATTTGTTCCGGAATACATCTTGAAAAACCGGCTAAAATGAGCAGGACTTTCAAAACCCAGTTCGTAAGCGATCTCTTTCGCTGACTTCTCGGTATAATGGAGATACCTTTTAGCCTCAAGAATTATTCTGTTGCGGATTAGAATAGATGGCGCCGACTGTTTCAACAGCGCAAATACATTGCTTAGTGTTTTTGGTGATTTGTTGAGTGCAGCCGCATAGAACCTGACTTCATGTTCCTCTTTAAAGTTACATTCTAGTAGCAATGCAAACTTTCTCACAATATCCATTTTTTCGTCGGGGAATAACTGATAGCTTTCACTTTGGAGCTTTGCAATTCTTGTGGTATTGATAATCACTCTCTTAAGAAGGGTGCGCAGCATTTCACCCTGAAAATTATCTTTTACCATCATCTCATTTGAAAACACATTCTCCAGATGAGACATTTCTTCCACAGCAGTTTCATTTAATACAATGAACATTGGATGTCGAATACCATAGAACAGAAAACCAACACAGCCGACCTCAGCATCGTGATCAACGATACAATAGAACTCCCTATTAAACTGCCAGGCAGTCAGCGCATCGGGCTGTTCAAATACAAAATGTTGATTGGAAACCAAAGGAAGTATACACCTTGATGGCATCGTATAACTGATCTCATCGATCGTCACTTTTTGTTCGCCGCCCTTGTTATAAATAAATGTATTGATAGGCAGGGAATTCGCATTACGAAGTCCCCTGCCTGAAAACTGGTTGTTGTCACTGTGCATCACAAACAGTGCTGCTGTTGCGTTATCGCTATACTCCCTAATCATGTTGTCATTTACTTACAGCATTTCAATTCGCTTAAATTTAATCATTTTCTTGTAAGAGCCTAACGCCCACAAGCTAGAAATTTAAAGGTCTTCTTTAATACTGCTTGCAGCAGCAAGCAGCAGATTGGAGGATAATCTTTGTTTAAAATCGGGATTGATAAATTCAAAATGAATTGTTCCCTTTTGATCAAGTATAAATACTGATGGAACCGGAAGCAGCAAGTCGGTGTCTTTACCTCTAGTTGTTTTCGGTAGTATCTCCCAGTAGTCCTTCGGAGCTTTATACGCAATCCCCATTTGTTTCGACAGTGAAAGATCTGCATCCGATAAAAGTGTGTAGCTTAATTTTTCTTTAGCTGCAGCTTTCATTAATCCCTCGGATTCGTCTGTACTTATGGCAATCAACTGATACCCCATTTCTTCCAAGCCGGGAAAGGCCTCTTGTAAGCCCGAAAGTTGTCTGGTACAATAAGGACACCAGCCACCGCGGTAGAAAACCAAAATGGTCGGCTTTTGGGAAATCGCTCTATTGAGATCAAACCTTTTACCTGAAACGTCTACCAATACTGCCATCGGTATTTTTTCTCCACACAATAACGGACTGATGTCTTCTGGATTTTGCGGAATTCGATAAGGGATTTGCTTCATATCCATTTTATCTATCCTGCTGTCAGCTCTCCGCATGCTGGACCGCTCCTGCGCATTGGCTATGCTTGCGATGCAGGTCGTGAACAACAGCAGCGCAACAAACGCAGCTAATTTTGTTTTTATAGGATTTTTCATTTTATAACACGTTTATTACTTAATAAATACTGAATCGATACTTTTTGCCCGTGGAAACTCAATCGATACTTTAGCCACTGCATGAAATAGGTTGCTGATTGTCCTGTCTCCAATAAGGACAATAATAGCCATGAGATTTTCGTTCGTATAACCGGCCTCAAAAATTAGTTGATTGTTACTTTAATAATGCTAGAAATTGATGGCAGTGTGGTGAACCCATTTGGATTAGGCACTTCTGCAATTGGTTTACGTTCGGTCACAGGAGTGCCGCCTAATCCTGCTTGCTCATTGCCGGCTCCGGGAAACTGATTAATCGCTGTCCCATTGTCAAACAATCCGATTGAATAGGATACATCTCCTTTTACTGTTGCATCAATTCCATTATCTTTTGTTGCAAAGAACCAATCGTTGGAAAGTCCATACATGCTTGCAATGGCAATTCGATCTCCACTTGCTATACTTAACTGCTGTGAAACGCTACTTCCTGCCTGCGCTCCGATTTTAGGAAGTAATACTGTTGAGCTAGCCGCCGGAAGGATATAAACCGCTTTTACACCGGAGAGTGTTTTAAGATAAGCCGCCAGGCCCGATGCATCACCTTTTTGCGCTAAATCTTTCAGTCCTTTACCACGGTCATTTTCACCGATTTTATATATTGGGTTTTCGATGCCTTTATATAGCACCACCAAAACTGGAGATAATGGTGTAAAAATACCTGTTTGCGTATTAATGTAATTACCCAACACGCTATTGTCTCCCATCTCCGCAATATTTGTCAAGCCATTTACACTTGGTTTTCCAACTTCAAATAATGGATTAGGATTTAACAGGTTGCCTCCCACGCTATATGAAATCGCCCAAACTCCGGGACTGAAGGGGGTCGGATTGGTCGTAACGCCAGAGACATTAGTGATTATAAGTGTAAAATTGGAATTACCTTCATAATGAAGTGTTGCTTTCATTAAAGTAGAAGCTGGAGCATAAGTATTGCCCTGTGCATCGGTTCCGTTTACTTCGGTAATAGCTCTTGGAGTAGTTTCTGTTGTTCCCGGGTGAATTACAGCTGCACCTGGTATCTGATTGATACGAGTACCATTATCCCATAATTTGATCTGTGCCGAAACATCGCCCTCAACCGGAGTTCCATTGTCCTGATACAGCTTTATGCCAGGATTTGCGGGAGCAAAAAACAAGTCATTCGACCAACCATACATCGTTGCAAAGCTCAGCGCTTGTCCTTTGGCTGCAGAAAACTTAATGGAAATTGCTTCGCCAGGCATAACCACTGGCGAAGCACCAGTGTTTTTAAAACTACCGTACTCTACCAATGGTTTTGAATCCAATACATTTTCTATCGTGATAGTCGTCGCCGACGTTGATGGCATAGCATCATTTTTATTGCAAGCGATAATTAGCAAAGGCATTGCTGCCATAGCCCACAAAATTGAATGTTTATGTTTCATAATGAATTCTTTTTAAATTACATTACAAATGTAAATTTCATGGGAGGAGCTGTAGGTATCTGAATTTCCCGCTGTGTTGCCGATATTTCCCGAGGGAATAATTTATGAGGAAGTAGATGTTGGATTGTACTGATAGTACAGGAGGACTGAACCACCAGAGAAACACCTTGTTTTTAATAGTTTAAAAACTATTCTATCGCTTATATGTTCAAATAGTGACAGCCCCTGTCCTACCACAACGGGATAAATGCACAATTGAAGTTCGTCGATCAAATTGAGATTCATCAGCTGGACAATTAAGCTTCGACTCCCGACCAAAATATCCCTACCGGCTTGCTGTTTCAATTTCAATATTTCATCTTTAAGCATCCCTTCGGCTAATTTTGCACTCTCCCAGTCTATATTTTTCAGGCTATTTGAAAAAACAACTTTTGGAATTTTATCGATAGCCAATGCAAAGTCATCCATTGATTTTTCACCTGAGGAATTTTTCACAAAAGGCCGCCAATATTCCATAAGCTGATAGGTAATCCTACCATATAAAATGACATCAGCGCTATTTAACAGATGCGTATAATGAAGATGTATTTCCTCGTCGGGAATCCCTGCTGTATGATCACAAAACCCGTCAAGGGTCATATTGAATGCTGCAATTACTTTTCTCATGTCCTTCCAATAAGCTTCTTTTACACCGTAAATCTAACATTTTATACATTGAATAGGCTTTGCATAAGACAAGAAATAAACCGGGATAATGATAGAAAAGAAAGCTAAAGTTTCAAAGAATAAATAATAGTCACCGAATAAAATTGCAGGTGGAAGGAATTAAGACAAAAAAGTCAAACCACTAAAGATAATTACCGTTGAAGGGGGGAGCACAAAGCTGAGCTCCTGCCCCTTTTTTAAGATATTAAGTCTATTTCAGATCATCGAAGCGGGCTAGTCACGATCTGTTCTCACAAACTGTCCATTGAAATCGAAAATAAGAGCATCTCCTCCCCTGATATCTATTCGATATGAACTGCGTTTTTTTTCGATAAACTCAACCTGATTCCCAGGATGATTTTTTATGATAAAAGTTAAAATACTTCTTCTGACATCCTGGGAAGAAAGTTTTTCACCCTTGCCGGTTACTAAATTCCAATTGACCATATGATTTAAGATTTAAAATGTTATAATAATCTAAACCTATAAATCAATTTGGGAAAGAAATGGGAATTATTTATCTATTTTCCCAATCTAAATCCAACCGTTATACCGCCAACAGGAGCAAATGCGCTTTGGCTGTCATAAAAACTCACACCTGGCCCGATACCTACATTCATCATAAAACGATCGCCATAAGTTCGCTGTATACCCCACATTGCGCCTAAAGTTAGGGTGAAATCAGCAACATACATATTATCACTTTTCAATATGGACGGACCAGCGGCTCCAAGCACCCCTGCAATATAATTGCCGGAATTGTGTGCTATTTTTTTTCCATTCTGAAGCCTTTTATTTAAATTATAATAATGCCGCACTTGCATATCGACCGCTGGGCGAAATGCATATCCCCACTCAGAATCTTCATGATGATAATCGTTAATTGTTATCGATGTTTTACTGTATAATAAACATCCTGATAAAGGTCCTGAAAAGCGCAATGTTGTTTTATTTCCGATTCCCATTTCGTAAGACATATTGGTCAGGATATTGTAGGCAAATTGGTGATCCTCAACTTTGGCTTCAACTGCTGTATTCGTTTGTCCAAAAGACATCGAGGCAAAAGCCACCGTCATAAAGAGTGTAAAATAATTTCTTTTCATTAATAATTAATAATTTGACACCGCAAAGATATTAAAATAAATAATGTGTAAAAATCAAACTCCTATTGTCAAATCGAAGGCATTTCGCTTCAAAAACAAAACATCAATAAATACAAACTTAGTTTATTAGATAAGCCCGATGTACTATTTCATATATTTAACCATAAAGATTATTATTTTAATTTTTATTTTCACAAGCGCAACAGGCAACGAAATCCGTTACTCCTACTGTGGCGTCGATGCATTCGCAGCTGCAGAGGCGATTGTTAGTGAAGTAGTAAAGAAATATACTTAGCAAATGCTCAGAAAGTTTTTGAGTCTGAGGCACAATGTTTAGAAAAGAACATATGAAAAAATTAGTGTTATTACTTACTTAGATACAAAGAATTAAACCTAACAAAGACATGGTTTATAAACTTAGAACAATATCCTGAAAACACCCTGCCTCCCGCCCATCAGTACGCAAGCAAGTACAACTGGGACTCTTATGCCATTGGTCCTTCGTGGGATCTGATGCGACTATCACTGTCTTTACGCTGCAAAAAGGATTTCAGCATGTCATCAATCCATTAATCGGAAAAGAATTTCAAAAGCTATTGATTGCGGAATCAGCAATAAAATAGCAGCTGGCTACAATACTATGGAAAGCTTAAACTTTGATTGCCAAACCACTATCATTTACTATATTAATTAAGCACTAGACAGGCAGTCGCTTACGATATTGGATATAGTATACAATTACATTTAGCAAAACAATAAGAGCCGCTATTATAGCCGCTGTATATACAGTGCTATTAACTAATTTATTAGCAACTGAAATTGCTATTAAAGCCCATACAGCTACAAGTCCAAATAAGGGCATATGACGTTGCCATATCATCAATAAATGAATGATTAATGCAATTGCAAACATGGTAATAACCCATGTTGTAGCTGATAATCCAAAACCGTCCCAGCCTATCTTCGTGAGATAGGCTGCAATGTCGGCAATCAAAGCGACAGAAATCCAGCCTGCATAAAGTTGAAAAGGGAACTTAAGAAATATACGCTTGCTGCGTGCAGCATGAAGCGCAATAGATTGAGTATGATGAATTATCTTTAATAGCGACACAAAAAGTAAGATCATCAATAAAACAGTTAAAAAGGTATAGTCATACAACCAGGTAATGACCCATAGACTATTTGCTAGACAAGAAATCAAAAACCACCATCCGACTTTTAAAACTACTTTTTCCTTTTCGTTTGTCTGTCTGACAAAAGGACCAAAATAAATTACAAATCCAAACAACCCTAAATAAATGAGGCCCCATATGGAAAAGGCATATCCCGCGGGTGTAAATAGATTTTGATATTTAGCAGAAACCGTTGCCATGGTCTCCCCATTAAAAATTCCCGTATTGGATAGGTAATTAATAATCACCGTAATGACCAAAGCAACTCCATTGGTTATTTGATAGATTTTCTTCATTGTATACAGCATAAAATATGTTGAAAAGCTCATCTGGCCTCCTTCTCGCCGGTCACGTGAACTGCAATAGATTCGTTATCATTAATTCTTAGTTTGATTAAATAATTTTTCTAAAACCTGATAACGGTAATCGAAGATTTGCTCTAACTTTTTTTTAACAAAAACTCCATGCACAATTGTGCCTAGAATTCCCAAAGGCAATTCATAATCTATCCTGTCTTTCACGAGCACTCCTTTTTCATTCGGAATAAACTCATGAAAATGATTCCAATAGGCATAAGGTCCCTTTAGTTGAAAATCAGTAAAACTTTTATTCTTTTCCACTTGCGTTATTTTGGTCTTCCACTTCAGCGGAAACCGAAGGATCGGAGATACCAAATAATCAATAATCATTCCTTCAGCAATTTCTTGCCTACGAAAGTCCGAGACGACAACAAACCCCATATCTTTTGGTGTAATTTCTGAAAGATTCATGGGTGAAGAAAAAAAAGACCAAGCGGTATCCAAATCGCAGGCCAATTGTTGTTCTCTATATAATTTGTACCTCATCTTATTTGAACTAACTTTATTGCTTGTTAATATAACAACATTATCGCAACTTAGTTTACAAATATACTATAAAAAACATTTCACGAGGCTATATCGTCAATTTAAAGAATAATTATACACCAATACAACTATTTAATTTGAAGCTAGCTTTAAATATACTTTTATCGATGGTTATTTAGCGGACATATCCTTTTCTAGAGCCTTAACAAGGGCTTTCGTATAACTTTTAGAAAAATCAGCTAAGCTGGAAGGGTTGATTGTTTCAGACTGCACACTCCAAACCAGTTGTTCGGAACTAACGTCATATAGATTGCTTTCCAGATAGTACATTTTATCCGTGGTATAATATCCCGGATCGTATGCAATCGGGTACCAATGGGAGTAATAGCTCCAAAAATTACCATACCATCCAAACCTCGGATAAGGCATAAAAGGTCCACTTCCCGGTACATATCGGGTCTCGCTGGTTTTGTCGATCAGGGTAACAGTGAAAATAGCATCCGCATTCAGACTGTGTACTGCTTTCATCACTAAATCTTTATTTTGACTTTCATCTTTGGTGAACGTGCGTTTAAAAACATCAGTACTTTTAATAGCCTTGTAGCCATGCATGGAAGCCGCTTCAGCCAAATTGGATTCAATGACATCCTTTGCTTTAGCATGGTTTGTCATCGCAATAATGAATATTGTTTGGTATTGTTTTGGAGTCAGATCTCTATTTTTATAGATATCTGTTATCCTTGTGGAGGTACTACAAGCCAACAATAAGAAGCTTGAGACAATTGCGGTTAAAAATGACTTCGATTTCATATGTTTTAAAAATTAGTGTCCTTTTGAAGTGTAGCAGAGAGTCTCTTCGTATTTTCCGTGGGATATGCCAGTACATCGATCTATTTTGGGTAGTCTTAGCGTAAAAACTATAGAACCACCTATTAGACAACAAGTTTAAACTGACAATTGTTTTGCAGTTATTAATTATAAAAGAAATACTTTAATTCTTAATTGATATTATCAAAAAAGGTCCTTGAGAAGTAAGGACACCACTCATCAGGGATTAAATTTCATCATTCAGGCAAAATCTGATTTCTGTGATGCTTCAAGTGCATCACATAGTCAAGCATTAAAAATTCGAGGCTATGGTCATTACAAGTCCTTTGTGTCAGTTTATTCACAATTATATGCTGAAACAAAAACAACAATTGCTCGTTTACCGATCGCCATAGATTGCATAATTTAACGGTCTCAGCATGTTGATAGTCAGCAGATGAACAGTAGGCTACCTGATCATAGTATATTTTTGGATTTTCTTCAAATTGAGCTCTTATAAACCGTCCGTAATTTACAAAAGCGCTATCGACTAAATGACCTAGAATTTCTTTTTTACTCCACTTATTTGGTCCCAATTTCATATTAAAATCGTCCTCGTTTAATTCCATAATTTGCTGGGTAAAATCATGGATAATATCCTCAAATTCTGCCAAAAATGTACTCATACCTAGATCTATCTCTTATTGCACTAATTTCTTAACAATGTAATCCCTTGCCTCCACGCTATTGTGTAACGTTCCATTGTTCTACTATTTTATTGTTCCGTAAACTTTTTTGTACCATTCCATAGCTTTTGCTTCGTGCTCTTTCAAAAATTCATCTTTCGCGTCGTTATAGTCGTTCCCATCTTTCCATTGCTGAAGGACCAACTTTTCTTTAATTACCTGATAATGACCTCTTACTTCTTCATGTACACGCAGATAATCGCGAAACGCTATATGGCGCAACCAGTGTTCTGATTGCAACGGTATGCTGTGAATATGTGCTATCCGTAGCGAATGATCATGCAATCGTGCTGGAATTTCATCGTCGGGTGCAATGTGCTCTGGCACCCCCAATACTTCAGGCCGATCAATCAGGGCGACAAAAAAACGTCTGTAAGGCATATCCTCATTGTATTTTTCATAATATACATAGCATTTACCACGCAACAGAAACGGAATGCGATCAAGATCATTTTCTTCCTCAAGACCGATCAATATATCAATGATTGGTTTGGCAGACAATCCCTCAACGGCCGTACTGCCTATGTGATCTACCCTCGGCCTTATAGGTTTCAACAATGTAAGAAGTTCATTTTGAATGCTGTCGAAATTCGCTTTCCATATCGGATTATAAGGTTCAAACGGTAAAATCATACGATGTTGTCTTTGTCAATACAAGATAATAAACATCATTCGATCAAATACGCCTCGAACGGTGCCCTAAAAGTTAAAGTTAATAAATTTATGGTTTTCCGAGAGAACCTATAAACCAGTTCTCTTTTTCCAATGCATTTATTGTGCAAATTTCTTCGTCGCTACGACACAGAGGATAACACCAACTGTTACGGCAAGCATGCCAACACTGACTTGTTCATGAAGAAGCCAGGTGGCTAAGGCCAAACCAAAGAATGGCTGTAATAACTGTAACTGTCCTATGGTCGCTGTACCGCCTTGGGCAAGTCCTTTATACCAAAAAACAAAGCCAATAAACATACTGAACAAGGAAACATAGGCTAAACTAGCCCAGGCGCCCATAGGCACAGCATCAAAAGACGATGGAAGATAGATAAAAGTAAGTGGCAACATCAACGGCAGCGACAAAACCAGAGCCCAGGAAATGACCTGCCAACCACCCAGCGTCTTGGTCAATTTAGCGCCTTCAGCATAGCCCAAACCACAGAGAATGACCGATAAAATCATTAAAACATCACCTAAAGGTGAGGCTGTTAGTCCTTGTGCCAGCGCATAGCCGATCACCAGTAAACTCCCTAAAGCAGAGAACAGCCAAAAGATTGGCTTCGGACGCTCGCCACCGCGTATAATACCAAATACGGCTGTCGATACGGGCAAAATACCGATAAAAACGATGGAGTGAGCAGACGTGATGTGCTGCAGGGCCAAAGCGCTCATTAAGGGAAATCCAACGACACATCCTATTGCAACGATGCATAGCGAACCCAATTGTTTTCTTTTCGGGCGTTTTTCCTTAAAAACCATCAATGTTACCAGTGCCAATATACCTGCAATCGAAGCCCTGGCTAGCGTCACAAATACGGGGTCAAATGCTAAAACCGCCATTCGTGTTGCTGGCAACGAACCACTAAACAATACCACACCAATAAAACCGTTTAACCAACCGCTTGCGGTATTTTCTTGTAATTTACTTATACTTAATTCTGCCATGTTTCCATCTTTTACACAAAGTTCGTCCATTACAAGAACTAAGCACAGTCACAGTTTTTGATAATTCAATGGACACAGTTACCTTTGAAGACAGACATTAGTCCTTATTTTATGAAAAAAGATTATTTGTATAATGAAATAGCAGACAATATTGCCAATAAGATTAATTCAGGTGTCTTAAAAGCTGGCGAGAAACTACCTTCAGTGAGAAATCTAAGTGCTGAACACGGTATCAGTATAAATACAGCAAAAAGGATATTTCTAGCGCTGGAAGGACGTTCACTTATACGGTCCAAACCTCAGTCCGGCTACTTCGTTAGTCCTCCAAACTATTTGCAGCTTCCTTTGGCCACAGCCAGTCAACCTATTCCAATCGCCAATAACCGAGAACCAGATCAATTAATGAATAAAGTGTATTCAACCATGGGGCGCCGGGATTTAACCTTATTTTCGATCGGTGTTCCTTCGGGAAGTCTCCTGCCTACCGCAAAGTTGAAAAAAGAAATCGTTCTCGCTACACAGGAGCTCAGTGATGGTGGCACAGCATATGAGCCCTTGCAGGGCAATATAAAATTACGTCGTATGGTAGCAGTACGTTCATTGGCCTGGGGTGGAAATCTAAACGAAGATGAGGTCGTTACCACCAACGGCTGTATGAATGCTTTGGTTTTATGTCTGATGGCCTTAACCAAACCTGGAGATACACTGGCTCTTGAAAGCCCCTGCTATCCGGGTATCCTCCAACTTGCCGTTAGCCTGGGACTTAAGGTGCTGGAAATAGCCACTGACCCCATTACGGGAATAGACATTGAAGCCCTCAAAAAGCTATTGCCCGAAATCAAAGTTTGTTTACTGGTCCCCAATTTTAACACCCCTTTGGGCTATTGTATGCCGGATGAGAACAAGCGGGAAATTGTATCACTGCTAGCAAAACATCATATCCCGCTGATCGAAGATGACACCTACGGCGACCTCCATTTTGGCACCCAACGCCCCAAATGTTGCAAATCTTTTGACCTCGATGGCAATGTACTCTGGTGTGGGTCAGTTTCAAAGACATTGGCTCCGGGCTTCCGTGTCGGATGGGTCGCTCCTGGAAAATACAAGGAGCAGATTATCAAATTAAAACTGATCCATTCCCTGTCATCTACAGCGATCATCAACGAGGCGGTGGGAAATTTTCTATTAACAGGAAAGTATGAAAACCACCTACGTAAACTCCGTAGATCATTAACAGAAAACTACCAGCAGTATGCCGCTATCATCTCGGACCATTTTCCAGAAGGTACTAAAATAAGCCGCCCACAGGGCGGACTCGCCCTATGGGTTGAATTTCCAAAACACATCGATACAGGCATACTATACAACTATGCGCTTAAACTACAGATTAGCATTTCACCGGGAAGGATCTTCACCTTGCAGGATCAATTTCACCATTGCATGCGTCTCTGTATTGGCTTACCCTGGAGCAATGAACTCGCCTTAAAATTAAAACAGCTTGGTAAACTCGCAAAAGCCCTCCAATAGATTATTACATAAAAGAATAAAACCAACAGTCAAGACAACGAAACAACAAGTCGGAGCCTATGCTTACTTGAGTTTCAGCTCCAGCCTGTGTTTACCAGCCTCCAATTGGACGATATCGCTGCTTCTAACATTATCCGGTGGATAAAATGTTGCCGTCGCATTAGCAGGTATTTGGATATTATATACGATCATTTTATCCGTTAACTTCCATTCGGAAACAATTTTACCGTAGGGTGAATCGTAAGAAATAGAAGATTCTTTCAGTTCCTGGGGGAAGATGGGTTTTAAGAGCACATGTTTAAATCCTGGTTGTTTAGGATCTGGAAGAATCCCGCCGATAGATTTAAAAAACCAACCACCGATTTCGCCAAACATCATGTGGTTGTCTGAAATATCCCGTGTTGCTTTTAAATCCCAGTTCTCCAACAATGTTGTCGCTCCATTTACAATCCACCATCCCCAAGACGGGTAGGTATCTTGTACCGCGACCTTATAGGCTGTCGTTGCATAACCGTTATCTTTTAACGCATTCAATAATGCTTTAGCACCCAATACGCCTACATCCAAATGAAAGTTGGTCTCTTCCACTTTCTTATTCAGGTTGGCGGCAACACGGGCTTTCATTTCATTGGGTACAACACCCCAATAGAGAGGTACACTCAGTTCGGTCTGTGTTCCATTGCTATAAACACCCTTGGAAGCATCTAAAAATTTAGCGTTGATAGCCGTCTTAATTTTTTCGCTTAGCAGTTCATATTTTTGTTGATCTGCTGTGTATCCAAACAATTTGGCCGCAGCAGCCAAGATGGTCGCATCCACATAAAAATAAACAGACGAGGTCAACTCCAGATTGGACTGTGACTTCACTGGCACCCAGTCTCCACGCCCAAACGTTGTCAACCCAGACGGGCTGATTCCGTCTACATAATCGACATAGCGTTTGATATTTAGGTAGCATTCTTCTAATGCACGTGGGTCTCCATAAAACTGATAAATCTGCCATGGAATGATGGCAATGGTGCTTGTCCAATCCAAACCATTTGCGGTACCGTAGCCCCATCCGCCAGTTGGAATAATATCGGGTAAGACACCATTCTCCTGTTGTTCATCACGATGATCCGCCATCCATTTTTCATAAACTGTTATCCCGTCAAAATTGTATAAAGCTGTTTCAATCGCAAGGTGCCCATCCCCTGTCCAACCGTTCTTTTCGCGCTGCGGACAGTCTGTAGGATAGCCCATCAAATTGGACAAGTAGGCATTGTTGGTCGCTGTCCATAGTTTATTGACCAACGCTGACGATGTCTTGAGCTGTCCAATAGCAGACACATCACTATGCATAAAATAGGCGGTCACAGCCGAACTATCCAATGCAATTGCGGCACTGCTGCTAACCTCGACATAACGAAACCCTTTGTAACCAAACTTTGCCATAAACTCATCATCCCGACCACTTAAGGTCAATATATCAGTTTGAAAGGGCTCCTTTTCCTTATCGCCCCGATAATAAACATCAATATTGGACTGATCAAGATGCCCATCCGCCAACAACCGCTCACCATGCTTGATACGCAGCATAGTACCCGCAGCTCCTTTCACTTTAACTTTTGTAATCCCGGCCATATTCTGCCCCATATCGAACACATAGGTACGTTGGTCTATCTTTGTCACTGATTTTGGCTTATAGGACTTCACGAGCCGAATCGGTACCATCTGTTGGGAAACGATATATGCAGATGGCGCATTTCTATACTGAACAGCCTGCCAGGCCGAATCATCGTATTTTGGTTTATCCCAGTTAGGTATTTCCAGTCTTGCATCGTAATGCTCACCAGTGTAAATATTATTATAAGTGATTGGTCCCGAAGCTGTCTTCCACTGCTTATCCGAAACAATGGTTTCCGTCGTTCCATCGATATAAACGATTTTCAGTTCTAAACAGAATGTTGGCCGGGCCCGCCATGGTGCTTTATCAAAGTTCCAAACGGCCAGTGGTTGATGATTATACCAGCCATTCCCCAAAACAACGCCAATGGCGTTCTCTCCTTTTTGAAGCTGCTGGGTTACGTCCGTCACGACATACAATGTGCGTCGGTCAAATCGAGTATACATTGGATCCAGACGATGGTCGCCAACGCGCTGGCCATTAATGGAAAGTTCATATAATCCTGCTGCGGCAATATACGCGCGGGCAGATTTTACCTGCTTATTTGCCTTAAATTCTGTTCTAAAATAAGGCGTTTCCCGCGCATGAATATCCTTATTGTCGCTGATCCATTTTCCTTTCCAAAGGTCCATTCCCATCATTCCTGTTTCGAAAGATGCTATTTCAGAACGTGTTGATACACCATCCTTATCCCATACTTTAACCCTCCAGAAGTACTTAGTCTGTGGCTTTAACTGTGTGCCGGTATAGGGCACTAACATGGAAGAACTGAGCTGTTTGCCACTATCCCAGCTATCTTTTGTCTCTTTCAGCAGTGCCAGCGAATCTTGCCCTAAAAGGATCTGATAAGCTTGTTGTACCGCACCTTTACGTTGGTCCTCAAGTCGCCAGCTAAGTCTCGGGTGAATTGCATCAATACCCAATGGATTGACCAAATGTTCGCATGTCAACTGCACGGCGCTGCAGTTGTTTTTAGGTTGGGCATAAGTGTTGCTAGCGATACACAACAGTGTTGTCAATAAAATCCTACGCATTAAAAGATACTATTCTTGGTGGTTGTTAAATTGTTTTAGCTGATTCAAAAAACTAATATATCAAATATTTCCCACATACTGACCTGTACTTTCCTGCACAATATGTCTAAGTCTGCAAAATAAATTTCTTGCAACTTTCATAAAAATAACCTTATCTTAGTCGCAACTTTAGGGGTGTCTGCTCGTGCAGGCTGAGATTTTACCCTTAGAACCTGATCCGGATCATACTGGCGTAGGGAAAAGTGAGCTGTCTACAAGGTGCATTGCTGTGCCTTTGTGTAGCCATTCCTAAAGTTTTACCAAAAAAATTAAGGAATGGAACTTACAATAAACCATCAGATTCGATTTTTCGACCCCCCACTTACTTCACTTGAAGGCTTGTTGCTTTTGGAATTATCTGGCAAAACTCAGGGTGTGGCTGTAGCCATCAACAACAAAGTCATCCCCAAAAAGGACTGGGCTACGACAACACTTAAACCTTACGATCAGATTATCTTAATTACCGCATCTCAGGGCGGATAGCCATTCCCAAAAAATCAACCGAGTAATTCACCCAATACAGAAAAAAATGACAGCTGAAACAATTACGCAATCCCCCTTTCCAAATGCAAAGAAAATTTTTGTATCCGGAAAACTATTTCCTATTCAAGTCGCTATGCGTCAAATCTCCTTGAGTCCAACCAAATTAACGAATGGAGAGGTAGAAATTAATCCGCCGGTAACAATCTATGATACTTCTGGACCTTATACGGATGACACCGTCCATATCGATATCCGGAAAGGCCTCCCTCGCCTTCGCGATCAGTGGATATTGGATCGTCAGGATGTCATACAGCTGCCTGGCATCAGCTCTGAATATGGACAAAAACGCCTTTCTGATCCAACGTTGGATGAACTCCGATTTGCCTATGGTCATAAACCAAAAGTAGCCTCTGCCGGCAGGAATGTCACCCAATTACATTATGCAAAGCAAGGCATTATTACCCCAGAAATGGAGTACGTTGCTATCCGTGAAAACCAACGTATGGAGCAGCTCACGGCCAGTACCCCCGGAATGGATCATCAGCATAAAGGGCAAAACTTTGGTGCTAGAACACATGATAAAGCTATTACACCAGAATTTGTCCGTGAGGAAATCGCTGCCGGAAGAGCGATCATCCCTAATAATATCAATCACCCTGAAAGTGAACCCATGATTATCGGGCGCAACTTTCTTGTTAAAATTAATGCCAATATTGGCAATAGCGCTGTAAGTTCAAGTATAGAGGAAGAAGTTGAGAAAGCGGTATGGGCCTGTCGGTGGGGAGCCGATACAATCATGGACCTATCCACTGGCAAAAATATTCACGAAACCCGCGAATGGATTATCCGTAACTCGCCCGTTCCAATCGGTACAGTACCAATCTATCAGGCGCTCGAAAAAGTGAAGGGAGTGGCCGAGGACCTTACCTGGGAAATATTCAAAGATACCCTGATTGAACAGGCCGAACAGGGTGTTTCGTACTTTACCATACACGCCGGCGTACTGCTTCGTTATATCCATCTCACAGCATCTCGAGTAACGGGAATTGTTTCCAGAGGAGGGTCTATCATGGCCAAATGGTGTCTTTTCCACCACAAAGAGAACTTTCTTTATACTCATTTTGAGGAGATCTGTGAGATCATGAAGCGATATGATGTTGCTTTTTCACTTGGCGATGGTCTCCGTCCAGGTGCCATTGCGGACGCCAACGATGCGGCTCAATTTGCTGAGCTCGAAACACTGGGCGAACTCACCAAGGTCGCCTGGAAACACGATGTTCAGGTGATGATCGAAGGTCCGGGCCATGTTCCTATGCAATTGATCAAAGAGAATATGGACAAGCAATTGGCCTGTTGTGACGAAGCTCCATTTTATACCTTGGGTCCCTTAACAACTGATATTGCTCCAGGTTATGACCATATCACATCAGCCATTGGAGCTGCGATGATCGGTTGGTATGGATGTGCGATGCTTTGCTATGTGACGCCCAAAGAACATCTGGGCTTACCAAATAAAAAAGACGTTAAAGACGGTGTAATCACCTATAAACTAGCTGCCCATGCGGCCGATTTGGCCAAAGGACATCCAGGTGCACAATACCGTGATAATGCCTTGAGTAAAGCGAGATTTGAATTTAGATGGGAAGATCAATTCAACCTTTCCCTGGATCCAGATACAGCACGGGAATATCATGACGAAACATTGCCGGCAGATGCGGCCAAAGTGGCTCACTTCTGCTCCATGTGCGGTCCCAAATTTTGCTCGATGAAAATTACGCAGGAAATCAGAGATAGTGCCGCACAAGGGATGCTGGAAAAATCGCAGGAATTCATCGCGCAAGGAAAAGAGATTTATTCATGATCATCGCTTTGACAGCAGCAGAAACGATCCCTTCCGAAAAAGGGATTATAGACGCTTTGTTCAAAGAAGGACTCGATATCCTGCACTTGCGCAAGTATCATTTTACAGACCTACAAATGTCCAAATATGTGGAATCTATAGATTCCACATATTTGGACAGATTGGTCCTACATTCCCACCCTCACCTATCGGCTGAGCTCGGAATCGCACGTATTCATATGAACGAAAAGAATAGAAAGGATAGATCAACAAATCAAATGCTGCCTACAACAATCTGTTCAACATCTGTTCATGATATCGATCAATTCAATAGCCTTGATGAATGTTGGGCCTATGCTTTTCTAAGTCCATTATTTCCGAGCATCTCTAAAGTGGGGTATGGAGTGCATAATGCAAGGTTGGATCAGCTCCCGTCACGCTCCAACTTTACTGTTGGTCTCATCGGTCTTGGAGGGATAAACCAAGATAACTGTCTTATCCCGATGCAGCAAGGTGCAGATGGAATTGCCTTATATGGTACTTTATGGAAGCACCCTGAGCCAGTTCAAAATTTTATAGCATGCAAACAAAAACTATGGAAAAACTCCAATATATATCGCAGGGACAAACATTAACTGAACAAAAAAATAACATACTGAAAGCGCTGGATGCGGGGGCCAAATGGATACAGATCAGATGGAAGGACGCCGATGAAAAGAGCCGCTACATGCTTGCAGAACAGATCAAGCAAACCTGTTCCGAATTTGGTGCCAGCTGTATCATCAATGACCATCCTTCGCTTGCAGCGGCTGTAGACGCAGATGGCGTGCACTTGGGACTGGATGACTGCAGCGTCACAGCTGCCCGGGACATATTGGGTGCAGGAAAAATAATCGGCGGTACTGCCAATAGCTTTGCGGATGTAAAACAAAGAATAAGTGAAGATTGTGACTATGTCGGACTCGGACCATTCAACTATACCACAACAAAACAAAAACTAAGTCCCCTACTGGGGATTGCAGGATATGAAAACATCATCCAACAAGTCCGCCTAGCGGGCTTGCCCCCTATTCCAATATTCGCAATTGGCGGTATAAGCCAACTTGAAGATATCCAACAGCTATTAGAAATTGGAGTTTACGGTGTAGCACTCTCCGGAATCGTAACCAAGACTCCAAACATTGTTTCATCCATCAATAAAATTTTATTATGAGCAACCTACATATAGCCGATCGCGTATTTGAATCCAGATTATTTCTGGGTACGGGCAAATTCGGTAATCTCACAGAAATGAGCGATGCCATTGTGGCTTCGGCCTCCCAATTGGTCACCGTTGCCCTCAAACGAATCGACCAGACCAGCGCAGACGACAGTCTCATCAGTGCGCTCGATCTGGCGGCAATCCATTTGCTTCCCAATACTTCGGGAGCACGAACTGCTGAAGAAGCTGTGCTCGCAGCCCAACTTGCACGGGAGGCATTGGAAACCAACTGGGTAAAGCTGGAAATTCATCCCGACCCTCGTTATTTACTGCCCGATCCTATTGAAACCCTGCGTGCAACTGAATCGCTGGCCAAACGGGGTTTCGTTGTCATGCCTTATATTCACGCAGATCCAGTACTTTGTAAAAGATTGGAAAATGCAGGTACAGCAGTTGTTATGCCTTTAGGTGCTCCTATTGGTAGTAATAAAGGGCTTCGCACACTGGACTTTCTCGAAATTATTATTGAGGAGAGTAATGTCCCTGTGGTTGTAGATGCTGGGATCGGAGCTCCATCCGATGCCGCCAAAGCCATGGAAATCGGAGCGGATGCAGTCTTGGTCAATACGGCAATTGCGGTCTCAAATAATCCGATACGTATGGCCGAAGCATTCAAAGAGGCTGTTATCGCTGGACGAAAGGCTTATGAAGCCGGTTTAGGAAAGATCGGATCACAAGCAATCGGTTCGAGTCCCTTAACTTCATTTTTATTTGATTGATGATTCACTTATGACAGATTTCAAAACGATACTCGATGAATACTCCTGGAATGACGTCCACACGCAGATTTATGACGCTACCAATCAGGATGTACAACACGCGTTAGAAAAAGACCATTTAACGCTCGCTGACTTTAGCGCGCTCATCTCACCGGCTGCAGCACCGTATCTGGAACAAATGGCACAAAAAACACAACAAATCACGCAACGTCGCTTCGGTAAAACCGTACAACTCTATGCCCCTCTTTACCTGAGCAATGAGTGCCAAAACATCTGTACATATTGCGGTTTTAGCATGGACAATAAAATTAAACGCAAAACCCTCAGCAACACCGAACTATTACTGGAGGCAATGGCACTTAAATCCATGGGAATCAACCACATTTTACTAGTCAGCGGAGAAGCCAACAAAACGGTCGAGATCAATTATTTCCTAAACGCTATTCGCCTTTTAAAACCTCATTTTTCACAGATATCCATTGAGGTACAGCCACTGGAAGAATCCGAGTACCGACTACTACAGACCGCAGGGGTATATGCCATTTTGGTCTATCAGGAAACCTACCATCGAGAAGTTTACAAACAATATCATCCGAAAGGAAAGAAGTCCAATTTTGACTATCGTTTGGATACGCCTGACCGTATAGGCCGGGCCGGAATCCATAAAATCGGACTGGGGGTATTACTTGGGCTAGAGGACTGGCGGGTGGACAGCTTTTTCACCGCGGCACACATTGCCTATTTGCAAAAACAATATTGGCAGACACGTTATTCAATTTCATTTCCGCGCTTACGACCAGCCGCGGGTTCTGTTGAGCCAAATTTTCATTTGGCCGATCGTGATCTGCTGCAGTTGATCTGCGCATATCGCCTGTGGAATGAAAATTTGGAAATCTCCATTTCAACCAGAGAAAACCAAACCTTCAGGGATCATATCATACCCATTGGCGTAACCACGATGAGTGCAGCTTCAAAAACCAATCCTGGAGGCTATGTTGTCGATCCCCAAGCTTTGGAACAATTTGAAGTAAGTGATGAAAGAGATATGGAAACAATAAAAAATCAAATCCGAAAAATGGGCTATTCTCCAGTGATGAAAGACTGGGAAAGCAATTACGCGGGTATTGTACGTTAAATACATGAAAAAAGATAACATTTTTGATCGCTATAGCAGACAGATTTTTATCGAAGAGATTGGCGTTGCCGGACAACGGAAGATTATGGATGCCAAGGTATTGGTCGTCGGTGCAGGCGGACTCGGGAGTCCTGTCGTTCAATATTTAGCCGCGGCCGGTATAGGCAAACTTGGGCTGGTTGATTTTGACCGGGTTGAAATCCACAATCTTAATAGACAGATCATTCATTCCGAAAATAATATACACCAAGCAAAAACAGAAAGTGCCACAGCCTATGTACGACAGCACAATAGCACAATTGATTTTGAACCCTTTCAGGTAAAAATAGATGCTGACAACGCGCTAGCAATGCTCGCTCCCTATCATATCATTGTCGATTGCTGTGATAACTTTACAACGCGCTACCTGCTTAATCAGACCTGCCTACAACTCGATAAACCTTTGGTATACGGTAGCATCTATGGTTTCGAAGGCCAGCTGGCTGTCTTTAACTATCAGGGTAGTAAAAACCTATTAGATATCTTTCCAACTCCCCCCGATCCGGAGCAGGTTCCAAATTGCGATAAAAATGGGGTGCTAGGCCCCTTGCCCGGTATTATCGGCAGTATGATGGCCATGCAGGTACTTAAAATAGTAACCGGATTACCCGTAGATAGCAACCAGTTAACGGTTGTTGACACATTTCATTGGCGTTTTTCGAAACTCCTATTCTAAGGATCATTTCGGAAGGCGTTCTACAAAATGAGATAGAACGCTTTAAAAGAGCTCAAAAATTTATTCTAAAACAACTAGCGACAAACAAAATTTCCTAATTTTAGTTTATATATTAGCAAGCTTAAATGTCAAATTTACGATCTAGAATGAAAAAAGTAATTTATCCATTACTCTCCCTCTCTTTATTACCCTTATTTTCTATCGCGCAAGAGACGAAACTCACTGCTGATGATCTCTTTGTAAAAGCGCGAAAGGTAGCTTTTGATTCAAAAGATTATCCGCAAGCCATTCAATTATCTAAACAGGCCCTACTTCAAGCACCGGATTACACGGATATTAGCATTTTTCTCGGACGTCTTTATACCTGGTCGGATAAAATTGATTCGGCAAGAACCATCTTTACAGAACTGGATAAAAAGAATACAAGTGATGAAGATTTCTTTTTAGCCTACGCCTCATTGGAATATTGGAATGATCAGACTGACAAAGCTATTGCAATTACAGACAAAGGGCTTAGCATACATCCGCAGTCTCAGGATCTACTGCTGTTAAAAGGTAAAATAAGTTATGGCAATGATCATTATGAGGTTGCCGAAAAGGCAATTAATAGTTTATTGGCAATTAATCCAAAAAATACAGAGGCCAGAGCACTGGCAAAAAACATTGAAGAATACACAGCAAAAAATGCGATCGGTCTGACGTACAATTTTGTCTACTTTGACAAACAGTTTGATCATAATTGGCACATTGTTGGATTAAGTTATAAACGGGCAACACCAATAGGATCCGTTATTTTCAGAACTAACTATGCGAATAAATTTGCAGAAAATGGTGTCCAATTTGAAATGGAGGCTTACCCGCGTCTTTCAAAGATATTTTACCTATATGTCGGTGCTGGATACTCCAATAATGTAGGCATTTTTGCGAAATATAGAACTGGTGTGTCTCTCTATGCCAATCTTCCGAACAGCTTTGAGGGGGAGATCGGATATCGTCAGCTTTATTTTAGTGACAACATCTGGATGTATACGGCTTCAGTGGGAAAATATTACCAAAACTTTTGGTTCAATCTGAGGACTTATCTTACACCGGGCGAAAAGAATATTTCCCAATCCTATACCGGAACAGTCCGCTATTATACAAAAGGAGCAAACGATTACTTCGGATTTAGTGCCGGAACGGGTCTGAGCCCCGAGGAAAACCGAAATAATCTATTGGACAACGCTTCCTATAAATTAAAAACATTCAAAGTAGGTGCCGAGTATAATTTCTCAGTTAAGCAAAGTAACCTATTTTCAATTTCGGGCACCTATTATAACCAAGAATTCAGGCCAAAAGAGCGAGGGAATCAATTGGACATCATCCTTGGTTATATTCGAAAATTCTAGTTCTTCTTTGTTCGATTAAAGTAATTTGTATAAACACTATCTGGAAGAAGTCGCTTTTGCGTATAAAAAAGTTTGTTCTTGCGCTTAAATAATTCAAAGCGCTTGGACAATTCTTCTTTCGCATTATCCGCGGCGGCATCTTCATTGAGCACACCATCCAGTTTATACAGTTGTCCATCGGAAAGATGATAACTGCCTTTCACAAAATCAATCAATTGATTTTTACTCTGCATCATGGCTATACCATCACCCTGTGCCGAAGCGCCCTTATCGAGCCCCTCACCGATCCATGTAACTTGGTTAGGAGTTTTAAGCCCAAAATTCTCACGATAGTAGGCTAATATAGAAGGCGCGACATCAAAATGGCTAACAAAATTATGAAAAGTCTTTGGCCCTTTCAAAAGTGGTGAATAAATCAACAAGGGAACATGATAACGATCGATTTTGCTTTGCAATGGTATCTCAGGCATCGCGTGGTCTCCAGTTATGACAAAAATAGTATTTGCAAAATCTGGCCTCTTTTTATATTCTTTAAAGAACTGCTCCATCGCGTCATCCAAATTCAGTACCGAAACAAGTTGGGTACGGTTTTCCAAAGCCCACTTTTTTTGTTCCGGTGTAAGGTTCAATGTTGCTATACGTTGATCAAACAATTGCTCATAATGAGCCGCATTATTGATCAAAAACGGATTATGGGTTGATAGCGTTAAAAGCACATGGAAATAAGGGTGTTCCTGTACTTTCTGCACTTCAAGAAGTTTGCTAAAGACAGCTTGATCTTCATATCCCCAGCTCTCCCCACCCTTTTCGGGCAATTTTTTATAAGGAGGTCCGAATGCCGCTTGGTCCATAAGCATATCTATTTTATTATAATCCATGAACTTTTTCATGAAATCAAAATTAGAATGACCACCATAGAAAAATCCAGTATTGAATCCATTGCTCTTCAGAATATTAAAGAGATTGAAGTTGTCTGGCAAGGTGTCTTGTTCCAGGAATCCATGTGTCGCAAAAGGCAACGAACCTGTTATGGTCGGTAAAACGGAAAATGTCCGACCTGAGGAACTCATATTATTATCCCAATACAAAGACTGTTGCTTCAATGTACCTATAAAAGGTGTAAAGTTGCCAATATAACCATTTTCAGCACTATAGGCATGTCCTAAACCCTCGATAACAAGAATGACCAAATTGGGTACTTTCGCTGATTTTTGCATGTATGTCCCCAGGAAATCTTTCGTATCCTCTTTTTTCAAAAAAGGAAATTTAGTATCCAACACTTTTGCATCATCATCGTCTTTATTGAACATAGCGAACATCCCCGGGTGATCATCCACGTAATTGGACAAATTAGAATCAAAAAAATAACGCCATTTGCTCCGGCTTGCATTGGCTACGAATTCATCTTTTTCAGCGCTACCCCGAAAAAACGAAGCCGAGGAGATGAAAAACGATATGATCCCCAAAGATAACAGTGCAATACTAGCATAGGGTTTTTTGAATGTCTGTTTATTGGCAATCCAAAGGGGAACCCAAGAAATTACGATCAATAATAAAAGTAAAGCAATATTGGTAAAACTCAACATACCGCTAGCCTCCAAAATTTGCTTCATCTCTTCCGAACTGTAATAGAACATATCAGCTCCAAGCAAATTTCTGGATTCGCCAAAATACAGAAACAAGATGAATTGCATAACGACAATAAACGAGAACGATATGACCATAAGAAGTCTCGCCCAAAAACTGCTTATGAACTGAAGCAATAAATAGCCGATTCCCAAACAGGCCAAGGCTTGAAAAATGAACAGGATGTTATCCAAAAATAGATCCTTCCCGGCATGTGACTCCGAAAGCTGAACAAATCGACGACCGTACCACCACCATTCTACACCAACGGACAACATATACAAGGCAAAGACGACCAACATAACAGGTCCTAAGCTCTGTAACGACAGATTTAATCGCTGACCGAGGTATTTCCAAACCGACTCATTCGCATCTTTTTGTTGGAAGCCTTGTCGTGTCATTTCTCCCCAGCCATGCTGCTTCCGAAAGTAATCAACAACGCCCTGTACTCCAGCTTTAACAACAATGGGGTGAAAGTATAACGGTTCTAGTATCGCCGTAGTTATTAGAGTGGAAAGATCTCGCTTCTTAGAATAAACCTGATGGCTAACAAGATCAACCAAGATTGCATAGATCGAATACAAAATTCCGGAAGCAATCACCAATGCAAATAGCGCAAAGAAAAATGGCCAGTTGATGATTCCCAGAATAAAAAAGATTATAAAAACAATATAGCCTGTAAATTCGACAATAGGGCCCAGGAATTCGAAGAAAAACCAATAAGGCATACTGACCATACCAAAACGGCCATATTTCGGATTGAACATGAGTTTCCGATGTTTCCATAAGGTCTCCATCGTGCCCCGCATCCAACGATTACGCTGTTTACGTAATACTTCTTTTGACTCGGGTACTTCGGTCCAGCACAATGGATCAGGAATGTTGACCACCTCGTAGGCTTGCTTTTGCTCCTCCATATAACGGCGCATACGAACAACAAGCTCCATATCTTCTCCTACCGTATTTCGGTCATAGCCCCCACAAGCCAATACGATCTCCCGGTCAAAAGCGCCAAATGCCCCGGAAATAAGAATTAAACCCGAAGCCCTTGACCAAGCCATTCGACCTAAAATAAAAGCACGGATGTACTCTAAGGCCTGCGTACGCCCCAACCATGATTTTGGAAGATTAACGTCCACGACAGAACCATTCACGACATTACAGTTATTGGCCAAACGTATAACTCCGCCGCAGGCTATAACGCGTTTGTCGGTCTGTTCCAAAAATGGCTTTGCTAATTTTAGAATAGCATCCTGTTCCAAAATACAATCTACATCAATACAGACGATATAATCTCCAGAAGAAATATTAACGCCGACGTTGAGCGCATCAGCCTTACCGCCATTTTCCTTGTCAACAACAATCAGCTTCTTAAATGCTGGATTTTTGCTCTTATAGATTCCCCTTATATCCTTGGTCTCAATATTTCCCTGAACAAAAAAAGACGTTGGTTCAAGTTCATAAGAGGCGATCAATTTCAAAATTGAATCGTCTTTACTACCATCATTGACGATGATAATTTCCAGATTATGATAATACAGCGACAATAAAGAACGTACATTTTCAACGATGGTCATCCCCTCGTTGTAGGCTGGAGCAATCAGACTGAATGTAGGCGCGTTGGGGTTGGTCGCAATAATACTATAATCCGTAAACGTATTATTGTGTTTGTAACGAAACACAGCTCCATAAGCGTATAGCCCTATCCAAGTATAGATAATAAATACCGCTGCCGAATAAAGCAAAAATAACCAAACTATAATTTCGTATACGATATGGGAAAACTCTAACATTTTTTCTCTTGCAATGCGTGTTTAATAATTTGTGTAAGTTCGTCGTATGTATCTTCACGTTGTGAAATTTCGCGGAGATAATGTTCTTCTCCAAGCACAACGAGTACTTCTGCGGCAGAAATTTTAATTGACACTTGACTATGATTCCAAAGTTGATCCTTCAGAAAATGCTCACTTTCTCTACTTTTGGCAATTTTCATAGCTTTAAGGATTTCAATCTGAACTTCGATTGGTTGCAGATCAAAATTTTGTATAAATTGCTGAATTGTCCCACTGTTCTCAATGGCCTGCAATGTTCGTATGGCTTGTATACGAACTTTCGTAGATGGATGATCCAATAGGTTAAAAACTTCCGTATAAAAAGTCATCAATCTAAATTTTCGGATCAAGCGCAACGTAAATATGACAACAGAATCATTTGAACTCTTAAGCCAGGTATCAACGTGTAACTCCGAAAGCTCGGGTATTTCATGGATGGAAAACAATAAACGTAATTGTTGCCAGTCTGATAAGGGACGATCGAATTGATCTAAAAAACCAAGCCCCTCATACCCTTTAAAAGTTACGATTGCATATTGTGCTTCTTGATATACCGCAGTGCGGGAATCATTAAGCTTGGCTGTTATCTCTGGGATTGCTGGTTCGACATTCATTGCAGCAAGCTCCTGAACCCCACCGGCAACCAAATAAGCTTTTCTATGCCGAAGCTTCCGCCAGGCCTCATCCTCCAATTTAAAATCATGAAACAACCTATTGATCGATTGTTTAGCTCCACCAGAAAATTTTCTATCAGAGTCAACTAATACATCCAAAAAAAGAGCTCGAAAAGAAGGTTCTTTCAAGTATGTCGCAAACTCCAGATCTCGATCGCTATTCTCATCGCCACCAACAATAGTTTCCATAATCTTGTACTCGATGATCTGTCTCCAGGATTGCCTATTATGAAGGATTCTATAGCTATAAAAGCTGTATCCCAGTACCGTGATAATCAACAATAGTACTAAAATCAATACGATAACAATCGCCAGAATAAGCTCATGTAGCTCGATATGGTGATGCATAATTTTATTTATTTATTAGGCGTTTTATCCTAAGAATCAGTTCATTTGGACTAAATGGCTTAACCATAAAATCCGATGCACCTAAATCAAATGCATCAACCACGACCTCCTCTTGGCCCATACTTGATAATACAATAACTGGGATCTTCTTTCCAATACTTTTTATTGCCGAAAGAATTTCAATACCAGAAGCAAAGGGCATCATAATATCCGTTACAACTAAATCCAAATCCAGCTCATTAATTTTCTCGATGGCTTCACGGCCATTTCTGGTCAGCACCACTTCGTGTCCTTCTTTTACTAATTTGTGTTCAACAGTACGCAATATCAATTCATCATCTTCCGCTATTAAAATCAACATATCATTATTTATTTAAGATTTTTGTAATTAATTCCAGTCCTATATCCATTTCTTGTTCGATTGCCACAAAAGCGATCGCAAGGTCAGTTTCGATCGTTGGGCTGGTCTCAAGGTCTTTAGTCATTTGGGCCAACCTGATAAGTCCAGCAGTCGATGAAGTTCCCCGCAACTTATGAAGGAGTTCTTTGATGCGTACAATATCGTTTGTATCAATTGCCTCCTTTAACTGCTTTCTAGACCCCGTTATTTCCCGGACGACCAAATCCAGAAAAAAGGTTAAAAATGCGGGATCATCACCGGCTTGTTCTTCCAGGCGCTGCATATCCAAATGCTCATCCAAATCCTCTAGATCCGAAGCTTCTGCAGCACTAGGTTTTACCGATAACATAGCTTTTTCCAGGGCCTTGAATAAATCCTGTTGTCGAATAGGTTTAGCTAGAAAGTCTGACATCCCCGCTTCGAGACAGCGTTCCTTTTCGCCTGAAATATTACCGGCAGTAACACCGATAATAGGTGTTTCAGCATAAGCTGCCATTTGCCGGATCTGTTTGGTTGCTTCAATCCCATCGACCTTGGGCATCTGAACATCCATCAAAATAAAATCAAATTGTTTTTCTTTGCAAGCATGAATGGCTTGTGCTCCGTCAGAAACTTCAGTTAAGAGCGCTCCTGGCATTATGCTTGCCATCATGCGTAAATTAAGTGCCATGTTAACGGCATTGTCGTCTGCCAAGAGCACTTGAACGTCCTGACCGTACAAATCCGATGATAACGATAAGTTTGCATTCGCCTTTAATTGCACTGCATCTTCCCTATTTTGTTGTATCGCCCTTCTTAAAGTCGAATACAGTTCCTCAGATTTAATCGGCTTAAGTAGACAGAATGACCGCTCCTCTTGTCTAAATGCTGAAATCACCTCATGCTCTTCTGATGAAGTGTGCAACACGATCAAAGGAATACCTTCTTCCTGTTTTCTAAAGAGTTCTTTGATTTTTTCTATCGTTTCGAGGCCCGATAAGATCGGCATATGATAGTCCATTAAAATAACATCGAATCGTTCCCCTTTCATCAGCAACTGTAAGGCTTCCATGCCGTTTTCTGCGAGGACAGATTCGACGTTTTTATAGGCCAACATATGTTGCAGGATAATCCGGTTATTCGCGTTGTCATCGACAACGAGGACACGATTTAAAGGCAAAGCTGTATCTTCATCCTCCATTTCTTCACATCGGACCTCGATATCAAAATAGAACGTCGATCCGACACCCAATTCGCTTGTCAGATTCAATTTACTTCCCATGTATTTCAAAAGGTTGTTGGAAATTGTCAAACCGAGTCCCGTGCCGCCGTATCGTTTACTTACGGAGCTATCTTCTTGCGTAAAAGCATCAAAGATGCGTTGTTGTTTCTCGGGTGGAATTCCTATACCGGTATCTCTGACCTCAAAGCGTAATGTTAATTTATTCTCATCATTGCGAAGTTTACTGATCTTAAATTCGATTTCGCCTTTTTCCGTAAACTTAACTGCGTTACCTAATAAATTCACCAACACTTGCTTAATACGTGCCTCGTCAATCCAAACAAAAGCCGGCAGTCCCTGCTCAATATTCAAAAGCAGTTCGACTTCTTTTCGTTGTGCTTGATAGAGAACAACATTAATAACCTGATTGGCTACATCATAAACGTTATACTTATCGACAAATAATTCGAGTTTACCCGATTCTATTTTTGAAAAGTCTAAAATGTCATTAATAATATTGAGTAAGCTATTTCCCGATTCATTGATATAGCCGAGGTATTGTAGCTGTGTATCATTTAATGGTGTTTTTAACAACAAATCGGAGAATCCGATCACACCATTTAAGGGAGTACGAATTTCATGACTCATATTGGCGAGGAATTCGGACTTTGCTTTACTCGCCAGATCGGCCAGTTCCTTCGCTAACTTTAATTCATCATTTATTTTTACCGATTCGGTCGTATTTTGTGTAAAGATAATGATTCCACCTATACTTCCATCAGCAAGATGCCAAGGTCTTACTTCCCAATTGAAATGTTGCGCTTCAGCAAGTCCACCAGCCTGTATGACCTCATCCATATTCTTATAAGGTGTTCCCTCCAGCGCATCAAGGTAGATTTTTTTTCTATTTTCTGGGATATTTGGAAACAGTTTGAAAAAGTTACTATTTGGCGGCAAACTTACCCCTTCGTGAAAATCTTCCAACCATTGATTACTGACTGAAATATAGTTAAAGTCTCGGTCAAACATAGCAACCGAAGCAGGAACATAATCCACAAACGCACGTAACATAGATTCTTTGCGTTCCAGTTCCAAGAAGAGCGATTTACTTTGATCGATATCCTGAATAATTCCAAAAACGCGCTTACACACATCGTTTTCAAATTCGGGAATACCTTTTACCCGTACCCAAATTGATTCTCCATCTTGCTTTAATAGACGCAATTCGGTATCGTAAGGTGTTCTTGATGTAATGGCGTCTTCGAAAACCCTACGCAAAACAACCTGACTTTCCGGCTCATAAAATCCGATTGCATGTTCAAAATCAGGTGTAAAATCAGGAGCCACACCATGAATTAGCTTAGTGGAGTCGGACCAATAAACCTTGTTTTCAACTAAATTGACCTCCCATCCGCCAACCTGAGCGACAGCATTGGTCTGCTCCAGGATTTGTTTGGTATGCAAAAGATCATTTTCAAGCCGCAATCGATCCGTCATATTCAAGGCCGTACTGACAACATAAGACCGTCCATTTTCATCCGTTTCCAACATATTGTGGTATAGCCAAGAAATGTTTTCACCATCTTTTGTTTGGAGAACCATCATTCCAGAATCCTCTTTATTGCTGGCAATACGTTTGAGATATTCTTCAACCAGACCGACATGATGAGACGGAACCAATTTCTTGAGGTTAAGTCCTTTTACCTCTTCTTTGGCATACCGCAATATCTCTCTTCCTTTTTCATTGACAGATAGAATATTACCATCCAAATCATGCATGCTCATGAGGCCGATCGCATTTTCAAAAAAGCTACGAAATCTACGTTCGGAATTCTCCAACTTGAGTTTTTCTTCGCGCTCTTTTGTTACGTTTCTGCCAAAGGCCAGGATATCATGATTTATCGGATCATATTTGAAATGCCATTCAATTTCGACAACTTGGCCATTTTCTATTTTAGTCCTACTCGTAGATTGAATTCCGTACTTTGTTTCCTCAACTCGACCTAAGTCCGATACTAACTCCCTTTCAGCGTCTCCCAATAATGTAAAAATAGATTTGCCTAAACTATTCGATCTGGACAATCCCAAGACTTTACTAAATGCGGGGTTAATTTCTTTTACCTTGCGCGCCTCATCCAACACGCAAATAATATTGTTTGTCAAGTGAAAAATTTCGGAGAAATAACCTGCCTGTACTTTTCGTTTTTTTCCCAATAATATTTTGGTCACTGCCTTGCCAAGCTCTTCCAACGAGTCTTTTTGTTTATCCGAAAGCTTTTTCGGATGGAAATCAATCACACAGATTGTTCCAAGAGCATCACCATCATCATCCAAAAGAGGAACTCCAGCATAAAAACGGATATTTCCTTCGCGAATCAATGGATTGGAAGAGGAACGCGGATCTTCAAAAGTATCCTCTATAACGAGGACCTCTTTACTCATTATGGTGTATTGACAGACTGTGTTCTTCCTTTCAACAGTATCTAATTCCATACCCACACAACTCTGAATGCGTTGCGTTTCTTGCTCCATCATTGCAATTAAGGAGGCAGGACAGTCTGTAATCAAACAGGCCGCTTGCGCAAAAACGTCTAATTCAGGGTCTTTCCCGAGTCCCATTAACTCATAGGACTTTAATTTTTCTATCCTTCTTAACTCATTTTCAGGAAAAACATTATTTGCCATTCACTTCTAATATTTAGATCTGGTTTATTGTGACCGTGAAGTTAATAAAAACATTGTTTAACCCCTAAACAATAAGGAAATATTGGTCAGATAATGTTTTATAAAGAACAAACAACAGCTAAATTAGTTGATGAAATAAAAAGATTTACCATACGTCTTCTTCATAATTTAGTTATTTACTAATTGAATTTTATAAAGCTTGACCTTATTAAGAAAGACAAACTGTACGTTTAG
This sequence comes from Sphingobacterium sp. 18053, assembly GCF_902706145.1. Taxonomy (NCBI): domain Bacteria; kingdom Pseudomonadati; phylum Bacteroidota; class Sphingobacteriia; order Sphingobacteriales; family Sphingobacteriaceae; genus Sphingobacterium; species Sphingobacterium sp. 18053. The sequence continues at coordinate 40,303 of NZ_CACSJW010000008.1, forward strand.
GAAGTCTGTACAAACTGATAAAAAAAATAGCTTAAAAACGAAAGAGCCCCGCTAGATGTGATAGCGGGGCTCTTCAATATGTTTAAATTAAAAAAGTTTTTCAATACTCTGTTCGGCATAGCCAGCACTTGCTGTCATTCCCTTCCCTCCAATACCGGTTCTAACATGTATTCTTGGGCTAACGTCGATTTCAAGAATATGATCTTTGTGTTGCGAATAATAACCTGCCCAAGAAGATGAAATCCAGGTACGCTCCATTGGCATGATACGGTTGGCTTCTACAATCATCAATTCATTGATATAGGAATTTACTGAGAAGCCCAGTTCATCCAATCTGTTTCCCGCTGCATATTCATGCGAATCACCGATAATAATACTACCATCCGTGGCCTGTTTAAATAGGATATGAATTCCATAATTGTGCAGCTCCTGATAGTAATCAGGCATTGGAATTGTTTGAAACGAAGGGCAATATTCTTCAAAACTCTCGTATCGACGAATGGTCAACCCAGTTAAGATATTCCCAGGAAGATGAATATGAGCCAAAGGCTTTGTACGCATCATTTGCAACTTGCTAATTTCAAGCCCGCTATTATCAAATAAGGACCGATATAAAATTTTAAACTCGTATCCATTGCAGATAAGCAATTTCTTCCCGTCAAAGTTTTCTAGCGTACTGCTCGTGACAACAACAGCATCATTTTTATCTTCGCAGGCCACAATTGTCGTATCGTATTTCAACGTATAGTCCACAAACTTATTTTGCATATAAATATGCAGCTGTCTAATCATTGACTCGGGCTCTACACTGAGTTCCTGCGGAAAAAAGATAGCTTCTTTAACATAATCAGCATTCATTACGGGATATTTCAATAAAACCTGTTCCTTTGACCAAAGTTCATGATCATATCCTTTTCCCTGATAGTGCTTAGATAGCTCGTGAAGCACCTGAACTTCATCACTATCCGAAGCAATATAGATGCTGCCGTTATTTCTAACGGATATATCCATCTCTTTCTGAATAGACTGATATATTTCAAGTCCCCTTACACCATAATCAAACCATTCACCGGCCATCCCCGATGGCACTACTTGTCCGAAATTACGAACGGTAGATCCCACGGGGAAATTATCTTTTTCGAGTTGGAGCACGCGTAATCCCATTTTTAACGCATGATAAGCATGAAAGGTCCCTAAAATTCCACCCCCAACAATAATTAAATCATATGTATTTGTTTTCATCTTTATAAATAGAATATCATAAAAAAGTATAGTTAACTAATTTGCACTTCTCCTTTTGTGGTATGCCAAGGGGCCAATAATTCATCGTCGCTTCCTTTCATCTGTTCTTTTTTTCGAATAAAATAGAGAAGAGAAAATATACCCAAAATCGCTCCGATAATAGACGCTAAAAAGACCAATTGAATAAAGTAATTTCCCCAAGTAACAGAATTTGGCATAAACTCTTTGTTTACCAATATCAGAAAACTACCCAAATAACCGATTGAGTCAGCCATATACATAACAAAGCCGATGTTACTTTTCATACGATATGTAGCGATCATTCGCTCAAAAAATATGGCATTGTAAGGGATGTATGCCATATACAAGCCCAAACCGACGAGCAACATCCAACTTAAACCGTCAATCCATTGTTTCGTAAACAAATAGGTAGAAATACCTGCAGTCAGAAAACCTATAATGATCATATAATGGATCAACTTAAATGCTTTAAGATTATTTTTAACCATGATTAGACAACTTACCAGCAGCAGTACAATCAAGGAGATAGTCCCATCAACTTTTGCAAAAATGCCCGCCCCCTTCACATGTAACATCTGCCAGATTTCAACCTCAAAATTATCGCGTACATCACGTAAAATAGTAAGCATGGTGTAAACGATAATAGTCAAAACGATACCCGGCATAAAGGTTTTAAAAAAGTGTTTTCGCATTTTACTATCCATCGCAATGCGCTCCGTCCGTAGCTTCTTATTCTCTTCTGTTGGCCCTGGAGCATTTTCCAATATCCATACACACAAAACAAAGGGCAGAAAAAAAAGTAAACCCGTCAAAAATGGCATCCAAAACTCGTTAACATGAAAAGAAGACATCAACCACCGCCCAACCGTTTTTATCAGTCCTGAAGCGAAAATCAGACTTACGGACATCACTGCCCCCATAATCTCTGTAAACCGCCTTCCTTCTAAATAGCTAAATACCAACCCCCAAACCATTCCCAATGGAAAACCATTGATAAAAAGAAAGACAACATTCCAAGGTCTCGGACAAACTGCAAATGCCAAAAGCCCTATCCATGAAATACAAATCAAACCGATTAAATACCGCCCTCTATTACGTTGTTTACTTTCAGAGATAAATTTAATGCCATAAAACTTGGACAACAAATACCCCAGCATTTGAATGACCACCATACAGACTTTATAATCGACACCAAAAATAGTATCATTTGCAAAAGCAGATGCCGTAAATGACTTTCTAAATGAATACATACTCGTGTAACATAAAAATGCTGTAACAGCCAGAACAATAGCCACAGATTTCTCATCCAGTCTATTTATGCGTCTTTTTATTCGTTGGTTTAACTCCATCATTTAAACTTGTTAACAGACCTCATTGTCCGCAATCAAAAGTAAATTTTGGAAATTAACACAAGACTAAACTTTTGTTAAGTATTTATAAACAAATATAAGCATCCCTTTGCGATACGAAAAGTATAAAATGAAAAAAGCATCATTGAATGATTCAATGATGCTCTGACAGTTAACATGTTATCTTCTATTTCTTGTTTTCAAAAAAGTATACAATTAGCATGACGGCCTTTTCACTTCCAACATTGCGCGGTGTATGTGACAATCGACCATTAAAAAAGATCGAATCGCCCTCTTCTAAGCTAATTTTTTGATCATTGAAGATATACTCAACCTGTCCGCTAATGATATATTTATATTCATAAGCTTCGGTCTCAACCATTGGTCGCTGTGCATCTGGAAGCAATTCCAAAAGAACAATATCCATTGTTGAACTATCCATCGCAGATGTAAAAATCCTTTTATAATGGAAACCTATCGCCGACTCTTTTTCAAACGGACTATAAGTATCTTTTTTCCGAACGACCACGGGGCCTGAATCCAATTCAGAATTAAAATCTTTAAAAAACTCATTAAGATCAATATTCAGTGCATTGATGATATTAATCAATACCAGTAAGGAGGGTATTGTTCTGTTATTTTCAATCTGCGAAATAAGTCCCTTGCTTACCCCAGCTCTATCAGCAACTTCCTGTATGGTAATTCCTTTTTCTTTTCGAATTTCCTTAATCTTATTGCTAATCTTGAATATCGTATTATCTTCCATAATTTGGCCAAAAGTAAACATTTTTCCTATGTCGTGTATATTAAGTTTTTATCACCTAATCATAGGTCACCTCTAAAATTAGGATATTTCACTGTTATCAGAAAACTGCGGTTCAATAGTCGGCGATCTTTTTCATCTTTTATCCTTCTGAGACTTGTTGAACACTATTGGTAAACTTTAACCCAGTCAATACGCATCTCAACAGGCAGCTGGTCTTGATTTACCTCACCAACCCAGCTCCCGCCCAACTGTTGATCAATCAATAGATAAAAGGGTTGATCATAAGGCCACTGAGTGGGGTCTACTCCATTAACCTGTGGATAAGTAAAGGTATCAACTCCATTCACCTGAAATACAATACGATCGGGATACCAGCTTATACCATATGTATTGTACTCCTCTGATTTGATCGAAGCGGTACCAAAATGTTTGGGATTCTCCTTTTGCCCCAGATCTAAGGTATAGTATGAATGTGTTGTCTGGTAAATGATATTATCAAAATTAAGATGTTCCATAATATCAATTTCACCATTTCTCGGATACTTTCCATACTTGTCCAACTCTGCCAACATCCACATGGCGGGCCATGCCCCTTTTGCACTTCCAAGTTTAGCTCGGATTTCTATACGTCCGTACTGAAAAGCAAACTTTCCCTTACTCCATATCCCGCCTGTCAAAAATTGTCTTGAATCTCTATTTTTGTCTGTATTTTTAATTCCTTTAAGAATCAACTCTCCATTTTCCCATCCAAAACAGGCGTCATCTGTACTCATGTGGCGATTCCAGTCGGCTCCGCCTGCTGGAATCCGGGACCATTTACTACTGTCTAGCTTAGGGGAATTAAAGTGCTCTTCCCATACCAGCTTCCATTCCTTAACCTCGCGATCTTTCTTTTGCACATATACATAGGGATGATCTTTGGGACTATAATGAACACTACATGCAGAAAACAACAGATAAAAAAAACTTAGGCCTAGGACTCTTTTCATGATTAAAATTAGTGGTTTGCTCAGAAAAATGATTTAGGCCTAAATTTAGACATAATTTACCATACCTGACATCTCCACTAACAATTAAGAGGGACTAAAACGTAAAGGAAAGAAGAAATGCGATTTTTTGATATCCTTAAAACATAGGATGTGCGTTTGCTGCATTTTTAGGAACATCTTGCTGTGCATCCCAATGCTCCACAATTTTACCTTTTTCCAGCCTGAAGATATCAATAGTCGATTTGAGACTACCATCTGGATTCTTATTTTTTAGGTGAATGAAAACCAAATCTCCATCCGACGCAATGTGTTGTACATCAATCTTCGTTTTGGGCTGCCCTTCAAACCATTTCGCCGCAGCGAGCTTAAATGCCGCTGCTCCATCCGCAACAGAGGGATTATGTTGGATATACTGAGGGGAAATGTACTTATCAACTGCAGAAACATCCTTATCACCAAACATTTGCTGATAAAAATCTAAAACGATTCTTTTATTCTCTTTGTTTTCGTCAAGTTGTTTTTGCGCAGTCTCCTTTGATTCATTTGTCTGCGGCTGCTGACAACCCAGCGTTAGCAATAAAACAGAGAAAGTCATGACCTTAACTATTGTTCCATTTTTCATCTTTAAATCTATTTTTAATTGAATTCATCGATTCACACCCCACATTAACACAATCCAATTTACCTAAATTATACAATATATAAGGCTTTTATCTGAGGTCATTTACACTATAAAATATTGGCATGATAATTGGATTTATCGCTATAGTATAATATTCAGAAATATACATTTCATAAATTTAGGTTAATAATTGGTTAGGTTAAACACCTGAAGTCCCCAACTTCAGGTGTTTTTTTATATATTTTCGAAAATCAATATTGTTATAAAAACAAAAATGCCAATTATAGCTTTTATTAATCTAGTTCAATAAAATTCCTTATTGCTCGATGTAACTTTACATCAGTTAATAAAATAAAAATATCAGATATGGAAAATAGAATATTAGGACTACACCACATTACCGCGATAGCCGATAATGCAAAGCGAAATCTTGATTTTTATACGAAAGTACTGGGCGTACGCCTTGTCAAAAAAACAGTTAATTTCGACGACCCTGGGACCTACCACTTCTATTTCGGTAATGAACAGGGCGAACCGGGAACGATCCTTACGTTTTTCCCTTGGGAAGGTATCGGAAAGGGTACCCCGGGAGCGGGAATGGCAACTCATATTGGCTATGCGGTACCTCAAGGGAGTTTGGATTTTTGGAAAAATCGTTTAGGGGAACATCAGATTAGTTTACAGGAAAATGAAATTTTTGGAGAGAAGCTAATTTCATTTAATGATCCCGATGGATTACAGCTTCAATTTATTGAAACGAAAGATGATAGAAAGGCATGGACAACGACTGACATCAATGCCGAACACGCACTAAAAGGCTTCCATAATATCACACTTTCTTTAAAAGAAGCAGATCCGACACTAAAAGTATTGACCGATATTTTGGGTTATTCGCTCCAGCAGCAGGATGATAATCGTTATAGGTTAACAACTGATAGCATTGATACCGCTAATAGCGTTGACATAATAGCGGATAAAAATCTGCCATACGGCAAAAATGCAGCTGGCACAAACCATCATGTCGCATTTCGGGTAAAGGACGACAATGTTTTGATGGAGTATCGTGAAAAGGTGCTTTCAGCAGGATTAGATATCACACCAAAAATAGATAGAGATTACTTTTTCTCACTCTATTTTCGTGAACCTGGTGGTGTCTTATTTGAACTCGCTACGGACAATCCCGGATTTACAGTAGACGAACCGCTATCCAGCTTAGGATCGGCACTGAAATTACCAAAGCAATATGAAAGCTACCGTTCGCAGATTGAACAGACATTGCCAAAAATCGATTAATTAACATTATATAAACATCATTATACAAACGAGGAAGTTATGGAAAGAACTGAAATTGTATTAGACAAAAATCAACGTGGAGAGCTCCAATTATTCTCCGATGAACGCAAAGCAGGTTTAATGAGCATCGCTATCATTGACGGTAATCTTGTTGTTTATCATACAGAGGTGGACGAAGCCTATGAGGGAAGAGGATTTGCAAAAATACTGCTCGAGAAATTGGTATCTCATGCGCGCGAAAACAACATGAAAATTGTTCCATTATGTCCTTATGTAAATGCGCAGTTTCATCGTCATCCAGAACTATATCAAGACGTTTGGTTTAAAAAAACGGTATAAATTACCAAACATGAAAGGATAAAATGAGTCATTCAATAAATATTAAAACAGCTGGTCAAAATTTAGAACAGGCAAAAAAAGCCATTGTCATGATCCATGGTCGTGGGGGGAGTGCAGAAGACATCCTTGGCATGTCATCCTATCTTCATGTCGATAATTTTGCACTACTTGCACCGCAGGCAGAAAATCAAACTTGGTACCCCTATTCTTTTATTGCTCCCGTACAAGAGAACGAACCTTGGTTGAGTTCCGCAATCGATCTGATTGATCATACAGTTAAACTAGCTTTAGACAATGGGATCCTCTCCGAAAATATCTATTTTTTTGGTTTTTCTCAGGGTGCCTGTTTAACACTAGAATACCTTGCACGGCATGGACAGCGCTTTGGTGGCGCTATAGCAATTATTGGCGGAGTAATAGGTGAAGAAATTAACAGGGATAATTACAAGGGTGACTTCGCACAAACGCCTATTTTTATTGGCACTAGCAATCCTGATTTCCATGTTCCTCTTGAACGCGTTGAAGCTACAGTATCCATCTTAGCACAAATGAATGCCAATGTAAAGCTCATGGTATATCAAAACGCGGGGCACTCCATCAATCGCGAGGAGATCGATCTTGCAAATGAATTTGTTCTTTAAGAAATAAAGGCGTGAATCATTAGTAAGGAATGATCCATTGGTTGTTGATTATAATGATTAATCAACAACCAATTTTAATGCATTATACTTTTGGGTATTTATAACCGTTATGATAAACAGAAGCTAAGTATTTATTTGCTTTCTGATCGGTAAAATGCTGTTTATCTTTATCCCAGTAGAGTTTTTGTCCTGTCCTGAATGCAATATTTCCCAGCTGGGAAAAGATGGCAATATGCGCCCCCACTTCAATTGGTGCATGAAGTACTTCTGGATTACGTTGGCGAATTGCTGCTACAAAATTTTCCATATGTTTGTCCAGTCCATTATCTAAAGAAGGTTGGATAGTGACCGCTTCCATCCTTCCTTTTTCTGGAATAACCTCCCAGCCCGATCTATTCAAGACCAGCGTACCATTGTTACCAATAAATGCGACACCGTGATTGCGGTTATAAGGCCCGAGATCAATTCCTTTGGCATGTTCCCATTGGATATTGAAGCCATCAAACTCATACACAGCAGTCATCGTATCAGGCGTTTGGCCTGCATCGTCCGGGAACGCAAACTTACCTCCTGAGGCCATAATAGATTTTGGATCGGAAACCTTCATCCCAAGTAAAGCATAATCCAACATATGCACGCCCCAATCTGTCATCAAACCTCCTGCATAGTCCCAAAACCATCGAAAATTAAAATGGAATCGATTCGAATTAAATGGTCTTTTTTGTGCCGGACCTAGCCATTCCGTATAATGTACACCTGCGGGAACCGGTTCATCGGGCACTATGGGAATAGCACTTTTCCACCCTTGATAAGACCAAGCTTTTACCAATCTTATTTTGCCTAATTTACCAGAATGAACAAAATCAATGGCGTCCTTGAAATGTTGCTGACTTCTTTGCCATTGCCCGACTTGTACAATAGCCTTATTCTTTTTTGCTGCCTGAACCATTAATTCACATTCAAGAATGGAGTTACCAATAGGCTTTTCGACATATACATGCTTTCCAGCATTTACGGCATCTACCATTTGCAGGCAATGCCAATGATCCGGTGTTGCAATAATGACCGCATCCACAATCGAGCTATTGAGTAGCTTCTTATAATCTACAAACGTTTCGACATGTATATTTCTTTTTTGAAGTTCTTCTGCCCTCTTTTTAAGAATATTTTCATCCACATCACAAAGAGCAGTACACACCAAGCCATCATTCTTTAACAATGCATTCAAATCAGACCAGCCCATACCATTTACACCAATTAATCCAACCCGGATGGATTGATCTAAAAAATATGAACCTTTAGCATTAAAAAAAAATGATGATGCAGCTAAAACAGTAGACGTTTTGATAAAATCTTTTCTATTCATTGGATATTGGTTTAAGTTTTGTTTTTACTGGATATCATCTAAATTCTCAATACGAGCAGAATACATATGCTTAGATGAATGCCATGAATAAGAAGTGCTTTCTTTATTATTAAAAACAAATTGCTTCGATGAAAATACAAAAATGAATCTAGGTGCTCGCAAAAAGCATTGTAAAATATATATAGACAAACCTAGCGTAACCCTATGAAAAAAACGAAAAAATGGTCGAGTTAGAATCACTCGACCATACATCTACCTATGAAAAACATGCCCTTGGGAGGGGCGGTTGAAGTTAATACTAATTTCACTAAGAACAAATATTTAGAACAAATATTTATCTAAACAATTAATAAGAACATTAACAACAACATCATGAGTTGACCATGTTACATTGATTGGCGAGATTGTGTTTTATTATACATTTATGTTCGATAAATTCCTTCCTCTAACGCTGTTCCAATCAACATCTTGTTCAAAAAAAGGCTCAGTTACACAACATATTTTATATTTCATTAAAAAAAATAAAAGATTAATCATTTATTATGACTACCTTGCCGCACTTAATTAAAAATAATGAATACAGGTAAAATTAAATTTTTCAATGAAACTAAAGGTTTTGGTTTTATTACACCAGAGGATGGTAGTGCAGATGTTTTCGTACACGTTTCTGCGCTTAAAAATCAAGTATCTGAAGGCGACGTTGTTACTTATGATGTAGAAAGAACTCCAAAGGGGATCAGCGCTACAAATGTAAAATTGGCGTAATCCAAAAAATACACTTTCTTGTTAATGGGGTAATTCTTAATGACTTATCCCATTTCTTTTTCCTATTCTTCCTTTACAATTTTTCAGCAATCTTTTACTTTTCCGTTGAAGACTTTTAGTTTTCAAATAAAAAGCATAAAAAGGATTCTCAAAGGTTTTATTTAAGACAAATTCGAACATACTATTTATGGAATTTAAACAACTCAGTTTAATCGCTCCGCTTTTAAAAGCAATAACCGAAACAGGCTACACACACCCCACTGCAATTCAACAAAAAGCTATTCCAATTGTATTGCAAGGCAACGATCTTATTGGTTGTGCACAAACGGGAACCGGCAAAACAGCCGCTTTTGCACTTCCGCTTTTACAACGTCTTGAAGAAACTAAGACATTAGGTAAGCTCGTTCCGATTAGGGCTTTGATCCTTACGCCAACTCGTGAACTAGCCATTCAAATTGGAGACAATATAAACTTATACCGGAAATATCTAAAACTAAACTATTGCACTATTTTCGGTGGAGTAAGCCAAGAAAAGCAAGTTAAAGAAATCAAAAAGGGTGTTGATATTCTTGTTGCTACCCCAGGCCGGTTACTGGATTTGATGAATCAAAAAATAGTTTCTCTGGATAAAATCGAGATCTTGATATTGGACGAGGCGGACAATATGCTGGACATGGGCTTTATTCATGATATCAAAAAGATCCTGACCAAAGTTCCTTCAAAGAGACAGACATTGTTTTTCTCGGCGACAATGCCTCCTAATATCCGTAAATTCGCACATGGGATACTACATAAACCTGTCGAGGTTGACGTCACACCGGTAAGCTCAACGGCTGAGAAAGTAAATCAATCTGTATTTTTTGTAGAAAAGAAGGAGAAGATCAGATTATTGACAAGCATATTAAAAAAGCTGAAGCATGAGCGCACTATTGTCTTCTCCCGCACAAAACATGGTGCCGATAAGATCGTTAAGCTGCTTGCGAAAAATGGCTTGAGAGCAGCAGCCATTCACGGAAATAAATCTCAAAATGCAAGACAAAAAGCTTTAGGTGAATTTAAGGACAGTCATCTTAAAATTTTGATCGCTACCGATATTGCTGCAAGAGGAATTGATATCGAACAACTACCGCTTGTGATTAACTATGATCTTCCCAATGTACCGGAAACCTATGTTCATCGAATTGGAAGAACAGGAAGAGCTGGTCAGGAAGGAAAAGCCATTTCTTTTTGCGATGTAGAAGAAAGACCGTATTTAGCTGATATTGAAAAATTGATCGGACTAAAAATCAAGATAGAAAAGATCAATAAATAGATCTTTATAATACCTTAAGTAAAAGCCCCTAGATTATTGAATTTAGGGGCTTTTACTTTTTATTTATGGTTTGCGATCTGCCATCAACAGGGTCGATGGCGTGAAAGGAAGCCAATTTACTTTTTTATTGACAACTTTGTTCCAGCTGGGCAGGCTGATCAACATTAAGTCCTGGTCCTGCCAGGTCTCACTATTTAATTCTCTTTCAGTTATTGTGAGATGGTTGGGAACAAGCTGTTCCAATTGCCTCAATTTCTCCTTGAAGCTTTCATTGGTCTTCAGCACTTGGTTGAGATCCCAAACTATGATCTGAGCATCTGAATGCTGAATCAGACGTTTTATCATTTCACATAGAAATTCATCATTTTTTAAAACGACAGGAACAATCACTCGCTTCGCCTTCACAAACTCTTTATCAATCAAAATGCCTACCATCGCATTAACTTTGGCATTGATCTGTTGATTTCTATCAAATGTCATAAAAGGAGATTCGGCATTTGTAACCGTATGGAATAACTTTTCAGGATTCACAATACGCGTAGTAAAATCTAAAAAACGTCCCAGTAAGCTTCCTTCATAAATTGATTCACTGACACCCAACAATAATAAGTCCTGATTTCGCTCATTGGAGGTTTGTACAATCTCGCTGTCGATATCACTGGAGATTTTAAAGATTGTCTGAATAGGTTGCTCGAGCTGCTGCGCTACCTGCTTGATTTCACGGAAACTATCCAGCTCCTGGGTTTCCACTTCATAATGATGTAACTCGTTGGCAGGTTCAATATGTAAAGCCGTAATTTCAGCGTTCTTTTTTGATTTTAAGGTTAACGCATCAGCCAGATACAACAGTGAAATCCCGGTATTACTTTTCGCAAAAGACAATAGAATCTTAAATTTTGATTTATCCAGGAGATCTTCCTGTAATAAACTCTTCTTTGGTCGATAAAGGAAATTGATCAGATCCAAAGATGGCCCTGTCATAAAAGTGGTGACCAATGCCATAACAACCATCATCGAAAATAATTCAGCACTTAAAACGCCAAGATCGTATCCAATATTGAGGACGATAAGTTCCATTAACCCGCGCGTATTCATCAACGCGCCGATACTCAGACTATCTTTCCAGCTTTGACCGACAAAACGCGCCGCCAACGTGCTACCTGCAAATTTACCAATAACCGCGACCAAAATAATACCAATGGTAATCATCCATAACTGAGGATCATTAAGTAGACCGATCTGCGTACGCAGTCCAGTATAGACAAAAAATAAAGGCAACAACAACAAAGTAGAGACATCTTCGATTTTTTCAATGAATGCTGTTCTGAATCGACTTCCTTCGGGCATGATTGCTCCCGCCATAAATGCACCAAAAAGTGCATGAATACCGATTACTTCGGTTGCATAAGCAGATAACAGCAGGACAATAAAGAAAATAGCAACAACAGGCTTACTTAGGGCTTCTTTACTCCCTTTTACCTCTCCAACGCGCATCAAAAATGGACGAACGATCTTAATCATAATGAGCACATAAGCAACAGCCAGCCCGATTGTATACAATGCACTAGCAAAATCACCGGCTTTGACAATTGCAATTACGACTGCTAGAATACACCAAGCTGTAATATCGTCTGCAGCAGCGCAGGTAATCGCCATTGCACCTAGCTTACTTTTCTGCAATCCTCTTTCCTGTATAATTCTAGCAAGAACAGGAAACGCTGTTATGCTCATGGAAATACCAATAAACAAGCTATAAGATAGAAACTCTACATTTGTAGGTGGATGGAATAGGTATAAAAAATAAGCCAATGAAATTCCCAACGTAAATGGGATCACAATGCTCGCATGAGAAATGACAACAGCATCATGCGCTTTATTTCGCAGCACATTCAAATCCAGCTCCATTCCAATGATAAACATAAATAAGATTAACCCAATTTGACTCAAAAACTGCAAATTACTGAGCGATTCTACAGGAAAAAGTGTATGCGAAAATTCCGGAAAATAGAGCCCCAGCAATGATGGTCCCAATATGATACCTGCGAGCATCTCTCCAATTACGACGGGCTGCTTAATCTTTATGCAAATCCATCCCATGATACGTGCAGCGATAATGATTGTCACGATTTGCGCCAGTAATATCGCTAGCGGATGCTGCAGACTATGGAATAAAGTTGATGTAAAATCCTTCCAGGCGCCTTGACTTGTTTTCTCTCCACGTAGTAGTTCTGGAGCCTCCAGCTGTGCCCCCAAATGAATCATCCAATACATCACACCAAGTAATGTACCAACTAAAACTACATAGAAAATTGTATTCCTATATTTCCTCATCTTCAATAGCAATTAAAATAAATATAATGACAATAGCATACTAAGTCCCGACCAATATTCTTTAAACAAGGGGGGATAAAATACAGTCTCAACAAAAATATAATTCTGTAGCAGTTTTAATGCCTTTCAGCAGGTAGGTCTAAGAAAATATGTAATGAACCAAAAGAATTTTGTAATCAACTGAATTTCTCGAAAAACATTTTCTTGTACGATTCGCCCAAATTAAAAAGAAGGGGTAGATCTTGGTCGTCCGACAAATTGCTTGTAATTTCATCAGCGGAGAAAAATTTGACGATCTTGGTTGCAATGATCTCTTTTTTATTGATACGTATAAAATCCTGTTCAGGCAAGATCTCCATCAGCTTATCAAAGCTTATATTTTTCAATAAAATAAACGAACCATCCGCCAAATAAACTGTTTTATCCCGGCTGTCTACTTCAGCTATTTGAACATAGTTAATCTGTTCGAAATACAACACTGTTTTTCCTTTATTCGTATTAAATTGCGCAAAAGAGACAGTTTCAGATCGCTTGCTAATTAGTTGCTCAACCTTCATAATGGCTTGTTGAAGACGTTGCAGGGACAATGGTTTACGCATATAATCTACTGCATTGATGTCAAAAGCATCGCTCGCATATTGTTTATATGCAGTAGAAAATACAATCGGAAAGTCTTTTAGCTCTTTGGCTAGGTCAAATCCGTTAAATTCCGGCATTTCAATATCCAGAATGCAAAAATCAAAACTTAACTTGCGGTATTCCTTCAATAATGGAGCTGGATCATTAAAAGCTTTAACCACCTCTAAACCAGAAATCTGTTCACAGAGCATTTTCAAAAATCTCAAGCTTGGTATTTCATCATCCAAAAGAATACATTTCAAATTTCTTTCAATCGGCATACAATCTAATTTGAAGGTTGGCAGTATAGACATCATTTTCTACAAATCGCCGCAGTTGATGTCTACCTGGATAATACAACATGAGACGCTCTTCCAAAGTTTTGCTGCCTATTCCACTTTTAGACTTTTGTAATGGTGAACGTTTTGATATTCGATTGCTTACAACTAATTCGAATAAACCATTCTTAAAGGTCAGCATAATAGCGATAAAAGAATCCGGACCGTGGAAATCCGCATGCTTAAACGCATTTTCAATTAAATCAACCGACATAAGCGGGACTAATGACGGTGTGTTCAACATGGAGTCATTTAGTTCATCAATATCAAATTTAACGCGGATATCAAATAAGGGGCTCAATTTTACCTTGTTTATCTCAATGAGATTTCGGGCAAATTCAATTTCGGCCTTCGGTGAAACGAGTTCATCTTCACTTTCGTATAAAACGTAGTCCAATACCATGGCTAATTTGTCCATCGTATAATAGGTTTGATAAGCATGGGAAAGTATTCCGTTCAACGAATTTTTAAGCAAATGCGGATTTAATTGAGCCCGATGGAAATGTTCTATCTTTTGATTATCCATACGATTAAAAAGCTCTTTTTGTTGTCTATTTTCTACCTCAAGTTTCCGGTATTTTTGTCTTAAAAAGAGGTACAAACCCAATATTACAGCAACAATAGTCAGCAATAACAGAATGATTATATTCGAGATCTCAGTCGTCATGTTCATCCAAACTTAGTTAAAATTTCATTATGAACGAAAAACCAGCTTGAGAAAACCCAGATGACCAAACCCTCTATTCATTTACGATAAAATGAAATTTGAGCGCTTTTAGATCAAATACACCACTGTGAAATTCTCATGTATTTATTACAAAATTTAATAGTTTCATTACAATTTAGTCACTTTGACACATTAATTTCAGATTATTATCCTTATATTGAGACTATTGTAATTAGCCGATCAAATGATTGTCTACGCTATTTTGGTTAAACCCGCCTGATTTTTAATCAGGCCTAATATGAAACACTATGGAAAAGCTCATTTTCGAAACTAATGCACAACATCCCAGTCTTGTAGACAAAATCAAACAAGCTGTTGAAAAACTGAATGGCATCCACGAATGGAAGATCGACTTGGATTCTATTTATAATCTGTTAACCATAGAAGGTATTCGACTCAACCCAACGGAAATCGAATCAGAGCTAGCGCTCCATGGAGTCGAGGCAAGCCGTCTGTATGAAGAGTAGAGGTACGACCTTGTATAGCAAATAAAATAAGTTTCCTGGAAGCTATGTGGTTAAAAACAACCGAATTCAATAAGCGTGAGCTTCTTCCAGATAAAATTAAAGCAATCTTATCTGGAAGAAGCATCAAATCTTTTTAATAATCATTGCCGAGGCACCACCGCCACCATTACATATCGCTGCCAGCCCTACTGATCCTCCCTCCTGTCTTAAGATGCTGCTTAGTGTTACAACAATTCTAGCTCCCGAACATCCTAATGGATGCCCCAAAGATACCGCTCCTCCATAAACATTCACTTTGTTCATGGGTAAGCCTAAAATCTGTGCATTTGCCAAAGCGACAACAGAAAAGGCTTCATTAAATTCAAAATAATCAATGTCCGCAATTGTCAGACCCGCTTTTTTTAATACTTTATTTGTGGCAATACTTGGCGTTGTCGTAAACCATTCTGGAGCTTGCTCAGCATCAGCATAAGCAATAATCTCTGCTAAGGGCACAAGTCCAAGTTCTTCCAATTTCTCGCCAGACACGAGCAATACCGCAGCAGCCCCATCACTTATTGTAGATGCGTTTGCGGCAGTTACAGTCCCCTCTTTTTTAAAGGCAGGCTTAAGCTCAGGTATCTTATCAAAATTGACCTGCGAAAACTCTTCATCCCGCGAAACGACGACGTCTCCTTTACGACTTTGTATCGTTATAGGTTGAACCTCGTTTAAAAACTTATTTTTTTGCCAAGCCTCTAGGCTTCTTTTATAGGAACTTATCGCATAAACATCCTGTTCTTCACGACCAATATGATATTTCTCGGCACACAACTCTGCAAAGATTCCCATTGCATCATTCGAATAAGCGTCGCTCAAACCATCACGTTGTAAACCATCAACCAGACTCTGGGCTCCAAATTTGGCTCCCCAACGCATACTATTCGTATAATATGGCACCCTACTCATGCTCTCCATCCCACCAGCAATCACTACATCAGCATCTCCCAATAGAATACTTTGCGCAGCAACAGCTATTGCTTTCATTCCACTAGCACATACTTTATTAAGAGTAGTTGCAGCGGTATGATCCGACAAACCTGCTAACCGCGCTACCTGTCGGGCAGGCGCTTGTCCCAAATCAGCTTGCAAAACAGCACCAATAATAATCTCATCCACTATATCGCGGGAAATACCCGCCTCATCAACTACAGCCCCAACAACCTGGGCCGCGAGACTTGGCGCCGAAATAGATGACAAGGCACCACCAAAACTTCCAATTGGTGTGCGTTTCGCTGCAACGATAAATACACTCTTTGACATGATATAAAAAGTTTATAATTGTTCTGCTAAAATTTTGAAGGCCTATCGCTAGCATATCCCCAACAACCCTTCCTAATCTTAAAGATAAAAAATATAACAGATAACCCACAACAAGTCGGTTTTATTTTTTTCATCAAAACAGAATAAATAGAAAAAAAATAACGCAAAAACTTCCCTACTTAACCAATTGAACGAAAAATAAAGAATAAAAATTTGCAAAAAGCCAAGGCTTTTCGCTAAATTCGTTTAGATAACATCCTACTAGACGGCCATTCAAAAGGCCACCTTACAATAAGATAACCAAAAGCAAGATAAACGATTATGCAGACAATCAAGTTTACAGCTGAACATCAGATTTTTCGCGATACACTTCGCGCATTTATTCGAAAAGAAATTACACCTTACGTCGATGATTGGGAAAAACGGGGCGAGATCGACCGAAATGTGTGGAAGAAAATGGGTGATATGGGATTGATGGGACTCAATTATCCAGAAGTGTATGGTGGACTAGAACTTGATTTTTATTATTCCTTGATACTCTGCGAAGAATTATCGTATTGTTTTTCTGGAGGATTTACCATTTCCGCGCTTGTCATTCAGTTTATGTCGGCTCCATACCTACTGAAATATGGATCAGAAAATCTGAAAGTACGCTACCTTAAACCGGTTATTGCTGGTGATATGGTCAGTGCTGTTGCTATTACTGAACCCGGGGCTGGTTCTGACGTAAAACAGATCAAAACAACAGCTGTTCGGGATGGCGATTTTTATATTGTCAATGGATCTAAAACATTTATTACCAATGGTTATTATGGTGATTTCTTCATTACAGCAGTCAAAACTGCTTCTGACCAGGGAACAAAGGGTATAAGCTTATTACTTATTGACAGAAATGCAACCGGAGTCTCGTCAAGCAAAATCAATAAATTAGGCTGGCACGCCTCTGACACTGCCGAGCTAGGGTTTAATAACGTACGAGTCCCTATTTCTCATCTTGTTGGCATTGAGGGAGAAGGATTTCGCTATTTAATGGATGGACTTCAATTGGAAAGGCTTACCGCAGCTATTCATAGTCTCGCTACCGCAGAATCCGCATTTCAGTATACGCTTGATTATATCGCACAACGTGAAGCCTTTGGAAAAAAAATCCAGGAATTTCAAACAATACGGCACCGAATCGCACAAATGGCAGCAGATATTGCTACCACGAAAGCCTTTGTCTACCATTGCTGTGATCTCCAAGACCAAAACGAATATGCAGTCCAAGAATGTTCCATTGCGAAGCTACAAGCAAGTGAGCTCGCCGTCAATGTCGTGAACCAATGTCTCCAATTATTTGGTGGTTATGGGTTTACAGAAGATTATAAAATCGCACGTTTATATCGCGATGTCCGTGTCGGCACCATTATCGGGGGAACATCAGAAATCATGCTTGAAATTATCGCGAAAATGACAATAGATCATGTGACTTATCAATCAGGAAAGTCCAAACAATAGAAAGCTTTTTAAAAATCATGACCAAGTACAATGGATGAAAATAAATCTTATATGACCCACACGCTCTTTCGTGTAGAACAGGATAATCATCACATCATTACAATCCATCCTATATCGACAGCGGCTCCCGAGCAGTTGGATATTATAGACTATCTCACGCAATTTGTTGATTTGGTTACGTTCATTCTCGAACGGGAAGATACCATAGGTGTCATATACAGCTGCCCGATTCAGGACAAAAAAATCGAATATACGCAATTATTTGAGCAGTTTTCTTCAAGCCGCTCAAGCCCTTCGGACTTATACAAGCTTACATCAAAAGTATTGCATTGGGAAACGTTTAAAAAACCCATTGTATCTCTTATTTCACACAATTGTACAGCTATTGCCCTAGCGACTATGCTATGGTCTAATTGTCGTATCGCCTCAGAAAAACTTCAGTTTGGCTTTCCGGAGAGTAAGTATGGTTTGTTTACAGCTTTTGGCACAACGATCTATTTACCAGCATTGATAGGTACTGAAAATGCCCTAAATCTGCTGACACAAAGCAAACTTCTGAGCAGTGAAGAAGCACATAAACTTGGGTTGATCAATGAATTGACGCAGAAGCCCAGCGACAGCCTATCATTAGCAATAAACTGGATACTTAATCCACCCAGCACCAATGCTGGCCATCACACAGAACAAATTGACGAACTGACGCCTGAAGCAATTCTTACTATCCAAAAAAAAACACGCGGTTTATACCCCGGCACAAACGCAGTTATTGAATTATTAAGAAAAAAACCGTCATCTAGAGCTGTTGAAGCTAGTGAGAGAGAAGCAAATTTATACCTAGAAGTGTTAAATAGCCCCGAACCACTCAGCATGGTCCGTACACTTCATTATGCTGTCCAATTGGCAAAATCACCCAACAGTATAAAACATCTTGGGGACTATAGCCTAAAAAAAATAGGCATACTGGGCGCCGGAATGATGGGCTCGGGGATTGCTTATGAGGCCGCCCGAGCAGGAATAGAAGTTGCTTTAAAAGACGTTACACTTCCCCAAGCCGAACGAGGTAAAGCCTATTCTAGCCAGGTTTGTGAAAAATCACTGGCTTTAGGGGCCATGAGCCCATCACAACGAGAGCAATTGCTTGCGCGCATAAAACCAACTGACCAAGTCGATGACCTTAATGGATCTGACTGCATTATAGAAGCTGTATTTGAAGATTTCCGCCTAAAGGCTGAGGTGACAAAAGAAAGCCTACCCACTTTAAACGAAAATGGCTTTTTCGCTACAAATACTACTTCATTGCCTATTACTGAGCTTGCTAAAGCAACCAATGATCCTAAAAATTTTATAGGGATGCATTTCTTTTCCCCTGTAGACCGCATGCCACTTGTCGAAATCATCTGCGGTAAACAAACCGAGCAAAAAACTTTGGAGAAAGCACTTACCACAGCTTTACGCCTCAATAAAATTCCGATAGTCGTGCAGGATGGTCCGGGCTTTTTCACCTCGCGTATTTTCTTCAATTATTTACTCGAAGGTATTACAATGGTACTGGAAGGCATCTCACCGACACTGGTCGAAGAGGAAGCGATGGCTGCAGGATTTGCCGTGGGCCCCTTAGCGGTATTAGACGAAATCTCATTGGAATTGATGCTACACGTTTATGATCAACTACCCGGTCTACATGCCAGCCAAAAACGCGCATACAGCTACCTCAAAGATATGGTTGATCAAGGGAGAAAAGGAAAAAAATCAAGCGCCGGATTCTACGATTATGACTATGAAACCAAAAAGAAAACAATTTGGAAAAACCCTGTAATTGCATCTACAAAAGAAAATGTAACACCTTCAATTATCCGGAAACGTTTGTTGCATGTCATGGCATTGGATAGCTATCGATGTCTCGCAGAAGGCGTACTCAACCAACCCATCGATGGCGATATTGGTTCTATTTTAGGTGTAGGGTATGCATCCTATACAGGTGGAGTATTTGGACATATCGACCGCACAACGCTTCCTATTTTCATTGCTGAATGCGAAGACTTTCTGCCCAAAGGTGAGCAATGGGATATACCAGAATCTTTAAGAGAGCTGGCAAAAAAGAATTTCAGATTTTATAGTGGTTTTGGCTCAAATTGGCGATAGATTAGCCAATCTATCTTCTTTCTTCTAAAGAAGCGTACATAAGCTGTTTAAGTGCACTAAAGTATCAGGTAATCATAAAAACAAAAGGTTGCAACCTTAAAAGAATATTCGTTGTAGTTAACGATGTAATAGAAACGAAAGCAGGGGTGACAAAACAAATAGTTCGATCACCCCATGCTCTATATATCATTAGCGCACAAACAAATCCATCAGCTGCGAGACATCCTGTTCGAGAAAAGTATCGTAATCCAAGGTAGCTGTAAGTATTTCCTTTTGCTGTTTTTCAGAAAATACCCGAGCAAGATTTGTTTTGTATTTTTCGATTAATTTAGGGATTCCCTCTGCCCTCCTTCTTGGATGACCTATCGGGTATTCAACGACCAATTCAGGCAATATTGTACCGTCAATCAGTTCAATTGTTAAAGCATTTGATATCGCACGTTTCTGTGGGTCGTGATAGTCAGCAGTGAATTGAGCATCTTCCACGCAGGAGATCTTATCGCGAAGCGCATCAATTCTTGGATCCGAAGCGATATGGTTTTCATAGTCATCAGCCGTCAAACGGCCGAAGATCAACGGAACAGCCACCATGTATTGGATACAATGATCACGGTCGGCAGGGTTATGTAAAGCCCCCTTTTTATCAATGATCCGGATAGCCGCTTCATGTGTACGAATGGTTACACGGGCGATATCTGAGCTGCTTTTTCCAAATTCTTTCAGTTGTTGATGAAGTTGCATAGCAGCTTCTGCTGCTGTCTGTGCATGGAACTCAGCTGGAAAAGAAATCTTAAAAAGAATATTTTCCATCACATATGATCCATATCCCCGCTGAAACTTAAATGGATTTCCGTTAAAAGACACATTATAAAATCCCCATATTGGTGCTGTCAAAACAGAAGGATAGCCCATTTCTCCAGTTTTTGCGATCAGGGCCAATCGGACAGCACGTGAAGTTGCATCTCCGGCTGCCCAAGATTTTCGGCTACCTGTATTTGGCGCATGCCGATAAGTGCGTAGGGCTTGTCCATCCACAAAAGCCAAAGAAACCGCGTTGAGCAGCTCTTCTCTTGTGAGGCCAATGAGCCTCCCTACGACCGCTGTTGAAGCTACCTTCACCAAAATAACATGGTCTAGCCCCACTTTATTAAACGAGTTTTCAAGTGCTAAGACACCTTGTATCTCATGGGCCATAATCATTGCCTCAAGCACCGTCCTAGCTTTCAGCGGTTTTTGCCCGTTTGCAATATTTGTTCGGCTCAACCAATCTGCCACAGCTAAGATTCCCCCTAGATTATCGGATGGATGCCCCCATTCTGCTGCCAGCCAGGTATCATTAAAATCCAACCATCGAACAATCGTGCCGATATTGAATGCTGCCTGAACGGGATCCAATTGAAAATTTGTACCCGGTACCCGAGCACCGTTCGGCACAATGGTCCCTGCCACAACTGGCCCCAACAATTTGGTGCAGGCAGGATAGGTTAATGCTTCCAAACCGCAGCCAATGGTATCGAGAAAACAGTAAAAGGCCGTATTCCAAGCGACTTTTTCCTCAATTTTATAATTTAGGACATAGTCCACAATGTCCACTAAAACCTGATCCGGTTGTGGTCTTTCATTTAATATTGCTGAACTCATTCGTGTATTTTCGTATAAGACTCTCGTTCTATTTATTAATATAATTCGTTTTTTTTTGAGCTAAGCTATTCCTCAAAGCCCAACGTTTAAAAAGTACTTTTTAATGCCTTTTCCCGATCCAAATTTACCGTTCGGAAAGAGGTACAAAAGGTCTGTCCTCAGGACCAATATAATTTGCACTTGGTCGGATAATTTTTCCATCCTGACGCTGCTCGAAAACATGCGCTGACCAGCCTGTAATACGTGAGAGGACAAATAACGGCGTAAACATCTCCGTTGGAATACCCATAATATGATAAGACACCGCAGAATACCAGTCCAGGTTCGGAAACATTTTCTTTTCTTCCCACATGACTTTTTCCAACCGTTCAGCGATCAGGTAGAGCGTCATGTCGCCCGCTTCTTCCGACAGCTCTTTGGCCACTTGTTTTATCACTTGATTTCTTGGATCCGAGATTGTGTATACAGGATGGCCAAAACCAATAATGACTTCTTTGTTTGCCAATCGCTTCCGGATATCCGCTTCTGCCTCATCAGCATTTGCATAACGACTCTGAATTTCGAAAGCGACCTCATTGGCTCCGCCATGTTTAGGTCCACGTAGCGCACCTATCGCACCAGCGATGCAGGAATACATATCTGACCCTGTACCGGCGATTACCCGAGCTGTGAATGTAGATGCATTAAACTCATGTTCGGCATATAAATTTAGTGAAATCTGCATCGCTCTTACCCAAGAAGACGATGGCGATTTTCCGTGTAGCAAATGCAAAAAATGCCCGCCCAACGTTGCATCTGATGTCTCTACCTGCACCTCACGTCCATGCTGACTAAAATGATACCAGTACAACAGTGCTGAGGCCATCGAAGCCATCAGGCGAGTTGCAATGTCACGGGCCGCGGCAATGGGATGACTGTCTTTCTCGGGCGAAACACTGCCGAAAAAAGAAACATAAGTCCGTAAAACATCCATGGCATGTGCCGTCGATGGCAACTGCTTGAGGACCTGTTGAACGGTAATAGGCAGACCACGTTGACTGATCAGCTGACTTTGATAAGTGACGAGCTGGGCCTGTGTTGGTAGACTTCCATAAATAAGTAAATAAGCGACCTCTTCAAAACTTGCCTGATGCGCCAGATCTAAAATATCATACCCCCTATAATGCAGATCATTACCACTTTTTCCGACAGTACTCAAAGCCGTATTACCAGCTGCTACACCAGAGAGTGCTACACTTTTTTTGGGCTTAAAACCTGTGCTGTTTGTCTCTTCCATCTGAATATAATTATTTGTTAAACAATTGATCCAATCGATTTTCATAGGCATAATAATCGATACTTCTGTATAACTCTTCTCTCGTCTGCATGTCGTTGATCACATTAACCTGCCCACCGTCCTCCCGAATGTGACAATAAACAGTTGTAGCCGCCTTATTAGCGGCGCGGAAAGCAGATAGTGGATAAAGGACAATAGAAACATCCGCTTGACGTAGTTCATTCAGGCTAAACAACGGTGTTTGTCCAAATTCGGTAATATTCGCCAAAATAGGAAGACCTGTTGCCGCACTAAATTGAATGTATTGCTCCAAATGATGTACTGCTTCAGCAAAAATAAAGTCCGCTCCAGCTTCTTTATAAGCCACCGCTCTTTCCAAAGCAAGTTCAAGGCCTTCAGAAGCAAGTGCATCTGTACGTGCACCAATGGCAAAATGCTCATCCGTTCGTGCGTCCACCGCCGCTTTCAGGCGATCAACCATTTCAGCCCGAGAGACGAGCTCTTTCCCAGGCCGGTGCCCACAACGTTTAGCCCCCACCTGATCCTCCATGTGAACTGCGGCCGCGCCCACTTTAATTAAAGACTTTATTGTACGTGCAACATTGAATGCCGAAGGCCCGAAGCCAGTATCAATATCCACTAGCAAAGGAAGTTTACACACATTTGTAATGCGATCCACATCAATCAAAACATCCTGAAGTGTTGTTATCCCAAGATCTGGAATTCCCAGTGAACCGGCTGCGACACCTCCTCCTGAAAGATAAATAGCTTTAAAACCAGCCTGTTCAGCCAAAAGGGCATGATTAGCATTAATCGCTCCAACAATTTGTAATGGTTTTTCATTCTTGATCGCTTCCTTAAAAAGGAAGCCCGAGGATTTTATCATAATATCGAATTTGAAATTCCAAACCCTATAGCCTTCTCTAGATGCAGGCTACAGCGATTACTTAAGTTTACTTAGTCTGAAGAACTCCTTTTTAGAGCCTTCCTCTTAAAGATACTAATTATCAACGCAATAAAGCAAATTATTTTCTACATTAAAGGTAAATCACAGAAGAAAATACGGTATTACCCCAATTAATTATTGTAAATTATTTCAGCGGCTAAAGCCTTCCCTCAGTCTGCTAAATACCTTTGACAACTGTACACTCCTTTTTTAAAGGGATGTATTACCAATTAAAAAGCCTCAACTTTTTGAAATTGAGGCTTTATCCAAAATGTCAACAAGACATCTTAGTCCACTGTGGGAGTAAATTGTTATCCAAACGAGCAAAAAAAAGCGGGATCTTTCGATACCCGCTCAATAAAACATTTTAAACTAGTTTTTTCCATTGTCTTTTGCCCACCACAATCGTTTTCCCCAATTATAATTTACAGTTCCAGCTGCTGCTGCTGTCACGTTTTCTGTATTATATAAATACTCATTATTCGGGTAAGGCAAACGCCAAGGCTGATCTGTATGTGCGATTGCAGAATTTTGAATTTTTGAAGGATAGTTGGTGCTAGGAATTCCAGTCCTTCTGTACAAACTCCAGGCTTCAAAATTTTCTTTAAACAGAGCGACCCACATATCCCAATAGATGCGATTTTTCGTTCCATCAAATTTACCAGCTCCGGCAAGATAAGTCGTAACATCGGATGCTGCAACGTCATTATCTTCCATTGATAATGTCACAGCTTTTTCATAGGCATCTTTAGCGGAAATTCCAACATTATATCCCGATAAAGCAGCTTCTGCTAATGTATAATAACTTTCACATGCACGATAAAAAGGTACTGCTCCAGCAGGATTGTTGATGTAATGCAAACCAATCCATGAAATTGATGTCGATGGAGAAGGGTTGGTAAGCGAACCGTTGACAAATCCTACATACTTACCGGCATTATTTTTCTGTGCAATCGAAGCAATTCTAGGATCTTTTGTTTCATTCAAATGATCGATAAAAATATCAAACATACCCCAGTTGTTGATCCGATTACCATTGATACCTGATTTGTACCATGGTTCCATATAAGGCAGCGTTCCCGGATAAACCATTTGACAATTTTCCGCGTTGGTTTCGATGATTGGATATTTTGTCTTATTACCTGCAATTTCTTCAATCGTAGATTTAGCTAAAGCAGGAGCAACGGATGATATCCGCATCGCCATCCGCAAACGCAAAGAATTACAGAATTTCTGCCATTTCAGCATTTGCTGCTTTAGATTATCTGGCCCAGAATTTTTAGGCCCATACACGATATCGTATTCCAATGTTTCATCGGCACCAATCCCAGCGGCTAGTTCATCCGCAATTGATTTGAGATCGGCTAACACCGCTGGAAAAATATCTTCTTGCTTATCGTATTTGGCTTTTAATACGGAACCATCATCTGGCCGTCCTTTAAATGCCTCTGAATACGGAATATCTCCCCAGCCATCCAATAAATAGGACCACATATAGTTATTCCAAATTCTTGCTATAGCCCTTGTATTTTTATACCCCTCTGCAGTGGCATCAGTCCTTTTTAGCAGATCCTTCATTTGGGTGATATTATAGTAACAAGCGGCCCAGCGATTGCCATAAGTATTATTTGTTGGGATCAATCCACTTAAATTATCAGGATATTGAATTTTAACAATATACCCAGCAAATGTACCATACCCATCAACATCGCCACCAAATTGGTCACCTGCATTCCGCATCACATTAACCAGCATGTTTTGTGGCGGAACATCATTTAAAGCATCCGGATCGGTATTTATTTTCTCAAAATTCTTGGTACACCCTGTAACCAGAAGAACTGCTAAAAAAGGCGTATATTTTAGTTTTTTAATGAAAGTATTCATAATCATAATTTTTTTGGGGTTCTAAATCTTAAACTTTATGTGTTAATTAAAATGTAAAACCAAGTTTAAGACCTATACTTCTTGAGTTTGGAACACTGGCTTGCTCAAATCCTACACCTCTAGAATCACTAGATACACCTCCGCCTTCCGGATCCAACCGCATCGTATTCGATTTATGTACCCAAAGCAATGCTAAATTGGTACCTGTGACAGAAATATTAGCACGCTTAATCCCTTTTATTTTACTATACAGATGTTTAGGTAAATTATACGAAATATAGGCTTCTCTTAATTTCAGAAAAGAACCATCAAAAACATACATTTCGGCAATGCCTCCATTTTCATACCAGTCCTGCGCAGTAGTCTCTATGGTATTTGCGACCCAGCCTCCTTTTCCGTCTGACATTGCAAATCGTTCGTTTTTCATCACGTCACGACCGGCAAGAATAGCCCTTTCACGAATGCCATCCGCAGCAGTAATTTCAGCTATACCCGTCGCATAACCATGGGACATTGTTTGTGACCAAATATCTCCTCCCTTACGGAAATCGAGCATAAAGCCAAATCTAAAATCTTTAAAGGTGAAGTCATTACGCATCGAAGCCAAGAAGTCTGGCACAGCATTACCAATCACTTGACCATCAATAGGTGTAGAAACCAGACCGTTGGACCCCACTTTAATAGCACCTTTCATAGGCCCATCTTCTACACGATCATAACCAGGTCCTACCAAGCTGCCCCATGGGCGTCCTACAGACGCCATATTGGAAATACCCCAAGTCCAACCCTGTCTATAGTCTTTCAAACCCAATTCGGGATAAAGTTCAACAACCTTGTTTCTATCTTTTGAAAAGTTGACAGTCGTTGTCCAGTTCAACCCATCTTCGCGCTTCAGGATATCGCCGCGTAACTGAACTTCAATACCTTTACTTCGAATTTCTCCCGCATTTAGGAAGATACTGCTAAACCCAACCACATTGGAGGTCGTTACTGGGAGCAATTGTTTTTTATTTACCTTTTGATAATAGGTAACATCTAAATGGAGCCGGTCTTTGAATAAACCAAGTTCAGTACCAATTTCATAAGACGTAATGGCTTCAGGTTCCAAGCCTTCAATGGCATAAACCATGCTTTTGTACATTTGCGCCAGGTTATTATAGGCGTCTGTTTGCGCATAATAATAGTTTCCATTTTGATAAGGTCGTGTAGCGTTACCTACTTTAACCAAATTAAATCGCATTTTCCAAAAATTCAAATAATCACTTTTCAGACCTTCAAATGAAGCTGTTGGAATCCAGCTTAAACTTGCCGAAGGATAAAAAAAGGATTTTTTTAACGTTGAAGACCAATCGTTCCGCGCTGTTAAATCTAAATACAATTGATCTTTCCAGCCCAAATTAGCCTGTCCATATACCGAATTGGAACGGCCTTTAGAATGGTCCATAAAGGTGTAAGCATCTCCGATTTTATTCGAAATGGTATAGACCCCCAACACATTTAATCCTTTTGCTCCTAGTGTATTTGTTTCATATTGATAGTCCCGATAATTTGCCCCCAAAATACCGGTTAAACTCAGATCGCCAAACTGTTTATTAAAATTTGCAATAAAATCTGCATTAAAATCGGAATTACTATTTTTTATTTCATCGAACTTTCCATTCTTATTATCAAAGTTAAAATATGTCGTTTCAAACATATGTGTATTATAGTAATCCAAGCCTACACGTCCCTCAAATTTCAAAAAATCAAAGGGTTGATAATACAATGAGGTCTTACCAAAAACACGGTTCATTTTCATAGCATTAAGAGACTCATGCATCGTATAAAAAGGATTCATATGGTAAGCGGAATTCCAATTGTAATAGGTATATTTCCCTTGTGCATCTTTTTGATCCCAGTTCTTTTTCAAGTCCTGCATATCCACCTGACGGCCAAACCAGATCAGGCCATTCATTGGATTGGCAGCATCATATCCCTGAGTGACCAAGTTGTTACTTTCTGTGCGCGTAAAATTACTCATAATGTCATAAGACACTTTATCACTAACCTTATATTCATTATTTAATTGCGCTGTATATTTTTTCTGATCCGTATTAGGCACCGTTCCGGTTTGATTTCGGTAAGAGATTGAAGCACGTGTAGACGATCGATCTGATTTGGAAAGCAATGAAATGTTATGATTTTGGGAAAAACCAGTTTGGAAGAACTCTCTAACATTATTTTTATGCGAATTCCATGCTGTTGCCTGGCGTACACCATTCACAACCGGGCTATTAAACTGTGGTATCAACAAGCCAATGTCCATGCGAGGACCCCAAGATTCATCGATATTATCATTAACACCAATGTTTCCTGTACCATCAACATAACTGAATGAATTTTGGGTTACATAATCCTGATAGGATAGATTTCCACCAAATTTCTTAAAACTGTATTCATCCCCCCGTGATCCCTGACCATATAAATTTTGGTACTTCGGTAAATTGGCCGCCCTGTCGATGGAAAAATTACCATCGTACGAAATCTGCACTCCGTTTTCGGCGCGTTTTCCAGATTTTGTCGTAATCATAATAACGCCTGTACCAGCACGCATACCGTATAGTGCCGCTGCCCCACCTTTCAGTACGTTGATGCTTTCTATATCATCTGGATTAATGTCATTTAAACCCGACCCGTAATCCACCCCGCTATACGTATTATCACCACTACGTTGAGAATCATTTGTAATAGGAATACCATCCACTACGATAAGCGGTTGCTGATTTGCCTGTAATGACGTATTTCCACGGATAGAAATACGGGCAGAAGAACCTATAGCTCCACCAAATTGGTTCACCTGTACCCCCGCAACCTTTCCCGCCAATGCGCCTGTTAGGCTATATTGTCCTGCATCTGTCAGTTCTTTTGCTTTAACCTCCTGCATAGCATAACCCAACGATTTTTTCTCCCTTGTGATACCTAATGCGGTAACCACCACTTCATCTAAATTCTCCGCTGAAGATTCTAATGTAACGTTTAAATTCGTTTGATTACTAAGTTGAATCTGCTTAGATTTGTAACCAACTGCAGTGACATTTAAAACTCCTCCACCTGTATATGTTAATGAAAATCCACCATCAATTCCTGTCTGCGTGCCGGCACCGCCTCGAATGGTCACCGATACCCCCGGTATTGGTTTGCCATCTTGATCCAACACTTTGCCTTTAAGTGCTGTTTGGGCATAAAGCGCAGAACATACTAGTATATTGGATGCTAGTATTGCAATACTTCTTTTGTTCATAAGCTAGTCTCTGTTAGTTAGTTTAAAATGCTTTTATAAAATCTAATTTATGCAAATGTTGAAACAGAGCACGCTATGATATTGACCAATATTACCCATATTTTAACATCAAATGTTAAAATATTACAAGTCTCACACAGCTAAAGCCATATCACCAAGCCTGAACAAACAAACCACAACCCCTTATTAAACAATAGAATACCACTAAAAAAAACAAACCCTTGCCAATATATTAGCAAGGGTTTTCGCTTCAGTAAAAACAATACAAATTATTAATTCTCAATAAATTTCTGACCATAAAAGACCCGTTTCGACTGTCCCCGTGTCACCTCGATTTGGTTTTTCCATTTTTGCTCTTTGGCCGTATTTAACTCAACGCTTTCCAAATCCCGCAGACGTGCAGCCAAGCGCTGCATTGCGATCTCTTTATTCTGCAATTGCGATCTCGTGTCCATCACCTGAACACTTATCCCTGTCGGAGCATGCGTCGCTCTAACGCCAGAACTTACTTTATTAACATGCTGTCCACCTGCACCGCTACTTCGCATCGTTTGGAAATATACATGCTTTAAATCCAACACCTTTTCCTTTTCACCCGGATGATACGTTTTAATTTCGACAAACCAATTCTTCCGTTTGTGTAAAGGACGAAAAGGGCTTTTACACACCCAACAGACTGTACCAATCCAATGATCAATCAATTGATCCATATCTTTTCCTCTAAATCTGACGATTAACGAACAAGGAAGTCCATCAACTTCTTCTGTTTCTATTTCCGTGACTTCAACTCCAACTTTACTACCTTCAAAAGAGATTCTGTCGACTACCAACCTAACGGCCATATTACATTCCTTAGGACCTCGTCCCGAAGAAATTTGTAAATACCTTTCTTTCATAACCTTATTTGTCCATACGTACAATCTTCGGACTAAACATTCCGAGAACAGTTACCAACTCCTGCTGTAATTGCATCACCCGATGAATATCTTTATACGCACGTGGTGATTCATCCAACGCACCGCCAATCAATTCTACACCATGTGCTTCCAGATCTTTCAGCATAGCGCTTTTTGTCAAATTATTTTTGCAGGCGGATCTCGACATGACACGCCCCGCTCCATGGGATGCAGACTGTAAACTTAAGGGGTTTCCCGTTCCCTCAACAATGAACCCTGGTGCTGTCATCGAGCCGGGAATCACCCCCAGCACGCCCTTGCCTGCAGGCGTTGCTCCCTTCCGATGAACAATGTATTCCTCCCCATTCACTAATTCCTTCCATGCGAAATTATGATGATTTTCGATCGTTACCACGGGATTACCGCCAAGTGCTTTAGCCAAACGTCGGTGGATGTCTGCATGACAGGCTTGGGCATACTCCCCAGCCAAATTCATTGCCATCCAGTATTCTTGTCCTTCTTGGCTTGCTAAATCTAACCAGGCCAAATGTTGGACATGACGCGGTAATGGACATTGTTGCGCCGCAAGGCTTGTGTAATGCTTAGCGATATTCGCCCCCAGACCCCGAGAGCCACTATGGGATAAAATCCCCAAGTACTGTCCTGGATTTATCCCCCATTCCTCCCGCACGGTTTGAAGCTCAACAATGCCCAATTCGACAAAGTGATTTCCACTACCAGAAGTCCCAAATTGTCTGTAAGCTTTACCCAACAGGGATTTTAATAGTGGGATTTCCTGAAATTCAGTTCTACTGAAAATAACATGGTCATGCTTATCACGATGTGTGTCATTTAAACCAAATTTGGTATTTTCCTTCAATAAATTTTTCAGTTGGAATTCCCTCCCTTTGAAATAACTGCCTGGTAAGTCGAATATCGACAGGCTCATCCGACAACCAATATCTACTCCTACACCATAGGGTATAACGGCATTTTCTGCGGCCAGTACCCCACCGATGGGAAGGCCATAACCTGTATGTGCATCCGGCATCAGTGCACCTTGTCTTGAAATAGGCAATCTCAGTGCATCATACAACTGTCTTTTTGCCTGCTCATCAATTTCATTTTCACCAAATATGCTAAATGGAGCACGATGTGAATGAAGCTCCTGCATGCGCGCTTCAACAGGTTTAACAAGTCCTTCAGAGACCTTTCCCCATATTTTATGCTCCATAAATCGCTCCGGAGCTTCTATCAACTCAGCAAGTTCAAGAAGAATGGTTTCTTTATTTTCCCTCTTTCGATACCTTGTGATCAGCCCTAAAGCTGTATTAACTATATTATTTTGTGGAAAACCTATTTTTACTAGATCTTTTCCAGATAATTTACTTCCCATTTTTATAAAAAATATAAATAATTAGCCATCAATTTCCTCTTGGAAATCGGCAGCCTTTTTGAAAAAATTTCGGGAATATTCTTTTAGAGATTACGATTCTATTAAGCATTTTTTCTTAATGCACAGTCAATTACTCCTATAGAGTCGAACGCACCTGTTTTTTAAAAACGCTGCAGCCCTGAAGAGCTTTGACTATCTAAATAGAAACGAAAATCCGGAAAATTAAAAAACCCGAATGAACTTCGGCTTTTTCATCTGTATAAATTGGTTTTTCAAAAGAAGTAAAGCGACCTGATTACTCACTCCAGCGGATTGAACAAACACGATGCGCTCCTATTTCGAAGAGTATCTTAAATAGGACGAAAAGCACGAAGATTGCTTTCGGCAAATCCATTTGCCTTAAAAGCTTGATGTGTTATTATTCTAGCGACCAACATATCTTCTCGTGTTTAAATTATTAAAATAGTATTATCAAGCGCAAATATAAGTAAGTTCAGTTTAAAATAGAAAAATTCGCGAAAATTTAATCCGAGTTAAATGGAAGCGGATCCTTTAACACAAATTTAAAATCGAGTGTCTTCTCGCCCCTGGTCACTCGAAAATACATTTCCTTTCCCTCTTCTGATTTAAAAAGATTGTGAATTGACTCCAGGGAAAATGACGATGCAGATCGACCATTGATCCGTACAACCTTATCTCCGGGTATTAGTCCTGCGATTGCCGCAGGCGAACCATCACGAACGGTCGCAATTTTGTACATATTTCGAAGTACAAAGCGATACTGTACGCTGTTGCCCATTCTTACCTCTGTACCGCCATCTTTTTGCAGAACGACAGGTATTTCCTCTTTTTCGTATTTAATGCCATCATGTATAATCTCCAAGCCACTCATATTCAAATAATAAAAGCGATCAAAATCTTTATTCTTATGAAGATATATCGACTTGTTGGGATAATCGAATACGACCTTAAATCGGCGTAACAACTCGTTTCCAATGGAACCTATTCTTTCGCTCACAAATGTTGCATGCTGTAACGAACTCAATTCGGGATAGGCTACCAAGGGGTAGTTCATTGTAAACGGCCCAAGTTCGAGCGATCGTATTCGATTTCTTTTTCCGTAAATCTCACCGTTAAACCCCTGCCCTATGTAGTCATCAATAAATGGGGGCTTAATATCAAAATTGTTTAGCTTTGATGGAATTAGCATTAAGGCATCGCTATTTCCCATGTCGATCAATACACGACCATCAATAGAAACATCGCCCTGTTTAAAAGCAACCGAAGTATAGGGACGACTATTTAAAATATCCAGCGGCAAACGCTGCATCTTGTCAAGTCCCTTGGGCCGGTTCGCCTTGGCATATAAGGTAATACGATGTTTTTGAAAATCCATTTCTATCATTTGGTTTTCAAAAAAGCGACTTCCCATAATTCCATTAACTTCCACTCCTATCCGAGTAGAGATATCAATATGCGCATTTTGAAGAATATAGATCGGTTGGTCTAAATCTTCATATACCCCAGCAATATTCACCTGATTATGTATGGATAAATAGCCATCCAACCCCTCTTCCCTACCCAATCCCTGAAATTTATTAACAAAAACAGCGCTATCAATTGACTTTAATGTTTCGCCAAATATCATGGTTTCTTTAACCCCCGTATCCAACAGGAAGTTCATCATATATCCATTTACCTGTACAGGGATAATCACCAGGTTATGTACGAAAAGAAAAGGAATTTTAACATTCTTTTTCCCGTTTAAGACAAACCCCACTTGCCCCCTAGTAATGAAAAAACACAGCAGTGCCAGCGATAAAAAAACTGTTTTCATCCAAGTTTATATTTGGTATTTCCAATTTAAACAAGAAAATTCAGATTAAAGAACGTTTATAAAAAAAAGCCCATCTTATTGCCAATTCGACGGTAGTCAATTTATCTTTCTTATCTACAAGTCTGGGTCAAGATTACACCTTCGTTACCGTTTCTGTGCTATTTTATTGCTGTTTTATTGCTGTTTTATCGTTAAAATACCAAAGAAACGGCAAACGAATACCGAGGAAGGTCTAATGAAAGTAGCTACAATAAGCGAAGAAACACCAAAGAACAAGCAATAGCTGCAGCAACTTAGAATCAAATAGTGACCAAATTAGATCTTAAGACAGTGCTTATTCAGTGCTTGCTCAGTGCTCGTTCAGTGATTGTTCAGTGATCATTCAGTACAAATTGAATAAGCACTGACTGATCACTGTCTAAAGATTGATTGAAAATTGTTATTAGATATAAGTTGATATTAGGATGTATCTGTTTTAGTACCTACCTTGATTAGCTATAATCCGGAACTTGAGGCAATCTTCAGGTCAGATGCAGCATAGGCGCACAAAAAAAACCTCTTTACAGTAAGTAAAGAGGCTTTTAGTACCCGGAGCCGGAGTCGAACCGGCACGGTTTCCCACTGGTGTTTGAGACCAGCGCGTCTACCAATTCCGCCATCCGGGCATATCCGTTTGGGATGATGCAAAAGTAGGTTTTTTATTGAAAAGGAGAAAACTTTTTGAACAAATTTTCAATGAAAACCAATATAGAACTGAAATTCAGTCGAATAATTTTTCATTAGTTACTCAAAAAACTTGCTTTAACCGTGATATTAGCTGTTTTTTTTCTCGATGTTGTATTAAATGCACCGCCAGAAGAGTACTCTTCGTTGTCGTTTTGTCCTGTTATCTGAAAAATTCCGAGATCAGCCTTTACCAGATTACCTAATCCAGCATTCGATTCCTTTGCAATATTGTCTGCACGTTGATGTGCATTTTTTGAAGCCTGTGAAATAAGTTCCAATTTCAGATCCTCTAGCTTGGAGTAATAATAATTGGGGGTGCTGGAGCTAAGTTCTATCCCTTTGGAAATTAATGTCGATATTTCTCGTGAGGCATTGTCCACTTTATTTAAGTCTTTTGATTCGACACTTACGGCCTGCGATAATGTATAACCGGAAAAAGTATTATAACCATTCCCCTTTCCATCTGTATGATATTCGAAATCTTTCGCAATATTAACGGCCTCGAAACGGATCTCGTCGGCTTTAACCCCCTGTTGCACTAAAAAATCCCGCACCAAATCACGATCTGTGGCCAGTTGTGCTGAAGCAGCACTCAATTCATAATTCTTTCGGCTAAAAGTAGCACTCCATTTGACTAGATCAGATTCGAAATCTTTTTTGGCATTACCATTAACAGTGATTGTCTGCGTCGATTTAAACTTATAGCGATAAGCTGTACCCAATATCCAGGTGCCAAGCAAGAGCACAGCGCCCATTATAATCGAAATAATAACAGCGGATGATGATTTCATAACCAGTTTTTTATGTTTACGTAACAATGAATATACCAAAAAATCGATGTTTATTTATTTTTTATGAATAAATTGCGACAAAAAGGTTTAAAATATGAATAAGAAAAGTATCTGTATTCCATTTTGTTTTCTGGCAGCATTCGCTGCCCATGCACAAAAGAAACCATTGGATCATACGGTATATGATAGTTGGCAAAGCGTATCATCGCCCTATATCAGTAAATCGGGAAAATTTGTCCTGTTTCAGGTTGTTCCACAAGAAGGCGATAATCAGCTTTTTCTCAAAACCAAAGAAAACAAAGAACTCATTCAAATTCCCCGTGGATATAATGGAAAACTGACAGATACCGAAAACCATCTGCTAAGTTTGGTCAAAGCACCATTTGCCGTAACCCGCGAAGCCAAAATCAAAAAGAAGAAAGTCGAAGAACTCCCAAAAGATTCATTGGCGATCTACAATTTAACGACTTCATCCCTTGTCAAATTTGCGCAGGTAAAATCTTACAAAATTGCCGATCAAAACAACAATTTCGTCTCTTTTCTTTTCGACAAGGAAATAAATGAAAAATCTGAAACAAAAACGGCTAATGATGCCACATCGGCAAAGAAAAGCAGCGATAAAAAGAAAAAAACAGTTGCAACGCTTGCTTTATATGATTTAAATTCCGGTGATTCGGTACAATTTTCATCCGTAGACCAATACGAATGGAATAAAAACGGATCAAAAATTGTTTTTTCAAAAAAAACAGATTCGAAAGATAGCCTGTCAAAAGAATCTGGAGTCTATCTCTATGAAATAGCAACTAAAAAGCTCAAAAAGATATCAAATGGAAAAGGCAATTATAAAAATTTCAAATTTGATGAATCAGGCAACCAGCTCGCTTACCTAGGGGATCTCTCCAATGAAAAGGCATTGCTGAAAAATTATAATTTATATTACTATTCAAATGGTATAGATACAGCCCAATATCTCGCAACAAAAACCAGCAATGGTATACCTAAAAACTGGGCCGTTAGTGGGGATGGGGATATCCGTTTCAGCAAAAATGGAGAGAAGTTATTTTTCGGCATAGCACCAATACCGCGTGTCAAAGACACCACCTTGGTTGATTTTGAACATGCTAAAGTAGACGTTTGGAACTGGCAAGACGATTATTTACAACCCATGCAGTTGGTAAATTTAAAGAAAGACCTTGCAAGAAACTTCTTAGCGGTCACTTACCCCAAATACAATCGTAACATTATCCCCCTTACGGACCAAACATTCAACTCCACGGCACTTACACCGGAAGGAAATGAAGAGTATGTCTTAGCGCGTACTGATTTTGGCAAGCGCATCGCAAGTCAATGGGAAGGTAGTACAAGAGATGACATCTATTTGGTTTCGACAAAAACAGGAAATAAAGAGTTAATCCTTTCAGACTTTTCGGGAAATGCAATCTTAAGTCCTGACGCAAAATACATCGTATATTTCGACCAAGATAAAGGAACCTGGAATTCCTATCAAGTTAGTTCAAAGAAAAAGACAGTTCTAAATGACGGTATACCTGCGTCCTTTGCCGACGAGGAAAATGATATGCCTACCTCAGCACAAGGATACGGCATGGCAGC
Organism: Sphingobacterium sp. 18053; assembly: GCF_902706145.1. Taxonomy (NCBI): domain Bacteria; kingdom Pseudomonadati; phylum Bacteroidota; class Sphingobacteriia; order Sphingobacteriales; family Sphingobacteriaceae; genus Sphingobacterium; species Sphingobacterium sp. 18053. The sequence goes on from NZ_CACSJW010000008.1 coordinate 76,714, forward strand.
GTGGAGCCCAGACTTTAAAGGGATTTACGTCAATTCGAGATATGATATCTGGTATTTTAACTTGGACGGATCCAACAAATCCATCTTGACAAACGGCTATGGGGCTGCTTCGCAGACAACTTTCCGCTACTTGCCTTTAAAAAGAGAAGAAGATCGCGAACAAGCCACAACACTAGACTATAAAAAGGGTGGTTTTCTAACGTCTTTTGACAATAAAACCAAAGAATCTGGTTTCTACCAGTTCAAGGGACAGCATAGCGATCCTAAAAGTCTTTTGGTAGAGGCAAAAACGTTTAAGAATATCAGCTCTTCGGCAGATCAACAAACGATACTGTACAGTAAAGAGGATTATATGAATTCACCTAATATATATACCAATACAATTAAGTTCAAAGACGAATTACAGCTATCCAATATTAACCCCCAACAGGCTAATTACAATTGGGGTACAGCAGAACTTGTTCATTGGACAACGCCTGAAGGAAATCAGGCGGAGGGAATTCTTTATAAACCAGAAAATTTTGATCCTGCAAAAAAATATCCCATTATAGCTTACTTCTATGAAAAGCTTTCAGATGGATTATATACGTATCAACCTCCTGCTCCTACACCATCACGTTTGAACATCCCCTATTTTGTAAGTAACGAATACCTTGTATTTGCACCAAATATAAGCTACAAAACAGGTCACCCTGGTCAATCAGCTGAAGAATACATCAATTCGGGTATGAGATACCTCGCTCAGAATGCATGGGTTGATAGTACGAAGATGGGAATACAGGGGCAAAGTTGGGGCGGCTATCAAGTTGCTCACCTCATTACGCGGACCAATATGTATGCTGCGGCTTGGACTGGTGCTCCTGTTGTCAACATGACATCTGCCTATGGCGGAATACGCTGGCAAACCGGTATGTCGCGCCAATTTCAATACGAACATACACAAAGCCGCATCGGAAAAACCCTATGGGAAGCTCCGGAACTGTACATCGAAAACTCACCTTTATTCCATTTGGATAAAGTTAAAACTCCCGTTGTCATTATGGCCAATGACAATGATGGGGCCGTACCATGGTATCAAGGCATTGAAATGTTTACTGCATTGCGCCGATTAAACAAACCTGTATGGATGCTGAATTATAATGGTGATGAACATAACCTCATACTCCGACAAAACCGCAAGGATATACAAATTCGGGAACAGCAATTCTTCGATCATTTCCTAAAAGGTGCCCCCGCTCCTGCTTGGATGAAGAAAGGAGTACCTGCCACCGAAAAAGGAATAGACTGGGGATTCGAATTATAACACAAAACAATAAAAAAGGTGTGATTTATACAAATCACACCTTTTTTATTAGCCAAAAACTATAATTTTTGAATTATTTCACAAAAAACATCAAAAAAAATTTCAGTTTTCAATAAAAACACAATATTTTTGAAAAACAAAATCAACAAAACTGTAATTTAACTACAAAATACAAATGTCGAACCTAAGATTCAAAGCAGTAGAAGCAGCAGGCTCACGCCAAATTGCTTCATTTGAAAAAGTTGAAACTAAAAAAGCAACTGACATCTACGGAAAGAATGTTTTTTCCGTAAACAAAATGAAAGACTACCTTCCTAAAAATTCATACAAGGAGTTAGTTGCATCCATTGAAGAGGGACAGATTATTTCAAGAGATTTGGCTGAACACATTTCACAGGCCATGAAAACTTGGGCACTTAACCACGGCGTTTCTCACTACACACACTGGTTTCAACCGCTGACAGGTTCGACTGCTGAAAAACATGATGCTTTTTTTGAGCCAGACGAAAACGGTGAAGCAATTGAAAAATTTACAGCTGACGCATTAGTTCAACAAGAGCCCGATGCATCTTCTTTCCCAAACGGTGGTATCCGTAATACGTTCGAAGCTAGAGGTTATACAGCTTGGGATCCATCTTCTCCTGCCTTCATTTACGAAACAGGCGCTGGTAAAACATTATGTATTCCAACAGTTTTTGTTTCCTATACGGGTGAATCATTAGACTATAAAGCTCCTTTATTGAAAGCGATCAACGCAGTAGATAAAGCTGCAACAGATGTTGCTCAATATTTTGATAAATCGGTCACTAAAGTAAACGCTTCTCTTGGTATTGAACAAGAGTATTTCTTGGTTGACCTTTCCTTATATAATGCTCGTCCAGATCTTCAGTTAACTGGCCGTACGTTATTTGGCCATATGTCGGCAAAAGGCCAACAATTGGAAGACCACTATTTTGGTGCGATTCCAGAGCGTGTATTAGCTTACATGGTGGATTTGGAAAATGAAGCTTTAAAATTAGGTATTCCTTTAAAGACTCGTCACAACGAAGTTGCACCTTCTCAATTTGAATGTGCTCCAATGTACGAAGAAATCAACTTGGCTATCGATCACAACCAATTGTTGATGAATGTCATGGAACAAGTTGCTTTAAGACACAACTTCAAAGTATTGTTGCATGAAAAACCATATTCTGGTGTCAACGGATCTGGTAAACACAACAACTGGTCCTTAATCACAAATACCGGTGTAAATTTATTATCTCCTGGAAAAACGCCTAAAAACAATTTGATGTTCTTGACTTTCTTTGTCAATACCATTAAAGCTGTTTATGAATATGCTGATTTGATGCGCGCTTCTATCGCTAGTGCAAGCAACGATCACCGTCTAGGTGCAAATGAGGCTCCACCAGCAATTATTTCAATTTTCTTAGGCTCTCAATTGGATGAGCTTTTGGAAGAAGTTGAATCTGCTCGTGTTGCTAAAAAAGTAAAAGCAGAGGCAAACTTATGGCATGGTATCCCTAAAGTTCCTGAATTAAAATTGGACAATACAGATCGGAACCGTACCTCACCATTTGCTTTTACTGGTAACAAGTTTGAATTCCGCGCTGTTGGTTCTTCTGCAAACTCGGCTTTACCGATGACCGTATTGAATGCAATCGTTGCAGCACAATTGATCGAGTTCAAAACGGAAGTAGATAAACAAATCAAAAAAGGCATTAAAAAGGATCTTGCGATCTTAAATGTTGTTCGCAAATACATCAAAGATTCAAAAGCAATCCGTTTTGAAGGCAATGGATATAGCGAAGAGTGGGAAAAAGAAGCTGAGGCACGTGGTCTTTCTAACATCAAATCTACGCCTAAAGCATTAGATGTTTATGTAAAAGAAGAATCTTTAGCCCTGTTTGAATCACTAGGTATTTATACCAAACGTGAATCAGAAGCTCGCCACGAAATCTTGCTTGAAAACTTCTATAAAAAATTACAAATTGAGGCACGTGTCATCGAAGAGATGGTTAACAACCAAATTGCTCCTGCATGTTTCATTTATCAAAACGAATTGATTGAAAATGTCAAAGGATTAAAAGACCTTGGTCTAGCGCAGGCAGCATTCAGCTCTCAATTGAACTTTGTAGAACGTATTTCAACACACGTAAATACCATCTTGGAGCAAGCTGAAGCAATGCGTCAGGAACGTAAAAAAGCAAACCAAATTGATGACGTACGTGAAAGATCAATCGCTTACGATGAATCGGTTAAACCATATTTCGATGTGATCCGTTATCATGTCAACAAATTGGAGAAAATTGTTGATGACAAAAAATGGCCTCTTCCAAAATTGAGAGAGATCTTATTTTTAAGTTAAGATAACTTCCCTGAAACAAAAAGAGCCTGCGATATCGCAGGCTCTTTTTGTTTCAGGGAAACGTTCGTCATCTCTCGCTCCATATTTCCCCTTACAACAGTAGCTCCTATTTTTTTAACCGATTATCTTCATCATTATTACCAGCCTTCTTATTGACTGACTTAATATTCATATTACCAAAACGATAAGAAACAGACAATCGGATAACCCGACTATCATATCCATTTCGTATACGATAGTATCCATTTTCCTGATAACTCGACAATCTGCGCTGACCTCTTGTATTCAACATATCATTTACAGCCAACTTTACATTCAATTTTTTGTCAAGAAATGTTTTTCCAGCACCTAGATCGATACCATAGTAAGACTGAAAACTAAATACCCCATACACTGCTGGCGAAAAATAATTGGCTGTCAGCTCCAGATTTGTTGTTTCCCCAATTCGGATATCATGATTGGAACTTACCTGGAACGATAACTTTTCCAATTGGCGTTGCGCTCCGGAATGCTCATCAAAACTAAACTTATTATAAAAAGCGCTGGCATTGTTAGAAATACTCCACCATTTAAAAAGCTTAACTGGTATATTGACATTCATGTTGTAATAATCAAAGTAAGCCAGATTTCTATCTGTCTGTGCAATAGCTTTGGTCTCCGAATTGCTTTCTATGACCTGAGTGATGGCATCATTGGTCCTCTTGTAGCCCAAACTCAATAAATAGCGATCTTTAAAGGTATAATTTACTTCATACGAATTGGTATATTGTGGATTTAAATAAGGGTTGCCATACTGATACGTGTATTGATCCAAATAATACACAAAGGGATTCAATGACCCATAATCAGGACGGTCAATACGTCTGCTATAACTCGCACCAAGCTTGTGATCATCATTAATCTGTTGCTGTACAAATATTGATGGGAAAAAATCGGTATAGGTACGTTTTGTTTGTTGCCCAAGCGTCACCGAGTTTCCTAGGGAGCTTGTATTTTCAACACGCAGTCCAGTTTGTACCGAAAACTTTCCGAATGATTTATTTAGGCTGAAATAAGCTGCAGCTATATTTTCATTATACAAAAACTGATTACTTTGACCATTATTTTGCACAAACTCGCCTTGCTGATCCTGATCTTCGTATAACAAATTATTATCTGTTTTTACACGGCTATATTTTAAGCCCGCCTCAAATTTTGTCGTTTTATTAAAAGGATGCACAAAATCGGTTTTAAAAATCAAAATTTTGGTCTTAGAAAGCATATCATTCCGGAAAATATTCGGTGATTTAAATTCTTCCCAATTTGCGTCAAAAAAACGGTTTCCAACAGTGCTATTGTCATTATTTTTCGAATATGAATAATCCCCATTAACGGCCAATTCAGTCCCTAAGGTATCAAATGTTTTTTTGTAGTTAAGATTATAAGTGAGGTAATGGTATTTAAAATCTGACAAATTGCTTCCTACTACAATCGAATCAAGCTTTCCTTTTTGAGAGGCGATCAGATTGCTTCCCTCGCGTGTTGAATGGCCATTACTTACGTTACCGTTAACCACAAATCCAATGACCTCCTGTTTCCCTAGGTTAAAATCTGCCGCAAATTTGAAATTATGGCCTCGATAGCGGAATTTCGAATAAGAATCCGAATTGAAAAAAGTCGTCCCGGTTTTGGTATCTACAGCCCTATCGATATTTAAATCATTAAAGCCTAAGGCATTTGCGTAGTTATAAGAAGAAAATAAGTTCACCCAACTGTTACGATGGTTTACTAGAAAGCCACCATCCGCCTTTGTATATTTACCCTGCCCTAAATTGAGGTTTAAACTAACATTACTTCCAAATTGCGTATTTTTCTTTGTCTTAATATTAATAATTCCTGCATTCCCTGCTGCATCGTATTTTGCGGGTGGATTGGTGAGCACCTCGATCGAAGCTATTGCATTGGAAGCTGTATTTTCCAATAATCGCGATACTTCATCTGCAGAAAGATAAGTAGGCTTACCATCAATCATGATAATCACATTACTTTTTCCACGTAGATTGATCTTTTTATTGTCTAAAGTTACCCCTGGAACCTTTTGCAGGAGTTCCAATGCGTTATTCCCTGTTGCCAAAATACTGTTTTCAACATTGAGGACAACTTTATCAAGATGACTTTCAATCAATGGTTTCTTACCGATCACCTGTGCCTCACTCAGCACTTTACTTTCCACCTGTAAACGAATCGTATCCAGCACCTTGAGATCTCCCACACTTAGGACCATTTCAGCAGAACGATAAACAGCATACCCTACCGTGGACACCTGTAAGCTATACTTGCCCTCGGGGATCGCAGACAACACAATTTCTCCATTTTCGTTGGATAAAGTTCCTTTTAACAAGATATCATTGGGCTTACGAAACAGTGAAATATTTGCAGCTACAATAGGCTGATTGTCTTGTCCAACAACGACTGTACGTAATTCCCCTCCGTCAGACTGTGCTGAAACGGGTCCGGCAATAGAAAACAGGAATAAAATAAGAGAAAATAAGAGCAATTTAATTTTTTGTGGTTTCATAATGTAATTTCTTTAGGCTATCGATTAGATAGTCAACTTCATAATAATGACAACAAACCTCGTGTATTCATTACACGTTGACCAGTAGAAATAGATAGATCGTCCGATTCACTCGGTAGACAACCAAATAACATCGGTAAACCATATCCTTCACTGATCGATGCTAAAGCCGGTAAAATCATCCCAGCTAATCTTGAATCTCCAAAAAGCACAGCGCAAGAAAAGCACATCGAATCAAAATAAAAATTCAAAAAATAAACTAAAATCAAAACAAATAAATTGTATACAAAAAATATTAAGCATAATATTTGTATTTTTGCACAGAAAATTAGTAAACTGATTAATGAGCACTGTATCATTGAAGAAAAGATTCTACCGTATTTATATCCTTATGATACGATTTATGCATGGCGAGCATTCTGGAGACGCATTACGTAATGTTTCCATCAGCATCTTGCCAAGTTTGGCGATCTATTTATTGGGAGCGCAAGCGAGCACGGCTATTGGAATCGGTGTCGGATCGTTGTTAACAACACTCACAGATCCTCCTGGAAACAGAAAAGATAAACTTTCTTCTGCTCTCGTATGTATTCCCACCTTCTTTGTTGCATCATTGTTTACAGCGATTGTATTTCCCTATCATTGGCCCTTGGTTATATTGCTAGCAGCGGCCGGTTTTATATGTACGTTATACGGTATTTTTGGGGCTCGCTATGCTGCAATTGGAAACATGACATTGATTCTCATGAGTTTTGTGATCGGAATGGCCCCGCAACACCCTTTTGCGGTTAGTTTACAGATTACAACAGGTTCCATTATATACTACTTTTTTAGCCTTTTACAAGCCTATATACAACCTTATCGCTCGCTAAAACATGCGATGGCCAATGGTTTTCATGGATTGTCCCAATTTCTATTGATACGATCACAGTCTTACGATCCCAATATTCCTTTGAATATAACGTACAGTCGCGTAGGCAAAATTCATGGCCTGATCAGCGAACAACAGGAACAAATCAGGTCTCTTCTTTTTCGAGAAAAAAAAATCATAAGTCAACAGTGGCATAAAAGCAATTATTGGCTCAGTCAGGTTTATGGGTTAATTGACCTTCATGAGTTAATTATTGCACTTGATCACGACTATGATGCGATTCGCAAAAATCTTGCAGACACGGGCAGCCTCCCTTTAATTCGTCACACAATCAAATTATTAGCTTTAGAAATTGATAGCTTTTCACAACCTAACAAGAGGTTTCGGTATGCGCATCAATTATATCACAATAACTTTAAAATTAATGCCCTCTTACAGGATTTAAAAGAAATTCAAGAACAGCAGACCGGTCAAGCAAAAAGTATATTATGTTCGATCATAAGCAACATCGAAGCAATTATTGAAGTACTCAACCGAATTCAGGTAGCTTTTTATCAAAATCAGGAAATTCAGGATAAGATTGACAGCAGTGAGTACCAGCAATTTATCAATCGACCTTTGCGCAATCTTGCTGATCTAAAAAGTAAACTCCATCTGAATAACCCGCTTTTTCGATTTGCCGTTCGGATGGCTCTTCTTTTTGGAACAGGCGCATTGATCGGTATTTTATTTTTGGATTTTAAATATACCTATTGGATCTTACTGACGATCGCTATTGTTGCCAGACCAGCATTTTCAATGACAAAAAAGCGTAATATAGAGCGTATTGTAGGCACATTCTCGGGTATAATAGTTGGTATATTCTGCTTAATTTCTATTCATTTTCTCCCAGCTCTCCTTACCATAGCTGCATTAGGTCTTTTCGGATTCTTTTTGTTCAACCGATCTAATTATATGGTCAGTGTCATCTTTATTACCTTGGGAATTGTGATTGCGCTCAATTTGTTCGAAGGCAATATCAATCTCATTTTAGGCAGCCGAATACTTTTCACACTCATTGGAGCATTCTTGGCTATAGCAGGTTATTTCTTGATACCTGTACGCCAAAGCACAGGCATGGTTCAGCTGGCAAAAGAGGTATCCCTTTACAACGAGCATTATTTCCAAACCATCAATAACCGTCTGTCGGACGAGAAACAAAGTTCTTTTGATATACGACTGGCTCGCAAAAAAGCGCAGACTGCCATGGCCCTGTTTTCAGACGCTATCAATCAAATGAAAAAAGAACCCGAGCATAAATGGATAGATTGGTCGCATATCCACCATTTTCAGGCACTCTCTTATCAGGTCAACTCCCATTTGGTGGGGCTTTCGTTATCGTTAAGCAAAAAGACGAATCGCCACCTAGCGTATGATATCCATAGTAGAATTGATGCACTTAAACCTCTTTTAACAGATTTAAATCAAATTGCGGAACGGATCAACTTAAAGAAATCATAATACCCGATTGACAGTTATTTATCCGGTTTCATCCGACGATATGCGATCCCGATCGGTATGTTATTCAAAATTCCTTTAACTAAAAAATAGCTTTTCTTTTGCTTTAATAAAAAAAGAGTTTATATTTGTGTCGTCTTCGAAAGAAGATTTCTAATCAACACCTCCCTTAATCAGTAGGTCTTGATTTATAAAGAAGTGGCGAGAGACTGGCTCAATGACCCACTGGCAACCTTCAATTTGTTTGAAAAGGTGCCAATTCCTGTCCAAAACAATATCGTTTTGGAGCATATAAATGACATAAGACAATGATTATTAAACTACTGAAGTCCATTAAAAATTCAGGTTCAACACAAGTGAACCACACGATAAGCGAAAGTGTAAGTCATCGTACAACTGTATTGATGCGAATGCGTATGCATATGCACTTCCATGCTTGTTAAAAATCATTTCCTTTTTCTTGGATAAAGATTTAACAGACCCTTCAACGAGGTGTGTATGCTTCTCTTTTTACTTAGCAATTTCTTTTTGAACCCTTAAAATCTGATATATTATGTCTTCAAACAAAAATTTAAAATTCGAAACTCTTCAGGTTCACGCTGGCCAAGTCGCTGATCCTACTACGGGATCTAGAGCAGTTCCTATATATCAAACAACATCTTTTGTATTTGAAAATGCCGAACACGGCGCAAACTTATTTGCATTAAAGCAGTTCGGCAATATCTATACACGGATTATGAATCCTACTACGGATGTTTTCGAACAACGTATTGCGGCACTGGAAGGTGGAGTCGCAGCTGTTGCTGTTGCATCTGGCCAGGCAGCACAGTTTATAGCTTTAAATAATATCTTGGAAAGTGGTGACAATTTTGTTGCCGGATCCAACTTATACGGCGGTACATTTAACCAGTTTAAAGTTTCTTTTAAACGCCTGGGCATCGAAGCTCGATTTGCAACGGACGCCGAGGCAGATAAAATTGAAGCCCTCATTGATGATAAAACAAAGGCCATCTATGTTGAAACAATTGGAAACCCAAGTTTCAATATTCCAGACTTTGAGAAAATTGCTGCCGTAGCAAAAAAATATGACTTACCATTAATCGTCGATAATACTTTTGGAGCTGGGGGTTATTTATTTAAACCTTTGGAGTACGGTGCGAATGTGGTTGTTGAATCGGCTACTAAATGGATCGGTGGACATGGCACAAGCATTGGCGGTGTCATCGTCGACGGCGGAAACTACAATTGGGGCAATGGAAAATACCCTCAATTTTCCGAACCATCTGAAGGCTATCATGGCTTAGTTTTTTCCGAAGTTTTCGGTGAAGGCGGACCGTTTGGAAATATTCAATTTGCCATTCGGGCACGTGTGGAAGGGCTTCGGGATTTCGGGCCAGCACTCTCCCCTTTCAATTCATTCTTATTATTACAAGGGCTTGAAACGCTGTCTTTACGGGTGCAACGCCATGTAGATAACACTTTAGAGGTAGCTAAATGGCTTGAGGCGCATCCACAGGTAGAAAAAGTAAACTATCCGGGCTTAAAAAGCTCTCCGAGCTTCGCTAACGCACAAAAATACCTTAAAAATGGCTATGGTGCGGTGCTTTCTTTCCAGCTCAAGGGTGACGCAGCACAGAAGGCCAATAGCTTTATCGACAGCTTAGAATTGATCAGTCACTTGGCCAATGTCGGTGATACGAAGTCATTGATTATCCATCCAGCAGCGACTACTCACCAACAATTGAGTGATGAAGATCAAGCCAATGCTGGAGTGTTCAAAGGTTTATTACGCCTTTCTGTAGGAATAGAACATATTGATGACATCAAAGCTGATTTACAACAAGCTTTTGATAAAATTAAATAATCAGATTTTTTCGGCTTAAACTTAAACGTAAAATGAGTAAGCATATTTATCTGCACCCGGAGCCTTTTGTATTTGAAAATGGAAGAGAGCTTACTGATTTACAAATCAGTTATGAAACATTTGGCAAACCCAACGCAGATCGCAGTAATGTGATCTGGGTTTGCCATGCACTTACGGCTAATGCAGATGTACTGGATTGGTGGTCCGGTCTTTTTGGAACAGGTGAATTATTTGATTCAAACGATTATTATATTATCTGCGCCAATGTCATAGGATCAGCATATAATAGCAGTAATCCGCTATCTGTAAACCCAGCTACTGGACAGCCTTACTACCTATCTTTTCCTGAATTTACAGTAAGGGATTTGGTCAATGCACATCAATTTCTTGCAGACCACCTGGATATCAAACAAATAGAGATCCTTATTGGCGGCTCATTGGGCGGTCAACAAGCATTGGAATGGGCCGTATCGCACAGTATAGCCATCAACCATCTAATCGTCGTTGGAACAAATGCCGTCCATTCACCATGGGGTATTGCATTCAATGAAAGTCAACGTCTTGCCATTACAACTGATCGAACCTTTTACGCCAATCATCCCGATGGCGGAGCTAAGGGTTTAAAAGTTGCACGCGCTATGGCACTGTTGTCTTACCGCAACTATACAACGTATGCCAACACACAAAAGGAGGATGATAACGAAAAACTCGATCATTATAAAGCATCCTCCTATCAAAACTATCAGGGTGAAAAATTGGTGAAACGCTATAATGCGTACAGCTATTACTTCCTAACCAAAGCAATGGACAGCCATAATTTAGGTCGGGGAAGACGATCTATCGAATCCGCTTTAGCGAGCATTGACTGTCCAACTTTAGTACTGAGCGTCAATACAGATTTGTTGTTTCCTCCACAAGAGCAACAATTCATCGCTCAACATGTTCCGAATGCCCACTATCAGGAGATTGAATCTACCTATGGCCACGATGGATTTTTGATCGAAACAAAAAAACTCACTAAAATCATCAGCAACTTTCTGCGGAAACAAAAAGAATACCTAAACGAATTAGTATAAGAGAATAAATAATATATATAAGAGAATTTAAGAAGAGATATGAGTAATAAATTAACAATAGGGATGTTTGGGTTTGGTGTAGTAGGCCAAGGTCTTTACGATATCATCAAAACCAAAAATCTTAATCTGGAGATCAAGAAATTTGTCATTAAAAACGGAGATAAAAAGCGCTCGCTACCAGCAGATTTATTTTCTACCGATGCCGAAACAATTTTAGGTGACCCAGAAATTAATACTGTTGTCGAACTAATAGATGATGCCGAAGCAGCCTATCAACTAACTGTTCGTGCCTTGAAATCGGGAAAAAATGTGGTATCTGCCAATAAAAAAATGATTGCCAGCCACCTGGAAGAACTGGTTGATATCCAACATGAATATGGCACCAGTTTATTGTATGAAGGTGCCGTTTGCGGAAGTATTCCCATTATACGGAATTTAGAAGAGTACTATGACAATGAATTACTTCATTCTGTCAGCGGTATTTTTAATGGATCTTCCAACTATATTTTATCTAAAGTTTTCAATGAAAACCAGCAATATACAGACGCTTTAAAGAAAGCGCAAGAACTTGGTTTTGCAGAAACAGATCCAACCCTGGATGTAGGTGGATTTGACCCAAAATTTAAAGTATGTATTGTTGCTTCCCATGCGTACGGAATCTATGTCAAACCAGACGATGTCTTTAATATTGGTATTGACAAATTGGGACAGCAAGATATTCGTTTTGCTAAAGAAAAGAACCTCAAGATCAAATTGATACCAACAGCAAAAGAGATCGATGGCAACAAAGTTGTACTTTATGTATTACCACGCCTAGTAGGCAAAGAGAGCATGCTCTATAATGTAGAAAATGAGAACAATGGTGTATTGGTAAAAGCTGCCTTTGCAGACGAGCAATTTTTCTATGGTAAAGGAGCAGGTGGACACCCGACGGGCTCTGCTGTGCTATCGGATATCGCTGCCCTTCGCTATGGATACCGTTATGAATATAAAAAACATTTAGAATCCAGCACATTAAATTATAGCCAAGATTATTTAATTAAGGTTTATTTGAGATACACAGATGATACACTGATTGAAAAGTTAAATTTCAGTGAAATCACAGAACGATATTACGCACCAGATTTCAAATATGTCATAGGACATATTAATCTTCAACAAATCGCAGCTCACAAAGCTGATTTGGATCAAGAGGGCAATTTTATTGCTGAAATCGCGTAGGCAATCAACAAACCAACCTACCTTGAAAATAGCCCCGAATGGGGCTATTTTTTTATTGCTTAAATTTAGTTGCCTTTCAACTTGAGGTCTAAAATCCCACCTTCTACCAGGCGTTCAAAAGGAAGCTGCCAACCTTTCCACAGGCGGTTATTCAACCGAACCTGATCAACAATATAACTATTGGGCTGCTCTTTCTTCACCTGAATGATAAATTTATTTTTTCTTAATTTCTCCGGTAATTGTATCGTTACCCGATCGAAAAGTGGCGCGCCAATCTGAAGTGCGGGTTTCTCGGTGGTGAGACTTCGGACATCGAATAGACCGATACTCGACAAGACATACCACGCTCCAAGCTGTCCTTGGTCTTCGTCTTGTCCGTAGCCATAGCCATGTATTGCATCATTACCATAAAATTCATTGCAAATTGCCCGTACCCATTTCTGACTTAAATCAGGTCTACCAGAAAAATAGAATAGCCAAGAGATATGCAGGTTTGGTTGATTACCATGATTATAAAGACTTTCAATCCCTGCGAAAGCGTCAATTTGTGTACCACCTCCAAACACATTCTTCTGCGACACCGTAAAAATACTATCCAACCGCTGATTAAATAGATCCTTTCCAACCAGTTTAACCAATTGTTGTGGGACATGCGGCACATAGAAGGTATACTGCCAAGCATTTCCCTCCTGAAATCCACGCCATGGTTCATAAGGGTTAAAGTTTGAAATAAATCGCCCAGTACTATCCTTTGGTCGCATAAACTTCGTCGTGGTATCGTACAGATTGCGCCATCCATCGGATAATCCCTGAAATTTAATGTAGTCTTTTTGGTGCCCCAATGATTTTGCAAATTGTGCGGCTGCGCCGGCAGAAAAAGCATATTCCAAGGTATGCGAAGCACCAAAAGGAGATCCATTGGTCATTAATTCGGGACTACCATTATCATCTTTTATATAGGGTGAATAGCCCTTGCGAACGAAAACTCCTACATCTAACTTTCCTGCTCCAGGCAGGCGGTCCTTCGCTTCCAATTCATTTTTACGCACCGCAGCATAGGCAAGATTCACATCATAGTCACGAATACCCACATTATACGCCGCTGCAATTGCCAAACCTGTAAAATTAGTCCCTACACCCGATACGTATTTACTGTTGGCAATACCGTCTCCTAACCAACCTGCATCGCGATAGACCAACAATTGACTCTGAATCCAGTCGTTGTAATAGTCCGGATAAGCAATGGACCACAACTGTGTCAAATTCCAAAATGCACCCCAGATCGCATCGGTATTATAATGATGATGAATAGGTTGCCCTTGTTTATTTAAGGCAATCTGCCCTACCGAGCCATCATTTTTGGGGTAAGCACCATTGACGTCGCTTGCAAGCCCACGACCAAGTAAAGCATGATACAATCCAGTGTAAAATTTAATGCGGTCGTCCACTTTGCCCCCTTCTACCAAAATTCTTCCCAGTTCACTATTCCAGGTTTTCAAGGCATTTCTCTTTGCAGTATCAAACGACATATCCTTTGCTTCTTTAAGCAAATTCAGTTGTGCATTTTCCACAGATGTATAAGACAAACCGGTCTTGACTTCGATAGATTCCCCTACTTGGGTATCAAATTTCAGGAACAAGCCTGCCCCCTTTCCTTTTATACGGCTATGTTGATCGAAAGTCGTGGAATCTCTAAATGTTCCAAAAGATTTAGGCTGTTTGTTTATCTCCGCGAAGAAAAACATCTTAACATGAGCACCCTGCTGATATTTTTGTACGTATACAGGATTGGTAACCACATATCCCCAGACGTGCTGTTTGTCATAATTCACTTCAGCATCAACGACTGGGCCACTTTCCCCCATAACATGACCAATATCGAAAATAAGGTTGGCTTCTTCAGTTTTTGGAAAAGTATACCGATGAAAACCGACGCGCTTGGTTGCAGTGAGCTCCGCAAGTATATTATAATCTTTTAACTTGACGCGGTAATAGCCAGAAGTAGCAAACTCATCTTTCTTATCGAAAGCAGAACGATAGCCGCTTTGTGGACGATCAAGGTGACCAGGAGTTGTCTTCAATTTTCCAACGGACGGTGCAAATACCACTCCGCCTACCTGGAATTCGTGAAAATTAGCGAATCCTTCTATTGACCCATGCCTATCATCGTACCCCACAGCTTCCCAGCCTGACTTGTTCCCATAGCTTCCATTTGTGCTCGGAGCGAGCTTAGCCATTCCAAAAGGAACTGCTGCTGGTGTATAAAAGAAATACCGGCTATGAACGGATCCAATATTAGGTTTTACAAAAACGGTCAAATCTGTTTTCTGCTGTGCAAAAACAGCTGCCGTACTAACAAATAAACTACAAAAATAATAAATGATACGCTTTACCATTGTTCTCAATTAGGTTCTACAGCAAACTTACAAAAAAATAGAGTATGTATAAACATGAGTTCTGTTTTCTTACTCAATTTAACTACGGAAAAGGCCTCACCATAATGCGCAAATTTGTAAAATTTTAAATACTAACCAAATAAAACGTTATTAAAGCTTAAATACTGACATTTTTCCATAACTTTGATTGTACATACATACTAAAATATAACCAGTAAATAAATTCAAAAAAAATACGCATCAGACGGCTGATCTTCGATCAAAAGCCCTGAAGTAGATGAAAATTACAATAAAACCACAATGAAAAAAAACAGCACATTTTTTAGTCTAATACTTCTGTTACTCGGAACCCAACTATCAGCACAACAAACAAAACCTGACCGTATCGCTCAACTTAAGTTGGCAAAAAGCATTCTAGCGGATCAAAACCTAAAATATGTGGACAGCCTTTCCCGAGAGGTCATCAAAGAAGGTTTCAATGCGGGAAGTGGCTACTCACAAATTTGGGCTAGGGATCTCAATACATTTATTGAAACCGCATTGGAAGAGCGGTCCCAAGCGGACATTAGAGGAGCCATTTTAGTATTCTTTCAGATGCAACAGCCTAATGGTGAAATGGTAGACGGCTATGTCCTTAAGAAGGATTTTACCTGGCACGATGATACACCTTATTATTCAGAAAATGCGCCAGGCCATGTTGGATTTAAAAATACAGTAGAAACAGACCAGGAAACGTCACTCATCCAACTGCTTGGTAAATATATCCGGAAAACAAAGGATTACAGTATCCTGGAGGAGTCTATCGGTGGAATTTCTGTAAAAGATCGTATCCAACTCATGTTGGATTATTTGAAAAGAGAACGGTTCAACCACAAGTATCAATTGCTTTGGGGTGCGATGACAGCAGATTGGGGAGATGTACAACCCAACGATAGCTTTGGTTGTGACTGGAATGAGCTCTCCAATGAGGCGATCGATATTTATGACAACGCGATGTTTATTATTGCATTGCAGACATTGATTGATATCCAGCCCAACTCTCCGAAGGTGACAGAATGGAAGGGATTAAAAAAGAGTCTCGAAACAAACAGTAGACGTCATTTATGGGATAAGAAAAAACAAAAATTCATCCCTCATATCTACCCTAAGACATCTCCTATCCCAAAAGGATTTGATGAAAATACGATCCATTATCATGGGGGCACCGCCATCGCTATAGAAGCCGGGTTACTTTCCGCTTCAGAAATAAAAACAGTCAATACGCAAATGCTGGAAAACGTCCGGTTATCGGGCATGCCGAGTATTGGATTGACCTTATACCCAACCTATCCAGTTGGATTTTTCATCGGAGGAATGGCTCAGCCTTACCAATACCAAAATGGTGGTGATTGGACCTGGTTTGGCGGACGGATGATCCAGCAACTCGTTTTAAACGGCTTTTATCAAGAAGCCTATGCAGAACTTCAACCGATGATCGATCGGGTTGTGAAAAACAAAGGATTTTACGAATGGTATGGTCAAAATAACGTCCCTAGCGGATCAGGGAAATTCAAAGGTTCTGCAGGAGTACTTAGTAAAGCAATAGCGCTCCTAGAAAGCTGGGCAGAAACTACCGTAGAAAAGAATCATTAAAAGAATAAATAAATTAGCTATTCACTCATCCACTTGATCAGTTCAAAAAGGATGAGTGAATTTACTTAATAATCTCTTCTACTTTCAACTGTATAGGTAAAACTTTCCGCACGGTAGAACCCTAAATTATATTCAATTGGCTTTCCAGATTGGTCAAATACAAAGCGCTTGCGGGACAAAATAGGATCACCGATATTAATCTCCAATTTATCCGCTATAAATTTATTTGCAGCCATTGCATCCAACTCTTCCTGAGAAAGATCTGCAACGACATGATAATCTGATTCTAAGATCTCATATAAAGGTCTCTTAAAATCTTCATCGCCGTTTAAACCTATACGCGGATGGAAATAAGAGATAAAGTAAACAAATGGGTCATCTTTCTTTCCTCTCAAACGTTCTAGTTTTAATAGCTTCTGGTCCTCATCTACATTAAAAAACTTCGAAACAGCTTTATCCGGAACAACCCAGCTGACGTGAAGCTCAAAATTCTTCACCTCAATCCCACGATTTTTCATCTCTTGTGAGAAACTCAACCAATTTTTGGATTTTGAACTGAATTTAGAACTAGTCACCTTCGTTCCTATCCCCTTCTTTCTAATTAGCAGCTCCTCATATACAAGTTTATTGATCGCTAAACGCAAAGTAGAACGGGAAATTGCCAATCTTTTTGCTAATTCAATTTCATTGGGTAATAACTTACCCTCTATATATTCAGGCTGCTTAATTAATTCGCGTAACAAATTCTCAGCTTGTATATGCAGCGGAACAGGACTTTTATGATCTATTTTTAAATTCATCATTTGGATTGCTTGTGCTAAAATAAGATTTTTTGCATAATTAAAAAAATAGATATATGTTTGTATGTATATACATATTAATATAAACCGCAGATGTCAAAGAAATTTATCATCATTTTATGTATCGTTTCAATTGGAGGACTCCTTTTCGGTTTCGATATGGCTGTAATTGCAGGTGCTTTGCCATTGGTGAAGCAATTTTTCGGACTATCTCCTGCTCAAGAGGGCGTTTTCGTCAGTTCAGCCTTGCTAGGCTGTATTGTTGGTGTATTTTTCACAGGACCATTAACAGATAAATACGGCCGAAAACCCGCCTTTATTACTGCGGCCCTACTTTTTTTATTCTCAGCAATTGGCTGTGGATTCAGTCCTTCTTACAGCATATTGATTGCAAGTAGAAGCATTGGGGGCCTTGGTGTTGGAATAGCCTCAATTGTTGTGCCCTTATATCTTGCGGAAATATCGCCAAGCAAATTTAGAGGAAGATCAGTCACCTGTTATCAACTCGCTATTACATTCGGTATCCTATTTGCCTATATCAGCAATTACTTGATTCTTGAATATACCTCCACCCAGCAAAATGAACTGTGGCGAACTATGTTTTTAGTTGGCGCAATACCGGCTTTATTGTTATGCATTGGAGTTTACTTTATTCCTGAAAGTCCGCGTTGGCTTTCTAAAAATGGACGAAACACTGAAGTTGCAGCGATCAGTGCCACCTTAGGACTATCGGATATACAAGAGGTTAGCAATGTTTCCTCGAAAGGAAATCTACGTGATCTGTTCTCTCCTATTTATCGCAAGGCCTTTCTATTGGGCCTCTTCCTCCCTTTATTTTCACAACTCAGTGGAATCAACGCAATTGTTTATTATGGTCCGAGCATATTGCTTGAATCAGGTATTTCATTAAACAACTCCTATCATGCCCAGTTATTCTTTGGAGCTGCCAATGTGCTATTTACTTTCTTCGCAATCTGGAAGGTTGATAATTGGGGTAGACGTCCCTTATATCTTTTGGGAACTGTAGGTGCTACCCTGAGTTTGCTGGTTACTGGTTATCTTTTTAATCAAGGTCAAGTCAATAATATCGCATTGATTATCGCTATACTTTCCTTCTTATTTTTCTTTGCTTTTTCCATTGGCCCACTAAAATTTGTCGTCGCAGCCGAAATCTTCCCAAATGCCATCCGGGCTCGCGCCATGGGTATCAGTATTATGGTGATGTGGATTTCCGATGCTATCGTGGGACAGCTAACTCCCATTCTTCTCGCTTCCTGGGGCGCCCGCTATACGTTCTGGTTGTTTGCATTTTTCTGTGCCATCGCATTCCTTGTTGTACTTGGATTCCTGCCAGAAACGAAGGGCAAACCTTTGGAGGAGATCGAAAAATTCTGGATTGAAAAACACAACAAAAAATCAACAAACAAGTAAGCAAAAGCTATTTACTCCAACATCATTCATTTGCAATAAATTACATCAATATGTATTCTAATACTCAAACAAAACCTTTTCAGTACGAAATCGCTCCGACGTTTCCAGTTCAAGGAACATTATCAAATTCCTACCCGAATCTTGTCGCACATCTCATTACACATAATATACATAGCATTGATGGTTTTGTAGGTGTTAACTGGGGCACAATCATCCCCAACCTGAAGCAAGAATTTGAAAGACAGGGCGTAGCCGCACGATTTATTGCGATGGATTCTGCTTTAAAATCGGAATCAGCCATCCAGGATATTGTCTCTCCCTACCTAGGCGGCAATGACCCATTGTTCGGAAAAAAGGCCGGGATTCAGCTCATTGAATACTTTGATACCGAAAAACTAGCGGATTTTCAATCAATACTAGCGAACTCCGATTCAAAACAAGGTAAGTATACCATCTTTTACGGTCCTGGAGCATCATTAGTCGATACGTCTAGTCAGCTGATGTATATTGATTTGCCCAAAAATGTGCTTATTCAACGCATGCGTGCGGGCAAAGCTTTAAATTTAGGCTGTTCAACACAAACCAATCAAAAGGAAACCTATAAGCGTTACTATTTTGTCGACTGGGAAATATTGAACCGACATAAAAGATCCATCTTGTCCCGTGTCGAAATTCTTGCGGATCAACAATCGTCCCACAGCTTACCATGGATTACGGGGAAGGATCTACGCGATACATTGCAAACCATGTCCCAAAATTACTTCCGCGTACGACCAACTTTTGAACCCGGAGTATGGGGTGGACAGTGGATGAAAGAGCACCTTACAGGCATCGATCAGGATGTCAAAAACTATGCGTGGTCCTTCGAAATGATTGTCCCCGAAAATGGTATTTTGCTCGAAGCAGATGGACATATACTCGAAATTTCATTCGATCAATTGATGTTTCAAGAAAGTGCCAATGTACTCGGTCATGCACAGCAACGTTTCGATGTCGAATTCCCAATACGCTTCAATTTTCTGGACACCTTTGATGGTGGCAACCTATCCATTCAATGTCACCCCAGTCCAGCTTATGCAAAAGCAGAATTTGGAGAAAACTTCACACAGGACGAATCATATTATATCGTTGATAGAAAAGAGGACGCGCAAGTGTATCTGGGCTTTCAGCAAACAATTGATGCAGACAAATTTCGCTCCGCTTTAGAAGAGAGCTTCCACAGCGGAATAGCTATGGATATCGAGCAATACGTTCAAAAATTCGAATCCAAGAAACACCAGTTATATTTGATTCCACATGGTACCGTACATTCTTCCGGCGTGAACAATCTCGTGCTCGAAATCAGTGCAACACCTTATAATTATACCTTTAAAATGTACGACTGGGTGCGTCCCGATTTAGATGGGAAACCACGTCCATTAAATATTGATAGAGCATTCGCTAACCTCAATTTTAGCCGGAAAGGTGATGTCGTAAAAAACACACTGCTAGCTCAGCCCAGTGAAAAAGTCCTTGATGCGCAAACAACAAGAATACATTTGCCAACGCATGAAGATCATTTCTACGATGTTTTTAGATACGAATTCGATCAGGATGTTTCGATTGAAACGCAGGGACAATGCCATATCATGATGCTTGTCGAGGGTGAGGCAATTGAGCTGACGACAGCAAATGGCATGAAGAGGGTCTTCCATTATGCCGAGACTTTTGCCGTTCCTGCTGCTGCTGGGTCCTATACATTGCGTAATTTAGGAAACGGTAAGGCAAAGGTTATCCAATCTTTTGTCAAAGAATCCAAATGTTAATCAAACCATTTATTATAAACAAACAGCACAATGAGAACTATATTTTTTGCATTATCTTCATCGCTCCTATTACTGTCCTGCCAAAACCCGGGCAGTAAAGCATCTACGAACAATTTACAAGACAGCATCCAAAAAGATAGCAGCTTCCATATTGTCAAAGATATGGCTACGAACATCATCAAAAGCGGATTCAATGCGGGGGATGGATACAGTGAGGTATGGATTAGAGACTACAATACATTTATCACCTTAGCAACAAAAGTACATCCCCATGAACAGATCAAAGATCAATTGGCTTTGTTCTTTAAACTACAAGGCCCTGATGGTAATATTGCCGATGGTTTTGTCAAAAAGTCCAGCTTAAAAAATGGCGTATCGGACTATTACACAATCACCAGTACCTTGGCTCCTGATTATGCTGCACATAAAAACACCGTTGAAACAGACCAGGAATCCTCTTTAATTCAAGCGGTACACAAATATTTCGTTGCTACTAAAGATAAGGCTTTTCTCAATGAAAAAATTGGTGATGCAACTGTAAAGGATCGCATGGAACGTGCTTTGCAATTTTTATTGGACAAACGTTATAATGATACTTATGGTTTACTTTGGGGTGCAACCACGGTTGATTGGGGCGACGTTCAACCCGAGCATGACTGGGGTGTCCATCTAGATGAAAATTCGCATATTGCTTTGGACATCTACGACAATGCGATGTTTTTGATCGCCCTTGACAACTACATGGATCTACTTCCTGAGAAAAAAGAAAAATGGGGAAAAATCAGAGCTTCCATAGCAAGTAATACCATGAAACACCTTTGGGATGAAAAGAACCAAAAGTTTATTCCCCATATTTATATCAAAGGCTCTCCATTTTCGGCTGATTTTGATGAAAATCAAATCTATTATCATGGTGGAACAGCTATCGCTATTGAGGCGAATTTACTCAGCAAAGAGCAAATAAAAGTTTCATTGGATAAAATGATTAAAAATGTAAAAGACGCTGGTGCGGCAACAATTGGACTTACCGTGTACCCAACTTATCCTGCAGGTTCATTTAAAAACAAAGGCATGTATCCGTATGGTTATCAAAATGGTGGGGACTGGACCTGGTTCGGTGGGCGTATGATTCAGCAGCTCGTTAAAAATGGTTTTCAACAGGAAGCTTATGAGCAAATACAGCCGATGCTTGCCCGTGTTATCAAAAATAAAGGTTTTTATGAATGGTACACAAAAGATAACAAACCAGAGGGTTCAGGAACTTTTAGAGGTGAAGCAGGTGTGCTTTACGATGCGATCGAATTACTAGAACATGCTGGAACTAAATAAAAACAGCTTATCGCGATGTAAAAAGAGCAGCAGGAAATTTGCAGTGCCCCCAAAAAGTTAGACACTTTCTGGGGGCATTTTTTCTGAAAGTGTCTAATCTTATTGGCCAAAAAGAACCTTCAGTTTGCTTTCATTGCTGTTGGTGTCTACGAAGTCATGAAGGTTTTATTTGAAATCCTCACCTTAGCATTCCTATTTTATATTACGCTAAAGCCTTTTCCGCATTCTCCTTTGTATACTCGCTTCCTATCCGCCAAAATATCCTGTTTATTTCCCTTAAATTACTTGCCTATGTCGCCAAGTTGTTAAATTGGACAAGAGTATTATTTGGATCGCGGATTTTCATCGTGTAGTCAACAGGTCCAATAACAGCTTAAAACCTGATTGTATCGGTTTCAATAAAAGGCAAACTATAATTACCAGTATCTACCTTAATCTTAGCATTCAACTGCTTTATCGCAGCGACTTCCCGATTTACGATCTTATACAGATATACGTTCTTTAAGTTTGGAAGCTCGTTCAGTTTTGATAACCCTTTTGATGTAACTTTTGTTCCTGTCAGATTCAAATACGTTAATTTTGACAGGCCTTTCAGCTGGCTCAATCCAGCATCGGAAATTTTTGTATTTTCCAGATATAGACGGGAAAGAATTGGCATTGCCGAAAATGTTGAAAAAGCAAGATCCGTAACAGCCGTATTTCCTAATTTCAGCTGTACAATATTATCCTTAATGGCTAACAATTCCTGTAGGTCCTTATCATTAAATTGAGGATAATTAATCGCATTAACCAACACGAAGTTATTATCTCTTGCAACTTGGATGATCTTAATACCCTTAGCCTGCCAAGCATCAACTTTATCTTTTGGCAAAGCTGGTGCTGCTGGTAGATCAGCATACAATACAGCAGACACCTCTTTTTCCCCTCTTTCCAATTTTTTCAACAAATGAGCTATTTCCTCCGTTTGTGGTATTTCATGCACTTTTTTATCAAAATTGGCTCCTTGATCAATCCACCAGGCAATCAGTTTTATCTGATCAGCGGTTATCGGTGTACGACCTTTAGGTGGCATACGTTTCTTATGTCCCTCGGGCAACACCAACCGGGCATATAATTCACTCTTTTTCGAATCATTTGCATTTAGTACTGTGCCGTTCTCTCCTCCTTTTAACAAATTCTCTTTTGTATCCAATGCCAGCCCCCCTTCCTGCTTTCTTTGCCCGTGGCAGCTTTGACAACGCTGTTTTAGAATAGGTTGAATAATTCCCATATAGGCTTCTGCTTCCTGCGCATTTTGAACGATAAGAACCTCCTCTTTATCTTCTTCCGCTTTAAACAGCTTTTTAAGTGCTACTGGCATAGCTTCCACAAAGTAACCCTTTCCATGTGTCAGTGTTCCACCGTAGTGTCCGGTCACCCCAATCAAGAGCACCAGGATGAAAAAAAGCCAAAAGCGAAATGCACCAGGAGATTCTTTACGATAAAGAAACCAAAGCAACAAACTACTGATAGCCACGGCAATTCCCAGCCACTTGTGATAGCTCAGTACATCCTCCTCATAACCTCCATTTCGTGAAAGCAGATAACCCGACAAAGCAGCTACTATAGCAGCGATTGTCCCTAGGAATAAGGAGAGCTTAATAGCAGGCAAATACATATCCCCGCCTTTAAACTGAATCCTAATTGCCATAACAAAAGCCAACAATAATATGCCGATCGGTAGATGGACCAAAAGCGGGTGAAATCGTCCCAAAAAGCCCAATAATTCATCAAAGAAAACTATCATTCTTTATATCTGTCTTTGAGTAAATGCAACATATAAACATTGATTGACCATTGATCGGCCACCGGTTGTTGTGTAAACGGTAATGTGGGTAAATAACCTGCTGGACCAAACTCGGTCGTTATGGTTAATAACTTCATCCCATTTTCCTTGTGTTTAGCAACAACTTTATCCCACCAGGTCAAATGTTGCGCAACAATACTCTTCCATTCAGGAGCCGCAGGGTCATTGACTTGTGGTCCTTCAGGATGCCCAATTCGTGCGTGAATGTGCTCCGTTCTGGAAAGTGCCTTTGTTACAGCCTCGGTCTGATCAGAAAGCATTGATTCGTGTACATTGCACCAATGCGAGATATCCAACGCAAGTTGTAAGGTCGGAATCTTCTCTAAATATTCTATTGTCACATGAGCTGCAAAACTAAATCTTCCGCGATGGGTCTCATGATAAACGGGGATGTGGTACTTATTTTTAGCCGCATCTGCAAGCTCAATTAATGTTTTATTCTGCTCAAACGAGTAATAATCTTTACCTGTATGGCAATTGATATAATCGGGTTTCAGCTGTGCTGCTTCATCCAAATTACGCTTAAAATTTTGTTTATATTCCTCATAAGTTCCGCCCGATCCGCCTGAAAGCAATCCTAAACTCAATCCATATTTATGTAATGCATCGATCATCTCCTTGCGCTCATTTGGACTACCAGGTAACCAGGATTCAACACCATCGTAACCAGCATTTTTCACCCGGAGACAGAACGTATCCCAGGAATCGCTATTTCCCCAATTGGTGCAATAATATTTGATGTGTAACTGCTGGGCAGTCATAGATAGAAAACTGCTCATAAATAAAATTAATACTAGAAGTTGTTTCATATTTTTAAATTATAGCTTGAATAAGTTCACCCTCCACATCTGTCAATCGGAATGGCCTTCCTTGAAAATCGTACGTAAATTTCTCATGATCAAAACCCAAAAAGTGGAGCATGGTCGCATGGACATCGTGTACAGAACTACGCCCTTCTACCCCAGCGAACCCAATATCATCGGTTTGACCGTAACTTATACCATTACGAACTCCCCCACCTGCCATCCAGATGGTATAGGCGTCTGTATGATGATCGCGTCCCAGGAATGGCATATCGCTGTTGTCCCTATTTTCTTGCATCGGTGTACGTCCAAATTCCCCTCCCCACACGACTAGTGTTTCTTCCAGCAAACCACGTTGTTTTAGATCCATAATCAATGCGGTCATTGGTCGATCAATCTCCCGGCATTTATTTTTAAAGCCAAGATCAATCGAATCTGCGGGATTTGTACCGTGACTATCCCAACCCCAATCAAATAACTGAACGAATCGTACCCCCTGTTCTACGAGTTTCCGAGCCAAGAGGCAATTATTGGCAAACGATTCTTTACCCGGCTCAGTTCCATACAATTCGTGAATATAAGCAGGTTCATTATTGATGTCCATCACTTCAGGAACTGCAACCTGCATTTTATAAGCCATCTCATATTGTGCAATCCGCGACAAGGTTTCTGGGTCTTTAAAGGTATCGTATTCTGTTTTGTTGACGTTATTTATGGCATCAATCAAATCACGCTTCATATCCCTTCCCATTCCTTCAGGATCGGCAATATACAATACGGGGTCACCCTTTGAACGACATTGAACGCCTTGGTATACCGATGGTAAAAATCCACTTCCCCAGACACTTTTTCCTGCATCCGGTGTTTTACCTCCCGATGTTAACACAACAAATCCGGGTAAATTGCTATTTTCAGATCCCAGACCATAAGTTACCCATGAACCAATGCTTGGCCGGCCGAGACGGGCACTTCCCGTATGCATAAACAATTGCGCTGGACCGTGATTGAACTGATCGGTATGCACGGCCTTCAGAAAACTCACTTCATCAACAACTTTACTAAAGTGAGGCAAATGATCTGATACCCAAGCCCCACTTGCTCCATACTGTTTAAAAGTAGCTTGTGGCCCCAACATTTTTGGAATCCCACGAATAAAGGCAAATTTCTTTCCCGCGAGTAAGGACTCTGGGCAAGGTTGATTATGTAATTTCTGTAATGCAGGCTTGTAATCAAATAACTCCAATTGCGACGGAGCGCCGGCCATATGCAGATAAATTACACTTTTAGCCTTACCTGGGAAATGAGGAGGCTTGGGTACCAGTGGATTGAGTGCATTCAGATCCAACTTTTCTGCTGATTTTGACTGTCCCCATCCATTACAACTCGTCAACAAACTCCCCAAAGCAATACCTCCGATACCTGCCACACAATCCTTTAGAAAATGTCTTCTTGTGACAGCCTGCAATTCAAATTGTTGCGCTTCTTCTATTAGCTTATTTAGATCTTTCATCTGACTATCATTACGTATGAACGGGCTGTGTCGCTAAATTTTTAGTCCGCAGCTTTAGCTCATTTCGGTTTATATTCTTATTATTTCATAGGCCTTACCCTTCTTAACAAAAGACTTCGTTTTCACACGAAAGCCCTTATTCAGAAGTATCATTCCATATTTATCATTTCATTATTTATGATTTCGTTAAAAACTCGTCCAAATTCAACACTGCATTGGCAACAAGCATGTAGGCAGCTTTTGAAGGCAGGACCTTTACATTGCTTTTCGCTAAATCTTCATTCAAAAATTTGGCTGCCGAATCAGGCTTTTTGCTGAAATCAATCAACGCTTTTTGATAAAGCTGTTCCAGCTCTTTGAGTTTCTTTTCATCGGCATCCTTCAACATTGCATGTCTATAACCGACACGGATACCATCTCTGAGGTTTCCATTTCCCTCCTTTTCCATAATAGCACCCAGATGTTTAGCCGCTTCGAGATAAACAGGATCGTTTAATGTGGCAAGCGCTTGCAGCGGTGTATTGGTACGGATACGGTCGACCAAACAAACCTCCCTACTCGAAGCATCAAAAGAAACAAAAGAAGGATAAGGACTCGTACGCTTTAAAAACGTATAGATGCCTCTTCGGTATTGATCTTCTCCAGCACTTTTCACCCAGGACTCACCGCTGTATACAGTCATCCATACCCCATCCGGTTGGTATGGCATTACACTTGGTCCATACATTTTATTGCTGAGCAATCCACTTACGGCTAAAGCCTGATCGCGAATCTGTTCGGCAGATAATCTAAAGCGAGGTCCCCTTGCCAAATAATAATTCTGTGGATCCTTTTCAAAATTGGAATTGTTCAAGCTAGAGGATTGCTTATAAGTTCCGGATAATACCATCTCGCGGATCAATTTTTTAACGCTCCACTTTTTGGTATTCATCAGATCTAGGGCAAGATAATCTAATAATTCTCGGTGAATCGGCGGAATACTCTGTGTGCCCATATCTCCCAATGGTTCAACAAGCCCCCGACCAAATAGTTGAGCCCATACGCGATTAACTAAAGTTCGCGCTGTCAACGGGTTTTCCTTACTGACAATCCACTGCGCAAAACCCAAACGATTGCGTTGAGCCCCCTTAGGGAAACTATTCAGTGATGCCGGAACTGTAGGCTGCACTTCCGCACCTAGCGACAGGCGGTTACCGCGTATAAATACATTGGTTTTACGATGCATGTCCTTGGGATTTTCAATCATGATTGGTACCCCCTCAGGTTGCATGTTGACCAACTGGAGAAAAGTCTTTTGAAAATTCATATTATCCAGTGACTTTTCATGTGGAAAGTTCTCGCGAAATGCAAACCATTCAATCATGCAGATCGGCTGTCCATGAGCGACAGATGGATTCTTGAAAACCAGATATAAGTCATGTACACCACGAGTCGCACTTATGGGAGACTGAATAACCTGTCTTCCATTCGTACTCGGCAAATCAATGACGGCAAGTATTGGTCCGCTAGGTTTATCCAAATGAATTTCCAATTTTCCACCTACCGCACCTGTCCAGAAATTCATGAAGAATTGCTGTTTATTATCCAGGTTTATTGCCCTTAATCGAGCCGATCCTCCAGTTCTAACCCCCAACCATTTCGTATCATAAAGCGCACCATCTACTATTTGGTCGCTGTAATGCGCATGGACTTTGGGCTCAAGGGTGTGAAGGAATAGATCTGTTGATTTTACCAAGCTGGCATTTCCTGTCGTCGACAACCACCTCTTTATACTGTCAATTCGCTTTTCATCCTGTGCGGTGTAAAAACGCAGTTTAGGATGATCACCTTGGGTATCTTCATCTCTGGTGTTGTTAAAAAAAGCTAACGATTTATAATACTCTTCAAATTTAAACGGATCATAAGTATGACTATGGCATTGCACGCATTCAAAGGTCGTACTCAACCATACTTGATAAGTTGTATTTAAACGATCCAAAACCGCAGCCATCCGAAATTCCTCGCTATCGGTCCCGCCTTCATCATTATTCATGGTATTGCGATGGAATGCTGTTGCGATAAGTTGATCCTTGGTTGGTTCCGGAAGCAAATCCCCAGCGAGCTGTTCAATCGTAAATTCATCATAAGGCATATCCTTGTTTAAGGCCTTGATGACCCAATCCCGATAAGTCCATATCGTGCGCGAACCATCCTTCTCGTAGCCCTTCGTATCGGCATATCGCGCCATATCCAACCACCAACTCGCCCACTTTTCGCCATATTTCTGAGAAGCCAGTAGACTGTCTACCCGCCGGGTATAAGCATCATCACGATGGTCTGCTTCAAAGGCTTGAATCTCTGCCAACGAGGGTGGGATACCAATTAGATCCAAATAAACTCTTCGGAGCAACGATGCTTTATCGGCTTCATCTGCAAAGGACAATTTCTTCTCCTTCATCTTATCCAAAACAAAAAAATCAATCGTATTGTTCACCCCTTTGGGCTTAACACCAAATATACTGAGCAACGAAAAAGGTTTAGGGACCTCCGTTTCCTTAGGTGTTGTATAGGCCCAATGCTCTCCCCACTTAGCTCCTTCATCGATCCATCTTTTGAGTATATCAATTTCATCGTCATTCAGTTTAGGGGCATTGTAAGGCATACGCAATTCAGGGTCATCAGAAATCAGTCTCTTTATAAGTTCACTGTGTTCGCCATCGCCACGAATAATTGCCGATTTGCCTGACTCGGCTTTGGCGAAGGCCTCATTTTCAAAAAGAAAGCTTAAGCCACCATTTTTTTTAACCCCACCATGGCATGTGATACAATGTTTATTCAATATCGGTTTAACATCAGCGCTAAAATCAACTGGCTCTTTTTTTCCAAAAGTCAAAATGCTTGTACCAATAAGCACAAGCGCCAATAATATTAGCACCAAAATCTTTTTTCTCATAGCATTGGGATATATCTATTCTGTATTATTTTAGGTTTATGCACTAAACGAAATGAATAATGATTGTTTTCTTCGTTAAGTGGAGCCGAAACTATTCCATAAATGTGCTAGTTTCGAGTAGGATAAAATTAGAGAACAACACTGGATTATACTAAAACTAGATTAACAGAAACATAAACAATATTACCCCTTACCCTTGCAAGTTTTTCTGGATACTATAGTCCCACCTGCTCAAAAGATTGATTTAAAACAGCATAACGTACTTTCTTTGGTTAAACTGCAGACAATAAAACAACACTTTTGCGACATATTCCTACGTATCAAAAAGTATAACAATTTCGATACGAATTAACTTATTTAGTTTTCTGTACTGCATACAATCACCGCTAAATCTGCTGTTAAAGTGGTTTTAACAGGTTCAAGGCCCTCACATAGATAAAATAGTATGCAAAAAAGTAACAATAGTGTCAGTATCTCCCCTTCCAGAGTTTTAAATTTACAAGCTAACCCTTTCAATTATGAAATATCTTTATTTAATACTATTCTGTTCGTTCACAGTGTTCTCTTTCGGTCAACCGACATCGGACAACAACCTCCATTTCGATCAGTTGGCTTCGCGGTGGGATGAAGCCATTCCGTTGGGAAATGGTCAATTGGGTGCACTGATTTGGAAAAAAGATAATATGATTCGATTTTCACTTGATCGCGCAGATCTATGGGATGAAAGAAAGGCCTTTGCAATAGAAAACCACAAATTCAATTGGGTCCAACAACAAATAAAAAACAACAGCTATGGTATTGTACAAGAGTGGGGAGACGCTCCTTACGATAGATCCCCCTATCCCACCAAGCTTCCAGCAGCGTCGCTGTTCTTTGACTTAGCGAAATTTGGCACTGTCGTTTCGAACGTACTTGACCTGGAACAGGCCACCAATATTCTTAAATTCAAAGATGGTCGGATATTAAGAACATTCATACACGCCTATAAACCCTTTGGCTATTTTGAAATTACAGGAAACAATGTGAGTGACCTTGTACCTCAATTAATTCCCCATCAATATGAAAATAGCGCAAACAAAGATGAAAACAAAAGCGTTGTTGAAGGTCAAAATTTAGCAAGATTAGGATATAAGCAAGGGAATATAACCCGAACCAGCAATTACGAAGTGCTGCACCAAAAAACTTATGACAATCATTTTTTTGAAGTTGTATTGAGATGGGAAAAGATATCAGCTAAAAAACTGATTGGTTATTGGACAATCGTCAACGATCAAAAGGTAGCCCCTTCTGAACTTTCCCTCAAAAAATACACCGAAGAAAAAGCAAGCCATTTGCATTGGTGGTCAAACTATTGGTCCAAATCAAGTATAACTATTCCAGAAAAAAATCTTGAAAAGCAATATTATCTTGATATGTACAAGCTCGGTGCTGTCGCAAGAGAAGGTGCTCCAGCAATTACGCTTCAGGCCGTCTGGACGGCAGATAATGGTGGTCTCCCCCCTTGGAAAGGAGACTTTCACAATGACCTTAACACCCAATTGAGCTATTGGCCAGCCTATTCGGGGAATAGATTGGCCGAAGCCAAAAGCTATACAGATTGGCTCTGGAAGATCCGCAAAAAAAATAGTGATTTTACCAAGCAATATTTTGGTGTCGATGGGCTGAATGTACCCGGTGTCCTTACTTTAAATGGAGATCCTATGGGTGGATGGATTCAGTATTCTCTTTCTCCAACTATTGGTGCATGGGCGGCCCAACATTTTTATTGGCAATGGAAATATAGCATGGATAAAACCTTTCTAAGAGAACAAGCCTATCCCTATATCGTTGAGTCTGCGACTTACCTTAAAAATATAACCACATTAAAAAATGGACTCCGTTACCTGCCTTTGAGCAGCAGTCCCGAATACAATGACAACAGTGTATCAGCATGGTTTGACAATTGGACCAATTTCGATCTTAGTTTAGCGCATTTTCTTTTCCAGGCTGCAAGTGAGGTGAGCACAGCAATGGGAAAACCGCAAGAAGCGAAGAATTGGTTAAAATGTAAGGCCCAACTACCTCATTATGCAACGGATGAAACCGGACTACAAGTTGCTGTAAATCTTCCAATGAAACATTCCCATCGGCATATGTCTCCCTATATGGCAATTTATCCATTGGATTTATTAGACATCAATAATCCGCAGGAAAAAGAGCTCATCGAAAGTTCCCTAGATCATATTGAAAAACTGGGTACCCGTGCGTGGGTCGGTTATTCCTTTGCATGGATGGCTTGTTTACACGCGCGAGCTAAACAAGGAAAGGAAGCCGTAATCAATCTTCAAAAATTTGCACAGAACTTTTGTTCCACCAATTCCTTTCATCTGAATGGTGACCAGAAAGGGGGGCAATATTCAGACTTTACGTATCGACCATTTACGTTAGAAGGTAACTTTGCATTTGCGCAAGGAATACACGAATTGCTCATTCAGAGCAAGAATAACTATGTAGAAATCTTTCCAGCCTTACCTGCTGAATGGGCAACAGCATCTTTCAAAAATTTAAGAACGATGGGCGGATTTATCGTAAACGCTGAAAAAAGAGGAGATAAAATCGTTATGCTGAAAATAACTGCGACCGAAGATGGTACCTTTCGAATTTTTGAACCCAAGACGCTCATGCATGTCAGTACGAAAAAGACCTTACAGAAAGATAACACCATACAATATGTGAAACTAAAAAAGGGGCAAACAGTAAACTTATGTAGTCTATAAAGGCGGTCCCTGTGTAAGTTGGAGGTAACTATAAAAAAAGCGTTTCAACCAAGTGTTGAAACGCTTTTTTTAATACTGTTCTGCAATTTATGCGAGTTCAATCAAAAATTCCTCTTTCGGAAGTCTAAATTTTTTCAGCTTCAGCAACCAATCTTGTTCTTCCATCCGATAGCCTAAAGGAAGCATAACTGCACTCTTCAATCCCAGTTTATCTAAACCAAGAAGTTCATCCAATTCGGCATTTGAAAAACCCTCCATAGGAGTTGCATCAACGCCTAATTCTGCAGCCTGAGCAATTGCCAGACCAAAAGCAATATAGGCTTGTTTAGCCGCATGGGCTGCTTGTTGCTCACCGGATAGGCTCGATAACTGTGCTTTCAATCTATTTTTATACTCGTCAGTGGTGTCTAAAGGTAAACCTCTCAACGCATTCATCTTGTCGAAGGTATTATCAATACGTTCGTCCGTATAGCTATCCCATCCTGCGAAGACCAATAAATGTGAGCTATCAGCAACAATTTGTTGCCCCCAAGCCACAGGTACAATTTTTTCTTTTAATTCCTGATTCGTAATCACAATCACACGGAACTGTTGAAGTCCAGACGAGCTCGGAGCCATACGTGCTGCCTCCAAAATCTTATCCAAATCTTCCTGAGCGACCTTTTTTGTAGGGTCGTATTTTTTTGTGGCATAACGCCATTCTAGGGTATCTAATAAAGCCATTTTATTCTAATTTAAATGATCAATAGCAACATCATAAAGTTATGTAAAGATACATAAAAAAATAAATGTCTAAACATTAAAACAAAGGACTAAAACAATAAAAACTAGGACAAAAACACATTGCTTTTCAGCATTTGTTACTAGACTTTTAACGCCCAAACACAGTATATTTACTTGTAATCGCAAGCAAATGTCTATTTTATTCAATTTTATTAAGACCTTTGTACTGGTTTATATCCGATTAAAACAAAATGACCTTTAATCATTTGTTCCCGGTAGTTATAAATAACAAAATAAAAAACAGAGCTCACCTGCTCACAATAAAAACATCAGCGATGTCTATAACGAATGAAACAGAGCTAACAGGCATACAAAAAGCGAGCGATGCCGTTGCCATCACCTTAAAAGCTATGATAACACATGCTCAAGTGGGTATGTCCACGAAAGAGCTTGACGAATATGGAGCCGAAATATTAAAAAGCATGGGTGCGAATTCTGCTCCCGCTCTTACCTATGGTTTCCCAGGCTACACCTGTATCAGTATAAACAACGAGTTTTGCCACGGAATACCTACTGCGGAAAGACTATTGCAAGAAGGTGATTTGATCAATATCGATGTATCTGCCGAACTGGATGGCTATTGGGCTGATAATGGTTGTTCCTTTGTTATAGGAAAGGACATATTTCAACACGAAAAGTTAGTAAAAGCATCAAAAGAAATTCTTCAAAAAGCAATAAATAATATTCGTGGTGGCGTGAAAATAGCCGATATTGGGCATCTAATAGAAACTGAAGCGAAAAAAAGAGGCTATAAAGTCATCAAGAATCTTGGCGGACATGGTGTAGGAAAAAGTCTGCATGAGGAACCCGATGAATTGCTTAACTATAAAAATCGCTTTGACCAACGAAGATTTCGAAAAAATACTGTTGTTGCTATTGAAACCTTTATTTCAACAACCTCCACATACGCGACCGAACTCAACGACGGCTGGACAATGGTTGGGGACAAAGGTGGATTCATGGCGCAACATGAACATACAATTCTCATTACCGATGGCGCTCCTGTTATATTAACGGCACAGAATGCAATTTACTAAGCAGTAATAAGAAGACACCTATAGGTCTTTTCGAACAAGTTATTGAAAGCTATCGAAAAGACCTATTTTCTTTAAAACAAGACCTCAAGCTTGCGGTGGCGTGCATAATTTCTTCATCTCAGAACTAGAGGTTGCTTAAAAAATTAAGGGGCCTCTCATAACGAGAAAACCCCCAAATAATATATTTTTATGGCTAAATAATTTTTGTCAATACCAAATACTAATCTTACTGGATAAATGGCTACACCAGTAAATGTAGCGTATTCTTCCCAACAAAAAAGTGATGAAAATCACTTTTACCAAAAATTTTATTCCCATTTTCAAAATTCAGCTTCCTTCTTAACGTGCTCTCCAACTCATCTATTCTCCGTTAACTGTTTTGACTACTGTTTTGATAACTATTTTGAAAACCACCAAATAATAGAAAGCCTTTTTACCATCCAAACACTTCGCCTCCAATCCTTACTCCTTGCTTAGTTGCGGCAATAAACATAAGGGCTAAAGCGGTACGATAATATTTGTATTTAGGCTGGTGTAACGTATAAAGTTTAGTATTTTTGGTTCATTAAAGTAATCTAGATTGAGAACAATAAAATTCCATAAGGGTGAATGCGGTGTTGAGTTTTTGTTGAATGTCCTCAATGAAAAAGAAACGGATTATACACATCAAGATACTTACCATAAAGATTTTTTTGAAATTCTATTTTTCAAAAAAGCCAAAGGCAGATTGATAATGGGGCAAGAGATTCTCTCCTTGTCCGACAATTCAATCATCTTTATTTCGGCTTTTCAAAAACATACCTGGGAACTGGATCCAGAACACCTTGAATTTACAACATTGATTTTTCAGGAAGACTTTTTGCATGATTTTTTTTCAGATAAACTATTCACATACAAACTATTATATTTCTACCAACTTAGTTATGTGCCCCAAATTATAGCAGATGACACACATATGTCAAAATTCTGTGGTCTTCTCGCCGAAATTAAACTTGAACTTATCGAAAGCCAAGCAGATAGCGCCCATATTATTCGTTCTTTACTTTATTACCTATTGCAGACTTTAAACCGAAAATATGCCCGCCTGAATAAGCTGCCGAACCAAAAAGCGGAAAATAATTTCGCCTATCAATTTAAAGAACTTATGGAACAGTTCATTCGGGAGAAACAACGGGTAAACGAATATGCGACACTCATGGGAATAAGTAGGATTACGTTAAATCAGGCCGTTAAAGCACAGTTTAATACCACAGCGACACACCTGCTTCGGCAGCGTTTGCTATTCGAGATTCAGGACCTTCTTATCCATTCTGACCATTCCGTTAATCAAATTGCTTTTGACCTTAACTTTTCAGAACCCAATCATTTAATGCGGTTTTTCAAAACTCAAACTGGAAAAACCATTGGTGCATTTATTCAGGAATTCAAATAAATATTGAATTACGTATACAAATTGACGTTATGAAAATCGGGCCATGCAGATCGGCAACCACATGGCCCAACTTCCATTGAAATCAATGGAGTTCCAAGTACGTCTCAGTATCTTGAACCTGCGCATAAAAGAATGCCAATGCAGCGAGAAAGGCATGCTGAACCTCCAGTGCACCAACTACGGAGCCATTGATCTCGAGATCGCGCGTCGCACAGGCATCATCAATTACCGTACATGGAAAGCCCAAATCGACAGCAGCACGTACCGTGGCGTCAATACACATATGGGTCATCATGCCCACGACAACAAGTTCCTCGATCTTATTTCTGCGAAGGTAATCCAATAATTCTGTCTCTCTAAAGCTGTTGGGAAAATGTTTACGTATGACAAGCTCGTTTGGCATTGGACTTACGCTTTCATGAATTTCGGCAGCTCTTGTGCCATCAATAAAGAATGGCATTGCTTCGGGATCTGAAGAAATATGTTGAATATGAACCACAGGCAATTTTCTTCGCCTAAATTGGTCGATCACTCTTCTTGCATTTTTACCTGCCTTCAACGGATCGACAAGTTCCATTCCGCCATCTTCAAAATACTCATTTTGAATATCAATGACTATTAACGCGCTATTGCTCATCTATTTTATGAATTAAGTTTACACAAAATTAAGGTGGATATAGCAGCGATGAACTACCAATAAATCACCAAATACTACCATTTTGATAAGAGCGACAAGATGGGATCAACTAGGAAGTGATGTAAATGTTTTACATAATTTCGATCAAAAAATCACCAACAAAAGCTAACTTCGCTGCATATACAGATCACAGAGAGGTGATAATTGCAATAATAGATAGCATGGCATTGAAAGAATTACAACACAGCAAAATATATGGCGCAGATAACGGTGGCACTCCATTAATTGTTCTGCATGGGCTTTTTGGTATGGCAGACAACTGGGGATCCTTTGGTCGTAGTTTCGGAGAGAAAAGACAGGTACATTTACTCGATCTTCGTAATCACGGACGAAGTTTCCATAGTGAAGATATGTCGGTGGAAGTTATGGTAGAAGATCTGCTGGCCTATATAACATCCATTGGAGCAGATAAAGTACTCCTATTGGGCCATTCTTTGGGCGGAAAAGTAGCGATGCAATTTGCTATTGATCATCCCGGAAAAATTGAAAAACTGATCATCGCTGATATAGCCCCAAAAGCTTATCCGCCACATCACGAGGATATCTTCGATGCGCTATCTGCTGTGGATATCACAACACTGGATAACAGGAAAGATGTACAAGTAAAGATTGAACACTATTTGAGTGATCCGGGAGTTATCCAATTTTTATTAAAAAATGTATATATCAGAGAAGATCGGAAATTAGATTGGCGCTTTAATCTGGATGTTTTAAAAAATAAATATACGGAGTTCATCACTGTCGGGGTAAAATCGGGAATATTCAACGGTCCCACATTATTTCTACCTGGAGAGAAATCAAGATATATATTACCTGAAGATAAAATTAAGATCAGGGAACAATTTCCAAATGCCGTGTTTAAAACAATTCCTAATGCTGGTCACTGGGTTCAAGCCGAAAATCCGCAGGCATTTGACGCATTTGTAGCCGAGTTTTTAGATCAATAAAATTAGATACATTGAATGTCCGCTCCTACTTGTTGGTCCTTAAAACCGCTCGTAAGGAGAAGACATTCAATACCATTATTTCAACGCCTTTGCGTAGGTCTTTATCGCACGATCACGGGCAAACTGATGGTCAACAATAGGCTTACAATAGTCTAAAGTGTCTAATTCAGGAACCCATTGTTTTATATATTCCTGATTTTTATCGAATTTCTCAGCCTGGAGCGTTGGATTAAAAACCCTAAAATATGGAGCTGCATCACAACCACTGCCGGCGGCCCATTGCCAGTTACCATTGTTGGCCGACAGATCATAATCATTTAATTTTTGTGCAAAGTAGGCCTCCCCCCATCTCCAATCAATCAAAAGGTGCTTACAAAGAAAACTGGCTACAACCATTCGTACGCGATTGTGCATATAACCCGAACTGTTCAATTGGCGCATACCCGCATCGACCATAGGATATCCGGTCTCTCCGTTGCACCATTGCTGGAATTCTACTTCGTCGTTGCGCCATTGTATGGCATCGTATTGCTTTCTAAAGGACTCCGTAACAACATGCGGATAGTGGTAGAGTATCTGCATAAAAAATTCACGCCAGATCAATTCAGACAACCAGGTCGCATTGTGTTTTAAAGCAAAAGTAACACATTGACGAACACTGATTGTTCCAAAACGAAGTGCAATCCCCAATTTAGTTGTGCCCATTAATGCCGGATAATCGCGGGTGGTATCATAATGGTCAATAATCGTCGCATTCAGCTCTGGTTCTTCAAAAATAAGGTCAGTCTTCAGAAATCCTAAATTCGCCAAAGAAATAATCTGCTGATGGTTTTGTTGAAAGAAAGATCCCGTTGTGCAGGTAGAGGAAAGATGGTCCTCTGGACGTAATTTTTCCCGCCATTTCTTTGCATAAGGCGTATAAACCGTATAGGGTGTTCCATCATTCTTTAAAATATCTCCTTTATCGAAAATAACCTGATCTTTCACAGCTTTGAAAGGAATTCCCCTAGCTGTACAAAGCTCGAAAATTTCTTTGTCCCGACGAATTGCTTTCGGTTCATAATCCCGATTACAATAGATTCCCTGCACATCGAATTTTTCAATCAACTCCCTGTAGATAGCGATAGGTTTACCATAGAACGTATTCAAAGTTGCACCACTTTCCCCGAGTAGGGTATTGATACGGGTTAAAGCCTGATGGATGTAATGAAGACGTCGATCCCTCCTATCCTCCAATTGCTTCAAAATTTCTTCGTCAAATATGAATATAGGTAATACGGGATAGCCCAAGGCCAGTGCGCGAGTAAGCCCGGCATTATCATCCAGACGTAAGTCCCGACGAAACCAAAACACAATAATTTTATTTTTTTCCATAAAAACGACTAATAGTTGACTTCTCTACCCCATGTTAACAATTTTAAAGGGTAAAAGGTTAGCTCAATAATTAGGTGAAATACCTGTATAAAAAAACTGAACCATCAAAGGTACTCGAAATTCCCCTTGATGGTTCAGCATTGAATAATTTTATTGTGCTAGTTTTTCAAACTCGCCATGTCAATAACAAACCTGTATTTAACATCGCTTTTCAATAGTCTATCATAGGCATGATTGATATCCTGCATTTTAATCAGCTCTATATCGGAGATAATATTATGTTTACCACAAAAATCAAGCATCTCCTGTGTTTCGGCTATCCCACCGATCATAGAACCTGAAAAACTTTTACGTGTTGGAATCAGACTAAAAGGAGCAACAGGAAGTGGATGCTCCGGAGCGCCAACAAGCGTCAAGGAACCATCTCGTTTCAATAAACTTAAATAGGCATTGATGTCATGTTGTGCCGAAACACAGTCCAAAATGAAATGTAATGTTCCTGCATGTTCCTTCATTTGTTCTGCATCAGTTGACAAGATCACCTCATCGGCACCTAAACGTTTAGCGTCATCAACTTTAGAAGCAGACGTTGTAATGACAACGACGTGCGCTCCCATTGCTTTCGCTATTTTGACTCCCATGTGTCCCAAGCCACCGATACCCACTATGCCAACCTTTTTTCCTGGTCCCACATTCCAATGCCTCAAAGGTGAATAAGTGGTAATTCCAGCACATAATAAAGGTGCTGTCGCTGCGAGATCCAAATTTTCAGGAATGTGGAGCACAAAATCCTGATCTACTACAACACGTTCAGAATAACCACCAAATGTCTGTTTATTAAGGTGCTTATCGTGTCCGTTGTATGTTTGGATATTTCCATTTTCACAATACTGTTCCAGTCCTTCCTTACAACTATCACATTCGCGACAACTATCTACCATACAGCCTACACCGGCCAAATCGCCAACTTTAAACTTGGTTACAGCGGATCCAACTTTAGTAATTCGACCCACAATTTCATGACCGGGTACATTCGGATAAACGGTTCCGCCCCATTCATTTCGCGCTGTATGTAAATCCGAATGGCAAACTCCACAAAATAAGATATCAATCTCGACATCTTTATCCGTCACTTCACGGCGTTCAATATCCATCTGTTTTAGATCAGCCGTTGGTGCGCTTGTTCCAAAAGCTCTAATTGAAAATGTACTCATACTTGATAAAATTGTTGTTTTCTGTTTTAAATAAATGCATAAAATTCCCATGATACAACACAGATTCCATCCGCACGATAAAATTAACCAATGGATGTGAAAAATGTTTTGAAGGAACGATATCAAAAGTAAAAAGTAACTTTCAGAATGATTTTGCTATAAAGCTCAAATTGATATTTCTTTACGGCTCATCGCATCATGCCTGAACATCTCTAATAGGCTAGCTTTGTAAAGCAGACAGACTAATCAGTATCCTCGACTTGTACAAATTGCATTGCCAAGCCCTGTTTCTGGCATATATTCAGAATAGAAAATTCCAGTCGGGTACTAATCCGCAGAACAAGCAAAAATTGCTGGTCATCCAACAATAAATCAATATTTTTTATCTCCGGAAAACTCTGATAGAGAAAATGATAAATCTCGCTCGCTTTCCACTTCAGCTTACGAGATAAAGAATAAACAACTTTATACATATTTAGATTATTTCAAAATTTTAACGGCAATTTGTTGTAATTGGTGGTTCAAAAAACGCATCTGTTTCAGTTCCTCAAAATCACGGGCTAGTCGAACCTTTTTATTTTCATTTTCCAGTGCAAGAGCTAGGCTATCCAAGCGCTCCACATCATTGTGTATCAATAAATAACAATCAATATCTGGATCCAACACCCCCATCATTTCAGGACGGATCGTTTCCTCTGTCTCCACCATGACCAAAACGCATCTTTCTGATGCAAAGCTATCTACCGACTTTCCTACTTTCGCATTTAACACCATAGTTGTAATCCTGTTTATTGTCTGTATAAAAAGAATCGATCAATCAAAATAGACATATTTTGTATTTTTGTCGAAA
Organism: Sphingobacterium sp. 18053; assembly: GCF_902706145.1. NCBI lineage: Bacteria > Pseudomonadati > Bacteroidota > Sphingobacteriia > Sphingobacteriales > Sphingobacteriaceae > Sphingobacterium > Sphingobacterium sp. 18053. Next base: position 117,042 of record NZ_CACSJW010000008.1, read on the forward strand.
CCAGTTTCAAAAAAAAGAACAATAAATATACATCCTTACTGTTCAAAATAATTACTTCGCGCTACACTCCGAATTGCTAGCGTAGTCCCTTAACACATATACTTGTCAACCAGGAAAGCCTAGCTTCAAAATCTGGAAAACGATCAAAAAGTAAAACTTCCTGCTCAAAACAACGTGATGTTGTCACTAACATTTCGGATAAAAACAGGATATCCTTTTCCTCTAAGGCCTGAATTTCTTTTTTCCTAACGGCTAATTCAATCATTTCACGAATCAACTTAATCTCGTCGTCCAGCATGTAACGTGTTTTCGAAACCATCAAGGCTGGATCGGATTTCATATCTTCGAATGCGAGATGAAAACGTTTCGTAATTAAATTAATCTGACGTAGTTTTGCTTGTAAAAAACCGACTAAATTATCTTCCAGTGAAGCGTCCCTGTTATAAGTTCTACTCGCGACCTCAAACACTTCCTGACATAGATACTCCGCAATCGCATCAAAGACATCCATTTTACTGGTAAAATAGTAATATAACGTGCTCCGACCCTTTCCACAAGCTTTTGAAATATCCTGCATAGAAACCCTTGCAAATCCATATGTTTCAAACACTTTCATGGATGATAAGATAATTTCCTCTTTAATATTTTCCTGTTGACCTGTCATTACTCGACAAATCTACAAAAAATGTCGAAAAATCAACTACCCCAGCCAAATTTTTTCGCTAGGCGTTATAGGCGCCATTTTCCTAATCCAGCAATAGAATGTGCTCCACAGGTTCAATTTTATTCATTTCTGTAGGGTTAGGTGGTAAAAGGTTTATCCCGTTTCTCCATATTTTTATTGCATTTTTATCTTCTACGGGATAAATATTATAGATTAAATTTGATTTCAATGCTTTTCAATGGGAATGGACTACGTTTTATGTATAATCTTAGTCAGGTGACTTACATCGGTCAGCCCAAATTCAGCAGCAATTTCCTTTAAGGTAACTCTTCCTACTGCTATTCGTTGACGTATCAATGTACTGCGGTAGTTTTGAATATAGTCCCGTAAGGTAATCCCTGCCTGACGTTTAAAGTAAATACCAAGATAATCGTTGGCAATATTAAAGTGCTCCGCCATCATTTGTATCCGCAGACAGTTGGGATCGTAAATATTTTTATGAATATAACAAAACATAGCCTGCAGATCGCGACTTTTGGTACTACTACTACGCAATTCAGGCATATTTCGCTGCAGAACATGTGCAATGCTGAATAATTGCAACCAAATAAGCTCCTGATTTCCGATTTGATCTTTCTTAAATAAAAGGAGTATATCAAAGATCTGTTCTATCACCAGCTTATCTTCCCCCGCTAATTGAAATCCCATCTGATGGGTTTCTCTACTTTTTATGATATATTCCAGCTGTTGTATTGCGGGCGTAGCACCCGAAGTGTCACGACCAAGGTAGGCGTCTGTAAATTTAAGATAAACAAAATGTGTGAGTTGTTCGATTTCAAAATAATGCTGATCATCTGGCCCCAGTAGAAAGATCGCTCCTTCCTCGTAAGGAAATGAATGCCCATTAACGATATGTCGTCCTGAACCCTCCCGAATAAAAATGAACTCGTAATGATTGTGATTGTGTTCGGGATGGTTCCATTCAAGCATCTTAAATCCTGAAATAAGCACCGGTTCAAACTGACGATAACGTTTCATTTCAGAAATATACATAATTATGTTGGATTTTTACATTAAAACCCACTAAGCTTCCAACTAACTTTGGCCTTATAAGTATTAGACAAAGATGAAGACTAGAAAAAACACCGCTTTAGTTGTTGGCGCCAATGGCGTTATAGGCAACAATCTCATAGACTACCTTGAAAAGACGGAAGAATGGGAAATTATAGGTTTATCACGACGAACAAATGCCGATCGGAATAAGGTTCGTTTTATCGCTGTAGATTTATTAGATATAGCCGATTGTATCAAAAAACTAGGCAACTTGGATTCAGTGACTCATATTTACTATGTTGCATATCAGGATAGGCCGACCTGGACTGAGCTGGTGGAGCCCAATATGAAAATGCTGCGTAATGTTTTAACTGTCGTTGAGCCAATAGCAGGTGATCTTCAGCACATCAGCTTAATGCAAGGTTATAAAGTATACGGTGCTCATTTGGGTCCTTTCAAGACACCGGCCAAAGAATCAGATGCCGGACATATGCCGCCTGAATTCAATACCAGCCAACAGCAATACCTCGAACAACTGCAAAAAGGTAAGAAATGGAATTGGTCAGCGATCCGTCCGTCAGTTGTTGGTGGAACGGCTCCCAATAATCCGATGAATCTAGCGTTGCTCATTGCTGTATATGCTTCTATCTCAAAAGAACTCGGTATTCCGCTTCGGTTTCCAGGAAAAATTGGCGCTTTTCAGACATTGATGGAAATGACCGATTCAACACTATTAGCCAAAGCAACGGTATGGGCCTCGACCAATCCACAAGCGGCCAATCAAGCCTTCAACATTAACAATGGCGATCTCTTCCGCTGGAAGGAGCTATGGCCCAAATTAGCGGCCTATTTTGGTATGCAAAGTGCTGACCCGATCCCGCTATCGCTCGAAACAATGATGGCAGATAAGGAGCCTGTATGGCAAAAATTAAAAGAAAAGCATGCATTAAGCTATAACTATGCGCAGGTTTCAGCTTGGCCTTTTGGCGACTTTGTCTTTTCTTGGGATTATGATTTTTTTGCCGACGGCACAAAGGCAAGGCGGCTCGGTTTCCATGAATTTATCGATACTGAACCAATGTTTTATCAGCTCTTTGACGAAATGCGTGAAAAAAGAATAATTCCATAATAGCAAAGATTAAATTTTACCGTCTATTTTTGTAACTTACCTCACTCAAGCACAACCTTTACTTCATTACAAATTCATCCGGTATCATTTTATCGATTCATAGTCAAAAGGATAGCGGATATTTTGATAAAACAAGCAATATGAATACAAAAAAAGCCTTTGTAGTAGGATCAGGAAAACTGGCAAACGCAATACTGGAAGCCGATTATTCCATTCCCAATGTAGAAATTTCACCTTGGCAACCATCCATTACAACGACATCTCCATCTATTGTTATACATGCCGGATCGGGCCGGGAGTTACAAGATTGTCTTGATTTTTGTGCACGTACGGGTTCGGTATTAATTGAACTGTCGACGGGCCTAGAGACCGAAAAACTCGAGACTGCTTTTCCACTTGTCATTTGCCCGAATACCTCCATACTTTTGCTAAAAACGCTCCATATGCTTCAACAATTTGGTCATAATTTCAAAGACTATGAAATATCTATTATAGAGTCTCATCAGGCCTCCAAGAATACTGAACCAGGTACAGCTTATCATATCGCCAACTCTTTACAGGTCGCTCATGAGCGTGTTGTCTCTATTCGCGATGCGAAAACGCAGGCTTATAAAATCAATATTCCCGTTGCCTACTTAGAAAAGCATGCCTACCATCAGATTGTGATCAAAGATAAAAATGATGAAATTAAAATTGAGACCAAGGTTCTCGGACATGATTCTTATTCAAATGGTGTCAAAAAAATCCTTGAAGCATGTGTCAAGAATAAATTGGACAATAGAAGGCATACTGTGTTGGATTTGGTAGCTATGGGGCTACTTTAGTTAAAACTTTCAATTTAGAAAGTAGGTTTCTAAAAGAGGAGTAAAAGAAAATCCATTTGGTTTTCTTCGAAGCCACAACAATTTATAAAATGGGATTTGGGGCTAATTTTTTCATTATATTTATTTTTCTACCACTGCTGGTAATTTTAATGTTATGCGGAATTTTCACAGAAAGACGCTTCTTTGGTTACGCAATTTTATCTCTCATCGGTGGCGCAATTCTACTTTTTTCTTTGTCTCAACTTTTTCAATGGATCGCTAGCCCAAAAATCTTAAAAAAAGAAGATTATTATGGGACTTATCATATAAAACGTGACATATTCCCAGGAAAACAAACTGACTGGCAATACGATAGGTACAATTTTGTCATAAAGGATAACGATTCGATTTATTTCAACGTCGTAAATGCAGGTAAAGTATCCAAAGTTTACAAGGGCAAGATCGAAACAGTTAGTCCTTATGAATCCGCACGCTTAAAGCTGTGGATGGACGCTCCCACTCATCATATTCTTGCGTCAGATCCAACGGTGTACCGAAGTCCTTTAGGCTTCTATTTGGTATTTTATTCGTCGAAATATAACAACGTTTTTTTGAAAAAGACTGACATTCAAGCGTTATTTAACATGACAAGATATTTTCTCTATGTACAGGTCACTGTCCTACGTAATATGCATAAAAAACACCATAAATTGGTGTTTTTTTATTTTAAAGTTTTCAGGAAAAAGCTGTATCGGTTGAATACTAAGCTTTTATAGAGATAATCAAAGAAGTCAGGTAACGATTTGGTAACGGTGCTTATTGCTTTGCTTTTCAACGTGTTTCCGTTAGCTCAATAGCAAATATACAAAAAATTATTTCTGTAAATCACAGCAAGATTTTAATGCGACGAGTACTGCTTTGCATATAGGGAGGTAAAGAAAAAGGGTTAAACTGCTTTTCGCATAGTGAAACACAGCAAAACCCTATCTTTCGTCCTGTTCATCCATTTTTCTAATCAAAGCATCCCGTAAGCTATCAAGGAATTTAGTTCGGTTTATTTTTCGGGATTTAAGTTCCATAAATGTGTGATAAAAGTCGCCCAAATCAACATTAAAAGCACGTTCAAATGTTTTGGCAATAACTTTAATGTCTGCATTTCCATTGTCAAGCACAGCCTGCGAATGCAGTGCATATATCAATTCTATGAGTGCTGTTTTGCTCCCTGTCCAATTTAAATTCGGCAGGTCTGTTGATTTCTCTCTATACGCAGTGTTGTGAAGCTGGTCTTCAAGATAAACTTGTATCAGGTCATTGGCTATAATCTTTGCCACTTTGTAATCGTGGGAAGTGGAAAAGTTGCGGTCTGCCTCAAAATAAAACGTGTCTAAACTTAGCTTAATATCGTACTTGCCCCGTACAAAGAGCTTGTCGTCAATGAAAAAATTATTGGTTCGGTAATATTTATAAAATTCAAGGTTGTTGTCAAAATACCTTTTGAGTTTTTTCAATTCATCATTAAGGTATTTCTTAATAGGTTTTGCACCGTAAGGTTTTTTTGTTTCAATTTTATAAATCGCATTATAGTAAATTAGTTTTGAAACGATAGCAGGTTTCTGATATTTAAAAAAATGGATTTCCTCATCAATATTCTTAAATCCCCTATTTAAAACGTACTCCTTTACTTCAGACAAGTATTTAAGGATGGTATTTATAATGGCTTCTATCCGTTGTATAGAGTAATCGGCTTCAATCTCTAATTCGTTGATTGCTATTTCCAGCTTATGTAGTGTTTCATTATAAAATTTATCCATCAATTATGTTGAATTAAAATGTACATTTTAGAAGTCTATACTTCCTTCGACCCAATAATCTTAAAATTTTATGTTTTTGAACTAACTCCGAGTTTTTTACTTCCTTTCTGAAGGTCAGGTTACCATTAACGGTTTGGGCCAAGCTGTTGGCGGTATGTGGCTTCTTGTTGTCCATTGTGTGTCGTTGTCAGGTCGTGCGTCTGCTAAAACAAAATAAAAAGGGGAAGGAAAAATTTTTGTCTGCCAGTAAAGGGGCAAGCTTTTTGTCAAAATCTGCTTGTCCTACTTGTGTTTAAATTTAACTATTACACATTTTTTGGCTCATTAAGTTGTTCTATAAATTTCTTGATATATTCTTCGGAAGGAGAAGCAAAATCTTTTATTAGTTCGAGTGCTTCTTCCCCAAGTTTTTTAGCCCTTTCCAACATTTGTTTTTCGTAAGTCGCAATGGCAGTTTGTATATTTTCAAACTCTCCATTGGTAAGGCACTCACATATATCTAAAGCATCGAGCATTGCAGTATTTACTCCTTCTCCAGAAGGCGGCATTAAATGAGCCGCATCGCCAATTAATGTGATATTTGATTTCGTTTCCCATTTTTGGTCTAAAGGAAAATAATTTATAGGGCGGTGAATAAAATGGGTGCACGATTTAAAAAGTGTAAAAAAAGTCAGATTCCAATCATCATAAAATTTCATCAAATAGGCACACACTTCTTCGCTGTTATTAAAATCTATTCCGCTGTTTTTAAACCAATCTTCTTCATACAGAGCCGCTGTATAAAACGTTAATCTGCTACCGTCTCCGCTTGGTTGCACTCCGATAGTTTTACCCACGCCCATTGCAATAAGGCTGGCGTTATTAACTAACTCGTACATTTCGGGACAATCTCTTTTTGGATAATCTACTTCGCCTTGAATAAACGTTGCACCTGAATATAATTCTTTGATGTCGGTTACATAAGGGCGAATTTTTGAGCGATAGCCGTCTGCACCAATTACAATGTCTGCTGTTGCTGTTGTGCCATTTTTAAATTGTATTTGCCAACCATTATTTAATTGTTGCATACTCACAAATTGACTATCCCAAACAACGGTATCTGGCAAAAGAGCATCTATAAATAAATCTCTTAATTTTCCTCTGTCAATTTCAGGACGAAAGTGTTCGTTGCCAAAATCAAGAGTGCCGTTTTTATTATCTTCATCAACACAAATGCTAAGGTCTTTATCAACATTACGATATTTATCAGCACCTCGCATATAGTTTGCCTTAAATACTTCGGTTAAACCTGCGACTTCAATCACTTTCAGTCCTGAATCAAAATGCAAATCAACGATTGCACCCTGCACTCGTGCTTCTTGGCTAAAATCACGTTCGTAAACTTTTACGTCTGCACCTTTAAGCTGTAAAAGTCTTGCTAACGTCAGTCCGCCCGGACCACCACCTACTACTGCTATTTTTTTATTTTGCAGTAAATTTGTTTCTTTCAATGCTTCCATTTTTATATCTGTTTATTTGACGGTGCAAAGTAACAGTGAATAAAAAAGGCGGGCAATGTCAATACGAAGTAGGTATAGGACTAAACGAGGTTTTTATTCCGAAAGGTCAATGGTGTTACTCCTGCTATTTTTGTAAATAATCTTACAAAATAGGAATAGTCATCATAACCCAATTCAAAAGCAATTTCCTTTACTGCTTTATCGGAATGATATAATAAGCGTTTGGCTTCCAAAATTATACGTTGTTGTATGTGATGAGAAACCGAAAAGCCTGTTGTGTTCCTAACACATTCATTTAAGTAAGGTGTAGATAGGTTTAACTTTTTAGCGTAATCTGTTGGACGTTTTATTGTAGTAAAGTTACTTTCCAACATTGCTTTAAAGGACTTCGTAACAATTTCAAATCGGGAAAACGTGTCGTGTGATTTCTCTTTGTCTAAATACTGTGAAGTAACTAATGCGATTAAAGTATTGCAACTGTCTTTCAATAAAGAGGGATATAATTTTTCGTGTTTCCTTTTTGAAAGTTTAATGGAAAGCGATGCCGTTTCTTTAATGATTGAAAAAGTCTCTTTTTTTAATGATAACGGTTTTGCGGGTGTTATGTCTTCTAATAGTTTCAGATATTCAGGCGTTATGTTTGCATTGTTAATTGCCATACTACAAATGGTTGCATTTTCAAATGCTATCAATCTGTGTACTTGATTGGGGTGTATATGAACAACGGAAAGCGATTTTATTTTGTGTTTCTGAAAGTCAATTTCAATGGAGGTAGTTCCTTGTTCTTGCAATAAAAATAAATGCCAATCATCTCGATGAGAATGCTCAAATTCTTCGATAGTTTTGAATCCCTTAAATGTTTTTCTTGAAATGAAAATCAATTCGCCAAAATTGGCAGGTAGCGTATTTGTTGGAATTGATTTTTGTTTCATTTTTTCAATTCTGCTAAAACCGATTGCAAAGAGTTAATTCCCCAATGCTCAATATATTTTCCGTCTTTTAGTCGAACTATATCAATTACGTCAATTTTAATTTGTTTTCCTGTCGGGTCAATGTCAAATAGTTTTCCTTTATGTGTTCCAATGATTGCTTTTCTTGTTGTTACTTTGTCGCCTTCGGCAATTTGGTCGTATATCTCAACAACTAAGTCTGGAAACGCAGGTTTCAAAATATTGTTGAAAGTATGCCACATTCCGTTAGCACCATTTGAATTAAGTGGTGCAGTTTTATTGACAAAATTCTCATCTATTAATTGAGCAAATGAATTGGAATTGCATTGCTCAATTACTTCTTTATTGAAGCGTCTAACAATCTTTTTATTTGTTTCTAAATTATCCATTGTCATTTTTTGTCTTTGCCGATTACGCCCAAATGTGTATTATGAAAGCCGTCATTATATTTCAAACCATAACCAAATGTTCTGTCAAATGAAATATGTGCAAACATAATTATTGCAGCTAATTTCCAATTATCGTTGTCGTATGTAAGTGCAATTATGGCAATTAATGCAGCTACAAAACGATAGTGAAAAAGATTGTATGTAAATGCTCCTACTTTGGAGTTGAAAATATAACCCAACATTCCAATATCAGGTAAAAACAATAATGCAGGAAACCACCACCAAGCAAAATCTAAATTGCTAAATAGGAATATGCAAAGTGAAAAAATGAATAATTCTTCTAACTTTAATATTGCGTTCATCTACTTTTGATTTAATGATACTTCTCTGTTTTTATCTACCCAACCTGCAAGAACGATGATAATTGCCATAAGTATGATGAGAGAAATAAATAAAGTCGTATCAGCCTGTGTAGGAGTAGGACCAAAAGCATTGTTTAAAGAAATTAATAAAAGGAATACGACTAACGACCATAATCCCCAAGTGCCTTTTTTATTTTTGGCTTTTGTTATTGAAGTATAAATAAACAGACCTCCAAAGAAAATAATTGTTTCAATTAAGACAGTTGCAACTAAATGATTCCATAATCCAAACCCTACTTTACTTTCGCCAAAAGGCGTAATTGGCAAGTCTGTTGTATGTACTATCAAGTCAAAAAACCAATGACTAAGCACACATAATCCGATTACAATAGCTCCTCGTGTATCTTTTTTGAAAAAAGCATACAAAAGAGCTGTAATAACGCCCCATACCAAACCCATAAAAAGGCTATGTGTATATGGAAAGTGAAGAAATTCAAAGGCATTCATTTTAGTGTAGCCTGGCGTTATGGTTACAGTTTCAATCTTAGACAAAACTAAAACAGGCCAAAGTATGTCTACAAATTGAGTTGCGATGAAGAGTGCAGCCAAAGAAACCTTAGGGGCTACTTTTTTAGCTGCAAATGATAAACCGAAGTGTCCTATAAACATAATAATATTTGTTAGTTAATTCTGCCACAAAAATAAATTAACCTGCCGCCCCATCTCTTGACAAAAATCAAGAAATTTATGAAAGTTGTTTTTGTCGAATGCGACTAAAAGTTTCGGGTGTCATTCCAAGCATAGAAGCAATGTATTGTAGTGGCACTTGATTGAACAGTTCTTTATTATTTTCAAAAAAGAATTTATACCTTTCTTCTGCTGACATTGATAAATGATTGAAAACCCTGCTTTCAACTTGCGTAAAACATTTAATTAAAAATGTTCTTTCAAGGTTGCTCCATTGCGGAACAATGTTGTCTATTTTATTGTAATTTTCTTTTGTGATTGTAAATAGTTCTGAATTTTCTAATGCTTGAATAGTCCAACGTGAGGGAAGATTAAAGAAAAAACTTTGGAAGTCTGTCCCGAAATGCCCTTTGGTTGCAATCCATTGTGTTATTTCTTTTTCACCGGAAATTGCAAAAACTCTCAGATATCCTGTTTTAATAAAACAAAATTTGTCGCAACGTATTCCTTCTTTTAAAAAATAGTCCCCCTTTTTTAAAGTGATTTGATTAAACAAAGCACTTACTTCAGTCAATTCATTTGGCTGAATAATTTCAAAATTAGATTTAATGTATTGTTCAAGTTCTGTCATTGTGTATGGAGTTTGGAACATTACCACTAAGTCTCTAGGTTTAGTGTAGTTCGGGTTTTTTAGTATAGTAATGCCACACCTCAAATATAGTACAAATTTTAATGAAAAGTTGTTCATCCACCTGATGCAAAATGACTATCACCAGCACTAGCCTTTTGTCTAACGTAGTTTTTCGGCGGTGTCTGTTTTTACATAAATTCACTACTGTATTTTTTCGGTTTTTTACCGATATGTTTTTCAAATACTCTCGTGAAATGGCTTAGATTTTCAAAGCCCATTAGATAGCCTGCTTCTGATACCGATAGTTTTTCATCACGTAAAAGTCTTGCGGCTTCTTTCATTCGCAAGTGTTGATAATAATCGTAAATTCCCATACCAAAAATTTGTGTAAAGATTTTCCGCATCTTCAATTCGTTCATCCCGGCAATCTTCGTTAAATCCGCTATGGTGCTTGGTTTGCTCAATGACGAAACGATTTTGTCGCGTACTTTGTAAATGGATTTTAATTCTCTGTCATTGAGTTTTTGATGAACAGATTTTTCTCGTTTCCGCAAACTCTCGAACAAATGAAAAAGCAGTTCCATTGCTTTTAGCTTGTAGTGATAACTTTTTAAAGTGCTTGGCTCATCTTGTTTTACAATGTCATTTACGGTACGCAGAATATCGTCTGTCATAATTTCTTCAATCAAAAAATTATTACTACTGTCAAACAAAAACTGAAAATGTTTGACTTCTTCGTTCAAAAAACTTTTCAAATAATCTATACTAATCGCTATTGAAAGATGTGTCGCTTGTGTATTTTTCGTCATTGGAACTTTTTGAGATATAGCAATGGGAAATACACGTACATAGGGCGTTTCGATAGATTTTTTTATTTTCTTTTTGCCTTGTGTGGTATCTTCAAATACGTTGTAAAAGTGAAAACTAATGCCATCCTCAATTCCGTTGGCGGTTGCTGTTTGCCGAATAAATGTTTTTTTGACAATAAACGAGCCAAAATGCAACATCAGTTCGGGTAGGAAATCATACGATTTCAAATACTTGATTTCAAAGTTTTGGATGTCGTTTCCGATTATTTTTTCAAACCTTGTTCCATATTGGGCTACTTTGGTAACTTTCTTTTTCATAACTTTTACGACTATTTTTAGTATTTATCTGGTTATTTTATTTGTAAAAGTACAAATACTTTTGCATCGTAAACAAGGATTATTATAACACTAACATTTTATAAGCGGTGAAAAAACAGATATTAATTTCAGGTGCAAGTTTTGCAGGATTGACTTTGGCATATTGGTTAAACAAATACGGATATGAAGTGACAGTCGTAGAACTTGGCAAAGAATTGCGTAAAGGCGGCTCGCCTATTGATGTTCGTGGCGAAGCACTAAATGTGGTAAAAGAAATGGGCATCTTTGAAAAAATTAAAGCGAAAGAATTTGTACACGACACCGAAATCGTGAACGCAGAAAACGAAACGCTGGTTAATTTTTCAATCAATGAGTTCGATGAATATCGTGGAGATATTGAGATTAACCGTTTTGATTTGGCGGAAATACTTTATGAAATTGTTCCGAAAAACGAAGTAGAAATTTTGTTTGACAACAGCATTAAAACACTTACGCAGAACGTAGATAGCGTTGAAATAACGTTTGAAAAAGGAGGGAAAAGAAATTTTGATTTCGTGTTTGGTGCAGACGGCACACATTCTACTGTGAGAAAATTAGCGTTTGGTGCAGAAGAAAATTTCTCGAAGTTTTTTGGTGTGTATTTTGTGTTTGCAGAAGCCAATAATATACAAACTGGTAGAACCAAAGACACAGGAATAATTTATCGGGAAGTAGGCAAACAAGCGGTGCTTTATCAGTTTCAAAATTCCGTGAATGCCCTATTGATGTTTCTTTCGCCCAAACTGAATTGGGATTACCGAAATCAGGAACAACATAAACAAATTTTGAAAGAAACTTTCGGCAATGATACGAATTGGAAAATTCCTGAAATGTTAGATACATTGCTGCATTCGGACAATTTGTTTTTCGATGAAGTGTGCCAAATTCATATGCCGACCTGGACAAAAGGACGTGTTGCGTTAGTTGGCGATGCTGCATACGCACCAAGTTTTTTCACGGGAATGGGAACAACGTTGGCAATTTTGGGAGCAAAAAATTTGGTAGATGCTCTTCTTTCTTCAAAGGAAGATTACAATGCGGCTTTTACGAAATACAATGAAACATATAGACCTTTTGTTGAAAGTATTCAAGCACGACTTACACGGGGATTAAAAGCTCAATTACCGGAAACAGAAGAAGAATTACAAGCATCTATCGATTTTTTTAAGCAAAGAGCAAAAGGTTAAAAGCCTTAAAAAGTTGCCTTTTTAGCCGTTGGCTGTAAGTCTGAATAATTGTCTGTCCGTTAAATTTTCTAAAAGTCAGCGGAGGACTGCCCCATACCAAAAGTTGATAGAAGAACTGCCGGTAAAATTAAGCGTAAAGTCCGATAAACGTTCGTCAGCGATTATCCGTCTTGCACCAAATGTTGTAGGTTAGGGTAATTTTTAATCCGCTCCAATTCTCTTTCAATAATCAGTACAATGTCTTGTTTTATCTGACGGTAATTGCTTTCAATTTGCTGTTTCATTTTATCTTCTCCGTGTTCATCAACAAAGGATAGGATTGGCTATCAAATAAGGCGCAAAAGATTGGGCTAATTGTGCAACGGAATAATGACCGTTAGCGGTTTCAGTCATCTTATTGGCAAACAAAATCTGGCCGTTTTCATTCTCCACTTTGAGCTGATTGTATGCTAATGCTCCGTATAAATTTCCGCTTCTGCCAATTTTCGCTATCATTTCTAAGACTGTTTTTTCAGATATTTTGCTTCAAATTCTTCGGTTATCTGAATAATTTTTTGGCACAATAACGCCATTTCTGCCGTTTGCTTTTCTAACTTATAAAGGAAAGCTGCGGCTTTTCTCTCTGAAAAATTACGGTATAACATCTTTACGACTTGGTTGTAATTCACACCAATGTTCCGGAACTGACTGTAAAAATTGGTCAATCGGGTATAATAATCCATTGCCGCCATATTTATTTGTACCGTTTTGATTTCCTTTCCAAACAAAACGGAAGTGATAAATTTAGCCTTGGTATGCATACCAGATTTCTCGAACATTGTCAGAAACCTGACGTTTTCTTCATCTGTAAGCCTGAAAACATACCGATGGGTTGCAGGTTTTAGTTTGGGTTTTCTACCTCCTTTGTTCCATTTTTTCTTCTGATTTTCGTCCATAACAATCCATTTAATTTTTCAACCATTCGACTTCGGAGAAATGGTTTAGCTCCCTGCGTAAGGGCAAGTTGTTTTGAGGCACTATTTTAATTTCGAGTGCCTCAAAACACAACTTGCCGTGTTCCGGTGAACACAATAATCCGTCCTGCGGAACGGATTGGAGTTAGCAAAAAAAGCAGTCTGAAACTGCTTACCATTTTGTCCATAAATACTTTTGTTTTTGTATTAGAAACATCTCCGTAGTTCCTTTACAAAGTAAAGGAACGGATGTCGTTCGGCACTTAGCCAAACACTGCCACTGAACGCCAAATGATGCCATTCAAGAATAAAAGACTGATAAAATCCAAATGAGTAAGATGAAGAGGCAAACACGAATAAACCTTTGCAAACAGGAAAGCATTTTGAAAGAAAACAATTGTACAGAACTGCATACAGATTTACTTATATAGGGTTCTTTGCACACCTGCAAATAAATATGCTTTTACGCTTTTATAGTTGTATTCTTTTAAAAGCATACATAGGTAGATACGTACCAACACTCAAAGTCAATGTATCCTTCCCCTTAAAATTGTTTCCAAAAGAAAAAAACAGAAAAAAAAGAAAGCCGTTCAATTAAGGCGGACAAGTGTAAAAACCAAAAGGAAACGGAATAAGTCCCGAAGGGTGGCAGGGCAACACAATAACTCGGCGAAGCCACCTTATTTGCCCTGCCATTATGCCGTAGTCTTTTGGTTGGGCGGTGCGGAGGGTGTCCGCCTTACCTTTGCTACCTTTTTTATTCTTTTTTGGGTACATTTTCAACTATTAAATTTGGCAACTGAATGCCAAATACTACCTATGAAAGCAACATTGGAAAGTCTAGTATAAGTATCTTATACTTTTGAGGTTCAAATGATGCAGATATGGAAATAACGGTTTTAGACATTCAGATTTTGAAAGCATTGCACAGGGAAGTAAAGGAAGTTTCTCTATTGATTGAGGAAATAACTGCACCCTACAAGGCATTACAACAGGCAACGAAATGGCTCGACCAACAGGAAGCCTGCCAATTACTCAATATCAGCAAAAGAACTTTACAGACGTATAGGGCAAAGGGTATTCTTGGGGCAACACAAATCAATCGGAAGACTTACTTCAGATTATCCGAAGTGGAATTACTGATGCAGGGAGAGCGACCATTAAAAAAGCAAAAGAAATGAACCAGATTGGAAATTCAAACGAGGATATGCTTGCCTTGCTCGAAGCTGTGGTAGGCATCAAAAATGAACTGCTGTATATCAGGGAATATTTCCACCCACTCTTAAAAGGGGAAATCTACCTGTCAGGCGAGCAGGTTTGCGAGATGCTTCACATCAGCAAACGAACGTTGCAACAGTACAGAGATGACGGACTGATACCTTTTATCAAGCTCGAACGGAAAATCTTGTTTCGTGAAAGCGATATTGTAAAAGTATTGGAAGATAACTATCAGCCGTAATTTTTTTGTGGTGGTAATAATTACCTAAATCAAACGTTCTTCCAATTGCCCTTTCCAAATGATAAATCCTTTCTTATTATCAGAATAGTCGTGAACAATTCTTGAAAAATTTTGTGGATTGGTTTCCAAATAGGCTTGTCTTCCTTTTTCTCGGATGATATTCAGTTCCTTATCAATTTGCTTGACAGTTTCCATCAAAACCGATTTGCTTTTGTCGGTATGCCAAATGTAAGTTGCTTCTTCGGTATCTAACGTTTCTAAAATGATATGATAGTTTTGTTCTCCTGTTATCAAAAAAACAAAAGAAAACGGCTGTAAAACAAACCGTAGTTTCATTACATTTCGTTCGTGTCTTTCGGCTAAAAACTGAATGTGCTGTGAATGTTTGTACTGTTTTCCTTTTAGCAAATCTTCTAAAATGCTTTCGGCATCGGCATAAATATCTTGATTCTTTGGAAGTTCATTCGTTGTAAGAATATTTTGTTTTGATGTCGGAATCTGGCCGATAAAACTTTTTTTCAAGAATTGAAATTTTACGCTTTCAACAATTTCTTTATTGATATTTTCAATGTCGGTTGATATTGCTAATTGCGATAAAATCACTCCATTTTCTATTTCAACATAAATCTCAATCATAACAGATTTTGATTTCAAAACCTTGATAAAATAACGTTTCAACACTTCAAATTCGGGTCTGAATTCTTCGTTTTCAATTTCAAAATCAAAGCGTTGGTTACTTTCTTTATCAATGTATTCAAAGCCAACATTGCCGTATCTGAAATCCAAATCGTCTATGGCAATTTTGATTTGTTTTTCAATGACCAAACTTTGTCTTTCAGGAGTAAATTCAGTTGGTTCGTCAAATAGACTTGCTTGTTTGGCTATTTGACGATAATACGTGTTCCGTTTTAAAAATAACTTGTTCAGGTAGTCAATTTTAATATCCCGATAATCGTAAATAGTTGGGTTGATTTCCGAACGTTGTACTCGACCAATGTATTGAATTAGTTTACCCTTAAAAGAAAACGGATATACCAAAAACAGAGAGCTAATATTTGACAAATCCGAGCCTTCGCCAAAGTATTGTCCCGTGGTAATCAGTATCTGAAAATTACCTTGCTGTAAAGTTTGCCATTTGGATTTTCTGTTGCTTTCAGTATCATCCCCGCTTAACGTAATGACTTCGTAAGATTGTTTCAGAAAAAGGTAAAGTGTATCAATATGTTCTTTTCTTTCTGTAATAATGGTAATTCTTTTTCCTTTGGAAAGTTCGTTTTTGATGTCGTTAAGAATGAGTTTGTTCCGTTCCGAATCGTGAACCAAAATCTTTGAAAGCGTTTCAAAATTATCCGTTTTAGAACTGAAAGGAACATCCAAATCTGTATTCCTTACAATGATTTGGGCGTGTTTGAAATTTTCAATTTCGTTGTTTGTAACTTCCGAAATTACATCTCCAATAAAAGCAAAAATCAGTTTGTCATCATTGTATTTTCGGAAAGGAGTTGCCGTCAATCCATACAGATAAAAGGTTTCTAATTTCTCAATGGTATTGCGAAATGTTTCGGCAGGAATATGATGACATTCATCTACAAAGATGGTTCCGAATTGATTGTTGATTTGTTCTATTTGTTTCGGTAAACTTTGAATGGTTGCAATGGTAATTTGCTTTCCAGTCTTCGCTTTTCCTTGACCGATGATGCCGATTTCGTGTTTTGAAATTCCAAGAAATGCCTGAACACGTTCCTGCCATTGTTCCAATAATTGTTTGCGATGCACAACGATTAGTGCAGGTTGTTTTTTCTCTGCAATAATCTTTAACCCAATTATCGTTTTACCCGAACCGGGCGGAGCAACGATAACGCCAAAATCCTTTTTTGAAGCTGATTCAATGACTTTATCCTGATGATTTCTCAATATGGCATTGAACGAATATGAGATTTCTTCTTTAAGTTTTCGGTTGTCTTGAAAATCAAATTCCAGATTTTGTTCTTTGCAAAATCGCAAAAGTTTACCGATAAAGCCTCTTGGAATAATGACTTCATTTTCCGTTTCTTCCACGAGTTTAAAATACCGTTCTTTCCCAAAAGTGTTTTTGCCCGATTTCTTCTTGATAAAAAATTCTGAATTGGCAAAATTCAATTCTTCTTTCAGAAAGTTGATTAGCGGAGTTGTTAATCCGTCCCTTTGAATACGGATGCTTTGTTGAAGTGTGATAGTTAGTTTTCCATTATGGATTTTAGGAATTGGAAGATTTTGTGTTGTTGAAATTTCCTGAAATAATTTGTCCAATACTTCAATTGAAACCCGTTCAATTTTATTCAAAAATTGCCATTGATTTGGATATGGTTCAAGAGTTTCGGGATTGATAAAACAACTATTGCCATTTTCTATTGCAGGTTTGAAAAATGGCAAAGCAATCAAATTTCCCAAACCTTTTCCCGAAAGAAAATCCTGATTGGGAAATAATCTGTCAAAACTGGAACTTTTGTCAAACATCGAAAACGCACCTGATTTTTCTAATATGGAAATGAAAATTTTTCTGCTTCGGATTGCGAGGTAAGGCTTATCAAAAAATACCCAAACGTGTCCGCCATTTCCAGAACGGGAACGCTCCAAATAGGCAGGAATATTTTTCTCTTTGCAAGCGTTTAAGAAATTGATGGCTTCGTCTTTCCAGTTTTGTTTGTCAAAGTCAGCCACCAAAAA
This sequence comes from Sphingobacterium sp. 18053, assembly GCF_902706145.1. NCBI lineage: Bacteria > Pseudomonadati > Bacteroidota > Sphingobacteriia > Sphingobacteriales > Sphingobacteriaceae > Sphingobacterium > Sphingobacterium sp. 18053. The sequence goes on from NZ_CACSJW010000008.1 coordinate 134,491, forward strand.
CCAAGAAGTATTATCTGGTAGTAATGGATAAATTCCAATTTGTTGGATGCCGTTTAAATGTTTTTGAATTTCGTTATCGGTAAATGGCAGATGGGTTTTGTGAGGATAATTTGCAAATGTTCCGCCATTCATTTTATGAGCCCGATAATGGTATGGGTCATATTGATAGGCTGGCATATAGCCGGATTTTCCTGATTTCTCCCAACGAACGGCAAACACGTCTTCTCTGCCTTTGAATAAGGAGCGGAAAGTGCTTTTATTTTCAGGAAGGATTTCACCCATTTTTTGAAAAATATTACAAATCAGAGATGTCTTTTTCGACTATTCGATATTTAACCTTAACGTCCTCTCCATAATAATAATCCAATAAATCCTTTTTGGTAAGTGTTCCGTCTTCTAAAAACTTCTTAAGATACTGTTGGTTAAACTCCATTAAAAGAATAGATTTTTCTAAATGTTTCAGAATGGATTTATTGTTTTCAATATTGTTTTGAACCAAACTTTTTATTGATGTAATTTCGTTAATATCTTTGATAATTCTATTCACGAGTATTGCCAGTAAATCTTTATCCAATTCAACTTCTTTGGCATTTAAAGCAATATCTCTTGCAAGCATATAGGCTATTGCCAAATTGGAATAATCTCCTTTTTGAGAATTGATGATTGCAACAAAACCAACTCCTGGTATATATCCGACATTTTCAAAATTCCTTAGAATAGAATTATCAACCAACGAAATATCAAAAACGATTAAACTAACTTTTGCCTCTCGGTTTGCCTGAGCTTCTATCAACTGACTCCAAGCTGTATCTGTTTTTCGTGTAAAAATTTCTTTGTTCTCAATTTCCCCAAAACGGATGCTTTTATCAAACTTACATTCAATCGCAATTTTAAGATTGGGCTTACCGTCTATTTCACAAATAATATCTCCAGTTTTATTTTTTGGAATACTCCCCGCTATATTTCCTGTTAAAAACGCTTTGTCTTTTAACTTTTTTTCTTGGAAATAATGGTTTAGAAAATTGGCTATTTCGTCTTCAGCCAATACTCCTTTGATTGTAGATTTATAAAAGAGTTCTTTCTTCATCTCAAAAATCATTTTCAGACTTTCGAGTTCTGTACCCAATTCGTTGGTTGTTTTGGAAAGGAATGCGGAAATACGGTCTTCCATCAATGCTAAAACACCAATGTATATAGCCCGTAATAATTTCTCATCTCTTTCTGATGCAGGAAGATTATCGAAATAGTTAAAAACGATTTGGTTCTCAATTTCGAACTCTTTTATTTCTACTCTTTTTAACTGTTGATTTAAGTTTAGCATTATTATTCTATTCTTTCGTAAGGATAAACGTTTTTAAAACTCCTATTCAGGTAGGAACCGTGAGAAGGTGCTTCCAACAGATTTTGATATTCGTGTGCAGGAACACCTTTATAAACATAAAGGCTTCCGTTCAGAAATCTAACATAAACTTCTTGATTCTGTTCGTCATAACCAATACTGCCAATGTTTGACGAACTTACTGGGGTCATTTCTGGTAAACTCATATTTTATAATTTTTATTACGCCAAGATTTTAATAATTGTTTGTATTCTTTTTGTGCATCATCAATTTTTTCTAACCACTTTTCTGATGCTTTAGGGTCTGAACTTTTAGGAGCGTTTGCAATCTTAAAGAATTTTACCCGTGATGGTATCTTCACTGCTTCTCCCGAAATCAGGGCTTCACCAGTTCTCAAACTTGGTAATAAATCTACCATACTTTGTAATTCGTCTTGAACAGCGGAACGAATATGCCCTCTGTCTTTAGAGTTATTCATACGCAACGCAATCATAGTCCCGCATTGACTTAGTACAGTTTCGTCTAATTCCGACGGTCTTTGTGTAACGAGTAATAATCCTACGCCATATTTCCGTCCCTCTTTTGCAATCATTTGAACTGTTCGTGAAGATATTGAATGTTCTCCTGCTTTTAAGTAACTGTGAGCTTCTTCTAAAACAATTAACAAAGGTTGGTTTTTTCCTCCAACTTTGGTATTGACACCCCAAAATAAACCATCATAAATAATTTTCAGAAGTGTACCCGATATGGAAGATGTTATTTCACTTGGAATACCTGATAAATCCAAAATGGTTATTGGTAATTCGTTACCAAGCCATTTCAAAAACATAGCATCTAAATCATCTTCTGTTTTACCATCCTTGTCGGGAGATAGTTTGCCTGGAGAAAATAAAAAGCTATAACTGCTGTCGTTTAGTTTATTTCTCATACTATCCAAAAAGCTCAACAAGCCTTTAGCTTTTTGATTTAAGAATGGTGCACTATTACCCATTCCTGCAGGAGTATATTCATTGGAGATTAACTTATCAGCATCTCCCGTAACTACTAATGCACTTAATGAAGTTCGTGTTGTGTCGGTAAATGTTTGTTTCTCAAAATCAGTTAATTCAAACCATAGACGTTTTATACTAAAAGGAATTGGAGAATCGGCTGTAATGGATTCCTTCGCAACTTCTATTTTATTATCTACTGCACTTTTTATTTTGGCTTCTACAACTTTTTCCCTTATATATTCTCTATTGGGGTCTGTCAAATTTCCTGAGAATATTTTCATCAATTCATTAAAAGGCAATGCCCAAAAAGGAATTTGTAATTTGTTCTCATCATCTGATGAATTTACTTCTATTACTTTTGAATGTTTTGAAAGGGCATCATTATATTCCCCGTGAGGATCAATTACCAAAATTCTTGAACTTGGAAATTCCCTATTAGCTATGGATTGAAGCAATACCGAAACAGAATTTGATTTACCACTACCTGTTGAACCTACAATGGCACAATGCCTTGAAATGAGTTTATCTAAGTCAATCTTAGCATCTAAACTTTCCGATACACTAATATTTCCAACAGTAATTGAATTAGCTTCCTCGTACCCACCATAGATTACATTAAGGTCATTGATTGTTACCAAATGGACTTTATCTCCTGTTGTCGGGTATTGCGTAACACCCCTCTCAAACTTTTTTCCTACCTGTTCTCCTGCCAATACTATGTTTATCCATCTTGTATTTTTCAAAATATCATAATCCTTAGCTACGGCTTCTCTTAAACTTTCAGGAATTGCAGCAGAACCTATTTGTGTTACAATTCCGTAAAGGTTTGCATAGCCCAAAGGGATTCTTACGAATGAACCTATTTGTCCTACACGATAAACAACGCCATCTATGATAGGCATATTAGATTTAATATTGTCAAACAGTTTAACAGAAATACTATTCCCGCTAATGCTATCTATTTCGCCAATTTCTGTTATTCTATTTTTTGACATTTTCTCCGAGCTTTTTGATTTCGTTATCGTTTACCATTGAATTTAGAAATATAACGAGTTTACCAAAATCCGGCAATATAAATTCTCCTTTGCCTGTCCAAACTTCTTCGCCTTTTGTTTCTTTATTTTTTTCTTCATTTAAATCTATAGCTCCATCTTCATCAAAATAGAGATTAAGATTTACTGTGTCATCTTTTGATGGCTCTGATTTTAATTTCCATTCGCCATAATTACAACCAATAACTGCACTACGTGAAGCATAAACAGAAACTTTAGGATTGTCCAAACCTATCTTTGAAACATTGGATTTCTCATCAATTTTATCATATTTATCAAATATCAGCCCTATTACGTGTGATGTTGTATTTGTTTTCAATGCTGAAATAATACGGGAATTGATATGTTCATCTCCCCAAGAATAACCACAGGTAATTAGTATTGCATCATCTTGCTTTAAGAAATTAGACAATCTGTCTATCAAACTTTCATAAGGTTGCTTTTTTGATTCTTTATATTTTAGAGTAGAAGGATAAATCAGAATATCATCGTCATCGGGGCTAACTCTTAATATCTTTTCTGTATCCTTATCATAATGCCAACCTAAAGAACCGTGTATTTTCCAAAGTTTTGTTTGCTTTGATAAAAACGAAAAGTCTTCGACAGATTCGGGATTAAAAAAGGCTCTAAGGCTACCACAAAATCCATCGTAATAAGGAATTTCTCTATGTTCTAAACCAAGTTCAAATAGAAAGTCGTAATTAGTTGTGAATATTTCAATAGGATATTTTCTCTCAGCCTGACCAATCCAATTGGCAAAATCTGTCTGCACTAATTCCGAGACTATGTCTTTTGTTACTATTTGACGGAATTCCTTTTTTGAAGTAACATCACATAAATGTATATGGTGAACACTTACCTTTTCTCTAACCCCTTTCTTTATTTCTTTTATTAAATCTGCAAAACCATTTTTATCAAGAGAATGAAGTTTTTCTGTTCCTATAAAAGAAAACTTCTGTTCAAGATTTGACAATATGGTTTCAATATTAAAATTCTTTTCTCCAAGACTTTCCTTTATTGCTTCCAAAGCTGCTTTAAATATGGGGTTGCCTTCTCCTACTTCTTCAACAATTTCAGATGTCATTTTACCAATCGCGGGAACGGTAAGAGAGTTTTCATTCTTCTCAGCCAAAGAACTTCCTGCTCCAAAAAGAAAGCCTATTTTCTTTTTGTCAGAAATTAGTATTTGTTGGATTCCCCTTATATATTCTGATGGGTCGTGAGTATTAATATTCATATTTCTAACTGTCTTTAATTCATTTTAATCGTTATCCTTCTCCTCAAAATTCTCCAACTCTTTGTTTACTTCTTCCAATAATTGCTGTTCGGTTGGTAGATATAATTCGTATTGGCTTGCGATAATTTGCTTTTGATTTTCGGGTAATGTAAAGCGAACAACAGCATCATTTTTATTAGCACAAAGCAAAATACCAATGGTCGGGTTTTCGTGTGACAGTTTTTCTATACGGTCATAATAATTGACGTACATCTGCAATTGCCCGATGTCCTGATGCGTTAGTTTAGTGGTTTTGATTTCAATAATGACAAAACATTGCAAAATGCGGTTGTAAAATACCAAGTCCACAAAGAACTCATCTCCCTCAATATGTATTCTTTTTTGCCTTGCTACAAAGGAAAATCCATTGCCTAACTCCAACAAGAACTCCTGTAAGTGTGTGATAATGGCACTTTCCAAATCTCTTTCGTAATAAGATGCTTCTCTTTTCAAGCCCAAAAACTCCAAATACATCGGGTCTTTAATGATTTCTTTGGCATCAGACGGCTGTTTCTCATTTTTGGCAACCGCTAAAACACTTTCTTTATCATTGCTCAACAAAAGTCGTTCGTACAAACTACTGTAAATCTGCCGTTCCAACTGCCTTACCGTCCAATTGTTTTTTATGGTTTCAGCAATATAAAACTCTCTTTTATCCTGACTGTCAACGCTTAAAAGTAGCTTGTATTGGCTCCAACTCAATTGTGCATACAGTGTATGCACATTCTCAAATGTGCGGTAAAACTGTCTATAAAGGTTTATTTGTCTTGTGGAAAAACCACTTCCGAACTCGGGTTGCAGTTGTTCTGAAAGATATTTGATAAGAAACGTTCCATAATCTGCACGTTCTTTTCCCTCTTGTTCTTCTTCAAAGATACGTTTGCCAATATGCCAATACATTAGCGTTCGCTGATGGTCAACGGCACGTATAGCTTTGTCTTTTGACTGGGCTATAATGGCTTTTATATCTGTTATAATGGATTGGTTTACAAGCATTATTTAGTTAAAAATATAGTAATCTTAATCATTAATCTTGATGCCCGTAACCAAGCTCTTCATTCTTATCCCAAAAAGACATAAAAAGTTCTGCCGGCGTTCCTTTTCTACTTGTCCATTCTGCAACAATTTTTATTGCTTCTTCCAAATCTTCGGTATATGCCATTCTGCCATCACTTCCTCTAATTCCTTTTTCATCTTTTTTGGCACCTCTGTTAATTAGTACATTCTTTTCATCATATACTATTCTGCGAACATCCTCAAACTCTTTACCTTTTGGTAAATTATCTTTTAATAACTTGGTAAGTCCGTGATAGTATAACTGGAATTTTTGAACCGGGTCATCTATTTTTTGCCCGAGTAACTGTTCTGCTTCGTTTTCAATTACTACTTCTGAATCATAATTTATAAAAAGCTGTTCGCCTTTTACTTCTTCTGATTTTTGTAAAATCTCTAATCTTTCTAAATCCTCTTTCGAGAGATTACGTTCTACTTTGTTTTTGTTTAAATTATTATCGCTCATTTTGATGGCTTTATACTGTTAATAATTCTCTTATTTTCAATGATGCTTCTTTGATTGATTCCACATCCCAATTAGCAACATTCAATTTTTTGGTTATATTTTTTATGTTCGGAAAAGCATCTTTAAATGCTGCCCAATAATCGTTTCCTAATTCAGATTGCCTCCATTGATATTGAGAATAAATAATACAAGGATGTATTTGACACTCTTTAGCAAATTTCTCTACCATAAACTTATTATGAATCAATTTTTCAATGTATCTCATTTTTTCTGAGGACAACAAGTATTCAGAAGCAAATTCATTTGCTTTGTCCTCCTGAATCAAAAACAAATCCGGCTCTCCTGATAAATGGTAACTTGTTTTCTGTATTGTTTCTAAATCAAATAACACGTGATGTAATTCGTGAATTAACGCAAACCAAATGGTAGCATAGTTCTTATTAAAATCAGTGATGACAATACACGGTTTATCATTTATGAAAAAAGTTGCGCCTCTAATCTGTGTTTTAGGTAATAATGGCTGAAAAACTACTGTAACGCCGATATTATATAATGCTTGAAAAACAGTTAGCAGGCCATTTTCTATATTTTGAGTGTAAGGTTTGATTTTAGGAATCAGTTCCACTAATTCCTTTCTGCTATATTCATTTGGATTGTCAATAAGCTCGAAATATTTATAGCTGGATTTTATCCAAAAGTCTTTCATTTTATCACTGAAAGATTTTTTAGTTCTACTATAAAGAGCATCACTTAACTCTCTATCGTAATCGTAAATGGAATCTAAGTCAAAAAAACTACAAATGCGGTCTTTCAGAGTTTCCAAAGAATCATTCTTTTGAATAAATCCTAATCCCGCTAATGTTTTTAAATCAAAATATTTATTGATGAATGTAATATCCATTGATGATTGAAGCTCTCTGATTTCTTCAACAGGTCTATCTTTGAAATAAATAATGAGTAATTCACTTAAATCGACTTCTAAAAACTCAGCGAGCTTTAATAGTTTAATAATATCAGTTTGCTTAGAAGTCTTATCTAAAATAGCATCCAAACTTCTTCTCTCCATTCCAGACAGCTTCTCAAATTGGGTTTTTGTTAAGCCCGACTGCTCTAATTTCTCTGTAAACAAATCTTCAATAGAAGGTCCGTTATACTCAAAACTTTTATGTAATAAATTATCTATCATTCCTCTAAAGGTAAATTTACCTCAAAAATAATAAAATATTTTGAATAAAAAACAAAACAGAGGTAAATTTACCTCTGTTTTTAAATAAATTATTTTGATAATGTAGATTATAGTTCAGAAACAAAAGACCTCTCCATATCCTTAAATTTATGAGAAACCTTTTGCATATCCTTTCCGACTTTCTCGTTGAGTATCTTGGCGTAAATTTGCGTTGTGGCAATATTTTTATGTCCTAACATCTTACTCAAACTTTCAAGCGGAACGCCCTCGCTTAAAAAGAGCGTAGCGAAAGTGTGCCGTGCCAAATGAAAGGTTACTTTCCTTTCTTTAAGGCAGTCAATCAGTTGGGATATTCTCTTTAGGCTGTCATTACAGACCGTATTTGATGGTACAGGAAATACCTTGCCGTCCTTTGCGAATCCTGCATATTTTTCGATAATCATTTTCGGTATATCCAAGAGCATCACGTTTGACGATGTTGCTGTCTTTTTCCTGCGTACAATAATCCATTGGTTGCCGTCAAAGAAATCCTGAATATTACTGTTTCTAAGTCCTTTTATATCGGAATAGGAAAGACCTGTAAAGCAACTGAAAACAAACAGGTCTTTAACCAATTCGTCTTTCTTTTTCTCGCAGTTGAATGTTACAAGTTGTTCCAACTCGTTCCGCAACAGATAACCTCTATCCTTGTCCTTTTTGGTATTCTTGTACTCGCTGAACGGATTAAAAGCAAGATGCTTTCTGCTCATTGCCAATCGGCAAAGCGTGGTAAAGCCAATCATATACAGCCAAATGGTGTTGTGGGTTAAACTCTGGTCATCACGAAGGTAGTAATCAAAGTCCTGCACAAAATCAGGGGTAAGGTCGTTAAACGGCACATCGGAGTAGCCGTATTTTGTAAATGCAAAATTGCGTAGGTGCATTAAAAGTGTTTTGTACTTCCTGCGGGTTCCGATAACCCGAATTCCGCTATTTACCTTTTTCTCATAGTCCGACAGGAACTGTTCGTAGAATTTGAAAAAGGTCAGTTCTCCGCTTTCCATACCGAGAAGGGCATTTTTTAGTTTCGCACTGTTTACCGCTCCCTCGTTTTTCAGGATTTTGGAATAGCAATCTTCAATACCCAAACGTATCTTGTCAAGTTTACCATTTACGTCCTGAGCTTCCCGGCTTTTTCCTAAAACCCTGCCGTACTTCAAATCCCAATTTGTTGCGGAAATATCAAGCTTGGTGCTGAATGCAGACTGTTTGCCGTTTACGGTAATCCTGCACATTACCGTAACCTTTCCGTTTTTTTTCGGGGCATTCTTTTTAAGGTAAAAAAGCACCTTGAATGTTGATTTTTTTGTCGTTTCCATACTCACAATTCTTAATGATAAAATTAAACTTATGTGAGCCACGGAACAATATGAAAAACTGTGCAAAAAGCTGAAATACAGTATTTTAAAATAATCATTTTCGATATTTAAAAGTAACGTTTTAGTAACCTTACTTTTGCCAAACCTCGCTTTTTACTGCTTTTTATCTCATTACCAAAAAATCATAAAACGGCTGTAAAGCCTTTATTTACAGCCGTTTTACCTGTTTTTAGTCTTTGATGTATATTTACTGAAAATTTATTTTATAATAAATATAGGATTAGTTTGCCGGCGGCTATTTCCCTTTTGATCTTAGAAATCGTTTTGACAGATATCGCCGTACGGGTATATCGTATAACTTCAAACAGCCGTATGCAAGCACAATACTTCCGATCACAACAGCTGCTACTCCCGGCAGAGATTCTTCAAAACTCAGATTTTCATTCTTGACCCAAGCATAGTATAGATAAATAAAGGGATAATGTACCATATATAAAGGATAGGATATATCGCCTAAAAACTTGCAAAGCCAACTTGTAATACCGCTTTCTCCCTTGCCAGATGCTCCTAAAACAACAAGCAAAGGGAAAACAACAACACAACATAACGTGTCGTACAGACCATTCATCCATAAATGCTCGGCCCCACCAATGCGCGGCATGGCCAAAAGTGGCACTAAGATTAAACTACAAATCCAAAATGCTCCCTTGATCTGTAAAGATTTAAATATCCTCGATAGAAATAGACCCGCTGTAAAAGAAAATAAAAGTCGAAGTGAACCTGCCGTAAATTCTGTTCCTGTGAGTGAAAAACCGGCACAGATATCTCCCAAGGGTCCCAATATCGCAAATGCAGCCAAACCTATTCCGAATAAAATAACGAGTCCGGCTAACGCTTTGGTCGAAAATCTTCGAATGACCAATGCATACAGGATATTACCGATGTATTCAAAAAACAACGACCAGCTTGGTCCATTTAATGGAAACATCTCCCCAAGCCCTCTCACCTCATGCCCCGGAATCGCAGGAATTAACAAGGCATTCAATAGGGTCGCGATTGCCAGCGAAGAAAATGTCACTTTGGTCACATCCCAAACAGAACAACCCTGAAAATAGAACATAACCGCTCCAATGATCGCTCCCATAACAACCATCGGATGTAAACGTATTATTCTTCGTTTTATAAATTCTTTTGTTGTCATCGTCTTCCAGCGATCATCATAAGCATAGCCCACGACAAATCCTGAAAGCATAAAGAAAAAGTCGACCGCCAAATAACCATGATTAATTCGCTGATCTAAATGGCTCGTTGCAAAGGCTTCAAAAATATGAAAGCAAACCACGGTAATAGCTGCGACCCCACGTAACCCATCAAGTACAGCATAATGTGGTTTGGTATCTGCATAAGCGGAAGTCGGTATTTGAGTATCTGACATAAAAATAAAACGATTTGATTGATTTTTTTACAAGGAAGTAAATATAAACAAATTCGCTTATGCAGGTTTGTAACAAGTTTGACGGTTACCAATTATCTACATCTGTCATTTGATAATGGGAATATAATCCGGTAAGTAAACCTGCTCTTGTTGCATATTTTGGATGTAAATTTTAGAATAAATTTCCAAACGGATATCGGTGATGTCTGTAGTCGTCGGCTTGTCGTCTTCATCTTCTCCAAACGAAAAAATCTGTTCTTCCCTTCTATTTTTTTTATGTAGAAAATAGTAAAAGTCTTTATTTTCCCAACCTTTTATACCACTTCCCGCATCATCTTGAAGCGTCAATTTTGTAAACGCGTTCTGTAGATAGTTGTAAATATTTTGAAAATCATCTTTATTTTTTGAAGTCTTCAGTGCATATAGATATGCAAATTCACCATTTTTATCTTCTGCCATAGTCAAGGCTGGAAAAGAAACTCCGTTTAATATCGCTACGGTATCCTTTTCTTCATTGTATGAAACAGTTGTATAACGATAACCGAAATCTTTAACTGGCTTTAATTTCCGTGTTCCCCAAGCTGCGGTAGACTCGATATAAAATAACGTTGGCAGACTCCCTTCTGAATTAAAAATAGCAAGCGTATCCTTTTTAAATATGGCGGTTTCAAAGACTTTTTTCAACTCTTTCTTATCCATACTTTTAACGTCCGCATGCAGCAACTCTTCGCTCCTTTTTATTTTGGGGCCATAAAATTTGGATGCATTAAAAGTTCTATCCAATTTTTCAAGTATCACCCGATCCGGATTTTGCGATTGACAGGAATACAGCATACCAGATAAAAGGATCAGACAGCATACACTATAATATAGAAAATGAAACGGCTTCATCGGAATTGTCATTCAAATTATTTTTTGGGTTATGATCTTTACTTTGCCTTAAAGATCTTCAAACTAAAATAAATTTGTATTCATTTGCAAATGAAATTGTGCGGGATTAACACCTTTTGACTTTTTAGAAGTGCAGCGCAATCCAAAAGTACATCGACGTACTTCGTTCGCGTTGAGTCCACCTTAATAAAGGGCTGTCACTCCAAGAGAATGTCGGATTCATCTTGGATTCACAGGGACTGTGATACGGCTCTGTCCCAATGCAGGTAGCTATCGGGCTAGAACAGAGGCTCACGGGCTGTCAAAGAAGATATTATGTAAATTGGGCTTCTAAGTTACGAGTCAGACTATAAAACGTATTTTTGCATATAAAAATCAATTTATCTATGTTTGAAATATACAAATTGTGTTAATTTAAATAGATAAAGAACAAGCAAGCGTATATTATGTTAAAAAAGGTATTTTCTTTAGTTTTCTGCTGTTTATCTACAGCCATTTTTTTCAAAGCATCTGCACAAGATTTCAAGCTTTCCTCTTTACCAAGTCAGTATCAAAAACCGGTGAAAAATGCACTAAAAGCTGCCGGCACGAATCGTAATGAATTGGAAAAAGTACTAGAGAAACTGCCCAAAGAAATGCGTGAAGGCGCGGCTTTTCTCATAGCTTATATGCCTAAGAATGATTTAACGACGATTAAGAGTGATCATCTTATCCATAATATTGAAAAGGCTTACCAGGCAAAATCAACATTTTCCTGGGCTAAGGAAATTCCAGATTCTATTTTTCTAAATGAGGTATTGCCCTATCGTGTATTTTCTGAAGATCTAGACGACTGGCGTGCTGATTTCTACGATCGTTTCTCAAAATATGTAACAAATAGCAACACGATGAAAGATGCCATTGTAGCCATAAATAAGAATATCAGAGATGAAGTAAAAGTCGATTACAATACCCAACGAAAAAAAGCAGATCAAAATCCATCTGAATCGATAAGCCAAGGAATGGCATCTTGTACCGGATTATCCATTTTACTGATCGATGCATTGCGATCAGTAGGTATACCGGCCCGGATTGCCGGTACACCAAACTGGCATGACAATCGTGGTAACCACAGTTGGGTCGAGGTATGGATTAATGGTAAATGGTATTTTACTGAATATTATCCGGACAAAGACCTAAATTATAGCTGGTTTTTGGCCGACGCAGGGAAAGCCGATCCGAATAGCAAGGAACATTCCATTTATGCGGCTTCCTACAAACCGGCAGCTACCTCATTCCCAGCATGGAGCGAAACAGAAGTATATGCAGATAATGTTTCCCAGCGCTATATTGATCTATTCAATCAGCAATATAGCCAACAATTGAACGACAAATCTTACACCCGTCTAAACGTAACCATGTATCTCAGTAACGATCAATGTCAACCGGAAGGCAGAACAAAATGCAATGTAGATATCTTTCAAGGAAATGATCAAATTGGCGGTGGTTCGACCGCAACTAAACTGCAGGATGCGAATGACTATTTAACATTTATCGTGAAAAAAAATCAGTCTTATACATTGAGGTACAGCAATAAAAATGGGCCTACCGAAAAGAAAGTAACTGTAAAAGATGAACCTTTAAATGTGATATTATACTTCAATTAATATAGACTATTATTTCGTACGTTATCATCCCCAACCAAAGTTCCAGCAACCTGAAAACCAATTAGCATTTAAATAATGAAAAATATTTTTGACAAAACAGTGAGTGATGAAGTGATAGCACGGATTCAAAATCTTAATCCAGACAGCAGTGCCCAATGGGGTAAAATGACTGTCGATCAAATGTTAGCCCACTGCAATGTGATCTATGAATTGATCTATGAAGACAAGTATCCTAAGCCTACTGGATTAAAGAAACTACTACTAAAATGGTTTGTAAAGAATCTGGTGGTCAATGAAAAACCTTATAAGAGAAATAACCCTACTGCTACAGAGTTTCTGGTAACATCCAGACGTGATTTCGAGATCGAGCAACGTAGGTTAATCGATTACATTAAAAAAACGCTGGAATTGGGCGAAAACTATTTTGATGGGAAGGAGTCCCATTCTTTCGGCAAGCTTAAAAGCTGGGAGTGGAACAACATGTTTTATAAACACCTGGATCATCATTTGACACAATTTGCCGTCTAATTAATCTCAGTTGCCAACTGGATCGCCAGACGCAGAAGTGCCCTGACGATCCAGTTAAGGTTATCGCCACCAATGATAATAGTTATGCATGCCGTCGTATTCAAATCCACACCTCGGATAAAGACTATTACCGATAACATTTGTTTTCTCGGTCTCAAGCATCAGACCACAAGCTCCAGTCTCTTCACACCAGACTTTACTACGATCTATAAGCCGAACCGAAAGACCTTTACTCCGGTGATCAGGATGCACAAATAGATCACTCAACAACCACTGTCGCTGCAATTTAGTATAATGAAACAATTTATAAAGCTGAACAAAACCAACAGCTTGTTCGCCCTGAATTGCCAAAAAGATTTCTGACTCTCCGTACAAAAATCGGTCCCTCAAAAATTCTTTGGCTTTTTCCAAATCCGATTCTTGTCTGTAGAAAATCCGATAAAGATTGAATAACGCTGCTGCTTGATCAAGATCCTCAAGACTTGCCTTTCTAATGTTATAATTCATTTTCATTAAATATTTTGATTTATAGTGCAAATGTATCGCAACTCTTTCGTATCCACCTCATCCAGATAGCAGATGTACAGTGGTCCAATCTTCCGTAACATGGATTTCGATGCGACCAATAAACAAGTTCATAATAATTTCAAAAACAGACTTCATGCCTTTATAACAATAGTTGTCGAATTATAAATGCTTCTGAACGAATTGTAAGTCTTCTGTACGGTCAATTTATAAGGTCCCTATATTTAGATATGAAAAGGAGAAAATTAGCAGCCACAGACAGTGAAACCTTTATTAATTATTACCTACCTAATTGGCGATCCATTATCATCGGTAGTATCTTGATTTTAATGGGGATATCTACATGTCTCATCGGTTATCATCCGAATGATTCATTTAAAGAGAATTTCAGTGCCATGGTACTTGACTTTAAAGATGTATTTCGCTTTTTAGTCTCATTATTTATGCTGTTGCTCCATTTATCTTTTATTATCGGCGGCTGCCTTCTTTTAAAGAGCAGCAGGAAGATCATCCGAGCCCGAACAGATAAAAAAGGATTGTATTTTAAACGGATTAAAAAGAAGACCGGTAGTATGTGGGCTTTAGCAGATTTGGATGCGCTGGTATTCGTGCCCTACATTCAAATCGTTAATATCCGTATTATTGAAAGCAATTGGTTGGGTTCTAGACTTGAGCTTGAGACTTTTCAAGGTAAAGAAATCCTTAACATGTTGAACGTATTAAGCCGAAAACAAAAAGAGCAAATTTGCCAAACCGTGAAAGAATATGGTATTTAATGGAGATGTGGTCTGCTCTCCCCTGTTTAAACAAGTAAAAGTTTACTAAAATCAGAAAAAACTGATTCTAGTAAACTTTTACTTTGAACGATTTGCTGGTATAATTTATAATCAATCGTTGAGTAACAATTGATCAACATATTCTCTGATCTCTTGGGGTAACATAAGATAAACCGAGGTTTTCAGATTTGCTTTACTTGGTTCCCCATCGATGAAAATATTCTTAAATCCATCATTGAGCCATTTCCCCTCATCTTCTAGATATCCATGATATTTGCTATCTAAATTCTCAATAATGTTATTATTGTTTCCCATGTTTTCCGTCATTTATTATATGTAATCTGCATCTAAAATATTCGACAGGGAAACATCAACTTTGGTGCCACACCTCCTTAAAATTCTAAAATTCATCTGTCAGAAAGCATATTTTAAGTTTTCTTAACATTTACCTATTCTAGCAACGCAAAACCATTACACATTAAGCATCAATACATTACAAACAAGCAAAAAATAACTTAAATTGCTTTAATTGATATTATTCGTGATTTTTAATGGTGAATACCGTACTTTTGTATTTTAATGTTTATAACCCTATTATTTATGATATTAATAGCAGTCTTACTTCCTTGGTTATCGTTTTTTTTACGCGGTAAGATTCTAAGTGGCATTCTCTGTTTGATCCTACAGATGACCATACTGGGTTGGATACCCGCAGCCATTTGGGCGGTGGCATCTCGTGTTGACGGAAAAAACGAACAGCGCATACGTAAGATGGAACGTAATATGCGTAATTATCGATAAACCTTTGGCGCGAACTTATTCGATTGAACAGGTATCAATTGGGTGCCAAAAAATGCTGTATTTGCCCTAGTGTAAAATCGATCAATTGGTCATTTACATCGCCATTAAAATCAGCCATCATATAGTTCCCATGATTAGCCGGTAAAATAAGCAGTCGGGCATGAGGAATCTGCTGTTGCATGGCAGCTAGATGTGTCGTTTTTACAACATCTTGGTCTCCACCTATCAAAAATACCGGGCAGGTCAAAAGGCTTAAGGATTCCGGTTCGAAGTCTTTAAAGTTTATCATGCGCTGGCTATCTTTTTCATACATATTTCGAAATTTCTCCGGATCTGGGTTCAGCTTCATAAAATTTTCTTTGAGAAAAGGTGGTATATCGTTAATCGTTGAAGCTTCCATACTTTCAAAAAAACCATCTAAAAGCCCCTCTCTTTTCGTATTTCCCGATGCAGCAATCAACTTTTCCACCTTGTCCGGATACATTATCGCAAATTTCAAAAGTGTTGTCGCTCCATTACTAAAACCGAAAAATGAAGCTTTTTCGATAGAAAAGAAGTCAAGAACAGCCGAAATATCTTTCGCATCCTGCTCGAAGGTTTCGGGAGTGGTTCTGTGTTCGGATCTTCCATGATTTTGCAGGTCTATCACAATCAACTGGTACTGATCATGCAATCTTTTTACTGTTTCTTCAAAATCAGAGAACCCAGAGGAACCTCCGCCATGAATCAATACTAAAGGCTTTCCTGTGCCGAATATTTCGTAGTAAAGTTTTATTCCATTTGCAGGTGCATAACCGCTTTTCGATTTTATTTCACGCATAATTTATTCTATAAAGTCTATATTTCTGTCAGTAGCAACACGCTTCTACAACGATTTGTTTTCTATAAATTTTTTAAAACTTAGCAAGACGCCATCGGTAAAAGACTGTTGTAGGTCCAAAGGTGTAAATGTATCAGGTTCGAAAGTTTCCCGGATAATCGTATTGTTATCAATCGCCTGAAATTCAACAACACAGGTTCTCCCTCCACTGGTACTTCCAATGTACTCCATCAAAATAATCTCATTGTATAATCCTACATAATCAAATCCCTCTCGACTATTTTTTTGTTCCATTCTAAAATTAAACATCCCGCCCTCCCTAAAGTCAATATGAACAGCAGGGCAGTGCCAATCGTCAAATGGAATATTCCATTGCATAATTGCATCAGCATCATTCCAATATTTCCAAACATCGGCTAGTTGCTTTTCAACTAAAATAACCGAAACCAAATTTTTGACAGGATGATCTTTATGTTTCATAGGATGTTTTAAATGATAAGAATACTTTTGTCTATCTACATTGGTTTAAAATCATTCCGTCCAATGTTCTGATACAAAAGATCACATTGCGCGGCACCACAATATTAATAAACTACACAGAAATTCGACTTGTCCTATGACAATATTGACTTACGCTACACACATTTTTCTGCGATACCGCGGAGCTGCACCTTATAGCTAAGGAAAGGATGAAAGCCTACCGTAATAAGTCGATTGCTGAATAAACAGAAGAGTATGGTATATTTATTGTGTGAACATGAGAAAACATATAAAAACCGATTCAAATGAGAAAACTAGCATTTATAGTCATGAGCCTTTTTACTTTTACAGCCTGTAACAATGCTCCCAAGAACAGCGAATCAAAAGAAACAGCTGGCCAAAGTAAGGAAGCAACTCCGTCGGTCGGCGGCAGCAAGGATGAGCACGGTTGTTTAGTCGCGGCAGGACAAACTTGGAGTGAGATCAAACAAGGATGTATCCAGGTCTTCAATGTGGGCTTACGCCTAAATCCAACGGAGAAAGAAGAAGGAAAAGCTGTCATTAGTGCCTTTGTTGTCCTTAGCGAGGATAAATCAAAGCTAGAATTATTTTTACCTGATGACAGTAAAAAAAACATTATCCTGGATAAAGTCGAAAACGAAATTTACCAAAAGGATAACTATAAATATGATGCTAAAAAATCAACGCTTTACGTGAATAATACGATCAAGTACACAGGTGATGTTGAGTAGCCTGGAAAGAAGATCTTATTTTAATCCTATATTAGCAGAAGGCCTGCTGTAATAAATTCCTGAATGCGACAATAGTTATTATGAATCCATTTTACTCGGAATAACTATTGTTCTATTCTATTATTTCAAGTGTACTATTGAACTATTGGCACAATTTGTACTACATAAGGCCCTGAGTAATGATTCCCTATCATTTTATTCTCATTCACCGTAATATGATATTGGCCAACATCTTTAAATCTATAGGCAAGCTCTTGGCCAAAGGGGCCATCAGCCGAACCATTGGGCAGAAAAAGCTGACTAATTCGTACATTGGCTGTATCCGCGGGAGTTTTTATTTTGATAAGAACCGAATCCGCCTGATGGACTGAAATGAAAATAGTATCCGTTTTCCCTGATACCATATTCATTTCCTTAGATCTTCCACCACCAAAAAACGTTATGTTAGAAGGTAATTCCTGTGCCTTGTGCTTAGATTCATTTGTACTGGACTGTGGCGGGCGTTGAGGTAATTGACAAGCTCCATAAAGAAAAACTACCAACACATTCATGATCAATAATCGTAATTTACCCATAACGTTTTACTTAGGATAACAAAAGCAATTAGATTACAGTTTTAGCCACTTTTCTTTTTCTATACATCCAAGTGTTGAAATTGAATTTGTTACATCGTCCACAAACTCCATTTTGATTTGATTGCATGTGGATTGAGTTCTCGTATTTTTTGATAAAAAACATAGAAATTTCTATTCCAGAGGGAATAGTTATGCGTAAAACTGAAAATGGACTGTCCCTTACTATCCAATTGAACGACAACTTGCCAGATATAGTGATTATTAATTTGAGTCGATGTCCTACGAAGTTCAATGATATCCACTAACCTAAAGGATCTACCTGCCCCACCTTTTCGACCGACAGCGTAGAAATAATTTTCATCAAAAAAATAATCTTCGTCACTTAACAGATTATCTTCTATACCAAATAGAAAGGGTCGTGACGACAGTTTTCTTAATTTATCTGTTTCAAAATGATCATTCATCTCATAGCTTTTTTTAACACCGTATAAATAATTTTTAGCTACATTTTTCTTATAGACTTCTGTCAACACGACAACGATCAACATACAACTGATAACCAAAAAAATGCCTTTAAAATTCATTTATTCCACAAAAAAAATTAACTTCCACAAGTCAGATAAAACATAGGAATTCCCCCTTTATCTTTCTCGATAGCATCTAATCTTTCGAGATAGCTATGGTCGCCGAGTTCTTTCTGAGCGATTTGTTGTTCCAATTGATAGAGCAAATCCAAAGCCGTAAAATGTAGTGGATGTGGAGGCCACATGAGACAACACTCAGACGGAATGATTACCATTCCACCATGCGACATTATTCCAGGGACTTCCTTTCTTTTCTTTAAGATACCCAATATACCTTTTCAAATAAGATTTCCCAATTTTACTATTTAACCCAACTTGATCTTCTCCTTCCATAAAATGATCGGAAAATAACAACCAATCACTAAAATGCTTTTTCGCATATACTGACAACTTTTTGAGAACATCTAATGCCACAGGTTTTGATAGATATCCAACGTCCGTTGCGGATGTCGTAATATGACTTGCTACAGCAACAACAAAGGCATTCACCCCTACTTTGGAGATATCCCAAACGGCTGTATCGATTTTGCCGTTTTTTTCTTCCAATGCGGTCCCGGTCTTTTCTATTCCAAGTAATGTAAAATATGAACTCAACATTTCAAGACAGCTGTCTGTATCTGTTATACCAAAATCTCTTTTTAACAATTTGATAAAATCACTTCTATATTGATCAATTTTGGGATAATTTCCAAATTGATATAAGTGAATCGGATAATTTCCATCATCTCCCGTACTTCCGAATACCGTAAACCAGTCCCCAAAAACAATGACTCTAAATGCGGCTCCCAATGCATTACCAAACTGTTCTTCATAAGGAATATCCAGAAGTATATTGTTATCAATTGCTAAACTCTCCTCCCTTTTTTCCTCTTCGGCTTTAAAAGTAAGTTCATCTTTGGCTTCATGCATACCTTCCTTTGCCGCATTCAATAATTCTCTTAAAAATTTAAACATAACGGTATTGATATTAACTACTTAAAAGAAATTTTACTTACTATATTTTGCTATAAGCGCATAATCATAAGGGATTCTCATGGACAACTCGCGTGCTTGCCAAATATCTCCTTCAGACGCCTGGTAAAAATCATAGGCATTTTTCAAGAAATTTTCACCGTTTGGAGCCTCCACCCAACTTTTCTTCTCTCGATTGTAAAGTAAAATCATACAACTCACGCAACGATAATTACCTGCTGTTTTTGGGTTTTCAAAACAAGTTCCAACTTTAATATTAATCTTCTGATTGATTATCACATCGGTCAATTTACGATCCGTGAGATGAATTAATGCGATTTGTGCATCCTCATGATCCGGTGGTAACTTCGCTATTACTAATCGTCCAAAATCTGTCTTTCTAATTTTTTCGATTTCTAAAGCCCTAAATTCTGGCGATATGCGATTTGTATCAACCGGGTATAGATCATCTTCTACACCTACCACTTCAGTCGTCGTTACTTCGGTAGCCCCAGCGGCAAGTAGCTGTTTATTGTTTTCATAATTTTCCCAATCTGCTGTATCGTAGGTAACCCACTGCTGTATCTTATAGAGCAAGGTTTCCCTCTTATTGACTTTGATAAAAAACGCCGCCATTAAAAATGAAACCAGCAAAATGAACAGGATAACGAGGACTCTTTTCAAACTAAAATTATTTAATGAAGTATTTAAATCTGTAAAATCGTGAAAACATATTCCATGTTTTCATTTAATACCGTAAATCTGCACATAATTATTCAACCGGTAAATCTGGAACCCATATTAGGTCAAAACTTGGCGATATTTGTAGCTCAATAATCAATATTTGAAAACAGCAATACAATCGCTAATTTCGAAGACCTTTAATGATTCAATTAAATCCAACGTATATGCATAAGCTGTTAGATCTCATATCACCTCGAATCTTTAAAAAAGAAATTTCTTTTAGGAGGAACGAATACATCAAAATGAATGGTTCGATTGATTCAAAGATTTATTTCATAAAAAAAGGCAGCATCAAAATTTCTATTTTTCAGGAAGATCATGAACAGATTATTCGCTTTGGATATGATGGAGATCTCATTGTAGCTATGGATTCTTTTATTCATGGTAGCTACTCGGATTATACAATTCAGGCAATAAAGAAAACAGATATGCTAATCGCCGAGAAGGAAGATTTTATGAATTTTATCTATTCCACTTCAGAAAACACAAAATTATATATCACTATCTTGGAACAGTTGGTATTACAGCAGCTTGAAAGAGAACGAGATCTATTGCTGGACTCTCCAAAAAACAGGTATGAAAGACTCATTAAACGAAATCCTAGATTATTTCAACTAATTCCTAATAAGCATATCGCCAATTATCTTAGAATGAGTCCCGAAACTTTATCAAGAATCAGTAAATCTTGAGTTAAATCAATTTTTTTCCAATTTATTTTCGAGTATTTTATCAAAAAAAAGATGAAATATAAATCATTAGAACTACTTGATCAACTGGAAAAGCAAGTACAGGAACATATATCATTTGTCAATTCCCTAGAAGCCCTTTCTCAGGAGACATTACATAAAAGACCTCATGAAGGGTCCTGGAATATCCTCGAATGCATACAGCACCTGAATCTGTATGGAAGTTTCTTTACCTAAAATCACAAAAAAAATATCCGAAAGCAATCTTGGCTACAATGTTGATTTCAAAAGTGGTTTTTTAGGGAACTATTTTGCTAATTCTATTTTACCAAATGATAAGGAAAAAAAGATGAAAACTTTTCGAAAAATGGATCCCAGAAATCTTATGCAGAGCGCCGAACCGATTCCAGTTTTTTTAGAACAGCAAAATAGACTACTTCATCTACTCGATAAGGCAAGGTCAAAAGATTTAACTAAAATTCGCATTAGGCTATCTTTCAGCAACTGGATACAGCTCCGTTTAGGAGATATATTTCGTTTTATTATTCATCACAATACCAGGCATATTGTACAAATAAAGAATATCTTATCGTTACCTACAACACATTAAAATAGGGTCCTAAAGAAGCCCACAGCATATACACCAAAAGCATGTGGGCTTACCGATAAATAATATTGACTAACCGAGGTAAACCCCATATTGACCGAATAGCCCTATCATGATATAGATTATGTGTTTATTTTGACAGGATCAGATAACCAATAAAATAAAAACAATGCATAGAATTATAGGAATATGGATCGTCTTCTTGATTTGCTTTTCTCAAAATAGTATTGGACAAGTAAAAGATTCAAACTATTTTCTCGAAAAAGATAATACTAAGGTACCTCCGCAGGCCAACATTTTACCCCTACAAAATTTCAACTTCCACGTCAAACCCTATCAGGCTGTAGGAACCAAAGTGATCGTAGACTCATTATCGCTCGGAGTAGATAATTATATCATTTATACATTTAGCGTAACCAAATCTCCTCATGACAAGGAATATTATTCTTTCTGCAATATTGTTGTTAAATTAACCTCGCAGGAGTCTATGATGACTTTAGCTCAAACGAATAAAATTTACGCGGGAAATGTCTCTAGAAACCACCCCGACTATTTTGGCCAGGGCACCTTAATACGGGATGATTATCGTATTGATTTTATTGCATTTACGCAAGAAAACCATGATATTAGCGTAATTAACACTAAAATTTACAACCTTTCAAAAGGTAGAACCATATTGTTGGAACAAGATACCTTCCACCAATTTATGCTAAATGATTATCAATTTTCGGACATTGGACTACAATCAACCAATGGCCTTAAAGAACATATTGCAGCACTAATAAATAAACGGTAAATGCAAAAATTCATCCTTTCATTTGAGCTTTAAAAGAAATATGAAAACCTGGACGATCATGCTATTCTTCGTTTCCATTGGGGTCATACAAACGTATGCACAGGAAACGGTTAATATTAAAGGTATACGAACATCCTATTGGGTAAAGGGGTTGGAAAAAAGAAAAGCCAACGAGCCAATCGTCATTTTTGAAAGTGGCATCGGCATGAGCGGGAACAATTTTTCCGTCCTTTTCCCCAAATTAATGAGTAATATACCGTATTTCAGTTATGACAGAAATGGCTTAGGAAATTCGGATCCTGATCCATTCTTAAAATCTGACCAAGATGTTGTGGACAAATTACATTTAATCCTATCCAGTTTAGAAATTAAACCGCCCTATTTACTCGTCGGGCATTCATTGGGTGGAGCTTTTGTTAGGCTGTTTGCAGCTAAATATCCGGATGAAATTGCCGGCTTAGTCCTCATCGATCCTACCGATTTTATGTTAACAAAAACAGAAGATGCAATTGCTACTAAAACATCAAATAGCCAGATAGGTTACCAACAACTCTGAGTAAAAATGCTTTCAGATATGATAAGCGACAAAAACCTTGGTGAAGGTGTAAAATTGGAAATGAAAAGAGAACTGGCAGTCAGCGAAAAACATTTTTTTAAAGATTATGCCGATTTACCGCTTCTAAAAAATGTCCCTGTTACCGTATTCATCGCCTACAATCGACCTATCGAGCGATATGAAAAAGAAATGAACAGTAAATTGGGAATAAATGATAGATTTTGGTTTGATGCCTATGATCAGCTTCGAATCAAACATTATGCAAATCTAATCAAACAAAATAACAATTGTGAACTGATTCTTTTACCAGGATACAGCCATGGGATACACCAACAAGACCCTGATAAAGTCGGTACAAGTATAAATGTCCTCTTTAAAAGAATAACCCACTAAATCATGTCGATAAAATAATATCATAGGAGATATCTTTAACCGTTCAAAAAAAGCCAAAATTAGTGATTAGAAAAAAAATTTTAGTACATCCAACACGGCTGCAGCTATATTCAAAAAATGTTTCATACAATCAAGAAATATAACAATCAAGCCAGCATCGTCACTTAGCACCAATGAGTGCTAAAACTTTTTCAATAGGTCGACCAATTACTGCTACACCGTCCTTTACAACGATAGGGCGCTCAATCAAGATCGGATACTCCTGCATCACATCGATCCATTGCTCATCTGTCAAGTGAAGATTTTGGAATTTTTCCTGAAAGACCGATTCTCCTTTTCTGATAAGTTCCAAAGGTTTTAAAGCAAGTTGACCCAATAATTCAATCAATTGGCCTCTCGTCGGAACATCGTTTAAGTACTCCTGTACTTCTATATCCACAGCTTGATGCTGTAGCAGCTCCAATGCATTACAACTCTTACTGCAATTTTTATTATGATAAATTTTAATCATGGTCACAATATGTAAAGGATATCCTTGTGATAAAAAATCAATTATTGGATACCCTCAAAAATAGGAACAAAATCACAAACAGTTCAAATAAAATGCCACAGGCTAACCAAATATTCGAATTCATTTTCGAGAAACTGATCCGTTTATGACGTAGGATTGTTTCTCTTTTTTTAATTTAGTAATATGAAATCAGCCGAAAGTGTAACAGATTTTTACAAAAGGCAACCAGGTTTAACTAATTTGGATTTGCCGCTAAATAATACGGGAATTGGGCATTTCAATGTTTTCAGCAGGGAATCCTGTACTGTCGTCTCTCCGTACAATCGCCGCGATTTTTATAAAACCTCCCTTATCATAGGGCGTGGAAAACTATATTACGCAGATAAGTGGATACAAATCGATAGACCTGCCATGTTATTTGCGAATCCGGTTGTTCCATATGCTTGGGAACCCGAATCCTCAGAACAATCCGGATGGTATTGTGTATTTACAGAGGAATTTATACAGCATAGTGAACGGATAGAAAGTCTAAAAGACTCTCCCCTGTTCAAGATAGGTAGCAACCCGATTTATTTTCCGGATGAAACACAATTAGCAGAAATTTCTACAATCTTCCAAAAGATGATGGTTGAAATGAACTCGAGCTATATTCATAAAGATGATATGTTGCGAAGTTATCTACATCTTCTAATTCATGAAACGATGAAATCGAGTCCCGCAGCGAGTTTTGGATCTTATACCAATGCCTCGACCAGGGTATCGGGACTATTTCTTGAGCTGTTAGAAAGACAATTTCCAATCAATACCCTTCAACTTAGCCTGCAATTGAAAAGCCCTGCAGATTATGCGCATGCGCTTTCGGTTCATATCAATCACCTCAATAGGTCGGTAAAAGAAACCACAGGCAAAACCACCAGTACACACATTGCAAACCGTGTGGCCCAAGAAGCCAAAGCTTTGTTGTTGCATACCAATTGGAATGTATCGGATATTGCCTACAGCCTGGGATTTGAATATCCATCCTATTTCACCAATTTCTTCAAAAAGCAAACCGGGATGTCTCCAAACCAAGTCCGAAGCAGTACTGTTTGAATTGTATAACAATCTGTTTGATTGTCTTAACTCGCTTCGTTTGTTCCATATGTACTTTTGTATTGAACAAAATGTAATCATTATGAAATATAGAAATCTTGGAACAACAAATGAAAAACTCTCTGCGATTGGATTAGGCTGTATGGGAATGAGCTTTGCATACGGACCTACTGACGAAAAAGAGAGTATTGCGACATTGGAAAGAGCATTGGACCTCGGCATTAATTTTTGGGATACCGCAGATATGTACGGCAACGGTGCCAATGAGGAACTTATTTCAAAAGTGCTTGTTCCCAACCGTGACAAAGTTTTTATTGCAACAAAATTTGGGTTTCGCTTTAAAGATGAAATAGCAGGTCCAAGTGGTACGGCAAACACCTATTTCGATGGCTCGCCCGAATGGATAAAATTAGCGGTAGAAAAAAGTTTAAAACGCCTTAGAATCGATACTATAGATCTTTATTATGCGCACCGCGTAGATCCCAGTATTCCTATCGAAGAGACCGTAGGCGCTATGGCAGAATCGGTTAAAGAAGGAAAAGTGAGGTATTTGGGTTTAAGCGAAGCATCTCCCGCATCAATCATTAAAGCTAATGCCGTACACCCTATAGCTGCTTTACAGAGCGAATATTCGCTCCTTACACGTGATGTAGAAAAAGAAATCTTACAGACCGTACGGCAATTGGGGATAAGTTTAATTCCTTATGCGCCTCTAGCGCGTGGATTATTTTCCAATTCTTTAAATTTAGAAGATCTTGCTTCGGACGACTTTAGAAGAACCTTACCTCGAAATCAAGGTGAACATGCATTGAACAATGCACAATTAGTCACCGACTTCTCCCTACTGGCAAAAGATAAAAACTGTAGTCCAATACAACTCGCTTTAGCCTGGGTGCTGGCACAGGGAAATGACATCATTCCTATTCCAGGAACTAAAAAAAGAAAATACCTGGAGGAAAATGTTGGTGCCCTTGATGTACAATTATCGCATGATGATTTAAAAAAAATAGATGAAATACTCCACAAATACCCCAATATCGGAGCACGATACAGCGAAGGCGCTATGGCTTTAGTCAACCATTAATCGATTTTTGAGATTATAAGTGGCTTGCCGGCGCCACTTATAATCTCAAAAATTGTTCTCCTCCCATCCGTCCTTGTTCTATTGTCATGATGTGCTGTATGAACAGATACGAATCGTTTAATATGGTATTAATTATCGGAAATTGCGGTACGCAATGAAAAATAGAAAGAACTTCCTGCGCCATAATCACTTTCAACACCAATTTCGCCACCTTGCGCCTCTATAAACTCTTTACTAATACTTAAACCAAGTCCTGTTCCACCTTTTTTGGACCCTGGCACACGGAAGTAACGCGCAAATATTTTATCCAGATATTTCGGCTCGATCCCTTGCCCACTGTCGGTAACGATAAATTTTGTTTTAAGTTCGCTGTTTTCCACTACTATGCGAATAACCGAATCTTCATGGGAGTAACGTATCGCATTGGAAAGAAAATTTGTAAGAACCCAGGCAGTTTTCTCATTGTCAGCAAATATAGCTTTCACATTGGGGTCTACCTCGATAACAAAGTGGATATTTTTTTGATTCGCAGCAAATTGATTTGCCATGATGGCATATTCAATAATTGGCTGTATTTCCGTCGTATGTAAGTTAATTTGAATGGAACCACTTTCAACCTGCGTCATATTTAACAGTTCACCGGTTATTTGAAGCAGGCGGTTAGAATCATCTTTTATTCCGTTTAACAATGTAAGCTGCTCGGTATTTAGATATCCTATTTGTTCGTTTTCCAACAATTGAACCCCCATCTGAATCGCCGCAATAGGTGTTTTGAACTCGTGCGAAACGGTACCGATGAAATTTGTTTTTGCAAGATCAAGTTCCTTAAATGGCGTAATATTCTTTAGGATAACCACCTGCCCGATAAACTTTGATTCAAGTTCACCCGTAGGCAAAACATTGATATCGATAACATCTTTTTCAAAATAGCTTTCTCTATCGTCTGCATAAATTTTAACCGCATTTTTTTTACGTTTTTCTACAGGAAGAAAAAGATCTTTAAAAATATCCTTAGCAAGATCATTTTCATCTGAAACCGCTAAAGCAGATCTTCCGAGAAGTTGATCTTTATGTAGATTTGTGATGCGAAGTGCTTCCTCGTTGACAAAAATGACACGTCGCTCTTCGTCGAAGCCTATCACCGGATCATGCATATGATCAACAAGAGACTCTATTCGTCTTTTTTCCTTTAAAATTTTTTCAAGTTTACTTTCAGCATATTCTTCAAGTTTCTCTGCCATGGAATTAAATGAAGCGACGAGTTCCGCAAACTCACCTCCGCTCTGTACCTGAATACGCTCTTTGTAGTTCTGTCCTGCAATTTGTCGAATACTCGCTGTCAATTTCGCAATGGGGTTAGCTATATTGGACGGCAAATTGACCAGTAATATAAAAGCAATGATAAAACAGAGTGCCCCGGCAAATGAAATGACCAAAATTGCATGTTCGGCGGTGCGATCCGCAATAATACTCTTCCGAGAAATTGCCGTCATATTTTGTTCCATTAACAAGGCAATATCCTTTCTGATAGACGAGACAATAGTAACATCTAAGGGCTTATCTTTCAGTTTTAAAAAATGTTTGGCAATTGCGTTTGTTGTTTGCTGCTCTCCGACTTCGGTAACATTTTTCCGTTGTTTGTCAAGATTGATCTGGAAGTTGTTAAAAGCAGCTTTTGCAACAGGAATTTCCTCTAATGCCAATAACATATTCTTGGCGTACAGCAGCGTATTGTAGTTCGCTGTCAGTATATTTGCGGTATCCTTTTTTAATCGGTTTACATACCAACCACTTAGCGCGGCAAGTAGAAAGATCATGAGAAAAAGTGATCCTACACCAAAGGTAAGTTTCGTTTTTATTTTCATCTTATTCACAATTTGTCTTTATCATTAAGACAATATAATCAGATCGATGTCTTCCGTCGACAGTTGTGCCAGCAGTTTGCTAAATGTATCCTTAGCAAGTAACATCCTTAAAAGAGATAATCGTGGTTTTCCAATGCAAACTGTGGTGATCTTGCGGAGCTCGCACAAAGCGATGATCTCTTTTGCCACACTATGACTTTCTACTTTGATAATTTCTCCACCAAGTTCTGTCGCCAGTTTAAAGTTATTGATCAGGTGCCGTTGTTTATTTAAAGCTATCCGATCTCCGCGCTCTTTTGGCAACTGTACATAGAGCAAAAACCAACTGCTATTGTAATATCCTGCTAAGCGTGCTGTTTTTCGGATGACGTTTTTTGCTTTTATTTCATTAGAACTTATACAAGCCAGGAAACGCTCCTTTCGCACCCATCGTTGGGGTTGAACTTCAATCTCTACTTTGCGTTGAACCTGGGAGGCAACTTCTTTCAACGCCATTTCACGCAATTGTAAGATATGTTCGCTTTTAAAGAAGTTTTGAAGCGCTGCCTGAATTTTTGACGCGTCATAGATCTTGCCCTCTTTTAGGCGAATGATAAGCTCTTCTGCAGTAAGATCAATATTAACGACTTCATCTGCGGAATCAATAACACTGTCGGGAACACGTTCTTGCACTTCAACACCTGTAATCGCTTTGACCTCCTCGTTTAAACTCTCAATATGCTGGATATTAACAGCGCTGATCACATTAATCCCCGCTTCAAGAATCTCCATAACATCCTGCCACCTTTTGGTATTTTTACTGCCTTCAATATTGGTATGTGCCAGCTCATCGATAATGACAACCTCGGGATGTGAATTCAAGACAGCATAAAGGTCCAGTTCCTCCAACTGTTTGCCTTTGTAAAAAAGATGGCGTCGGGCGATAAGGGGTAGACCGTCGAGCAATTGATGTGTTTCCTTCCGATTATGTGTCTCAATATAGCCAATACGCACATCGATTCCTCCCTGTAAAAGGGTATGTGCATCCTGTAACATGCGGTATGTTTTTCCAACCCCTGCACTCATACCAATATAAAGTTTGAAGCGACCTCTTCTCGATTTCCGGATAAGGTCCAAAAAGTGTTCAGCGCTTTTCCTTTCTTCCATTTTTATTGCCTTTCATTTCAGAAGGTTCCTGCCGATCCAACACACGGCAGGAACGATTGTTTTTAAAAACTAACGGTAAGTGCTGTTACAGCCGTCACACTATTTTTCACCAACTTATTTGTCCGATCAAGGAAAATAGCATCTTTATTCGTGAGATTACGTAGTTCCGTACGCCAAAGAACATTGGGAAGAATGGCATAATCTGCATTTAAAGAATAGCCAAACGTTTGAAAACCTTGATCTGTAGTCGTAGAAACGATCACACCATGCTTATCGTTGTAATATTCTCCTCTTGCTGTTAAGCTAAATTTTTCGGTCGTCGCGTATCGTGCAATTAACACGGGGGTGTACCATGCATTGTACTTTGAGCTACCTTTTGCTTTTTGTTCCGCGCCAATATCAAATCCGAATGTGATTCCCAGCTTTTCGTTCATTTGATAAATTGCATATAGATTATGAAAATAACGCATTTGTCTGACACTATCCGCTTTATCACTGCCTATAAAAGAACCACTATTGATGGTCCATTTATCTGTCGGTTTATAGACCAGTTGATGCCCAAATGCCGGCAAACTGCTACCATCCACCCGTTGAATCCGCTGCCATCCGTTTAAAATCAGCCCACTTAAAAATAGTTTTCCCGATGCGGATGTATAGGATATTTTTGCTCCTGTTTCAAAATAAGGGGAATTATCCGCAAAAATACTTCTTGTTAAAGTCCAATTATCCTTTCCTATAGCGCTTTCAAAGCCCAAATGGGAAGAAAATATGCCAGCATCGATCCATAAATTATGTTTTTTTGAGATACGTATACCGGCGTTCGCTTCGTAAATATTTTTTAAGACTCCGGGTTCCGCACCGTAGTTGGCATTCATATATGTACCGACACCTAAAGCAAGATTTGCACGGGTATTTGTTGTTTCGTATGCAGCTTTTAAAAGTGCCAAGTTTATGTTTACTTCATTCGTCCTATTGTGACTATATACAAAGCCTGGGCGTGTATTTCCAAGTGGATTGTTAAAGTCCCGGAGGTAATATGCTTCAAGGTAACCACTGATAGACAATCGGGTATTTTGAGTAGTATCTTGCTGTGCAAATAATTGTGTTGCCCCTGCGAGTAAACAGGCCAACATCGCTAGTTTTTTCATGTAAATTGTTCTTATAAAATGTATATCGATGACCCTTTAGGTCAATTTTATTTTTCAGCCATCTTGTCCAAAGCAATATTTAGTTCAAGGACATTGATTTTGCGAGGTCCAAACATATTCCATAAAGGCGTCTGAACGTGGGCATCAACAAGAGACTGTAGGCTATTTACCGATATACCTCTCGCTTTCGCAACACGATCAATTTGTATTTTTGCGGCCTCTATGGAGATATCTGGATCCAAACCACTACCACTGGCTGTAACAATGTCTACCGGTACCTGTTCGCGTTTTACAGTAGGATTGTGAACTAAGAAAGTATCGATACGGGCCCTAACTTCCGAAAGATATTCCCCATTAGAGGGTCCTTTGTTACTTCCACCCGATCCAGCAGCATTATAACCAACAGCTGAAGGACGCGACGAGAAGTAATCATCACGCGTAAAGGCCTGCCCAATATTTCTGTAATACTTTTGCCCATTGTACTCAAGCATTTCCCCTTTTCCATGATTGGGTGCTATTTGAGCTATTGCCCATACGAGGACTGGATATACCACTGAGAGCAGGAGCAATAAGATAATTGTAATCTTTATTGCCGGATATATATGTGTTTTCATCTTTGCTTTTATTATTAAAAATGTATTAGATAAATAGGGAAACCAGTAGGTCTATGACCTTGATACCAATAAATGGAACGAGTACTCCACCAAGTCCAAAAACGAGCAGATTTCTCCGTAACAGTGCGCTTGCACCTATAGGTTTGTATGCGACTCCTTTCAATGCCAAAGGAATCAGTAATGGGATAATAATTGCGTTAAAGATGACAGCTGATAGTATGGCACTTTGTGGACTACTGAGCTGCATAATGTTTAAACCTTGAAGTGCGGGTATTGCTGCAATAAACAAGGCCGGAATGATAGCAAAATATTTGGCGACATCGTTTGCAATACTAAACGTTGTTAGCGTACCTCTGGTCATCAACAATTGTTTGCCTATCTCCACAACCTCAATCAGTTTGGTTGGATCATTGTCGAGATCGACCATATTTCCGGCCTCTTTTGCAGCTTGTGTACCGCTGTTCATCGCTACACCAACATCGGCTTGTGCAAGTGCCGGAGCATCGTTTGTACCATCCCCCATCATGGCGACCAATCGTCCATCAAGCTGTTCTTTTTTGATATAGTTCATCTTGTCTTCAGGTTTCGCTTCGGCTATGAAATCATCCACTCCAGCTTTTTCCGCAATATATTTGGCCGTCAACGGATTATCTCCCGTCACCATAACAGTTTTGATACCCATTTTTCGTAACCTTTCAAAGCGTTCATGAATTCCGGGTTTTATCACATCCTGCAATTCTATGACACCGAGAACCTGTTCATTCTCTGCAACGACCAATGGGGTTCCCCCATTTTGAGAGATAAGCTTTACGCGTTCATCTATTTCCTGAGGAAACAGATTTCCAGCCTTTACAATGATATTCCGAATAGCATCTGTTGCACCTTTACGAATACGTGTCTGCGCAAAGTCTATTCCCGAGCTACGGGTCTCCGCGGTAAACTTAATGAATGCAGGATTTTCGACCTTATAGCTCGATGGATTGACACCAGCCAATTCGACAATTGATTTCCCTTCCGGTGTTTCATCCGCCATGGAGCTCAATGTGGCCGCACGTACCAGAACTTCCTTCAGGACGCCATCTGCGGGGTAAAAATTTGTCGCCTTACGATTTCCGATCGTAATAGTTCCAGTTTTATCAAGCAACAAGACATCAATATCTCCTGCCGTTTCAACTGCCTTGCCACTTTTTGTTATAACATTTGCACGAAGTGCACGATCCATTCCCGCGATACCAATTGCCGATAAAAGACCACCTATTGTTGTTGGAATCAGACAGACAAAAAGTGAAATAAACGACGCAATGGTGATACCAACATTGGCATAATCCGCAAATGGTTTTAAGGTCACCGTTACGATAATAAATACAAGTGTAAAACCTGCCAGAAGGATTGTTAATGCAATCTCATTAGGTGTTTTTTGGCGGCTTGCCCCTTCAACCAATGCGATCATCTTATCCAAAAAGCTCTCCCCTGGTTCTGTCGTTACCTGCACGACAATTCGATCGGACAAAACCTTGGTACCACCGGTAACTGAACTTTTATCACCCCCAGACTCGCGGATCACCGGTGCTGATTCTCCGGTAATTGCACTCTCATCTATGGTTGCCAATCCCTCAATAATCTCCCCATCCAATGGAATTACATCACCAGCCTGGCAAACAAAAACATCATCTTTTTTCAGTTGAGCGGACGAAACTACCCGACCATCACGCAGAGTTGCTGGAGTTTCCTCCCGAGTTTTCCGAAGACTATCTGCTTGCGCCTTACCGCGGGCTTCGGCAATTGCCTCAGCAAAATTTCCAAACAATAAGGTTAAAAATAGAATAAGAAATACCGTAAAATTATAACCAAGTGTACCTTGTGATTTTTCCCCAGTCATTATCCAAAGACAAACGACGGCCATAATCAGCGTCCCGATTTCCACAGTAAACATCACTGGATTACGGAACATTATTTTAGGATTTAGCTTCACGAAAGATTGCTTTAACGCCTGTTGTACAAGTTCTTTCTGAAACAATGTTTGTTGATTGCTCATTTTTAGAATTCTTTAATTTTAAGTACTACATGGAAAAATATTCCGCAATTGGACCCAATGCCAACGCAGGGAAGAAAGAGAGTGCTGCAATAATCGCTATTACAGCGAATACCATTAAACCGAATGTACTTGTATCTGTTTTTAGCGTTCCCTCACCCTCAGGTATAAATTTTTTCTCAGCCAATAATCCCGCAATAGCAATTGGGCCTATAATCGGTATAAAGCGGCCGAGTAACAATACGATACCTGTCGAAATGTTCCACCAAATTGTATTATCTCCAAGACCTTCAAACCCACTACCATTGTTAGCTGCGGATGAAGTATATTCGTACAATATTTCACTAAAACCATGGAATCCAGGGTTATTCAATGTAGAAGCACCTTGGGCTGGAAACGCTGTAGCAAGTGCTGTACCGACAAGGATTAGAAAAGGATGGGCAAGAGCAACAATCATAGCGATTTTCATTTCCCGCGCTTCAACTTTCTTACCCATAAACTCTGGTGTGCGCCCCACCATCAAGCCACTAATGAAAACAGTGAGTATAATAAAAATGAAGAAATTGAGTATCCCCGCGCCTACACCACCATAAAAAGCATTCACCATCATCGCTATAAGTTCGTTCATACCAGATAAGGGCATGTAACTATCATGCATAGAATTGACAGAACCCGTCGAAATCATCGTTGTAACAATACTCCAAAACCCCGATGCCGCTGCACCAATACGTATTTCCTTTCCCTCCATGGCGCCCATAGACGTGTCAATACCCATCTGTGCAATCGCTGGATTTCCAGCCATCTCCATTTTTATATTTGGTATTGTCAGGATGATAAACCCAATGGTCATCACACCAAACATCATCCATGAAAATTTACGCTTGCGAATAAAAAAGCCGAATGCAAATATCATCGCCATCGGGATAATAAACTGGGCAATCATTTCCACCATATTGGTCAAATAATTGGGATTTTCAAATGGATGTGCACTGTTTGCTCCGAAAAAACCACCTCCATTTGTACCAAGATGTTTAATTGGGACAAAGGCAGCTACTGGTCCTCGGCTTACCTGTACGGTATCTCCAGCGACAGTAATCATGCTGTCCTTACCTTCGAAAGTCATCGGCATGCCTTGGAATACGAAGATGGCAGCAACCAAGACGGAGATAGGCAGTAAAATCCGGGTGCAAGACTTCACAAAGAAATCGTAAAAATTGCCCAATTGTGTTGTTGTCTTATCCCTAAAAGCTTTGAAAATAACCACTGCAGCAGCCATTCCCACGCCTGCCGTCACGAATTGAAGAAACATGAGCCAAATTTGTCCTAGATAGCTCACTCCTGATTCACCGGAATAGTGCTGGAGATTACAGTTGACCAAAAAAGAGATACTGGTATTAAAGGCCAAATCAGCAGTCATTCCAGGATTCCCATCTGGATTTAAAGGCAAATGTCCCATATTCATCAGGATAACCATGCTCAACAGGAACCACAGTAGATTAATTGTCAAAAGAGCAACGAGGTGCTGTTTCCAGGTCATCTGGAGGCTAGGATTAATTCCTGTCACCCGATAAAAAAATCGTTCCAATGGTTGAAACAATGGATCTAACCAGGTCTTTTCATTGCCATATACCTTAGCCATATATTTCCCAAGGGGAAGTCCGAGTAGTAATGTTACGATGAACATCACTATGATTCCAAGAATCTCTGTATTCATTTCTTTAGTTGATTTGTATAAAAAGTGTATCATGACCGATCGTCATCTAACCTCAAGCTCTTCTTTTCACTATGTAACACGAAAAGAACTGACTGAAAGCGGGATTTCATCGCCGACGATAGAGAATGAGTAATCTTGTTATTAAAATTTTTCTGGCTTTAGAAGTACATAACAGATATATGCAAAAACCAGTAGTGCTACAATAAATAAAGCTGTCATTTACTTTGATATTAATAGGTTATGAATTTGTTGTCCTTTAAGGACCTCTAAAAATGGTGTTGGTAGCTGAGCTTCGATTACCGCCCATGCATTGACCGAACTGATGCGCCGAAGACCTCCTAAAGATCTTACAAAGAGATTTTCCAGAATGTATTTGACATAATGGTTTCCTCGTCCATAAATCATTCCGAGGAAATGAATATGCTGGCAAATTTTGTCCGTACTTTGCAATACAATTAAGCTCCGAAGATGATTAATAACAGCCTGTAAGGCTCCTGCAAAATTGTGCTTTCGCAATAAGAAATTAATCTCTGATCGGATTTCCTTATAATGGAGCGCCATATACAAACCTGCACCGTATTGATTTAATTTTTTCATGTTGTGTGTAAAACTATACTTCAAAATCTAACCGATATAGAGTTGAAAAATCATTGCAATAATCAATACCACTACTATGATCTTCGCTATACGGTCTCCCGATAAATTATGTGCGGAACTGCTGCCTTTATTTTCTTGCTTCTCTTTCATATTATTTCTTTTATATTTTGCCGAAGAAGTCGACCATTTTATAGAATAACCAGAAGAACAAAATTCCAGTTATGACGAGTATGATTGTTATTGCCATTGTTAAATTTTATTAGTGAATCGCGATTTCATTTTGTTAACTTCAATTACATGCCAGCAGCATTGCCGATCGTCTCCTTCGGAGGGCTCTTGCCACATACTTTTCTTTTCCGTCCTGTTTTCATATTTACATTCATTTGTCCCAATAAGCCAAACAGCGTTCCACTATGCCAAAAAACAACATAACACACTATTAATCAGGTGTTATAAAAAAATAAACCACAAAACAGCATTGGATAATCCTATCATTTTGATAAGGTTATTTTATCAAAATGAGAATGACTATGCTGAAAATGTGATCAAATCATTATAATGTGTAACTTGTCATGTATACTTGAGAGGTGACCAAAAAACATAGGCGGTTTGAACTGGTCTATTCTATAAAATGACGGAAAAGAATGTTTTAAAAATTCATAAATGAATAGGAGAATAGGTGAACCTCCGGATGAGTATTAGCAGAAGTACTATGTAACAAATTTGCAAAGGAACATGAAATTATCGCCAAAAGTTCATATTAAAAATTATTTTAGGGGATACATATTAAATGGGAAAACTTATTAAAGAGACACTTATACAAATAAAAACAATGATAAACTTAAACCTTTTCAAAAAAATCATCTTATCGGTCTTTATGGGCTGTATTTTACTCTCCTGTCAAAATGAAAAAAGCAGTCCGAATACATTGACAGAAGAAGAGCAAAGTAACGGCTGGCAACTTCTATTTGATGGTACCACGCTTAACAATTGGCATACCTACAATAATAGTAAAAATGCTCCTACAGCCTGGGTCGTTAAAAATGGGACTATTTACTGCAATCCAAACAGTGAAAGCCAAAAATATGACTTAGTATCGGACAAAGAGTATAAAAATTATGAGTTTAAGTTTGAATGGAAGCTCGAAAAAGAGGGAAATAGTGGCGTTTTTGTCAATGTACAGGAAAGACCGGATATCAATGCGACCTATCATTCAGGACCAGAATACCAATTGTTGGCAGATTCCCATCCTGATTTTGATAAGCCACTGAAGCGTTCCGGCTGTCTTTATACATTTCTACCGCAGCAAAACTTTGTCAATATTAAAGCACAGGATGATTGGAATGAATCGAGTATTATTCAGAAAGACGGAAAGGTAACGTTCTACCTGAATGGTAAAATCACTGCTGAAATGGATTTTAATTCCGCTAAATGGAAAGATTTGGTAAAACATAGTAATTTCAAAGATTATCCAGAGTTTGGTAAACATATTAGTGGGAAATTAGCACTACAGGATTGGTCCAGAGGTGTTTCATTTAGAAACCTAAAAATAAAGACCTTATAATAAAAAAGTCCTTAGCAAATGCTAAGGACTTTTTTTATGCAATAGCCTCAGCCCCATCTTCCCACTTTAGCCCTCCTATATCTTCCTGTTCCGCTTTCATTCCCCGCCTTTTATCCACTGCCTTAGCCAATGAAATCCGTCAGGAGTTAAGCTCTCCCATCGCTAGACATTCAGTCCTTAATAAAGGATCTGCACCTTGATTTGAAAAAGATGCCTTATACACCCCAAAAACTTCACAAGCCTTTAGTAAGTTAAAAAGAATTTAAAATCAAAATATAAATTAAATAAGAAATAAAATACTATGTAAAATAAATTGTAGCGAATTAAATTTCAAAAACGTCACCTAGAGTAAGTCACATAAAATCCTGACTTAACTATATTAATGAAGAAAATTATATTCATCGTCCTAGTCTCCCTGATTTCGTTGGAAGGATATGGGCAAGAAAACATGCAAAAAAAATCAGAAATTCGAGTGGGGTATGGCCTTATTCCGGTCCAAGAGATCGGTACAATGCTCGGTGAGGGAATATTTATGGGTTTACTCGGAAGAGAAGTAGAACATTCCAGCGGAACTGGCACATTTACTGCCGGGTATTCACATAATTTAAACAAAAGACTGTCTATGGGCATCGACGGGTTTTATGGTAAAAATACGGTTTCTTACAAAGATGATCTTGGGGATTCAAAATGGAATGTTTTTGGGGGACTTCTGAATATGCAATATAGCTATTTGAATAAAACTAAACTTAAACTATATGGAAAAGGAGGTTTGGGCTATGCAAAATTTAACAATAGACAAAAAGAAGATAGAGAGCTTCGGTGCGCTATCCTATCAATTTACGCCGATAGCCATTCGTTACGGTAATAAAATAGGTATCTATGGCGAATTTGGTTTCGGCTACCTCGGGATTGCAAATGTCGGGATATCTCTCAAATTGTAAATTATCCAATTTTGGTGCTTCAATAACAGTTAAAACAATACAAATAAAAAATCATTATGTTAAAACTTACGATATCATTACTTGCTGTCGCACTCGCTGCAAGCAGTTGTTCAACAACATTAAATACGAAAAAAATGCATACGAATACAACTGGTCTTTCCGTAAAAATTCAATCAACAAATGCTATTGCAGTTAAAAATCCAACGGGCAAGATTCGCCTATCTGCAGTTTCGGCCCAGATAGCAGATGTACCAGCTACAATGATCCTGGAAAAGAGTTTTACAGCGAACCAAATACCTTTTGATCTCAAACTCGATTTACCTAAAAATCACCTTAAGCTCATCCAGCCTAAAGTCAGTGACGCTGAGCCCATAAAATACTACGTAACATTAGATTGGGATTCCAACGGAGACGGCGAAAAGGGAAAAGGAGATATTTCGATTGACTTCAACAAAAAGTTTCCTACCGTGGTCCTTGGACAAGAAAATGAAATTTTTGTCGCAGAATCCAAATAACAAAAAAGTGTCCCAAGAGGTATTCGTCGGAGAACGAGATAGCTCTTGGGAAACCACACTTCAATTAGCAGTAAACTACCGCCAGTCAATTCTTGTATCTATCCAAAAACAATCTCTATTCCGCCGAAATAAGTCGTCCGGTCTTTGGTGATTGTAGATAAGTTCTTCCAAGGCGTTAAAATTATAGCGAAACATGTCTTCATCTTTTGATTGAATGGGGCGCAGAATTGAATCTTCATCATCGATAAAAATGTCGGATTCAAAAATATTGATTCGATGCGCATTCACCCATGCAATAGCCGTCTCCTTACTCATGCGCTCCAATGCTTTGGTCGCTTCCTGAAATTGTTTCATTTCCCAGGGAAGATCTTCGGGATAATGTGAGGCAATATAGTCTTGATAAGCTTTTATATCACCTTCACGGAGACATTCGTTGCGAAGCAACAGCCTTGTTGTATCCCGAGCAAAGCTAATATACTCCGGTCGCATAAATAGGCCGTACCTTTTACTATACAATTCTATTTTTTCAGCTAGTTCTTGCCTCATAATGTAATTGCGTAGCAAAAATCATCCCAACCTACTCTCTTCTAGGGAGTTTAGACTAAAAAAAATAGATTTTATATATTTTTAACAATCCAATTGAAGAAAATTGAGCGCATATTCTATTTTTTTATGTACACTGAGATAAATAATATTTCCGGTATTTTTAAAAAATCTTTAAGCCAATAATTCCTGCGACGATCAATGTTGCAGACAGGAGTCTAAATACATTGGCCGAATCTCCGAAAAAAAAGATTCCGACCATTAATGTGCCCACTGCCCCTAAACCTGTCCATACAGCATATGCTGTACCTATAGGAATAGTTTTTTGAGCATAAAATAATAATCCGCCACTAATGCTCATGGAGACAATAGCTAATAGAATCCAACCAAATTTATTGGAATCTGGCTGTTGAGCCATTTTTAATCCGAGCGGCCAGCCAATTTCAAAAATGCCAGCAATAATCAATGCAATCCAATTCATTTTCAATAGTTTAAATTTCTAAAGCAAAGATAATCGCTATATAAGGGGCATTTTTTGACTTATATCAAAATCGTGTACTTACCGTCGTATCCGGCTGAGCGTTTCCTGTGTAATCCCTAAATATGATGCAATATGGCCAAGATTAATTCTATTTAACAAATTTGGCTGTAGGCGGATGAGAGATTGATATCGTTCTACTGCAGATTCGGTATGCAGGGACATAATCCGTTCTTCAAGAATAATACAAACCTCCTCAGCAATCTTTCGGCCTATAAGATTTAGTTCAGGATAAATCCTATACAATTCATTCAAATCGTCCACAGAAATTGCATAGATCTCGGAGTCTTCCAGAAACTGAATATTTTCAAAAGAGGGCTTTTCAGTATAAACGGGCAAAATCGATCCAAAAATCTGGTTTTCCTCACCAAACCAACTGTTCATTTCACGTCCATTTTTAAAGAAATAAGCACGAATCAGTCCTCTAC
This sequence comes from Sphingobacterium sp. 18053, assembly GCF_902706145.1. Taxonomy (NCBI): domain Bacteria; kingdom Pseudomonadati; phylum Bacteroidota; class Sphingobacteriia; order Sphingobacteriales; family Sphingobacteriaceae; genus Sphingobacterium; species Sphingobacterium sp. 18053. The sequence goes on from NZ_CACSJW010000008.1 coordinate 174,091, forward strand.
GCAAAACAAAATAGCTTGATAAATGCTGCCCTTCCCTCAAAAAATGCTCACCCTTTTTCTTAAAAAAATAACGAGTTCTATTTTCTACCGCTTTCTCAATTGCTTCATTGAGATAGCCATATTTTTTAAATTGTTCAATTAGGGGATTCATACTATTTTAGATTAAAATCATTCATAGTTTATCGAATTATCTGCTGGATTATACTTTAGAAGTTCTGTATATGCATCGCCTTCAATTCCCAATAGCTGACAAAATGCAGGCTCAGTTTTTACCCCGCTCCTTTTGAGCTGCCTGACCTGCTCAGCGAATTCTTTCCCCCTCAATTGAATGATTTCATGCTCTTTAAGCATATGTAAATATCCATTCTGAATTTCAGTTGCTTTATCTGTTGCATAAATTTCAAAAAGCTGTTCCTCAATAGAGAAACTGCACACGATTACATGACCGGCAGCCCGCTGTAACCGAAAATGTGCATGCTGCGAAAAATTAAGAGACAGCTTTTCTTCAAGAGCATCAAAATCATCTACACGCAGAATAATGTCTATATCACTCCCATCAACATCTATCTGAATCGGTATTGTACCAACTACAATCGGACTGTAATCCTCAAGACGGTTAATAATCTGATAATCCATCAGTAACCGATAGGCTTTTTTTTGCACTTCATTTCCACTATTCAAATAGTCTATATTTCTAAAATTTATGGTCATAAGCAAATAGATAATTCGATCGCATAAAATAGGTCTGAATATACTAAACAACAAAAGAAAATTGTAACTATATCATATAAAAAAGGATAAGTCTTGTATCTTTATTTGCAACACATCATTCATATGCAGGAGATCCAACATTTCTATCTGAACCAGAAAGAACCAAATAAAAGCTGTCTTTTAGCATTAAGACATATTATCCTTCAACAGGATGCGGATGTGAGTGAGACCATAAAATACGGTATGCCTTGCTTTTGCTATAGAAAAAAAGCATTCTGTTACCTTTGGACCGACAAACGGACTACATTTCCGTACCTACTGATGGTTGAAGGTAAACATTTGGACCAGGTACAGCTGGAAGCAGGTCAGCGTCTTCGGATGAAAACATTGCCTATTGATCCACAGGAAGATCTTCCGATAGACACAATCGAAAGTATTCTGACGGCCGCCTTAAACCTCTATCGCAATGGCACAATTAAAATTAAAAAATAGCCACCAACCAGTGAAATAACCTATCATCAACCATCAAACGATAACCTATATAATTACCAAATGAAGGCTTCATATAGCAGCGATTGTGGAAATATTTAAATAATATTTACTTAACACAAAATCAATAATACTCTCCTACCTTTATCGCGGTTTAAAAATCACCTAGTCATTTAAACAGCTACGAAACAAATGAGAAAACATTTGATTACCAGCATTTTGCTAAGCACAATTGGTACATCACTTACCTATGCGCAAAATGAAACCACCTCTGCTCTGAATGGAACCGTCAGAGAGGGAAATTCGCCAATCAATGGGGCGACAATCGAAGCCATACATTTACCTTCTGGGACAAAGTACGTTACTTCATCACGAAATGACGGTCGCTACAATCTCCCCAATATGAGAATTGGTGGCCCTTATCAAATCACCGTAACTTATCTGGGCCATTCACCCAATATCAAGCAGATAGAGAAACTAGCTTTGGGACAAAGCTCAACATTGGATATTCAGATGCAGTCCGCATCACAGGTGTTGGATGAAGCTGTCGTTGTAGGAACGAGACAGGGAAAAGTCTTCAACTCCGGCCGAACAGGTGCAGCACAAAACATTTCCCGAACAGCGATTCAAAATCTACCTACACTCAATCGAAGCTTTACGGATTTTGTCAAACTGACCCCTCAATTTTCGATGCAATACGGTAATCCTTCTTTTGCGGGAAGAAGCAACCTTGCAAATAACTTTACGATCGACGGAGCGCTATTTAATAATGCTTTTGGATTACAGGGAACTATCGGAAGTCAAACAAACTCGCAACCCATCAATATGGACGCCTTTGAGGAGATTTCAGTAAACATCGCTCCTTATGACGTCAGACAAAATGGTTTTACCGGTGCTGCAATCAATGCTGTAACAAGAAGCGGTACAAACGAAGTACAAGGTTCGTTAAATTATTATTTCAGAAATCAGAATTTAGTCAACAAATACAATTCGGCCGGGTTAAGAGCACCAGTCAACAACTTCAGCTTAAAAGGCTATGGTTTTACCGTGGGGGGACCAATTATCAAAAACAAGCTTTTCTTTTTTGCAAGCGGTGAGCTTGAGCGAAGAACAGACCCAGGAACAAATTTTATAGCTTCACGTGGAGGAAATACGGGGCCGAATGTTTCAACCGTATCTGCGGAAAAACTTGATGATCTAGCCAACTACCTAAAATCGATCGGCTATAATCCTGGATCATATCAAGATTATCCTTTAGATACACGCAGTGACAAATTTTCCGTTAAATTAGATTACAATATCGATCAAAAAAATACTTTAAGCGCCAAATATTTCTACTTTCGTTCCTATCGCGACATCCTACCGTCCAATAGTGGTGCGCCCAAAAATAATCGGCAACCGTCCAACCTTGGCCTACCTTTCAGCTCAGCAGGCTACGGTATACACAACAATATGGACAATGTGAATTTAGAATTACGCACACGTATCAGTAGCAAATATTCAAATTCATTGACCGTAGGTTACAATGTCATGAACGATTTTAGGGAATCCAAAGGTGGTCAGCCATTTCCTTTGGTAGACATCATGAACCCCGACGGTAGTAGCATGACAGCATTTGGTTACGAGCCATTTACAGCATTTAATAGTTTAAAGACGAAGGTATTTCAAGCTACCAACAACTTTAATATTTATGCCGGAAAACATGAGATTACATTGGGTGCCAATTTTGAAAACTACAAAACCACCAATGGATTTGCACCGAACTATTATGGTGCCTATACATTTGCCAGTTTAGATGATTTCTACAACTCTGCAAAAAATAATGTTTCTAACGCAACCAAATACCAAATCCAGTATTCTGTTTTACCTGATGGATCATTTCCTTACGCAGAGATTTCAGCACGTATGTTTGGTTTATATGCGCAGGATGCCTATGCTGTAAATGATCATTTTAAATTGACTGCTGGATTGAGAGCCGATTTGACGAACATATCATCTCCCAATGAACTGAAAAATGATAATGTAACCAAGTTGAATTTTGATCAAGGTGAAAAGATCGATGTATCAAAATATCCAAAGAGTGCAATTCTTTGGTCGCCACGAATTGGATTTAATTGGAATGTCAATGGAACAAATCAAACACAGGTACGTGGTGGATCGGGGATCTTTACAGGTCGTCCGCCATTAGTATGGATTTCTAATCAGGCCGGCAATAATGGTGTCATGTTTGGTTCTGAATCCATCAATAATCCAACAAATAGACCGTTTACACCTGATGTGGATGCTTATCGCAACGTGAACCACCAAACTGCAGCCAACAACTCGAGTTATAACTTGGCGGTAACGGATAATAACTTCAAATTTATGCAGCTTTGGAGAACGAACCTTGCCGTTGACCAAAAATTACCGGGCGGTGTTATTGGTACTTTTGAAGCCATGTATTCGAAAGATATCAATTCGGTTTATTTCCGTAACGTCAATCTAAATACAACGGATGGAAAAGCTTTAGCTGGTGCCGATAACCGTATGCGTTATACAACACCACGTATCTATGGCGCCGCACAACCGACTCCTGAAAATCCTAACATTTCGGACGCTATTGTGATGTCCAATACATCAAAAGGCTATAGCTACACCCTGACGGGAACATTATCGAAAGAATTCAAAGGTGGTTTCTTTGCAAATATCGGTTATACCTATACAGATTCAAGATCTGTGAACGATGGGGGATCTATTGCACAGTCGATGTGGCGTGATCGTTATGTTTCGGGCAATCCAAATAGTGCTGATCTTTCTTATTCGACTTATCTGGTTAAAAATAGATTTATTGCCAACTTCTGTTACCGTAAAGAATACCTGGATCATTTAGGAACGACATTCTCCTTATTTTATCAACTGCAGGATGGGCCTCGTTACTCCTATACCTATGGCGGTGACCTGAATAATGATGGTTTGTCGGGCAATGACTTGATTTATATCCCGAATAGTAAAGCTGAAATTGCTCTTGTTGGCGACAATGCGCAAGACACCCGGACAGCTGATCAATTATGGTCTCAATTGAACGGATACATTAATCAGGACAATTACCTGAATGCACACAGAGGCCAATACGCGAAACGTAACGCATTGGTAGGAAAAATGATCGGAACACTGGATATTCGTATCGCGCAAGATGTGTTTTTAAATACCAGCGGAAAGAAACATCAATTGCAGATTACTTTTGATGTATTTAATTTCGGTAATATGATCAACAAAAGCTGGGGAGTTGCCCAATTTGCCAACAAAGCAAACGGTATCTTAAATTACAAAGGATTGAATGCTCAGGGACAACCAACATTCTCATTCCCTTATTTAGATGCAACAAATCAGATTCCTTTAACCAACACTTTCTCGAACAGTGTGGATGAAACTTCACGCTGGAGAATTCAGCTGGGTGTACGTTACCGATTCAACCAATAAACAAAAAATAGTGTAAATTTGAACCCATCCTATAACAAAGGATGGGTTTTTAGTTTAATAATCATGAAAAAACTAGCGCTTTCCATTTTTACATTTCTTGTGACCATGACCTGTCAGGCACAGCATTTTGACCTTGTCCCGCTGGGAATATATGGTGGCGAACAAGAAGACAATCTTTCTGCTTATTTAGTAGGAACTCCAAAAGACACGGCCTTCCTTTGCCTCGATGCCGGAACCATAAATACAGGCATCAGAAAAGCCATTGCATTGAAAAGTCTAAATGGGTCGGTCGAAACAATTTTACATAACCAAATAAAGGGATATTTCATTTCCCATGGACATCTCGATCATTTATCGGGTCTTATTATTAATTCTCCTGCCGATAGCAAAAAGAACATTTTTGCTATTGATCCCGTCCTTCAAATTCTACAAAATCACTATTTTATCACGGATACCTGGATCAATTTTGGGGATCAGGGCCAAAAACCCATACTAGGAAAGTATCATTACAACAGTTTACAAGAGGGACTGGAAACGCAAGTACCAAATACGACATTATCTTTGACGGCATACGAGCTGAGCCATGTAAATCCATATAAAAGTAGTGCTGCCCTCGTCCACTACGACAACCACTATCTCCTTTACCTTGGTGATACCGGTGCCGATCGGGTGGAAAAATCCGATCAGCTAGATAAGCTCTGGAATAACATTGCCCCACTGATTAAAAACAAACAATTAAACAGTATATTGATTGAAGTCTCCTTTCCAAATAATCAACCGGAAAATTTACTCTTTGGTCACCTAACCCCCAATTTGTTGCTAGAAGAACTGCTAAAGCTCAAAGAAAAAACGGGACTGAAAAACTTGGAAGGGCTAAGCATAGTGGTCACACACCGAAAACCAACTGGTAACAACCCTGAAATCATTAAAAACGAATTGCTCAAGAATAATCCACTTAAAGTAAATTATATTTTCCCCGAACAGGGCAAAAAGATAAGTTTAAACTAATGTAAAAAAGATGAAACCGATAGTGGTTTCATCTTTTTTTACCTAGAATTCTTCAATTATATCTGCAATTACCAAGCGTGATTTTGCGGTAATAGCAGGCTGATTTGCATCCTCCACATGTCGATAGCCAATAGCAACTGCAAACAGCGTCTGATAGCCATCGAGTTCCAGTATTTCATCGTAGACCGAATTTTCAATTCCTTCCATTGGGGTTGCGTCAATATGATTTGCAGCACAGGCTGCAAGGAAAAATCCCAAAGAAAGATACACTTGTTGCTTCATCCAGGATTGAACATGGACCTCCCCTTTCGACTGCAAAAATTGCTTATAGTAATTAATCGATCCCTCTGGAAGCGTGTTTGCGATTTGCTCTTCAAAGCGATCTACATCAGTAAGTGCACTAAAGACAACCAGATGGCTTGCCTCATTTATCTTCTGTGCGTTCCAATAGGATGCGGCAGCGAGTTTTTGTTTCATGTCCCCAGAAGAAACAAAGAAAAACTTCCATGGCTGGCTATTGATGGAAGATGGACTCAATCGGATTATTTCCTTTAATTCAGCGATTTTCTCCTCCGGAATTAGCGCTTCTGAATTATACTTTTTCGTTGTGTAACGTTGCTTTGCAGTTTCTAAAAAATCCATAATATACAAGATTAAATTAACTATATTTTTTATAGTTGCAAACTTAAATATAGTGTTATATATTTGCAATAACGGTCAAACTTGATAGTAACAGATGTATTTGATAGACAACAAACAATATCCATGCAGTACCAGCCTGACTATGAAATACATAGGAGGCAAGTGGAAGGCAGTAATTTTGATTCATTTAATTGAAAAAAAACGCTATAATGAGCTGAGAAAAGAATGCGCCCTAATTACAGAGCGTACATTAAGCTTACAATTAAAGGAACTTGAGGCTGATGGTTTAGTAAAACGTACTGTACATACCGACAAAGCTCCTTTGAAAGTAGATTACGAACTGACAGAATTCGGAAAAACACTTGTTCCACTACTCGAGTCGATTGCTGAGTGGGGAAGAGAAACGGCGGGTCGGACCGAACGGATTCAACAAATGTAACATCAGCAACTTTCGATCACTCAAATCAGCTATAATGAATGAGCATCTAAAAAAAATCAATGCTTTAATTGACGGTTTTGATGCGGAAACAGACTCAGCATTACAGGCCATTTCCAAAACCAAAAAATACAAAAAGGGCGAATTTCTTTTATATCAAGGTGAGGTCTGTAAGTCTAGCTTTTGGATAGAGGAAGGTATTACGAGGAAATACTATATGAATGAGAAAAAAGAAGTAACGACTGAGCTACTTTTTAAACATGATGTCGCAGTCGCCTTTAGCAGTTATGTTTCGAATCAGCCTAGCAGGGAGTTTATTCAGGCAATTACAGACGTTACTGTCTCGTGCATGGATAAAAACGCTTTTCAGCATCTCAGAATAAATCATCCACAACTCATTCAACTCGATCTTTTAATGACAGAATACTATACAATGTGGTTAGAAAAACGTCTGTTCGAATTTCACACCCTCAGCGCCATGGAAAAGTATAAGCTACTCCTTAAGGAACAGCCAGATTTCATACGCCATATACCGCTTACCTATATTGCTTCTTATCTGGGAATTTCCCTAGAAACATTAAGCAGGGTCCGCACAAAAATCTAATTATTTGATTTAAGTCAAATGCCAAACCAGTACATCTTTCAAAATTTGCAGTACATTTTGAAAATCAACTATCATGGCAGAAAAAATCAGATTTATAGGATTTGATATCCTGAGAGCTTACGCAATCTTTGGGATGTATATCGTCAATTTTAATCTCGTTCTTGGAGATCCACAACATACCAGTTGGCTAGGCCAGTTTCTCACGCTCTTTAGCGGCAATTCGAGTACAATATTTGTTGTCCTATCAGGCATGGGACTTACCTTGCGAACAGAAAAATCTATTTACGCTTCTCCGCAAGAACAAGTTAAACTAAAGACTATTGTGCAGAAAAAAGCAGGTTTTCTATTTGTTCTCGGATTATTATTATCTATTTGGTGGCCTGCAGATATCCTTCACTTTTATGGATTTTACATGTTTATCGCCTCCTTCTTGCTATTCGTTGATAAACAATACTACATATATGGAGCAGTTTTCTTCACGATCGTTTTTCACCTTTTGCTCATTTTAATTCCTTATGAAACCGGATGGAATTTCGATACACTAACTTATACCGACAACTGGAGCCTAAAGGGTTTTATCAGGAACTCTTTATATAATGGCTGGAATTCTATTTTTCCGTGGATGTCTTATTTCATGATCGGTATGCACCTGGGTAAATTAGACTGGACCAACGCCATTGTTCAAAAAAAACTGTTTTTCATAGGATTGGTATTATACCTGGCAGTACAAGTTGCACAATGTATTCCTCAAAACCTCATTGGCATAACAGCCTACTCTTTTCTAAACGCGGATTATCTTCCTCCGGTACTTCCATTTTTAATAAGTACAATAGGTTTTAGCCTGCTACTTATTAGCAGCTTCATGTATATTAGCCGCTTTATTACTCCCAATACATTTGTCAACTGTCTCGCGAAAACTGGCCAGATGACATTAACGCATTATATATCCCATTTAACATTGGGCATCCTATTATTTTCTTTTTTGGCTAGCAAGGGGGTGTTTAATCAAGTAATCGACCAGCAAGCAACCTTATCACCAGGGATGATTCTCTTCCTATCATCGACCTATTTTATCGGAAGCTATTATTTCAGCAAAATTTGGACAAAAAAATTTAAGAACGGTCCATTTGAATTTCTTTTAAGACAAGCATCGAACTAGGGACACACTTAAAGACAGCATTTACGCATCAGGAAGTTTTTGTGATATAAACTTCCTGATGAATTAACAAAGTGCGATCACATCCGGAAAACAGATCAATGCGGCCACTAAAAAACCTCGTCGACAAGTTCTTTATTAACCATTGCTCCAGCTAGGTTTCCTGTCGCAACAGCATTCGCCACCGAACGCATCATACTAGAATTATCTCCACAGGCAAAAACACCCGCAACTGTTGTTTTCTGGAAATTGTCTGCTTTTATATGTCCCTGATCGGTCAATTCGCAACCTAACATGGCAGGAATAAGCGAATGTTGCCTGAAAGGAATGGCAGCATAAACAGCATCAAAGGCAAGTTCACGACCGTCTTTTAATTGTACCTGCTGAACCCATCCATTCTTGTGCTGGATTTTACTTATTTCTTCTTCAATAATCGAAATACCGTGTAACTTCAGTTTTGCTTTCTGCTTAATATCAAAACTAGCCTTACCCAAAGTCAATAGCGTTAAGTCAGATGACAGATTGTGAACCAAACCTGCAAGGTGAAGAGCTCTTTCACCATTGGCCATAATAGCAGTTTTTCCTTTTCGAAATTCATAACCGTGACAATATGGGCAATGGATAACCGAAATTCCCCAACAGGCTGAAAATCCCTGTATGCTAGGCATCATATCTTCCACACCGGTCGCAAAAATGAGCTTTTTAGCCTGAAAGACGTCCCCATTTTCGGTGGTTATTTCATACCCTCTAGCTGTCTTCGTGCCGCTCACAGCAAGCCCTTTCTGGAACTTGACACTCGGGTAGTTCAGGACTTCTTCCCTTGCTTTTTTCGCTATACTGAGCGGCTTTTCACCATCATGCGTGATGAAATTATGGGAGTGCGGCGTCTGTCGATTACATGGTAGCCCACTATCGATAATCAACACATTCCGCAAGGAACGTCCCAATGCCATCGCTGCAGAAAGCCCCGAATAACTTCCCCCAACAATAATTACCTCATAGCTTCTATCATCTTTCATATATACATTATTAAATATTAATCCTCTTCTGACAAATGATGAAGTAGAATGGAAAATTTTCCTCCACTTCCCTAATTTCCATTAATCCATAGGGATCGAATTCGGCATGAATGGAATCAACATCGTAAAAGAACATATGTACTCCACCAAACATTGCAAATCGATCAGTGCCTATAGCCTCTCCCTTTCCGTAGATGCTTGCTTGCTTTGATACGGTCGTAAAAATCATATAACCTCCTTCAGCTAATTGGTCAAAACAATGCTGGATTAACGCATTACGTTCATCAGCATCCAATAGATGAATAAGCCCGTAACAAAATATACCATCATATATATCCTGATCAAAAGGCATTTCATTAACCGAACCATGATGGATAACCGTATCTGCCCCAAAGGATTTCCGGGCGAGCTCTATTGCCGTTTTCGAGATCTCAATACCTGTAATTTTTATTCCGTTTTCCGAAAAAGTGCGACCATTGCGACCGTAGCCGAACCCAGGAATCAATATATTTTTGATGTTATGCTCCAAAAAAAAGCCTAATGCAAAAATTGTAGACTTTGCGGCTTCATCCCCCCACATTTCTTGCTTCTCTATAAAATTACGTTCCCAAAATTCCATACTGCTGTTGCTTATATTGTTTAAAATTGAAATCGATCCTGTTGGCTATACCAATACGGTACTACAATGGATTAAAAGTCAACTCAGCGAAGATAGTATTTTTCACTATTGCAACTATGTAGCAAAAACACTAAATGCAATTAAATTGCAAATAAATTACAATAGGATGAATTATTGAAATCATGGTTATTTATCAGTATTGAAAATCTGTGCTATGCTTAAATATCTTTGCTGATGAAAATGAATATCATCACAAAAACAAAAACATGAAAACTATAAAGACATTTTTAGCAGCTTCATTATTTCCATTGCTTACGATACAGGCCAGCGCACAAAAATTGGATAAGATGCTTTGGTTTAACGAGCCAACAGAATGGAACATCAAAGACAATTCGCTTTCGATGTTCGTTACGCCTAAAAGCGATTATTGGCGTATCTCTCATTATGGATTTACAGTAGATGACGCCCCCTTTTTCTATACGCTACGCGGGGGAGAGTTTGAAGTCAAGGCGAAGATCTCGGCGAACTATCAAACCCGGTTCGATCAAGCAGGTATTATGCTGCGCATTGATCATGAAAACTATATAAAAGCAGGAATCGAATTTGTCGACGGAAAATACAATTTAAGTACGGTCGTTACACATAAAACAAGTGATTGGAGCATTGTTCCGATCGATAAGGAAATCCCCTACATCTGGATCAAGGCGATACGTCGATTAGATGCTGTAGAATTTTTCTATTCCTTTGATGACAAGGAGTATATCATGATGAGAAATGCCTGGCTACAGGATAATCACCCTGTTATGGTCGGTCTAATGGCAGCTTCACCAGACGGCAATGGCTTTCAGGCCAAATTTGATTATTTTACGATCAAACACCTTGCAGATCAACGTCGAAGCAAATGGCTGAAAGAGAATAATTCAAACTAAAAATACCGACGCCCGCCTAAGACAGTCGCATAGGTGGGCGTTATCTTAAGTCAGTATATCCTGCTGCATCTTGTTAAACACACTCACTGCTTCATATGAATTTCGTACACGAAGCTTTTGGAGTATATTTTGCCGATGCCGATTAACTGTATTTATGCTCAGGCCTAGTTTTTCGGCAATTCGTTTACTAATCATCCCCTCCTTGATACAGCTTAAAATTTCTTTCTCTCGTGTACTAATTGAAGTTTTCGCACCATAACCATCCAAGTGATGAACTACACCTGTTACCTGATTGAGGATATAATTTCGGAGATTGATTGACGTTTCAGTTTCTGGTAATAGGGTATAACAGCATAAAGCCAACTGTGGGAATTCCGGTCCCGGGGTGTCCAAGTAAAAAATTTGATGGGACAGCTGCATGATTTGCCCCTCTCTCCCTTCAACCCGCAGGATGCTGTTTGCTCGATAATTGAATCGCTCCGCCGGATCCATTTTTTTGACCAAGTTGAGAAATTGAAGCTCCAAAGCATGTTTGATGGCCAAATCATCGGGGTAAACACGTTCGAGAAGAAAATCTTCCCAAATACCGTTTATTTCCAGTTTCTTTTCATCTGCAGGAAGATGAAGTCGCTCCGCAATTGTCCCTAAATATGTATAACTCCAGTTCGCTGTCAGGTCACTCAGTACAGCTATACCATTATGAATGTCGGCAAAAGTTTTTGCGTAACTCTTATAGTGTTTTAGCACAGATAAATCAATGCTGCTATTTCGTAGTCTACGCTCCGAAAAATTCTTATCTAATTTTTTTTTGATCTCCGATTTCATTTCATTTCACACTTAAAAAGCTTCATTTTAGGTCTTTAAAAAGAAAGTCCAACGCGAAGATAAGGCAAGGTTGCTTCTTTACTAAAACCGACTACCCCCTGAATCGTGAGCAGATCTCCAGGCATAAAATAAATTCCGCCACCGTACCCCATATGCCAGTCATTGGAATTTTCATGACTCATCCATACCCTTCCGACATCATAAAAACCAATTGCCCCGACTGTTCCAGGAACGATATAAGAAGAGTAGCTAAATAATTTTAATCGCATGTCAAAATTATTATATAGCGCTGTTTTCCCAGTGAACCGTCGGGAATTATACCCTCTTAAGCTCATTTCCCCTCCAATTTGCGCATGCTGATAAAAATAGGGATCTCCCCATACCGCATCAAATCCCACACGGTTGGCGAAAGTAATATAGTTATCGGCAACCGTTTTATAAAAACTCATGGAATGCTGCAATTTTGTATAATTGCGGCCCTCCCCTCCAATTTCAGCATTCCAGCCCAGCCTGGTATGTACGTATATTCCAGATTTAGGATTGGCCATATTATCACGTGTATCATAATCTATCCCGCCAGTAAGGCCAGTAAAGAAATTACTCCCATAGATAGGTTCCGATGGATATTTTTGATGGAATTCCTCAAAATAACGTCCAACATTATTCGATTCTCTACTCGTATAATATTCGGAAGAAGATCCATAGAACACCTTGAATTTAGGTTCCAGGTACTTTTCCAGAAAAATGTCACCGCTCACAAGATCAAATCGATTTCGGTAATACGAAATGCGCTTTGAATCCGACTTATCGAAAATAGTATTGTTTCCATATCCAAAGAAATTACTCAGGTTTTTGGGACCAAGGGACGAAAGATGAATATAAAGATCATGTCCTGCAACGAGATCTTTGTAATTACCTTTGTAATCAAACATAAATGATTCGCGGCCGGTCAAATAACTGCCAAGAAACTGATGCCGATAGGCATAAGGCTTCTTTCTGAACCCCTGATTCTCGATCATATACCCCAGTCCAAAAATAAGTCCACGATCAACCCCATAATCTAGGTTAAAAACGACCCCTTTACGATCATAGATAAAATTTTCATAGTCAAACTTATGGACAGCGCTGTCTTTGCTCAACTTCAGATGAATAGCATCATCAACCTGCATAGCACCCGGCACCTGATTTTTACCATCATAGATATAAACTTTGCTGCCATTGGCAAATTTATCAGTTGTACGATATAGATTCTGTCCATCCCCCCCAATTAGCCGGATCTTTATGGGCGATTTGCCCGATCCATGTAACTTATATTCGTCAGTGCCCGATATGCCATATATACGAACTTCTTTGGTCTGATCAGGTACAAAGGTGCGTTTTAGCAGTTTTCGCCCTTCGGTACCATCTTTTTTCTTGTTGTGGATATTGATAGTGACCGAGCCATCCTTATTGTAATCGACATCCACAAATTCAGATTTGGCGGACAATGGTAGTTCAACGACACGCGCAAGAAATCGATAGTAGGTCAGTCCGCTTTCCATCAGCTCGTCCCTTCTTGAACGAATATTTGTTTCCAATTCATTCGCACTCATTTTCACAATTGTATCAGGCATCGTTAACATCGCTTGATGAATCAATAAATCCGTCAGTGTTTTCTGAACAAACTGTATTTCGTCAATCCATTCATCCTCTGTAAGATGAGTGAGAAAAAAATGATCAAAAGTACTCGCATTAAAATTCCAATGGGGCACATTTCGGATATGCGGACTAAAGGGTTGCAAATGAGCCTTCAGCCATTGATAGGAAAGTAATGTGGGAAATACACCCGAAGTTTTATAATATACCTTATCCCGATCCCTTGGGACGGGGGTATAGATCTTTTTACCTTTTTCTTTTTCGGGATCCCAACGCCAATTATCTTGATGACGATCCCAGTCCCCAAGCGTAAAGTCGAGCATCCGCGCACGTAGCGTGAGCTTCTGATCAATTTGCGTATCGTTGTCTTCCAACACTTTACGCATGACTTTTGCGCTATTATCTGTTTTTTGATCCTCAAAAGGGGTGCGCGCCTCAAACATATAGGCCCTATTTTTAAATACCTCACGATACTCGCCGAACCTAGGGTCATCTCCTACAAAAACCAGTTCTGGCGAAGCTGAAGGAATACCTAAGGCTTTATTAAATGGCGGAACGGTCAATGCACCAAATGGATGATGTATCGAAATCTGATCTTGTACTATATCTTTTGCAAATGTCTTTCGAAGGCTTTCTGGTAGACTACGTTCAGGGTATTTCTGAATAGACCTGAGAACCCACTCCCTACCCATAGAATCTACCAGTCGAAGTGACTGTGTCTGCATACCACCACCCAACTTAACAATCTGAAGCCCGCCCCGCTCAGTAGCGAGATCCATCACACGCATCTTAACAGGAGTATTGTATAGTTTACGGTAACTATCTCCAAGCCAAAATCGATGCAATAAACCCACTCGGTCATATTCAGGTGCGATCACCGTGGTAATACTGTCCATACGTTGTGCATGCGAATTAAAAACACAGCAACAGGCAATTAATGTAAAGATTCTTCTCATTTTATCTAAGTCGGGTCTTCGAGAAATCAACAGTCGATACAGGTAGAATGTTTGATGGTCTCGATATCTAATTGGGCTAAAGTTCACCTTTTAAAGCAAAGAATCAAAAACTTTCTGCTCCTTTTTTAGTATAAAACCGCTATTTTGATAAAACTTATGGCTCTCGGTCCGAATGATATTGCATCTGACACGCAAACGGTAACAATCGAGAGACCTAGACCAATCAGATGCCGTATGCAATAATAATCGACCTATCCCCCGACCTCGATATTCTTCATCGACAACCAAGCCAATGATTTCTACATAAACACCAGTCTCCATACTGATGACCTGATGAAGTTGAATCCAGCCAACTGTTTTATTATCAATAATCCCCACAAATACAGCATACTCCTGCTTCCGCAACAGATCCTCCAAAATAGTTTTCATTCCTTCAATATCGGCTGGATACCCCAGCTGTTCGGTCAAGGTTGCGAGCTCCGGGGCATCAGATAATACCGCTTTTCTTACATCCATACTATAAATTTGTTTCCTATGTTTTAGAATAAGAATAGGTTTACCAATACATTAACTACACCTCAGGTTGATCCAGCAGTCGGCGGTGATAGTTTATTTGGCCAAGGTGATAAGTTAGGTGGGTGGTCAGATGAACAAGCAAATACTGCGTTGTTGTTTTTTCCTCAAACACGCGTATAGGATATATCTCAAGAAGGTTCTCCTCTGACAACAGATCCAAAGAGCGTGTAACCACATCAATCGTATCATCTATCTGATCTATTAATCGTGTTCGAGGAATGTCTTTTAACGAAAACTCGGCCGCTCGATCTCTGATATACCCAGTCTTGCCTATTTCAGCACCAATATATGTTTGAAGATTTCCGATCAGGTGTAAACATAGGTTGCCAGCTGAATTGGAAATATTACGTTCAATAAGCCATATATTTCCTTCCTGTTTGTACAAAGAAATTTCATCACGCAGCCTGTTTAAGTCCCGTCGGAAAAGGCTTTTTAAAGTTTCTATAAGCATAGACTAAATTTAGGTATATTTTCTACCAAAAAAGCAACTTCTATATCAACACATCAACTTTAGCCGTCAATGGCCATATGGACACAAATGAGACGTATACATCTCCATATGATATTTTGTAATTTTAAACTACTTAAAGCCCAATAACCATGAAGATAGTTTCAAATTTCCCAAAGAAAACCTGGGTAATTTTTAGTGTAATAACAGTTGCGGCCACCATTCTCTTCGCTAAATGCGATAGCCCATCCGATGGAAATAACAGATTGGGCTTTCCATTTCCTTTTTATGAATATATTGGCGGCAAACACTCATTTGAACCTGAGAATCGAAGTAGTTTCAATTTTATTTATCTTCTTTTCGATCTTATTATCTATTTTGGACTTGCTTATTTTTTCACATTTTTAATCAAGAGATCTAAAAAATAGTGTACATTGAAATGGAATTAATCGACCAAATTATTTCCATCTTTTTTTACAAGTTTTAAGCTAAACCGTCTTTACGATGAAGAAGAGCACAAAAATAACCAACCAAAGTATCGAATCTGCAGGACTTCCCAAAGACCCCAAACATGCCATTGCTGAATATATCTGGAATGGATTTGATGCAAAAGCCACACAGATCGAACTCTTCATAGACAGTAATGAATTAGGCTACATTAATCGTATAAGCATACAGGACAATGGCGAAGGCATACCCCTAGAGACGCTTTCTTCCACATTTGGAAACTTTTTGGATTCTATAAAAAAGAACAGCCTCAAACGCAGTTCCTATACAAGAGGAAAAAAGGGAAAGGGCCGATTTTCTTTCTCGCTTTTTGCAACACGTGCAATTTGGAATACTGTTTTTCAAAAGGATGAATATTTCTCAAACTACCGAATTCAAATCGATCGCGAAAGTAAAGAGCAATACGATATCAGTGAAAGCACGCCAGTAGTACATAAAAATACAGAAACACAAGTTACTCTTGAAGGCATTTTTGGACTTAATGCTACATTTTTTGAAAGCGATGACTTTAACAATTTCCTCGCACAAGAATTCGGTTGGTTTCTCTACTTGAATAAGGAAAGGAATTATGCCATACGCGTCAATGGAAAGCTGTTGGCTTATGATCATTTAATCCAGGAAGCTGATCAACTATCGTGGACTGGCTATAGCCCCGACCAGGATACTTCCTATAGTTTCACCATCAATTACATTCGCTGGAACCAGCAAATTGGTGATCGATATTATTATTATTTTCTTAATAGTGATAAAAAGGAAATTGCCAAAGTACTTAGCAGTTTCAATAATAACGCGATCAATTTCCACCACTCCGTCTATGTGGAATCTACCTTCTTTGATCATTTCGAACAACAAGATATCCTCCTATCTACAGAAGATAATCTTTTCTCGGGGAAAGCCAAACAAGTTATTTATCGAAATTTACTTGCCGAGTTACGTGATTTACTCGATAGAAAACAAAAAAAATATGTACTAGAGCACGCTGTCGCGGTAAAATTAACAGATCTTGAAAGAAAGGGCCTACTACCCGCATACAACAACTCGGAAAAGGATAAAAAAAGAAAAACCCTATTGTTAGCATTAGTACAGGAATTATATATTGTAGATCCACGCATTTTCTTCGGCATTAAAACAGACCTTATCCGCACCTATCTTGGTTTCATCGACCTGTTATTGCAATCGGAAAAAAGTACTGAAATTCTCCCTATCATCGAACAGGCACTTCCCCTAACTGAGAAAGAAAAAAATCGCATAAAACAGATTGTAACCCTTGCTGCAAGCCCTGAAAATGCTTCTTCCGAACCGAAAAAATAAGGCCTTTTTATTTAATGACTTTTAGATGTCAATAAATAAAATTAAAAGTATCACTTTTGCCTAACACTGTTAAATTATTTACGCATTAGCATGGGTAGTAAAGAACGCATACAACGGCTCAAAGATGAGAATAGAACCAATATTCTAGATGCTGCGCTCCAAATCGTCAAAGAAGAAGGATGGCAGGCCCTGAGTATGCGCAAAATTGCAGATATCATTGAATATACTGCCCCCATGATATACGAGTATTTCGCCAATAAAGATGCCATCTTGATGGAACTTGCCAACCAAGGCTATCTCCTGCTTGCCAAAAAAGTAAAGCAAGCGAAATCAACTGAAACCGATCTGGAGAAACAATTGGAAGCAATGTGGTTTAGCTATTGGGATTTCGCCTTCGAAGAACGTGAATTATATCAGTTAATGTTCGGCGTTGGAACAGCCTGTTGTGGATTTGAAAAAACATATAAATGTGCAGAATCCCACGGAAAATTGATAAGTGATGTCATCCGTGAAATCATGAAAGAGAAAAATCCATCCGAAGAATTGATCTGTAGAAAGTATTTCACCTACTGGTCTATTATACATGGATTGATTTCGATCAATCTGGTAAACCAAGGTAATGGCGAAAATACCAATCAAGAAGTATTAAAGGATGCTATTTACGGCATCACACGCTCCCTGACTGACTAAATTTTTTTACAACAAAAAATACAACGTTAAAAAATCTAACACCGTTAAATACACCAAAACTTCAATTTTTAATATCACATGAAAACAAATTTATCACCAAGTCTTAAAAAGATTTACGTTCCAGCACTTAACAGTGTTAAACGAATTAATATCGTAAAGACTGCATATGTGTTGAGTGCAATCTTTCTATACAGTTGCTCAACCGGAACAAGTAAACCCATTGATCCACCACCAGTTAACCTTCCGGTCGTTACCATCGAGAATGGTAGCGAGACAGTTTACCAGGAATATCCAGCGACTATTGAAGCTTCCGCCAATATTGAGATCAGACCTCAGGTAGAGGGAATTTTGGAAAACATCTATGTCGATGAAGGAGCCAAAGTAACTAAAGGTCAGGCACTTTTCAAGATCAACGACCGCCCCTATCAGGAACAATTAAACCAAGCGAAGGCAAATTTACTGGCAGCAAAAGCTAGTCTGGAAAATGCGGAGTTAGAAGTCGAAAAGAAAACAAAGCTGGTGAATACCAAAGTACTGACAGACTTCCAGCTAAAAACAGCTATTAGCGCACGTAATGCCGCTAAAGCAAATGTACAATTGGCACTATCGGCCGTTGAAACCGCAAAAATCAATGTCGGATATACGCTAATACGGGCTTCAGCCGAAGGATACATCGGTAGATTACAACGCAAACAAGGGAGTTTGGTTGGTCCCACAGACGCACAACCACTTACCGCATTGTCAAATGTAAGAGATCTTCATGTTTATTTCTCACTGGGAGAAAATGACTTTATTGCATTCAAAAACAATACAGAAGGGAGTAATTTACAACAAAAGCTTCACAACCTCCCTCCGATCAGCTTAGTTCTTTCGGATCAGACAATTTATGATCAGAAAGGAAAAATAGATATGGTGGATGGGCAGTTTGATAAAAATACCGGTGCGATTACACTTCGTGCAACATTCAACAATCCGGAGGGAGTTTTGCGCAACGGAAACACCGGTCGTGTAAGACTACAGAAGAAGTATGCACAAGCATTATTGGTACCGCAGCTTGCTACCCTTGAAATGCAGGATAAAATCTTCGTTTATACCGTTGGTAAAGAAAATAAAGTTGTTCAACAACCTATTACTGTCATTGGAAAAAGTGGTGCAAATTACCTGGTAAGTAAAGGGCTGAATGCGGGAGACCGAATTGTCTACAAAGGCATTGACTTGCTTCAGGATGGTCAGAAAATTACACCACAAGCCTTATCAAGAGATAGCATCAATTCATTATAATATTAGAAAATCACATGCTTAAGAAATTTATAGAAAGACCTGTACTTGCTACCGTTATCTCCATATTACTTGTCATATTGGGGGTGATTGGTATCCTCAAACTGCCATTGCAGCAGTTTCCCGATATTGCACCGCCCGCAGTGCAAGTAACGGCATTATATCCTGGGGCAAATGCCGAAACGGTGCTTCGTGCCGTAGCCCCCTCACTCGAAGAGTCAATCAACGGTGTTGAAAATATGAGCTACATGAGCTCTACCGCCAGCAACGACGGTTCGTTAATGATTACGGTATATTTTAAACTTGGTACAGACCCTGACCAAGCTGCTGTAAACGTCCAAAATCGTGTGGCTCAAGCAACCAGCCAATTGCCGGCTGAGGTTGTACAAGCCGGGATCACCACGGCAAAACAGCAAAACAGCTTGATCATGGTATTGGATCTTTATACGGAAGATCAGAGTAAATACGATCAGACCTTTATTACCAATTACGCCCAGATCAATATTATTCCTGAACTGAAACGGATACCTGGGGTTGGACAAGCATTGCCATTTGGTGGTAGCAAAGACTACTCCATGCGTGTATGGCTCAATCCAAATCAAATGGCTACCTATAAATTAACGCCTGAGGAAGTAATGGCCGCCATTCAAGATAAAAACGTCGAAGCTGCTCCGGGTAAATTCGGAGAGAGCAGCAGTGAAGCTTTTGAATTTGTAATCAAATATAAAGGTAAACTCAACCAGCCAAGTGATTACGAAAACATTATTATCCGCTCCAATACAGACGGTTCTGTACTAAAACTCAAAGACGTCGCTCGTGTCGAACTGGGATCTTATACCTATGCGAGTCATACGCGCATCAACGGTAAAGCAGGATTGAATATTGGGGTCATGCAGCTTGCAGGTTCGAATGCAAATGAAATTCAGATTGCCATTCAAAAATTCATGGAGAAAGCCTCTTTAAGCTTTCCAAAAGGTGTCAAATATCTCGTTTTATACAACACAAAAGATGCACTTGATCAATCTATTGACCAAGTAAAACATACACTAGTTGAAGCATTTATACTGGTATTTTTAGTTGTCTTTCTATTCCTTCAAGATTTTAGATCGACATTGATACCAGCGATTGCGGTACCGGTAGCCATCGTGGGAACATTTTTCTTCATGCAGCTCTTCGGCTTTTCAATCAACCTACTGACTTTGTTTGCTCTGGTGCTAGCCATTGGGATTGTCGTCGATGACGCGATTGTGGTTGTGGAGGCTGTTCATGCCAAGATGGAGCATGAAAATCTCCCGCCTAAGCTTGCTACGACATCTGCCATGAGTGAAATCACAGGCGCCATCATCTCGATTACATTGGTGATGTCTGCCGTATTCCTTCCCATCGGCTTTATGGAAGGTTCAACCGGGGTATTTTATAGACAATTTGCTTTCACCTTGGCGATTGCAATCGTTATTTCAGCAATCAATGCCTTGACACTAAGTCCTGCGTTATGTGCGCTCTTCTTAAAACCAACGCATCATGGTCATGCTGATGCCAAGAAACTTAATTTCAAAGAGCGTTTCTTCGCTGGATTCAATGTCGGATTTGATCGGTTGACGAAGAATTATTTAGGTAGTTTACGCTTCTTGATCCGTTATAAGTGGGTTGCATTTGCAGGATTGGGAATTACCCTACTTTTGACTGTATTTATGATCCGTAAAACACCTACTGGATTCATCCCATCAGAGGATCAAGGATTCATTGCTGTATCCTTATCTATGCCAGCAGGTGCTTCTTTGGATCGTACCTCTGGAGCATTAGCCGAAGCAGAGAAGCAACTTCAACATGCTGATTTTACCAAAACTTTAAATGTACTTGCTGGTTTCAATATTTTGACACAATCCACAAGTCCATCAGCAGGTGTTGCATTTATCCTCCTTAAGCCACATGAAGAACGTGGTAAGATAAAAGACATCAATGCAATTATGGCCGATGTCAATCAGCGATTGGCAAATATCAAAGGCGCAAATTTCTTTGTCTTTACCTTCCCTACTGTACCAGGATTCAGTAACGTGGATGGTCTGGATATGGTACTGCAGGACCGGACCGGTGGACAACTCGGAAAATTCAGTGGCATAGGCCAAAAGTTTATTGGCGAATTGATGAAACGTCCAGAAATTATGATGGCTTTCACAACCTTTAAAGCGGACTATCCACAATATGAACTTCAAGTAGATGATATCAAAGCAGAACAACTTGGCGTAAGCACAAAAAGCATTTTACAGACCATGCAAGCCTATTTTGGTAGTGCCCAAGCCTCAGATTTTAATCGTTTTGGAAAGTATTATCGTGTGATGGTCCAAGCTGATGCCAAGGATAGAAGTGAACCAACTTCGATGGACGGTATTTTTGTAAAAAACAGATTGGGAGACATGGTTCCCATCAATACATTAGTCAAATTAGAACGTGTATATGGTCCGGAAACAGCATCTCGTTACAACTTATTCAATTCGATTGGAATAAATGCGATCCCAAAACCAGGATATAGTTCCGGAGATGCTATCCGTGCAGTTGAAAAAGTTGCAAAACAACAATTGCCGACTGGATTCACTTATGAGTTCTCAGGTATGACTAAAGAAGAAATTGTCTCCGGAGGCCAATCCACATTAATTTTTATTCTCTGTCTGATATTCGTTTATTTTCTGCTTGCGGCACAATATGAAAGCTATATCATTCCATTGGCGGTTATTCTCTCTATTCCTACAGGTATATTTGGGGTCTTTGCAGCAATTAGCTTCACTGATATTGCCAACAACATCTATGTACAAGTCGCACTCGTTATGTTGATTGGATTATTGGCCAAAAATGCCATTCTGATCGTAGAATTTGCCATCCAAGGACGCAAACAGGGACTATCAATTCCTAGTGCCGCACTTAAAGCAGCGAGATTACGTTTGAGACCTATTATTATGACTTCTTTAGCTTTTATCGTTGGTATGATTCCAATGATGACAGCAGTAGGTCCATCAGCGCAAGGAAATCACTCAATCAGTATTGCCGCTGCGGGAGGGATGTTTACTGGAGTAGTTTTAGGGCTCTTTATTATCCCTATTCTCTTTATTTTCTTCCAATTTATCCAAGAGAAAATAGGAGGTGCTCCAAAGCAAAAACAACATGAAAACAATGCCGTTTCGTTGGAAATACCCGTGCATACAAACAATTAGTATATCATGACAGCATTTAAATATATGAATAGTAAATCAAAATTACTGACGGTTTTCATCTTATCTTTTGTCGCATGGTCTTGCAAAACAGATAAGTTGGTCAGCAATCAACACCTTGCCCCCAACTTACCCGAACAGTACCGCGACCAGGCTAAAGCTCCGCAGGAAACTAGCATAGGTTCTATTCCATGGCGTGATTTTTTTAAGGATCAAGTCTTACAAACCTTGATCGATAGTGCTATACAACATAACTTAGATATGCAACTGGCACTAAAAAATATAGAAGCGTCTCAACTGAGCCTGAAACAAGCAAAAGCTAACTATCTTCCCACGGCCCAACTACAGATCCGCGGAAATAGCACCAACCCATCCAATAACAGCATGAATGGATTGAGCCTGGGGCAGTTTTTAGGCCAACACCATGTGGAAGATTATACGGCATCCTTAGGTTTATCCTGGGAGGCCGACATATGGGGTAAAATCAAAAATCAAAATATCGCTGCTTTAGCTTCCTATTTACAGACAGAAGAAGCGAAAAAAGTAATTCAAACCCAATTAATTGCACAAGTTGCGCAAGGCTATTATCAACTACTGATGCTTTATCAATTGCGTGATATCGCCAAACAAAACTTGCAATTAAGCGATACAACTTTACGTATTGTCCAGCAACAATATGAAGTTGGTGACATTACGCTGCTTGCATTGGAACAGGTCGATGCGCAGCGATTGTCTGCAGCTGCCTTGATCCCCGACTTTGAACAACAGATCCGTATTCAGGAAAATGCCATTCAGATTCTTAGCGGAAAACTCCCGCAGGAGATTAAAATAGCCAAGAAATTGTCGAATATTCAATTCCCCGAAGAATTAGCAACTGGCGTCCCAGCCGATTTGCTAAGTCATCGTCCGGATGTAAAACAAGCTGAACTGGCTATTACAGCTTCACAAGCTTATCAACAATACGCAAAGGCACGTATGTATCCTTCCTTGGTTATTAGCGCCGAAGCAGGAGTAAATGCATTCAAGGCAAGCAATTGGTTCAACTTACCAGCTTCATTATTTGGGGCAATTACAGGAAGTATTACGCAGCCTATTTTACAGCGGAAGGAATTGAAAACTCAATATGAACTGGCACGTGTCGAACAAGAAAAGAACGTATTGATCTTCAAGCAAAAAGTAATCTCAGCAGCTGGAGAAGTTTCCGATGCTTTAATTTCAATTCAAAAATTGAAAGAAAAACAAAAGATTACTTCAGATAGAACGACGCGTCTAAAGGAAGCAACGAAGCACGCCAATCTTTTATTTGAAACAGGAATGGCCACTTACTTGGAAGTAATTACGGCACAAAGCAATATCTTGCAAAGTGAGCTCGAACTTGCTCAGGTAAAGAAAGCGGAGCTTTCTGCAGTTGTTGACCTGTATCGTTCATTAGGTGGTGGATGGAGCAACAATTAATGCTGTAAAAAAGCAATTTTCTAATTTTATTATACATATCTGGTAGATGGGGGGCTTTAGGGTCCCCTGTTTTATTTTTATCCGAAGCCCATTCTTCCATCACCTTTAATTGTTTCCATGTAAAGCAGACTTCAAAGCAAACTAATAGCAAGCTTTTTCTTTTGTTTAACCTTCTTCTACAGCGCGATCTCATTCAATTTATAAATCCTTCAAACCTTGGAATAAAAGAGACAAATACAGCTGAAACAATGCGATTACTTTTGTGAGATCATATAAATTTTATAAAATGAGAGATTTAAAAAAAATTGCATTAGCGGTATGTATCGCCTTAAGCACACTAGTAGCGGTGAGTTGCAGTAAAGATGACGAAACTGTTGTTGAACCACAGCTTACACCAAGCGAAATATTGGCCAATACCCCCTGGGAAACAACAAACGCAAAGAATAATAAAGGAGAAAGTGTAGTGTTAACAGATGCTAACGTGTCAAATTTTGTAGGATTTGCTTATTTCAAATCTGACGGTACATTTACAATGTTCAATCTTGACAATTCTCCCAAAATGCACGGCGACTGGACCGTATCTGCAGATGGTAAAACGAGAACAATTGTTGCTAAAAATGCTGCTGGTGAAACATTGTTTACTCGTGTGGTTGATATTACTGTATTAACGACGAAAGAATTCACGTATAGAGTTTATCCAAACGCTAATGACAAAACGATCTATTTCGATATTATCCATACGCCAACAACGCATCAAGAGCCAAAATAATTTAAAGGATAATACATCGATACAATAGTTACCTCAATAAAACAGAAAGGCTTGACGAAATGATGTCAAGCCTTTCTGTTTATAGCTAAAAACGAACCCCATATCCAGAGTCATTCTTTGAAACTGTTATATCAATCGATCACAAAAAACAAATAACAACAAGATTTACAACCAATTAAAAAACAGGGCACACGAATTTCATAAAGAATTCTATTCTGATATGTCAATACTAGATAATCTACCGATCTTCGTCAATATACGCCTGAGTGTATCAAATTGATATTTCAGTCGGGGCTTTATACGCTTCAGCAGAAATTTGTCGTCCAATACTAAAAGGAATTACGAAATTTGCATAGATTTCACCGATACATATAAGTTAAAAGAATGCAGGATATAGCGATCTATAAAAACGATAAGACTCTAATTAGTACAAATAAAAAAAGGCTGATATTTACCTTTCTGTCCTTTCTGCTTATTTATCTCGTCGCCTATATTATTGATCCTTTCTCGAGTTGCTGGGATGGCTATTTTAAACGGAATATGTTCGAAATACTCGGTGAATGGACATTTACAATCATTTACAGCTTTATCATTTCCGAATTTAGTATCATTGTCCATGACAAGCTTAATAAGTTCTTAACCTGGAAAGATAGTCCGACAGAGCGACTTCTACTTGAAACCGTCATCAACCTTTTTGCAGTACTCTTTATCAATTTACTGCTGGAGTACCTGATTTCAAAATATTATTTTGGACCTCAAAATGTTACTATAGCCCCATCTTTGGAGGAAAAAAGGGGGATGATTCAAAACATTACAATCAGTGTATTGATTGCGCTCATGATAATGGGAATCAATATTGGTAGTCATTTGATCACTAACTGGAAAAATGAGTCCATGCGTGCGGCAAAGCTCGATCAAGTCATTCTTGAAACAGAACTTCAATCGTTAAAATTACAGATCGACCCCCATTTTGTCTTTAATAACCTGAGCGTGCTCTCAGAAATCATCCTCGAAGACCAACAATTAGGCTATGAATATGCAGAAAACTTCTCCAAAATATATCGCTACCTTCTTGTCAATTCTAAAAAGGACATTATCTCACTCGAAGAAGAACTCAACTTTCTAAATTCATACATATTTCTCATCAAAAACCGATTTGGCGATGGGGTAAACTTCGAAATAAACGTCAATCCCGCTAAACGCAATTGTCAATTACCACCCCTTACCTTACAATTATTGGTAGAAAATGCATTAAAGCATAATCAGACAAATAAGAAAAAACCGCTGAAAATAAAGGTATACACCAACTCCCAGAATCAACTTGTTATTGAAAATATATTAATCCCTATTGAGAATGTATCCGAATCATCGGGAATCGGGATTTCAAACATCATTAAAAGATACGATTTGCTATCCAACTTAAAACTGCAAATAAAGAATGATGGAAAAACATTTAACGTTATCCTCCCACTTTTAGCGCAAGCATAATGAATATAACCAAAGTATTAATCATCGAGGACGAAAAACTCAATGCCGATCGTTTAAAACGACTTTTGAAGGAAATAAAGCCATCCATCGTTATTTTAGATGTCCTGGATAATATCGCTGATAGCATCAACTGGTTCAATAGCAATGAACTTCCCGACCTGGTGATGATGGATATTCGTCTATCCGATGGTTTAAGCTTTGAAATATTAGAGACTATAAAAATAGATTGCCCAATCATATTTACAACAGCATTTGACGAATACGCTGTGAGGGCCTTTAAATTCAATAGCATAGATTATTTGCTTAAGCCTGTAGAAAAAACAGAGCTGGAAAATGCCATCCAAAAACTTGACTATCAAAAAGATATCCAGATCAACCAACAACCGCTTCAAGGTTTATTGGATTTTATTTATCCGAAAGATTTTCGCTCACGCTTTCTAATTCCATTCAAAGACGGCTATAAAACCGTTCTTGTTGAAGAGATATTATACTTCTACTCCGAATTTAAACTTACCCATGCGCAACTCAAATGTGGTACTGTCGAAATTGTCCCTCAAACAATGGAAGAACTCGAACAGCAATTAAATCCAAAAGTATTTTTTCGCGCCAACAGGCAATTCATTGTACATATAGATGCGATCAAAAGATTACATAACCACTTCAACGGAAAACTAAAAATAGAAATTAAAAATAACGATCAAGTGGAAATCCTTGTGAGCAGAGAAAAGGCTCAATTGCTGAAAACTTGGTTAGACTATTGATGTTAAAACTGATCCGCTTGCTCCTTTTACGTCAGAAATGTAAAATAAGTTTTTCGCGATGAACAAGGGAATGTCAATCGATAAGACCAATATCTTCAACACAATTGGATCGTACCATTTAATATCGTAAAATTCAGATCATCACTGATACGTTTCAGTAAGCAATTGTAACGTCTCGGTAGATTTCTTTGCCTTATGGCTTAAAAGAATTCTTTTCTTTGTTTCATTATAAAATGATAAAATGGCACAAAGAACGATGACTTTAAAACCTTTCCTTACACTTATTACAGCAGCAGCATTATTATCGTCCTGTGGAGGCAACCAAGAACAACCGCAAGAGCAGGCAGTTACTGTTGACTTTATCGAATTATCTCCTACCCACGCGGAGACCGAAAAAAAATATCCTGGTACATTAGAGGGGACCGTCAACGTCGATGTCAAAGCGCAGGTAACTGGTTATCTTGATCAGATTTATGTCAAAGAAGGAGACTATGTATCCCAGGGTCAACCCCTTTTCAAAATAAAAGCTGATGTCTACAACGAACAAGTAAACAACAGCAAGGCAGCTTACCAAGCTGCTTTATCGGCAGAACAAAACGCTAAATTGGAGATTGAAAAAATCAAACCACTTGTCGAAGGTAAAGTGTATACCGAATTACAGTTAAAAACTGCAGAGGCCAATTATGCCGCAGCTAAAGCACAGGTAGCGCAAGCACAAGCCGCACTCGGCTCTTCTCAAATAAATGCCAAATTTACGTTGATCAATGCACCAGTGAGTGGTTATATCGGCCGTATCCCTAATCGGATCGGAAATTTAATTACCGCAGCAGATGCAACACCTTTAACGACGCTATCTGAAATCAATACCGTAAATGTGTATTTTTCATTGAGTGAGGCCGATTTTATAGCCTTTATCAAAGATCAGAATAACAAAACATCCAATCAACAAGCAACGCTATTACTGGCTGATGGAACAGCATACAACCATTCGGGGAAAGTAGAGTTAGCTAGTGGTAACATCGACAGAACAACAGGAAGCATGGCACTTAAAGCAAGTTTCATCAATCCCGAAAAAATTCTCCGTTCGGGTGGCTCAGCAAAAGTAATCTTGAAAAAAGCGCATGAAAACGTATTGTTGGTACCTATGGCCGCTGTAAAGGATATTCAAGACCGCTATTTCGTTTATGTTATTGGTGAGAAAAATAAAATTTCCATGAAACAGATTGAAATTGCAGGAAATACCGCTAACGCCTATTTACTAAAATCGGGACTCACGGCTGGTGAAAAAATCGTTATGAATAGAATTGACATGCTTAATGATGGAATGCAAGTTCAACCGACTAAAAAATCCACCATGTAACAAGGATAGCAGGTATAGCAAAAGCTGAACTGCTCAAAGAAAGGCAACAAGCCTATACATTCAGTATTCACTTTTGAAAAAAAAACGGTACTAAAAGCTTTATAAAATTTAAACTAAAATGTTAAAGAAATTTATTGACAGGCCAGTTTTGGCAACTGTTATATCTATCATATTTGTCATACTGGGGGTTATCGGTCTTTTTAGGCTGCCTCAAACGCGATTCCCGGATATCGCCCCGCCCACGGTCCAAGTTACCGGAAGCTATCCCGGAGGAAATAGCGAAACAGTATTGAGGTCAGTTGTTACACCCCTCGAAGAGCAAATCAATGGTGTGGAGGACATGGAATACATTACATCTACTGCAAGTAACGATGGTACATTCTCTGTGCGTATTGTCTTTAAAGCAGGTGTAAATCCAGATCAGGCGGCCGTAAATGTGCAAAACAGAGTACAACAGGCTACTCCTATCCTGCCACAGGAAGTTGTGCGAATGGGATTAACGACTTCCAAGCAACAAAATAGTATGATCATGATATTTAATATCTATACAGAAGATAATAAAAAATATGATGAACTATTTTTACAGAATTATGTGAACATCAACTTGATCCCACAGATCAAGCGTGTACCTGGGGTTGGTCAGGCCATGGTATTCGGTTCCAAAGACTATTCGATGCGTGTATGGTTGAATCCGCAAAAAATGGCGAGTTATGGACTTGTGCCACAAGAAGTCATTGCTGCAATTTCCAAACAAAGTCTGGAATCTGCACCTGGAAAATTAGGGGAAGAATCAAAAGCACCACTGGAATATGTCATACGCTATAAAGGGAAAAAGAACCTTCCAGAACAGTATGAAAACATTATCGTCAAAAACAATGACGTTCAGATCGTACGCTTAAAGGATGTCGCACGTATTGAGTTTGGCTCGATCAGTTATAGTGGTAATTCGCAAAATAACGGCCTCAATACCGTTACCATTGGTATATTCCAGACATCAGGCTCCAACGCCAATGAAATTGAAATCGGAATCGACAAACAGATTGAAATAGCGCAACGCTCTTTCCCTCCTGGAATCAAGATTTTTAAATTGATCAGTACCAAAGAACGCTTGGATGAAAGTACGGCTCAAGTACGTTCGACATTGATTGAAGCCTTCATATTGGTTTTCTTAGTTGTATTTTTGTTCCTGCAGGACATACGATCGACTATTATTCCAGCAATCGCAGTACCAGTAGCTATCGTAGGTACGTTCTTCTTCCTGCTGGTGTTTGGCTTTACAATCAATATATTGACGTTATTTGCCCTAGTACTCGCCATTGGTATTGTTGTCGATGATGCAATTGTCGTTGTCGAAGCAGTACACGGAAAGATGGAGACTTCCAACTTAACCGGTAAGCAGGCTACCCATAGTGCCATGAGTGAAATCACAGGGGCTGTAATCTCCATTACCTTGGTTATGTGTGCAGTTTTTATTCCCATTGGATTTATGACAGGTTCATCGGGCATGTTTTATAAACAGTTTGCCTATACCCTTGTTATTGCCATTGTGATCTCTGCGATTAATGCCTTGACTTTAACACCGGCACTCTGCGCATTATTGCTTAAAAATACGCACGCCGAAAATCACGATGGGCAGACCCCAAAAACAGGATTTTCTCAACGTTTTTTCAAAGCGTTTAACGCTGGCTTCGAAAACATGACCAACCGATACGTTGGTTCATTAAAATTCCTGGCAAAGAAAAAATGGATTTCGGCACTTTTGATCCTAGCGACAATTGGCGTTGCCGGATACCTCATGACAAGCACTTCCAAAAGTTTTGTACCAATGGAAGATGATAACTTTGTTGTATACAGTTTGGAAATGCCCCCAGGAACGGGACTTGATCGAACCACAAAAGCAGTAGAAAAAATCGAAAAACTACTTGCCGATATCCCTTCTATTGAAAGCCATACAAGTATTACTGGATTCAATATGATCGGTAACAACTCCAGCGCAGCCTATGCAACAGGATTCATACGCCTGAAAGATAAAAAGAAACGTGGTGAGATGAACGATATCGATCAGATTCACCAAGTTATCTCACAAAAATTATCCAGTGTCAAAGAAGGTAATGCAATGGCTTTTCGCTCCCCTCCTGTTGATGGCTATGGTATGATGAATGGAGCGGAACTCGTATTGCAGGACAGAGCTGGTAAATCGCCGGTAGAGCTCAAAGCAATGTCCGACTCCGTTATTGCGCAGATTATGAAACAACCAGGGGTACAGTTTGCCTATACCATGTTCAGAGCAGATTATCCACAGATGGAGTTAGAAGTAGATGAAGACAAAGCTGCCCAACTTGGCGTAGATGTCAGTGAAATGCTTTCGTCCGTTCAAACTTACTTTGCGGGTGACCAATCATTGAATTTCAATCGTTTCGGAAAATTCTATCGGATAGCAGTTAAAGCAGATGGCATCTATAGAACCGATAAAGAAGCCTTCAACGAAATATTTGTCAAGAATAATCTTGGCCAAATGGTTCCGGTGAATACCTTGGTCACACTTCGTAAAGTGTATGGTCCTGAATCGGTAACCCGTTATAATTTATACAATTCGCTCACAATAAACGTTGTTAGTACGCCTGGCATCAGTAATGGTGCGATCATGGAAACATTGGAGAAAAATGTATTGACTAAGTTACCGGGAGACTATAGCTACGAATGGACGGGACTTAGCTTGGAAGAGAAGTCTTCGGGCAATCAAACCGTACTTATCCTAGCATTAAGCTTGCTATTTGTATACTTCTTACTATCAGCACAGTACGAAAGTTATTTATTGCCCCTTGCCGTCCTGTTATCAATCCCAACAGGTATGATCGGTTCTTTCTTAGGAACACGTGCCATTGGATTGGACAACAATATCTACGTCCAGGTCGGCTTGATCATGCTCATCGGTCTTTTGGCAAAAAATGCCATTTTGATTGTTGAATTTGCTTTACAGCGGAGAAGAGCAGGCTCCTCACTCATTGATTCGGCTTTAGAAGGAGCAAGAGCTCGTCTACGCCCAATCTTGATGACTTCATTGGCTTTCATTGCCGGCATGGTACCTTTGATGTTTGCGACCGGCGGAACAGCTACAGGTAACCATTCAATCAGTACGGGAGCAGCAATGGGTATGTTAAGTGGTGTTATCCTCGGCGTAATCATCATACCGTTGCTATACCTGGTGTTCCAATATTTGCAAGAAAAAGTTTCGGGTAAAAAACTTACGGACAATACAGTACACAATACAAACGATTAAAATGAAAAGATTTCATCACTATATAACAATTTTCGCAAGCACTACCCTGTTATTGTCCGCATGCAGTGTGGGAAAAAAATACACACGTCAGGAGATAGCAATGCCCGAAAATTTTAAAAACAGCGCGGTTGTCCTGACGTCTGATACGCTACAGCTATCCTGGCGTAAATTTGTACAGGATCCCTTGTTGACATCACTCATTGAGAAGGCATTATCCAACAATACAGACGTCAATGTTGCACTCCTCAACATGCAACAATTGGAACTCGCGTACAAGCAGTCTAAGAAAGGGTTACTGCCGACAGCTGATTTAAGCATTGGAGCGAATAGAACCTGGTTATCGAGCAATTCCTTGAATGGATCGCTGAGTGACCAATTTATCGGGACACCTTATATGGACGATTATAGTGCCACGCTCAGGTTATCTTGGGAAGCCGATATCTGGGGAAAGGTAAAAATGCAAAAAGAGGAATCCTTGGCCAATTTTTTTGGCCAAAAGGAAAATTTATCGGCTCTGAAAACCCGGGTTATTGTACAGGTCATCCAGTCCTATTATAACCTGATTGCTTTGGATGAGCAGCTTAAGATCGCACAAAGAAATGTTCAATTGAGCGACAGCACACTGAATATGATACGTCTGCAATACAACTCATCACTGGTCAGTTCGCTTGCCGTGGAGCAAGCCGAAGCTCAGAAGAAAACTGCTGAATTGTTGATTCCCCTAGCCCATCAAAACATGGCTGTAGAAGAAAATGCACTAAGCATTCTTTGCGGAGGTTTCCCCGAGGACATTCAACGTACAGCAAGTTTAGATGATACAATTGTTGGAGACGGACTTGCCACAGGGGTGCCGGCCGAACTCTTGAGCCGCAGACCAGATGTCAGAGCAGCTGAATACGCGGTTGTGGCAGCGACAAGCAGAATGGGACTCGCCAAAGCAGCGATGTACCCTTCCATAAGCTTGACACCATCCATTGGTACAAACTCCATTCAATTTAACAAATGGTTTGATCTACCGGGATCGATCGTAAAAACAATAGCGGGGAATATTGCACAGCCAATTTTCCAGAAAGGTGCTTTAAAAACAAACTATGAAATATCGGTCATCGAACGTGAGAAGATAGCTTTGCAGTTTAAACAGTCGGTTATGGTCGCAGTTTCAGAAGTTTCGGATGCCTTGGCAAAAATCAAACATACGGAACAGCGCCTGCAACTTATCCATGCCAAATCAAATGCCCTCGCCAAAGCCACCGCTGATGCCGCCTTACTTTACAAAAGTGGGATGGCAAACTATCTGGAGGTGATAACTGCCCAAAACAATGCGCTCCAAAATGATTTGGAACGTATTACAGTAAAACGGGAAAAGCTCAATGCAGCCATAGATCTTTACCGTGCATTGGGTGGCGGAACAGATGCTTTACCGCCAAATACGCCATAGAATCACAAAATAAAGGCAACGGACTAAATATATGCCCCTAGAAGCAAAGACTTTCTGGGGGCTTTTTCATTCCTTTTTTGCAGCTGCGCCCAAAATTCCCTATCTTCGGGTAAATACAAATATGATGAATAGAACGAGTTGTCTTCCTCCTCCAGTAGCGTAATATTTTTCTCAAATATTACTGAAGCACAATGCCAGAAATGGACTGATTTGCTGTGCTTCTTATTTACTATCAATTTTATTATTTAACACCTTTCGTCCTTAATGGACGGAACTGGAAGACAATTTCTTATGAAACATTCATATTTCATGCTGCACCTTGCTGTGTTGTGCCTGGGACTATCTGGTGTATTTGGAAAAGTGATTTCACTCAACGAGGGGATACTCACATGGTACCGTGTATTTTTAGCTGCCGTTATCCTATTTTTTATTCTAAAATGGTATAAAATACCTACAGATTTTACGTTCAAAGAGAAACTGCATATTGCAAAAAATGGGCTACTATTGACAGCATCCTAGCTATTATTCTATGCTAGCATCAAATATTCAAACATTTCCATCGGCGTGATCTGCTACTGTATGGCAAGTTTTTTCACCGCTATTTTTGCACCGATGATCAATAAAACGAAATTCAGATTGTCTGAACTTCTGTTGAGTGGACTTACGTTGTGCGGTATTGCACTGATATTTCACTTCGATACCTCACACCAGCTTGGCATAGTCTTAGGGATAATTTCTCCGGCTTTTGCCTCACTCTATGCGGTTCACAATGAAAAATTGACCAAAAAGTACAACGCAATATGCATCAACTATTATCAAATGATCGGTGGAACAATAGGGCTGGCATGTCTACTTCCTTTTTACATTCAGCATTATCCAATCAGCACTTTCATTCCCAATGCCCTGGATATTTTTTACCTGCTTATTCTATCCTTATGTTGCACAGTTGCTGTCTATCTCGCATTTACAGAAATCTTAAAGAAGATATCGGCATTTACATTGAACTTAAGCTTAAATCTTGAGCCAGTATATGCTATTTTGATTGCATTTTTATTTCTTAATGAAGCAAGAGAATTAAACCTATCCTTCTATGTAGGACTGTTTTTGGTTGTTTCATCTGTGCTATTACAATATTGGATCAGCAGTAAAAAGAGCGCTTAACAACCTCCATTCATTTCCCAGTCCAACTAAGATTGGGAAATGAATGTTGAAAAGAAAATGCGTGTCATTTTCAACAAAGCCTTATATTTATAAAACGGTTTGGGTTTTAATTCCAAAACCGACACAACCGATCAAGCAATTTATTATACATACATTAAATAGATAGTTCCGTTATGAGCAATAGCAGTACAGAAAACAAATTTGTCAACCAGCAGATCCAATACCTTGAGTTTGTATCAAGCGACCTTGATCGTGCCAAAGCATTCTACACAACGAGTTTTGGCTGGGAGTTTACGGACTACGGGCCAGCATATACAGCTTTTGGTGGGAAATATGTGGATGGTGGTTTCACACTTGGCAACCCAATAAATGGCAGTATTCTCGTCGTTATCTATGCCGACGATCTGCAGGCTACGCGTGATCAGGTTATCCGCGCTGGCGGGACTATATTAAAAGATATTTTTAGCTTTCCCGGTGGAAAGAGATTTCAGTTCCAGGATCCTGATGGATATGAATTGGCCGTGTGGACTGTTGAATAAAATAGTGGACTGTTGAATAAAATATATACTCAAATGCAAAGCCCCCACATTTTTCTCATATGGGGGCTTTGCATTTTAAAATCAGGCTCTTTTAGCTTTCTGATAGTTTTTATTTTTATTCCTATTGAAACGCTTCTTCTTATGCTGTGGATTCTTTTTGGCAGGATTGTAAATGGGCCCTGCTTCAAACCCCTCTGGCAATGGAAGTTGTTCAATCGTATAACCTATTAAATTCTCAATCTGAGCAAAACGGTTTTGGTCTTTCTCATTGACAAAGGTAATGGCCGTTCCTGTAGTTGCTGCCCGCGCAGTACGTCCAATACGGTGTACGTAGTCTTCCGGATCCGGTGGAACATCATAATTAACGACCAAACTGATCCCCACCACATCGATACCGCGAGATATCACATCTGTCCCTACCAGTACCCGCACCTGACGAGACCGGAATCTGGCCATAATATCTTCCCGTTTCGACTGTTCGAGATCCGAATGGAAACCCTCCGCATCAATCCCCTGCTTCTGTAATTCCTGAGCGAGAAGTTTGACCGTAGTTTTTTGGGATGCAAAAATAATAACAGATACATAATTGGGATCCTTCAGTATATTCTTCAGGAGCTCCATTTTCTGTTGATCATAGGCAAGATATACACGTTGATCTATCCCTTCCGAAGGTTTAGAAATGGCAATATTGACCTCCACAGGCTCCTGCAGAATTTTTCGGGCAAAAGATCTGATCTTCATCGGCATCGTAGCCGAAAACAAAAGCATCTGCTTTTTCTTCGGTAAATAACTTACAATACGTAAAATATCGTCTTGAAACCCCATATCCAGCATACTATCAGCTTCATCCAAAACAAAGTGCTTTAAATGAGAGAGATCAATCTTCATGGAGGTAAGATGGCTTATCAACCTTCCCGGCGTAGCTACAATGATATTTACCCCCTCTCGTATAGCCCGTTTTTGCTGTTCGTAGCCCATACCGTCGCCCCCACCATAAATGGCTATGGATGTTGCACCCGTGTAATAAGACATGCCCATAATCTGCTGATCAATTTGCATGGCAAGTTCCCGGGTTGGGACAAGGATAATTGCAAGAATAGATTCCCTTGAATTCCGTGCTATTGCATCGAGGATGGGCAACATATAGGCTGCTGTTTTACCTGTACCTGTCTGTGCGCAGGCAATCATATCTTTTCCCTCTTTAATAATCGGGATGGTCTGTTCTTGGATCGGCGTAGCCTCCTCAAACATCATACTTTCTAAACCTTCTTCCAAAGCTGGAACAAAGCCAAATTCATCAAATCTCAACGTATTGTTTTTATTGTTGTGCCCTAAATTACTAAATCTAATTCATAAAAGTCTAAAATTAATACCTATAGCTCGTTATCCTCTTCCAAATTAACCCTCAGATAGGATTAATCCATGAAGGAATCAGGACTGAATTTGACCAAAAAAACGGTCCTACACATTATTGTATGTCAAACGTACGACATTGTAAGCCAAACGTACGACTGCTAACTATGCAAAATTTAATCAATAACCTGTGTTTTCTTTGTGGCTGACACTGCATTCAAAACGATATAGCCTAGCAAGCCGGCGCATAAAGACGCGATCAGAACTGCGAACTTTGCTTCTTCAATCAACATGCTATCATCAAATGACAGTATCGAGATGAAGATTGACATCGTGAAACCGATTCCGCCCAATAAGCCGACACCAAAAATCTGTTTCCAGCCAGCCCCTTCCGGTAATTGCGCAATCTTCAATTTTTTAGCAATAAAACAGATCAAAAATATCCCAATTGATTTACCAGCGATTAGACCAAGGATAATACCGATCCCCAATTTTGAAGTCAAACCTCCAATCATTTCACCATGGATTGGAATAAGTGTATTCGCAAATGCAAACAGAGGAATGATAATGAAATTGACAGGTTTGGTCAAAAGATGCTCAAGTTTTTCTAGGGGAGATTCTTTCGCGTCCGGTGTTGTCGGTAGCGTCATGGCCACCAGCACGCCTGCTATTGTTGCATGAATACCCGAGTGGTGAACAAAGTACCAAATAAATAGTCCCGGAATCAGGTAAGCCCATATCGCTTTAACGCCCAATTTATTTAACACGATCAAAAACAAAAAGATACCTAAAGCAATAAATAAATAGGTCGCATGAATACCATTGCTATAAAAGATCGCAATAACCAATATGGCAAGTAGGTCGTCAACAATGGCCAGTGCAGCCAAAAAGATCTTAAGACTGGCAGGTACCTTATTTCCCAGAAGCGTGATAACCGCTAAAGCAAATGCAATATCTGTTGCCATAGGGATTCCCCAGCCGTTCGCAGTATTGGTTCCCTGATTTAATACAAAATAAATGATGGCAGGCAAAAGCGCCCCACCAACCGCAGCCAAAATGGGCAGGATTGCTTTACTTGGCGATGAGAGTTCACCCTCTACAATTTCACGTTTTATCTCGAGTCCCACCAGTAAAAAGAAAATAGCCATCAAACCATCGTTGAGCCACAACAACCACGAATATTTTAAATGAATATGACCGCTCTCAAAGCCTACTTCCCGGTTCAAAAATTCCATTACACTGGCATACAATGACGTGTTTGCTACGATCAATGCCAGAATAACGCAGGAAAAAAGTATAATTCCGCCAGCAAAGCTGGATTTTAAGAATTCTCTAAAGACAGTTAAATTGATAAGTTTTGACATGATTTGAATATCTAAAAACGCTTACAAAGGTTCACAAGATACGATTTTTAGGACCATTTACCGAATTCCAGGGACAATATCCCGAGCGATATCCAATGGGAGACAGCCGATTTAGCTGTGTTTTATTAGTGGTAAAAGAACCAAAAAGCGAATAAAAAAGACAAAAGCTCTTCTGCTATCCTTTTATTTTTCGAACATAACGAATCAAATGTGAGAAACAGAGGTTATGCATTAAAATTTTATAAAAATCTTAGTTATTTTTTACCGAATTAATTTGACTTTGTTGCAAAAAATACTTAGCTTGCTACTATAGTTAATAAACCGTTTATTATGTGCAAGAAGTGGATTTTCATGGTGCTTCTTTTCGTAGCAAATTTTACATATGCGCAGACGACAGAGGATAAAACCCAACATTCAGGTTCCCATTACATTATTTTAGCAATCATCGCTATCATTGTCATTGTTTATATATTATACAGGAGGCAAAAGAGGAAATTTAATGAATAAGGGAGATCAGTAGATCTCCCTTATTCATTAAATTTCCTCCCCCCCCTTCACTTCCTATCGAACTTTCAATACCTCACATCTTAATGACGCACCGGTTCATTTGTTTGCGCTAACCGTTGCGACCCCGTATTTGCCGGACAGGCAATATCATCTGTTGCATCGTATACAAGCTTCTTACCATTCAATTTTGTAATCAATTCTTGAGGGACATACACCTGAACTTTGGTAATCGCATAACCACTTGGGAAATAGCGAACATAGTAGCCATCGGGATGAAGCGTCCAAATACCACTTGGCACGTCTGTACGAGGCTCAGCCATACCAGCTAAGATTGCATATTGTTCAAAATCAGCGTACGAATAGTTTCCTGAGGAAACTAGCTGCCGAATATTATTTTCCGCTTCGAAGATTGTCTGTACTGCCGGTGGCATCTGGTCTTTTGCTTTTTGGACAACGTCAAATGGCAAAACGCCGAGCGCACCACCTTCCAAATGCAAAATTTGTTCAGCTGTAAGCAATTTTAAGGCTGTCTCTTTCACCGGGCCCGAATAATCAATAAATTTTGTCTTCGCAATGATCGTCCACAATAGCATCTGTATGTCAGATTGTGCTACTTCTGGGTGCTTTTCAGCACTTTTTAAAATTGCAATGACCACTTCTCTTTTTTTACCAAGAGTAGGCGCATACATATATCCATCGCCTTTTGAAGGTGCATAGGTACCCGCTTTCAGGCAATAGCTCTTGTTGGTTATTTCAAAATGACCGGCTTCCAATACATAACCATCACTACCATTCTTTTGTAAATTTTCTAAAGGTTTATAAACCGCCGTATTTTGAAAATCGGGCATTTGCTCCCCTTTTCTATTTACATCTTCAAAACTTGTACTGATTGCTTCAGGTTCCTTTAGCAACTTATCCAATCCCAGTACCTTACTCCCTTTGGAAGCAACGGCTTTGCTTGCTTTATCCAAAAGTCCTCCAAACTGGGCTGAGGCTCCTTGAATATTAAACAAAAAAGCAACAGCAAGTATAACGACACCCGTTATTCTATTTCTTTTCATAATTGATTTCATTTCAGCTCTTGTCCACAAAAAAGAAGCCAATTTAAATCACTGACACAATATTTATAATTTATTAATCCAATATCTGCAAAACATAACTGCATTTCACACTTCATTGCAAAGATCATTTCCGCCCATTGAAATTTCACAGAATACTGTTTTGCCACAGGTGCTGAAAACTGCTGAATTCCGCAACATTGCTACCTTCAATTTCTCCACGTAACTGATCACCGTAAATAGTTAAAAATCCAAGATTAAAACGTATCTTTGCAGCATGATTAATGTGTCCAATCTCTCCCTTCGTTTTGGTAAACGTATACTATTCGAAGATGTCAATTTAAAATTCACACCTGGAAACTGTTACGGTATTATCGGTGCTAATGGAGCAGGTAAATCTACTTTCTTAAAAATTATCTCAGGGGAAGTTGATCCTTCGACAGGTTCAGTGGCATTCACGCCAGGCGAACGCATGTCTGTTTTAAGTCAGGATCACTATGCTTTCGATGAGTTTACTGTTCTTGAAACTGTCATGATGGGTAACCAAGAGCTTTACAAAATCATGAAAGAGAAAGATGCCATTTACATGAAAGAGGATTTCTCTGATGCCGACGGCGAACGCGCCGGCGAACTGGAAAGTCTTTTTGCTGAAATGGATGGCTGGAATGCCGAATCTAATGCCGCAACTTTATTGAGCAGTTTGGGTATCAAAGAAGATCTGCACTATAAATTAGTTTCTGAAATCGACGGTAACCAAAAAGTCCGTGTACTCTTGGCTCAAGCATTATTTGGCAAACCAGATATTTTGATTCTCGATGAGCCTACCAATGATTTGGATATCAACACCATTGCATGGTTAGAAGATTTTTTAGCAAGTTATGAAGCAATCGTTTTAGTTGTATCCCACGACCGTCACTTCCTGGATGCTGTATGTACGCACACGGTGGATATTGATTTTGGTAAGATGACAATCTATACGGGTAACTACTCGTTCTGGTACGAATCTTCTCAATTAGCGTTAAAGCAACGTTCTGATCAAAATAAGAAAATGGAAGATAAAGTGAAAGAACTCCAGGAATTTATCCGTCGGTTCTCTGCCAACGCTTCCAAATCCAAACAAGCTACTTCTCGTAAGAAAGCATTGGATAAGATTAATATTGACGAAATTAAACCATCCAACCGTAAATATCCGGCCATCATGTTCAATACCATGAATCGTGAACCGGGAGATCAAACGCTACAAGTCGAAGGATTAAGCAAAACGGTCAATGGCGAGGTATTCTTCAAGGATATCACGTTTATGATTAATAAAGGTGACAAAATCGCTGTTCTAGGTCCAAATTCATTAGTGACCACAGCATTTTACGATATTATCACTGGTAGAGACACCGATTTCGGCGGGGAATTCAAATGGGGTATTACCATCACTCCTGCCGATATGCCGATTGAAAATGCCGCATTCTTCGAAGGAAAAAATGATAATTTAGTCGATTGGTTGAGAGACTATACAACTAACCCAGAAGCAGACGAACAATTTATACGCGGATTTTTAGGGAAAATGTTGTTTTCCGGTGAAGAGGTTATGAAAAAGGTATCTGTGCTTTCAGGGGGAGAAAAAATGCGTTGTATGTTTTCTCGCATGATGCTTCAGGGTGCCAATTTCCTAGTTTTCGATGAGCCCACCAATCACTTGGATTTGGAATCTATCACTGCTTTAAATAACGGTATGTCTGATTTTAAAGGATCAATGTTGTTCACATCCCGTGACCACGAATTGACTGAAACTGTTGCCAATAGAATCATCGAATTGACTCCGAAAGGTATCATCGACAAATTGATGACTTACGATGAATACATTAATAGCGATGTGGTTAAAGCACAACGTGAAGAAATGTATAAATAAGATAATTTATCCCAATTTAATAAAGGCTCCATAATTCATTTTATGGGGCTTTTTTAATACGCAAAAAAGCACTGAGGGGTTCAGTGCTAATCGCGATTGATATGAAAGAATTGAGAAAGTTTTATTTTTATTTTACTGAACCGAAGATTTGACAACACGCCAGCCTAATTGTAAGGACACTGCACAATGGTCGGATAAATCCTGTCCCTCTTCGTTTTGAAAAAGCTTTTTTTGAACCTGATAATTCTTTGCCTCAAATAGCAAATGATGATCATTGCGATAGTAAATTTTATCAATACCTTCGCAATCCTCTGTCAACTCCAATGCTGTTTTCGCTTCAAAATTCACTTGAGGCCCAGGAATATCACCTTTGTTGCGTAAACTTACCCATGCATCTACCAAACCTAAGTCCTTCTGAAAAGAACCGATGTTATCCAGCTCGTAAGCATAATGTGCATTAAAGTCGCCCATAATCAAAAGTGGTCTGCCAGCCGAATACTTTTTGATATAGGATTTCAGCTGATTTATATTCTTCTGCCGGGCAATCGTTGCATTCTGATCATCCTGAGCTGTCGCATGTACATTATAAACATCAATAAATACCTCTTTGGCCAATTGAATTCGAGCATAAGAAAAGCCTTTAGGAGTCAGACAATCTGCGCCATTGCAATCAGTCCACCCTATCCGCTCAAACTCAACAATAGGATATTTTGAAAGTGTACTCAGCCCGTCCCCAAAAGGTACCCCACCCATATTTGCCGTTCGGTAGCTATGCGTATTTTCGCTGTAAAGAAACTTGTTGTAGTTAAAGTCTTCCTGTACATTGACAATATCAAACCCATTGATCCGATTGCCGATCGACGTAATACTAGAAGCCCGCTCGGTTACAGCACTGGAAATCAATTCAGGGAGACCTGCTATATTGTACGTTAACAAATTTAGCTTTCCGTAAGTCGCTTCCGGCATAGCTGCATACACAGCATTACTGAGCTTCGGTTGTTGTTTTGGCTTCAACTTAAAACCCAACATAACACCGGCAGACGCACAAATAAATAAGATGACAATCTTTCGAAAACCCTTAGGTCTAATTTTTTTTTCGAACAATAGATCTAATAGCATGGATTGAATATTTCGTTCACTCCAAAGCTACTGCGCCAACATTAGCTCTGTTATCATATTCAATTAATTCTATTTTTAATAATTATGCACAAATTATTAAAAACTAATAATTTATAAACACTATAATGACAAAAGGTTAATACCTGCATAGCATAGGAGTTACAGCTTTCAGCTATTTTTATACAACCCCTAATAAGAATAACATGAGAAAGGTAGCCTTCTTTACAGAGATACTCGTCGAGGATTTTGACGGTGCATCACGGACAATGTTTCAGCTGATAAACCGTATAGACCAGCAGAAATTCAACTATTTTTTTATTTATGGTGGCGGCCCTACGCAATTTCGCAATTTTCATTCTTACAAGGTACCCACATTCAAAATACCGGTCAACGACGATTATTGTCTCGCTATTCCACAGCTTATTAAAAAGAAACTTGAGCTCGCCTTAGATAAATTTGCTCCCGACATGATCCACATTGCTACGCCTTCCCTTTTAGGTTTTTTCGCATTAAATTATGCCAAACGGAAAGGTATTCCTGTCCTTACGATCTATCATACACACTTCATTTCATACATTGCCTATTATTTCAAAAACATACTCCCCTTGGTCAAGCCAACTGAACAATGGATGAAAAAAGCAATGAATAACTTTTATAACAAATGTGATATTGTCTATGTACCCACCAAATCTATTCTAAACGAATTACAGCAGATCGGCTTACAACAAGAAGGATTAAAACTGTGGCAAAGAGGAATAGACACAGCCTTGTTTAATCCCAATAAAAAGAATCTATCTCAGCTGCAGACTATCACAAAGAATGACAAACCAACAATCCTCTTTGTCAGTCGTATCGTCTGGGAAAAAAATATTAAAACGCTTATTGAAATCTATCAACAGATACAAGCTCAGAATCTTGACTATAATTTCATTGTTGTCGGTGAAGGAACAGCCAAAATAATTGCAATGCAAGAGATGCCTAATGCCATTTTCTTAGGAAAGAAAAGCCATGATGAGCTTGCAATTCTATATGCTTCGGCAGATGCTTTTGTTTTTCCGTCGGTCTCAGAAACGTACGGAAATGTTGTTGTCGAAGCATTGGCATCCGGACTTCCTTGTGTTATCGCCGATGGTGGGGGTTCGGCTTCCTTGATTCAGCACGGGAAAAATGGATTTAAGTGTCAACCTGAAAATGCAGCTGGATATGTTTACTACCTCAAAAAAATTCTCTCTGACGTGAGCTTAAAAAAGAATCTCATTACTGAAGGTCTATCCTATGTCGGACAACTGGATTGGAATAGACTATCTGGATGCTATTTTAATGACATTGAACTATTGATTGACAAAACACAGGAAGTCGATTTGGCATGGGCAAACTAACAAACCCAAGCCAACTCATCAAAGGTATTTTTCTATTTTTGATTCTGGCGTCCATCACTGTCTTTTTAGCGAAAAGCGACTTAAATGCCTTGAAAAAAGAGCTCTCCTCAGTTGGTTATCGCTTCATTGTTATTTTGTTTACGACTTGCGCGGCCTATTTTGTAGGCACATTAGCTTGGTGGATATGCTTGGGCTCCGCAAAAAAGAAGGTCAATCTGATCGAACTCTTTGCCATCCGTCAAATCGGGGAAACCGTTGGACTATTCAATCCTACAAGCATTATAGGTGGTGACTTATTAAAGGCACAATTGATAACCCGTTATGACATTCCGTTAAAAGAAGGATTGAATTCAGTTGCTATATCCCGTATTACCGCCGTACTATCTCAATTGACTCTCTTTTTGATTGCTATGCTTTGGTTGATATTTTCTCCTTTAAAAAATGAAATTATACACTACGCAGGGC
Organism: Sphingobacterium sp. 18053; assembly: GCF_902706145.1. Classification (NCBI taxonomy): domain Bacteria; kingdom Pseudomonadati; phylum Bacteroidota; class Sphingobacteriia; order Sphingobacteriales; family Sphingobacteriaceae; genus Sphingobacterium; species Sphingobacterium sp. 18053. The sequence goes on from NZ_CACSJW010000008.1 coordinate 217,991, forward strand.
CTGTAATTTATATTATCTGTCTATTTCTGTTCCTTCTGATGATCCTGATACTTTATTGGTTAATAGCTGCAAAAAGTCCCTCACAAACCAAGGCTTCGACAGCAACATTTTTTGGAAAAGCAAAAGCGCATTCTCAGTCACTACTTTGGAGTGTAAAAGACTTTTATCGACATCAAAATAAGGTTTTTTGGTATTCTTACTTACTTTTTGCACTACATTGGATTATTGGCAGCCTTGAATTCTATTATATTCTAAAATTTTTGGGTGTTGCAGTACAACCAATACATGGTTTAATAGTGGACATGAGTGTCATTGTGCTGAAAAGCATCGGTGCTTTTATTCCAGGGCAACTGGGTATTGAAGAAATCGCCAATAAGCTCCTTCTCCATATGATCGGTATTACAGGGGGTAGTATTTGGCTCAGTGCTTCATTATTACGTCGCGGTCGACAGCTCACCTGGGTAGCGCTGGGTTTTATATTTTATCTATGCATCAAAAAGAAACCAGTTCATGTACCCATCTGAAATAGAAATACTATTTGTCAGCCACAAATATCCACCAAGTGTTGGCGGTATGGAAAAACAAAGCTTTGAACTGATCAATACTGCGGCTCTTTACTTGAAGGTACACACCTTAGTCTATGACAACAGGGAACCTCTTTTAGCCTTCTTCTTCCAGCTGAATCGCCGAATTCTAGCCAAAATTAACGATAACCCTGGCATCAAGCTTATTCACTTTAATGATGGGTTAATTGCGTCTTTAGCCTCTTTTCACAAAGGTTATCCCCATTTAAAACGTGTTGCCACGCTTCACGGACTGGATATCGTATTTCCCTTTAGCTATTTTCAACGTAAGATTATACCGCGGTTTAATACATTTGATCAGCTTATTGCGGTTAGCCAAGCTACTGCCGACGCCGCACAGTTACGTGGTATCGATCCATCCAAAATTATTGTTATACCCAACGGTGTAGATCCGATACACCACTCCACTCAAAACAATGAACCAGCCTGCGAAAACAAGCCCTATTTCATCACTTTGGGACGCCCTGTTAAACGGAAGGGTTTCTCGTGGTTGATGAAACATGTCATTCCCGCTATTCAGGGTGATTTCAAATTACTGATGGTGGGTCCATTCGATCACGAACCTACATGGAAAGAACGCCTATTGCAGCTTATACCAAAAAAGATAAATCATTTAATCACCTTATTCCTCGGATTTCCGACCGATCAAGGGGAGATCCGAAAATTACTGAAAGCATATCCCGAAAAAATTGAACATCTTGGAAAAGTCCCATTCCAACAACTGCAAAGCCTCTTGACCAACGCACAGGCCTTCTTGATGCCCAATATTGAAGTGGCGGGAGATATGGAAGGCTTTGGGCTCGTTTGTTTGGAGGCTTCCACAGCAGGCACCATTGTTGTGGCCGCCGAATTAGAAGGAATTACAAGCGCCGTGACACATAATTGCAATGGCCTGCTCCTGACAAGCAAAAACCAAAACGAATGGATTGAACAACTTCAAGCCATTTTAGAAAATCCAGTCCACTATAAAAACCTAAGCCTACAATTTAAACAAAATACCCTAAAACAATATAGCTGGGATATTATGGCCAGATCCTATTGTCAATCATTTGCGGACTTAGTTACAGCAGCAGGCAAATAATTGACAGTAACAACGCCCTCACAAATTTGACTGCGTCTACCATTCACAGGGAATGGCTCTTCAGAAGTCAATTTTCAACATCTTTCAAGACGCAAAACTTTTTTATAGTGACCTGCTAACGTTTTATAAAAAATCAATTGAGTCAAAGCGAAACATCCTACCAAAACAAGCCCCAATGTTGAATAAAAAGTTAGACCGATATACAGCAGTAATAAGAATAACCGAAGCATCTCAAGTGGAAAAACCCAATCTTCATGTTCTAGAAGCCCCCCAATACAAATGACGCTACAGAGAATAAATCCTCCGCCAATAAGGAGTTGTATGAGTTGCTGATAATTACCGTAAAGCAAAAAAAAGAAAAGCAGGAGCATCGTCAACATCGACTGAAAAAAGATATAGCGGCTTAACACCTGTGCATGAGCTTGCGGCCTAGCTCCTGCAAATATGCGCTCTTCCAGTTCTTCGCGAATTTCAGGCTGTATATCGTCGGGCCTACCAAATATAGTCCGCATTTTGTTCCTAAATCCTTCCGCCCGCTTAAATGACAAACCAATTTCAAATAAATAATGAAAATGCTGCCATAGAAAAGTGTAGCGGTGAATGGGTTTTGTGAGTCCATAGACACAAGGTTCTTCTTTTTGCTCTGGGATAAATGTTCCAAATAGCTTATCCCAAATAATCAGGATATCTCCATAATTCTTATCCAAATAGATTTCATTACTGCTATGATGCACCCGGTGGTGAGATGGCGTTACAAATACACGCTCTAAAATCCCCAAATTTCCTACGGTCTGCGTATGGGAGAAAAATGGATATACGCCATGAATCAACAGAATAGCGGTCATCATAAAGGGAGGGAATCCCAAAAGGGGAATAAAAGCCCAAAATAACGAACGGAAAACGGCTTGAAATATGGTGATCCGGGCTGCTACGGTAAAGTTATAATCTTCACTTTGGTGATGTACAACATGAGCCGCCCACAACAAGTTTATTTCATGGCTATAGCGATGATACCAATACCAGAGAAAATCTGTAAATAGGAAAAGGATAATCCAGGTCCAAAAATTAGCTTCAATGTGAAATATCGCAAAGTTTTGATACACCCAAACGAAAAAAAAGTAAAATAAACTAACAGAAAACATATCACACATACGCTCGACGATACCAACATTGAGATTTGAGATCGATTCATCAAAAGAATAAAAACGTTTCTGTTTTTTGAGGCTATACCAATATTCCAACACCATCAAGATTAAAAATAAGGGAATGATAAACGCCAAAAAATTAAGTTTTTCTGTATACATGCAGTCGCTATTTTGAAGACAAAAAATCTACCTTAATCGCAATTCAACAAGAACCGTCTTTTCTGATGCCAAAAGATCAATTCTTCCAAACTCTTTATTATTAAACAATCAATTCTAAATCAGGTTTTTCAATTTATGGTTTTTCAATGGACAAAAATGTATGCTTTCTCATGTCCAGACAATAAGAAGCGCCAACTCAAAAAGAAACGCCAACTCAACATGATTTTCTACCAGAAAAGAACGTGCACAAAAAAAGTCCTCAAAAAGTTAAACACTTTTTGAGGACTTCTGATTGAACGATAAATTGTTCTTCACTGATGTTGCACTATGATAACAGCGCAGCAGACGAATCCAATACTAATGCACACTGGACATATCGATCTGTGTTTTCCCCTGTTTGATCATCAATACAAAAGGGACACAAATCAAAAAGACAATCCCTAGATACAAAAACACATCCATATAAGATAAAACGGTCGCTTGCTTCATCACACTCAAGTCCAATATTTGATGCGCTTTGGCCAAAGCCTCATTAGGCGAAAAACCTTTCGCCTGAAAACTCATTTGCAATTGCTGCACCCGTTGTTGCACATCAAACTTACTTGGGTCTAAATTAGCTACCAGATCAACACGATGTTTTTGGCTATCACGGGCAATAAATGTCGTAATCAAAGCAATTCCAAATGAACCACCCAATTGACGCATCATCCCTGTAAAAGCAGCCCCTTCACCGATTGACTTACCATGTAATGTTGATAAAGACAGTGTCATAACAGGTACAAACAACAATCCTAGGCCAACTCCGCGGAGAATCAATGGCCAAAACATATGTTCCGAACCTGTATCGTTTGTCATGAGGCTATACATCCAAAAACAAAAGCCAAAAAAGATACATAGCCCTAAGGCAACCATATACTTCTGAGGAACACCATTTTGGATCATCTTACCGATAAAAGGCATCATGATACCGGTCATAATCGAACTTGGTAACAAGAGCAAACCTGCATCTGTTGCCGTCCATCCCAATATCGACTGCGTATAGATGGGAATAATAAACGTCGATCCGAACAAGCCAAAACCAAGAATAAAGCTCATCACCACACCCACCTGCAAATTCTTATCCTTCAATACGCGCAGGTTAACAATCGGTTTATCGTACACCAACTCCCGCCATATAAAAAACAGTAATCCAAAGACAGATAAAATCGATAAGCCTAAAATCAAGGGGTCGTCAAACCAGTCATCCTGTTGTCCGTGTTCTAATACAAACTGAAGTGAGCCAATAAACATGATCAAAAATATCATACCGAACCAATCCACTTCCCTAGCAGACTGCTTTTGACTGTATTTAGGACTGCGTACAAAAGATAAGGTCAACAAGGTCGCAATAATACCAAGCGGCACATTGATATAAAAGATATACGGCCAAGAGAAGTTATCGATGATGTACCCACCCAACGGCGGCCCTAATGTAGGGCCAACAATGACTCCCATCCCGTAGATAGCTTGGGCCATACTACGTTTTTCTTTGGGATAACTTTCCGTGATAATAGTCTGGGCTGTAACCAGTAAGGCTCCCCCACCCATCCCTTGTATAAAGCGAAATGCAACAAGCTCCCACATATTGGTTGCATTACCGCACAAAAATGAAGATACTGTGAATATGATAATAGAAGCCGCAAAGTAATTTCTACGCCCAAACTGTTGGGACAACCAGCTGGTCATCGGGATCACAATTACATTCGCAATTGCGTAAGCTGTGATAACCCATGCGACATCCGTCAACGTCGCCCCCAGTGAACCTTTCATGTCGTTCAGGGCCACATTGACAATGGTTGTATCCACAATTTCCAACAGCGCACAAAGCACCGCTGTAATCGTGATTACAACGCGACGAAAACCATATTCAACCAGACTATCTTGTTGATTTAAATTTTCCATAGTTATTGAACATGCACATCTACGTCAGCATTCATGCCCGGTCTGAGCAAAGCCACATTTTCTGCTTTATTGTCTTTTGTCAATTTGATCTTTACAGGTAAACGCTGAACAGTCTTTACAAAGTTACCAGTTGCATTATCTGGAGGCAATAAAGAGAATCGTGAACCAGTTGCTGGAGAGAAAGAGTTTACCTCACCTTCAAACTCAATAGCAGGATAAGCGTCCACTTTAATACCAACTTTTTGTCCAGGTTTTATTTTTTCCAATTGCGTCTCCTTAAAGTTAGCAACGACCCAGGTTTCAATATTATCTACAATGTAGAACAAAGATTGACCTGGATTGACCATCTGCCCCGGTTGTACCTTGATATTCGATACCTGACCATCCACAGAAGCAAGTACCGCAGTATAAGAAAGGTTCAATTTAGCCGCCTCAAGTTGCGCATTTGCTCTTTTTATATTCGCCTCTGCAACAGAAGTTTGCTTTGAAGCTACTGTAGTCTTACTTACGACTGCATTGCGTTGCGATGCACTGGCGTTACGTTGTTGTTGCAAAATTTCAACCTGCTTGTCAGCTTCCAATTTTGCTGTTAATGCCTGCTCATACTGTTGTTTCGTAATTGACTGATTGTTGTATAAGTTTTGGTAGCGGATATAATCATTGTTCGCTTGCTTAGCACGAATACGTGCCGCATCGATACTGCCCAAATTAGATTGGATCGTTGCATCTGAAATGGCTACATTAGCCGAAGATGCAGATACATCTGCCTTTGAAACATCAAAGCTACTTTGAGCTGCTGCCAAGGATGCTAGCGCTTCGTCCACACGAACCTGATAATCTGGGCTCTCAATAGTGAACAAGGTATCCCCCTTTTTAACCAAATCATTATCCTTTACGTACACTTTCGAGATAAACCCACCAACGCGTGGAATGATCGGACTCATGTTTTTCTCTACCTGCGCATCGTCTGTCGTTTCATGCGCCTGACCATGCATATATTTATAAGCACCGTACGCTCCTCCGAAGATGACCAATGCCACCAAAACAATTGTAAATTTTTTATTTGTACCTTTCTTTTCAGGTGCGTTTTCTACTGTATTTTCCATGTCTAGATTAATTGCTATTTAATGTTTAAAGACCCATTTGCTAACAGCAGGTCATAATATTTTTCAATGGTATTTGCTTTGCTGATCGCAAGATTGATTTTGCTTTGAAGCTGCTGTACGTCGGCAGTTAACAAATCGTCTGTATCCGCGATACCATTATCGTACTTATCTTTTGTAATACGATAATTTTCAACCGCCTGATCCACCGCCTGATGGTAAACCACATCCTGCTTTTGTGCCAGCATATAGTTTTCATTGGCCTGTTGAACCTGCACTTTCACCTTATCGTTTAATAATTCAATGTGCTCATCAATTTCCCTGATATGATTTTTCGCAACATTCACTTCTCTTTTGTTTTTATAAAGTGAACCGATGTCGTAGGATACACCTACACCTACCATGGCCGCATTTGTTACGGTAACCACTTTTTGCAAACCAAAAGCATTGTAACCTGCCGTTGCAGAAACCTGTGGCAATGTAGATGCTTTTGTTACCTTCAACTGGTCCTCTGCAACCAACCGTTGTGACTCCAAAGATTTCACATCAGAACGTGAGGTTTTCGCAGCGTCATAAGATGCTTTTAAACCCAAATCAACACCGTTCACCTCAGCCAGATTGATCTGATCCAGCTGCGTATCCTCATCAATTTTTAAAAAATTTGCCAATTGATAATTCAGCACCTTGATATTTTTCTGTGCTTCCTGAAGCGAAACCTGATAATTTGAAAGCTGCAGTTCTGCTTTTAACAGGTCGTTACGCGCGATCAAACCATTGTCAAGCATCGCTTTAAAATCCGAAACACGCTGCTCAGACTGCTTGATATTTTCAGCAATCAACAAGTTGGTTTGCTGAGCCTTATAAAGGCTTAAATAAAGATTCACTGCACGTATAGCCAGTTGCTCTTTACTTGCTACAGCGTTGTATTCCTCGGCTTTTAATACATCTTTTGCAATATTAATTCCCCCTTTAATACGTCCACCTGTATAGATTGGCATGCTCACCGATGCCTGTCCTAACCACAATTGGTTTGCAGCAATATCCGGAGCAGAGCCCCCCTCACCTAAAGCCAACTTTAAATTCACATTTGGAGTAGTCATAGCCATGTATTGTCCACTCAATTTTGCATCAGGAAGCTGTTTCGATTTGGCAGTTTCGACTTCGAGCTGTCTCCCCAATATCTTGGTATCGGTAGACTTTGCTTCCACGCTTTGATTTGCGGCCAAGTGAATTATCTCTTCCAAAGTCATGTGTTTGTTGTCTTGCGCCAACAGACCCATAGGACTTAAAAGCAATAAAGCACTCAAATTGGCCAACTTATTTTTCATATGTCAATAAAGCTTTAATTGTTTTCTGTATAAATTCTGTTAAAGTTGTTTCTATATAATTTGCATAGTCCTCATCGTTATCGATATGCAACTGATCCTGTAAAAAACAATGATTCATCTGAAAATTCATAAATACGCCCATCATCATGGAGTGGATCAAGATGGGATCATAACCCGCTTTGAATACTCCCTGCTCTACCCCCGCATTGATGACAGACGATATCACTTCAAGATTGTGCAACTTGAGTTTGCGAAAAGCCTCCGAGATCAGCATGCGTTGCTTTAACGAACTTTCAATGGTAATGATATGATACAGTTTGCGATGGGAGTTCATGGACTTAAACGATTTATCCACCATAGCGTCAATTTTATCCAACGCATTATCGACAAGCGCCAACTCATCCACATTGATCATAAAATCAGGAACACGCCATTCAAAAAACGTATCCAGTAGCTTGTCCTTAGATCCAAAATAATAGTTGATCATCGCAACATTCACATTCGCCTCATTGGCGATGTCACGAACGGAAGTCCCATCAAATCCTTTTGTTGCAAAAAGACGCTCTGCTGCAAGCAGAATATCAATCTGTTTCTCGTTAAATTCCATTTTAAACCTCGATCTTTTAAAGATACAATCGCATATTCATAGCGATTATAAAATACGTTCTCGCTAAATGCGCGACAAAGTTAAACAAACGTTTAATTTAAACAAGTGTTTAATTATTAAATTTGTGTAAAAAAAAACACCACTGCTGGTGTTCTTGCTGTTGGATGGGATTAGTTAAGTATTCGATAGATCATTTCTTTTAAAATCTCTTCGCTATTGAAATTGCTCGGCACATTGACACCTTTGGATTTTAAATCAGTCTCCTTCAACACATTGAGCACATCGAAAGTTTTCCGCCGGTTGTAATTTCTTGCAGCAAGCTCGTATTCCTTCAGAAAGAAAGGATGTACGCCCAATTCTTTTGCCGCGACCGATTTGTCGATCAGATAATGGTATTTGAGAATCTTCGTGAAGTAGGTAGCAATTTGTCCAATAACCATCACCAGCGGATTATTTTTGGGGTTCGCTACAAAATAATCGACTATTTGATAAGCTTTTAGGGCATTACGTTTAGCCAATGCAGTATTTAATTCAAAAACATTATAATCTTTGGAAATACCAATATTTCGTTCAACATCTTCCATGCTTATCTCTTGGCTCTTTGGAACATTAAGCATCAGCTTGTCAAGTTCATTGGACACTTTGGACAGGTCATTACCGAGATAGTCCGCAATCATCATCGTAGCTTGCGGATGAATGCGCCAGCCGGTATCTTTCACATACGCTCCAATCCAAGGGCCCACCTTATCGTCGTATAGTTTAGCCGCATCAACAACCAGCCCTTTTTTTTCAAAGACTTTATAGATCTTTTTGCGTTTGTCAAATTTCCCATGTTTAAAACAAAACACAAGAATGGTTGTCGGTGTAAAATGCTCCAGGTATTTAGTCAACAGTTCTTCCGTATCCGATTTCCATTTTAGCTCCTGTGCCTCCTTGATAATAATCACCTGATAATCACTCAACATGGGATACCGTTTTGCTGCATTGACAACGGTAGACATATCAATATCTTTTCCGTAGAAAATCGATTGATCAAAGCCCTTCTGCGCTTCGTTCAATACTGTTGCTTCCAAAGCGTCGGCAATGGTATCAATGAAATAACTCTCCTCCCCTTGCAATAAATACACTGGTTTAAAAGACCTGTTCTTAATATCGGATAAGATCGGATTTATGTTCATATGTAGTCTATTTATTCGTCGGCTGTAGATCAGTTGCCCCCTATTTGTTTCCGGCATCCAAGCGATCTGCTAGCGCTAAAATCCTCCCATGTCACCGCACATCAAAATGTCTATCGAGCTCGAGCATGGGCATTTTATGAGAAGCAAAATTACGATTTTAATGGCAATTCAACCGAGTAAAACTCCATAAAATTACGCTTTTATAATTGACTCCTGCACCGCCATTACATTAAACTATTGGTTTAAAGCCTTGAACATTCAGCAACATAACTTTCACAATTTGGTTAAGCAATCGTGTCATAAATGCAGACATAGGGTTCCCCACAGCCTAAAAAATCAGACAAGTCAAAAAAAAACACTGTATTTCGGACTTCACGAATTTATTTCTTTTGCTAAAATTTTAGTATATTTGTGTATGTTTTCACCGACTCCACTGAACTTACCGCCATTTAAAGCTAAAATATCCAAAAAGAACAATGCGATTTACATCTTTGATGAGCTCAGAAAAAAGGACTTGGTATTAACACCGGAGGAATGGGTTAGACAGCATTGGATCAATTATTTGTCACTCATGAAAAATTACCCCAAATCACTGATGCATATTGAGGGCGGATTGAAATTAAATAACCTTCAGAAACGGAGTGATTTGTTAATTTACAATAGCAGCGGAAATAAGGTCGTTTTAGCCGAGTTTAAGGCGCCACATATAAAAATCACACAGCAAGTATTTGAGCAAATTGCAAATTATAATACGGTGCACCGCATACCATACTTGTTAGTGAGCAACGGCATGAATCATTACTATTGTAAAATTGATTTTAATACGGAGTCCTATGAATTTTTAGAAGACCTCCCAAACTATAACGAAATTAGCTAAGGGGCTATACATGAAACAGATAAAAAAATAGCCCAAATATACGGTATCAAGAGTTCTTGGAGCGGGATCACCAAAAAAATGTAAAGTAGATGTAAAACATCTTTTCAATTTATTTGATTTTTAAAATATAGTTTTATATTAGTCCTACAGAATAGAAAAAAATAAAAAGATGAATATAGATAAAAACGAATTCAGAAAATATGCAGTAAAGCATCACCGTATTGGAAGTCAACATGTTGATAGCTTCATTGCTCGCACAGAAACAAGCATTCCTACAAACCTTACACCTTACATCGTGGAAGAACGTCAACTGAACGTTGCACAGATGGATGTGTTTTCGCGTTTGATGATGGACCGTATCATATTTTTAGGCAGCGGTATTGATGATCAGGTAGCCAACATTATTCAGGCACAGCTCTTGTTCCTGCAATCTACCGATGCACAACGTGATATCCAAATCTATATCAATTCACCAGGCGGAAGCGTATACGCTGGACTAGGAATTTATGATACCATGCAATATATCACGCCAGATGTAGCGACGATCTGTACAGGTATTGCTGCGTCTATGGGAGCTGTTCTTTTGGTTGCTGGTGCAAAAGGCAAACGTGCAGCCTTACGTCACTCACGCGTCATGATTCACCAACCTTCCGGTGGTGCACAAGGAGTTGCTGCCGATATGGAAATCAACTTACGTGAGATGATGAAATTGAAAGAAGAATTATACACCATTATTTCAGATCACTCTGGACAAACTTACGAATGGGTAGAAAAATCTTCAGATCGCGATTACTGGATGAGAGCCAATGAAGCCAAAGAATTCGGTATGATTGACGAAATTTTACTTCCTAAGAAGGAGATTATTAAATAACAATGGCAAAGAATAACGATAGAGACATTCACTGTTCGTTTTGTGGCATAAGCAAAAATGAAGCTCAGATGCTCATTGCAGGCAATGGAGCACACATCTGTGACAGATGTATCCAGCAGGCAGGCGAAATCTTGGCAGAAGAATTAAAACAACGAAAAAGTAAAACTTTACAGACTGCTTTAAAGTTGATCCGTCCTTTGGAGATTAAAACTCACCTGGATCAATATGTAATCGGTCAGGATGATGCTAAAAAAGTAATTTCAGTAGCAGTTTATAATCACTATAAACGTTTAAATCAGAAAGTGGATAAAGACGAAATTGAAATCGAAAAATCCAATTTGATTATCGTTGGTGAAACGGGTACAGGTAAAACCTTGCTGGCAAAAACTGTTGCTAAGATATTAAATGTACCATTCTGTATCGTAGATGCAACTGTATTGACAGAAGCAGGTTATGTAGGGGAAGATGTAGAAAGTATATTGACACGTTTATTGCAAGCGGCGGATTATGATGTAGCCTCTGCAGAGCGCGGTATCATCTATATCGATGAGATTGATAAAATCGCACGTAAAAGCGACAATCCTTCCATTACGAGAGATGTATCGGGTGAAGGTGTGCAGCAAGCTTTATTGAAGATTCTCGAAGGTACAGTTGTAAACGTTCCACCTCAAGGCGGCCGTAAACACCCGGATCAAAAAATGATCGCAGTCAATACAAGTAATATTCTATTTATCTGTGGTGGTGCATTCGACGGTATTCAAAAGAAAATTGCAAACCGTCTGCGCACGCAAACAGTAGGTTATAAAATGAACGAAGACGAAGAGGAAATCGACTTGAACAATCTGTACAAGTATATTACACCTCAAGACTTAAAGAACTTTGGTTTAATTCCGGAGTTAATTGGCCGTCTTCCTGTATTGACTTACTTAAATCCACTGGATAAGGAAACTTTACTGAGCATTTTGACTGAACCAAAAAATGCATTGGTAAAACAATACAAGAAGTTGTTTGAATACGAAGGCATCGAACTAAAATTTGATCCTGACGTATATACGTTTATTGTTGATAAAGCTGACGAATTTAAACTTGGAGCCCGTGGCCTCCGCAGTATCTGCGAAGCCATTATGCTGGACGCCATGTTTGAGATTCCGTCAACAAAAGAGCAAACGGGACAGAAAGCATTAGAAATTACCTTGGACTATGCGAAGAAAAAATTCGAAAAGTCCGATTTGAAAAAGCTTAAAGTCGCTTAAAAAAAATCCCGTTCGCTGAACGGGATTTTTTTTTAGAAAAGAATTAAAAATCTTATATTACAATAATAACATAGCCATAACGGAATGTTGACAGGAAGATAAGAGATTCAAGAAATTAAATTTAATGACTATGACAACAAAGAAAAGTGCAAAGAATACCGTAAATAGTCCGATCACACCAGGTTTAAAAACCAAAGAAGAAATCGTGAACAACTGGCTTCCTCGTTATACGGGAAGGCCTTTGGAAGAGTTTGGGGAGTATATCCTTTTAACGAACTTTTCAAAATATATCCACCTGTTTTCTGAAATGCATGATAATGCTCCTATTTACGGGGAAGACAAACCGATGCAATCCGTCACTGCCGGAGGCATCACCATTATCAATTTCGGAATGGGAAGTCCAATGGCCGCAACCATTATGGATCTATTATCAGCAATTGCACCAAAAGCCGTTCTATTCTTGGGTAAGACCGGGGGTATCAAGAAAAAAATTCCTGTAGGTGAATTGATTCTTCCAATTGCCGCTATCCGCGGCGAGGGAACATCGAATGACTACTTTCCACCCGAAGTACCTTCATTACCTGCCTTCGCCATGCAAAAGGCCATATCCACTACAATTCGGGATCACCAACGCGATTACTGGACTGGAACGGTATACACCACCAATAGACGGGTTTGGGAACATGACAAAGCTTTCAAAAAATATTTAAAATCAATCCGTGCCATGTGCGTTGATATGGAAACCGCAACGATATTCAGCGTCGGATTTGCCAACAAGATTCCAACAGGTGCTTTACTGCTAGTTTCGGATCAACCGATGGTGCCGGAAGGAGTCAAAACTTCCGTCAGTGATGTAACAGTTACAGCAAAATATGTAGAAGAACATATCGGTATAGGTATTGATGCTTTAAAACAGCTTATCAATAACGGATTGACCGTGAAGCACCTTAAATTCTAAGCTACAATACAAGCAACATCATATTTTCCTTTGAGGGAAAATATGATGTACCTCTCTCCATAAAACCATAACAATCAAATTCTTAAAACTATTAAACATTATTATTGATTAATAATTGAACAGTTATTAACTAAAATTTGAGATGTTAACAAATGTTAATCTTCACAATAATTAAACTATTTGACGTTTATATTGTAATATTCATATTACACAAAACATATATCGTAAAAATTAATCAAGCATTGTGAAGAAAAAAACATTATCTATTTTTAAAGTATCCCTATTGATTTGTTCAGCCTTAGCCACACAGGTAAGTTGTTCTTCAAGTTCTTCAAAAGAAAATAAAACCAAAGAAAAAAACGTAGCCTTGCCCGTCTATACCGTCACTAAATCAGATGCAACCACCATCAAGGATTATTTGGGCACCATAGAAGGTAAAGTTAACGTTGAGGTCCGCCCACAGGTGGAAGGACTGCTTCAGGAAATTTATATCGATGAAGGTTCTTTTGTTCAAAAAGGCCAGAAACTGTTCAAAGTAGACCCCTCTACTTATCAGGAAAATCTCAATAACATGGTTGCTACAGAGCAGGTCGCCAGAGCCAAACTTAAAAATGCACAGCTCGAAGTCGACCGATTGAAACCGCTGGTTCAAAACGACGTTATCTCCGATGTCAGACTGGCATCGGCCAAATCAGACTATCAGGTAGCCAAGGCAACACTGGATCAAGCCATCGCAGCCGTACGTTCGGCTCAGATCAGCAAGGATTTTACGGTTATCACAGCTCCAGTAGGCGGTTATATTGGTCGGATTCCAAAACGCATCGGAAATTTGGTCTCAAAAGGAGATAAAGAACCCCTCACCTATCTTTCAGACATCCAGGAAGTCTATGTTTATTTTTCCATGAATGAATCTGACTTTCTTTATTTTTCCAAAGCACAGGCAAAAAAAGATAGCCTAGAAGGGAAAAAATACAACCAAAATCAGAAGCTTGTATTTCCCGAAGTTACGCTAGTCCTTGCAGATGGTGAAGAATACGCAAAAAAAGGTATAGTCGATGCCGTCAATGGCCAGATTAACCGTACTACGGGAGCGATCTCCTTGCGCGCCACTTTCCAAAACCACGACAATATACTTCGATCCGGAAGTAGTGGCACGCTTAAAATTGCAGAGGTTAAAAAGGACGTTCTACAAATTCCTCAGATTGCAGTCAATGAATTGCAGGATAAAACCTTCGTGTATATACTGGACCAAAACAATAAAGCACAGAAACGAAATATCCAGCTTACAGGAAAAACCAAAAACAATTATATCGTCTACTCAGGACTACAGGAGAACGATCGCGTTATTACCAGTGGATTTGACAAATTGACCGACGGTTCTCCAGTAACCCCGATTTTACAGAAATAATTATCTATCATTTTTACATGCTACAAGGTGTCGGGCATACTGTACACTTCATGTAGCGTGTTTAAAATTCCATATATATGCTAAAAACATTTATAAATAGGCCTGTATTAGCCACGGTGGTTTCCATTATCCTGGTAATCTTGGGCTTAGTGGGGCTAAAACTCCTGCCTGTCTCGCGCTTTCCGGAAATTGCTCCACCAAGTGTGCTTGTTTCACTAAGTTATCCGGGAGCTAATGCTGAAACCGTAGCAAAAAGTGTTTTACTACCTATCGAAGAAGCCATCAATGGTGTAGAGGATATGACCTATATCAAGTCGTCTGCCTCCAATTCAGGATCGGGAAGTGTGTCGGTCTATTTTAAGACCGGTACCAATCCTGATATTGCCTCGGTCAACGTACAGACACGGATTTCCAAAGCAATCAGTTCCATTCCCGCAGAAGTAAATGAGGCCGGAATCACGGTCATGCCACGGCAAACGGGTGTCATTATGACCATCAATCTCTACTCCGATCACCAGGATAGTGCTTACGACGAAACCTTTCTCCAGGCTTATGCACAGATTAACCTGATGCGGCCTTTGCTGCGTGTTGATGGCGTAGCCCAGGTTTCCCGTTTGGGAGCCAGGGATTACGCGATGCGACTTTGGTTGAACCCCGAAAAGCTAGCCCTTTATAACCTCGTTCCACAAGATGTCACCAACGCTATAAAAGATCAAAACTTTGAGATTGCCCCAGGTAAATTTGGAGAAACCTCAGATGAAGCTTTCGAAACAGTGATCCGTCATAAAGGACGTTTCACCACACCGGAGGAATTCCAGAGTATAGTGATCAAAACCAACACCGACGGTTCAGTACTCTATTTAAAAGATGTGGCACGGGTAGAATTCGGTGCTACAAATCTAAGCAGCGACAATAAGGTAAATGGACATCCCGGTCTTACACTCAACTTAACACAAACCAGTGGTTCCAACGCCCATGATATCGATATTGCCGTCAGAAAGGTTCTCGAAGAACAATCAAAAACATTTCCAAAAGGCATACACTACGAGGTGACCTACTCGGTACGTGACCAGATCGATGAATCTATCAACCAGGTTGAGCACACCCTTTTTGAAGCCTTTATCCTGGTATTTATTATTGTCTTTATCTTCCTGCAAGATTTTAGATCCACCTTGATCCCTGCAATTGCAATCCCGGTTTCATTGGTGGGAACCTTCTTTTTTCTGCAGCTTTTTGGATTTTCGCTCAATGTCCTCACGATGTTTGCCCTGGTGTTGGCTATTGGAATCGTAGTGGATGACGCCATTGTCGTCGTCGAGGCCATCCACGAAAAAATGCACAGCACAGGAATGAAACCCAGAGCCGCTACATTATCGACGATGTCCGAAATTACGGGAGCTATCCTGTCCATAACCATGGTCATGGCTGCTGTATTTTTGCCTGTAGGATTTATGGAAGGGCCAGCAGGTATCTTTTATCGCCAGTTTGCTTACACCCTTGCAACGGCAATTCTGATTTCAGCACTCAATGCATTAACTTTAAGTCCAGCCCTATGTGCGCTTCTACTTAAAGCACCACAACATCATGCCAATCAAAAAACCGGCAAAATCAATCAATTTAAAGATCGCTTCTTTAAAGCATTCAATACCTCTTTTGATCGACTGACCGCCCGTTATGTCTCGATTGTAGAAATACTGATCAAGAATAAGAAAATAGCCTGGGTAGGCTTAATTTTAATTACAGCACTTGGCATTGTGTTTATGATTAAAACACCCAAAAGTTTTATTCCGACAGAAGATGATGGATTTATCACGTACAACATTGCCCTCCCTCCCGGCGCTTCATTGAGCCGGACAACTGAGGTACTGCACCGTGCCGATAGTATTTTAAAGAAAAGACAGGATATTAATGGGATGACAACAGTTTCTGGTTTCAATGCCCTGGACGGAAGCTCAAGCCCGGCATTTGCCGCTGGGTATATTACTTTAAAACCTCATGCCAAACGCGAGCATATCAAAAATATCAATGCATTTATGGATACCATCAGAAATGATCTATCTCAAATCAATGAAGCAACGTTTACAGTGTTCCCCCGACCTACCGTACAGGGCTTTGGAGACTTTGCTGGAATTGAAATGGTTCTTCAGGATCGAATGGGTGGTGACATTCGGGATTTTAACACCATTGCAGATACTTTTATCAACCAGCTCAACACCTTACCTGAAATACGAAGCGCCTACACGAGCTTTAAGTCGAACTTCCCTCAGTATGAAGTAAATATCGACGCCGTGAAGGCAAAATCCCTCGGGGTAGAAATCAAAGATCTCATGTCCACAATCCGATCTTACTTCGCACGTGTACAGGCGAGTGATTTTAACCGATTTGGTCGCCAATATCGTGTTTATGTCCAATCGGATTTCGATTTCCGTAAAGATCCCGAATCCTTCAACTCAATTTTTGTACGCAACAGCAAAGGCGAAATGGTTCCTATTAACACCATATTGACCCTGGAAAAGACTGTGGGACCAGAAACCATTACGCGTTATAATCTATATAATGCCATCGCTGTAAATATCACTCCTGCTGAAGGCTACAGTACAGATGACGCCATGCAAGCTATCCAAAAACTGGCCGATACTAAACTTCCGGGTAATTATGGTTTTGAATGGACGGGCATGAGCTATGAAGAAAGTCAATCCGGCTCACAGACGATCTTGATTTTTGCTCTTAGTATCCTATTCGTCTACTTCTTACTTTCGGCCCAATATGA
The DNA here is from genome assembly GCF_902706145.1 of Sphingobacterium sp. 18053. Lineage (NCBI taxonomy): Bacteria > Pseudomonadati > Bacteroidota > Sphingobacteriia > Sphingobacteriales > Sphingobacteriaceae > Sphingobacterium > Sphingobacterium sp. 18053. Next base: position 235,254 of record NZ_CACSJW010000008.1, read on the forward strand.
AAGCTATATTCTTCCCTGGGCAGTGTTATTGTCTATTCCAGTGGGATTGATCGGCGTTTTTTCTGTGATCAACCTTGTTGGACTTCAAAACAACATCTACGTGCAGGTGGGGCTTATTATGCTCATTGGCTTATTGGCCAAAAACGCAATTCTGATCGTAGAATTCGCCGTCCAGGAGCGTAAAAACGGAAAAAGTATCGTCGAAGCAGCCATTAGCGGCTCCAAACTGAGGTTACGGCCAATCTTGATGACCAGTTTAGCCTTTGTTGCTGGCTTGGTGCCCTTGATGTGGACGGTTGGCCCGTCGGCGATCGGTAACCATTCGATCAGTTTCAGCGCTGCCGGCGGCATGCTCTTTGGTGTAGCCTTCGGCATCTTTATCATCCCTGTACTCTTTGTCGTATTCAAAAGCCTGGATGAAAAACTACATGATAAACTAGCTAAAGAAGAGGAAGAATAATGAAAAACATAAAAAAATACCTTTCGGGAATATCGATCATCATTGGTCTCTTAGGCCTGATGAATGCCTGTAAGATCGGCAAAGATTATGTGCAGCCCAAACTCAAACTTCCGGAAAACTTTCGTGGCGATACATTGGATTATTTCGGAGACACCTCCAGTATGGGGCTGATCCATTGGAAGTCCTTCTTTCACGATCCTACCTTGAAGCTATTGATTGACTCTGCCTTAGCAAATAATTTTGAGATGAAGACAGCATTGCTCAACCTGCAGATTTCAACCCGAGTTTTGGCGCAGAACAAAGCCAATTATCTGCCAAGTGTAAATGCGACAATTGCCAATGGAAACCGTACCTGGCGATCCAAAGACTTTGGCAGTGGACCTCTGACCAAATATTACGATCACAAAGGTGAAACAGCGCCACAAAATATGTTCGTGTATCAATCTATGTTTGGTTCCGATATTAATTTTAGCTGGGAAATAGATATCTGGAAGAAAATAGGAAGTAAACAAGAGCAGCTATTAGCCGAGTATTTGGATACACAGGAGGCAAAAAATGCGATACAGACCTCTATCATAACTTCTGTAGCAAAAGGCTACTTCAATCTCTTGATGCTTGATGCCAAAATAGAGGTCGCTAAACGTAACGTCCAATTAAACGACAGTACGCTCCGCATGATCAAGCTACAATATGAAGCTGGTGAAATCACGGCTTTGGCTATCCAGCAAACCCAATCACAGCGCCTATTGGCGGCGTCCCTCGTTCCCGAACTCGAAAAGGAAATTGTCATCCAGGAGAATGCTCTTCAAACGCTCACAGGAAAATTACCTGACAGTATCAAAAGAGGCACCTCTTACGAACATCTCTTCGCTGAAAGCAAAGACATCTCCCTCGGTTCTCCAATCGAAATTGTGCGCAATAGACCAGATATCCGATCATCTGAATTTCAATTGATTGCAGCCAATGCGAATGCCAATATCCAACAGGCTATGCGTTATCCTTCATTGACCGTGGGTGGCGTATTGGGGGTAAATAGTATGCTCCCCAAAAATTGGTTCAATATCCCCGGAGCATTGCTCGGTGGTATAACCGGGAATTTAACCACACCTATTTTCAAAAACAAAACCTTGAAAACACAGTATGAGGTAGCTAAATTGGAACGTGATAAAGCCGAACTCCAATTGCAACAAAAGGTCGTGGAAGCCGTAGCCGAAGTCTCTAATGCAGTGGTCACGGTCGACAAGCAACGGGAGCAATTGTCTTTGGCGAAAGAAAGAGTCGATAATGCACATCTTGCCGTCAAAAATGCGGGTTTACTCTTTAAAAGTGGTTACGCCACATATTTAGAGGTGATTACAGCGCAAAGCAATGCCTTAAACAGTGACCTCGATCTGGTCGAGTTAAGGCAACAGCATTTAGATGCATTTGTGGATCTGTACCGGGCACTCGGAGGAGGTTGGAGATAAGGATTTAAAACGCTATTTTTGTGATATGACTCCAGAAGAATTACAACAATATTTTCAATCCAAAGACTTGCCTGAATCGTTAGAAATACAGCAAGATATGCAGGTCTTCGACGTACAACGTTTCTTGAGCACAAGTTTTATCCATGTTGGATTATGGAAAAAAGATCTAAGCAAATGTCCATCCTGGATTAGACTTTTAAAATTTAAGGATGCTTTAGAAAATAAAGAAAAAGCCTAACGGATGTTAGGCTTTTTCTTTATAACTATTTTTCTATGCTTTGGGAGCAAGTTGCTTCATTAATAGCGGCATCTGCTCTTTCGAAAAAATCTCTTCTGCGCCAGCATCCAACAATTCCATCCGTTCATTCTCATCACTACTTGATGTCAGCCCAAATATTCGAATAGAGGGAAACCTCTCCCGTATGATTTTTGCCGTTTCTATCCCGTTTAATACAGGCATATGCAGATCTAATATACATATTTCAGGAAGTTCGTGCTCGTTTTCATCGAGGTAGTCGATTAAATCCCTACCATTGGAAGCACAATAAACCAAATCCAATAAATGAGATTGAGCCATAGCTCGCATCAACACATGATGAATCAGCGCATCATCTGCGTAGACAACCGTACATTTACTTTTGGTATCCATTTGAAAAAGCTATCATTTTAATAATTATAAAAACAATATTATATAAATATGTAATAAAATAAAAAATACAGAAAAAAGTTAGCAATAATTATGTTATTATACAAATTTTATTTCAAAATATTCCCTATTAACAATCCAACAAGCTTTTAGTTTGATTTATACAATAAGAACATCATAGGTAGTAAATCTCTCCGTGTCAATATCGTTAGAAAAGATTAAGTAAAGAGAAATAAAGATCGGTAGCCTATACCTTAAAAATCATCTTCAATAATTTCAGCCACTCTTCCTACTTGGCCATCCGTCAACCTGACTTTAATTCCCCTCGAATGATATGAGGATGATGTCAGCAAGTCTTTCACAATGCCTTCTGTTAAATTTCCTGTACGTTGGTCCTTTTTTAAGATTATATTCACCAACATGCCTGGCTTTACATCTGCTCTATTTCTTCCATCCATGGTCAAACTTAGAAAAATTGTTTTTTAAATGCAATATAAATAAACAATTTATTGTTAGAAAAACCTTCGTCTCGTATTTTGGAACAGGTACAATGAAAGCAAATGAAAGCCAATAGCGTAGATGAATGTTATAAACCGAACTGCAGGCTATTTTATTCAATACCTACCTACCATAAAAAATGGTCGGAATTTCTTCCGACCATGATTGGCTTTAAGCCTTTTTTATGGTATGTAGGTCATCAGCATATTGGCTGTTTGACCAATTGAATTTATTTAAATAGCTTAAAAATATCGTTTCCGAATATAAAGACCATTAAAGCCAATAAAATAAAGAAACCGACCATTTGTGCTTTCTCCAGGAATTTTTCGCTCAATGGCTTGCCTTGTATCATTTCAACCAACAAGAACAATACGTGACCGCCATCCAAAGCTGGAATAGGCAATAGGTTCATAAATGCCAATGCCATCGACAACATCCCTACTAAGGACCAAAAACGGATCCAGTCCACTTCTGTACCGAACAAGGTAGCGATTCCAATAGGACCAGATAATGCTTTATCGGCACGTACCTCGCCTTTGAAAATCTTGCCAAATCCTTTGGCGTTGTCGGTAATCACCGTAAATGCTTTTTTAGCGCCGATTGGAAATGCTTCCATTAAGCTATATTGCGTTGTAAAAGATTTGATGGAATAATCACGATTAATGCCTATTCCCAGCATGGCATCTGCAGGAACATTCCCTTGCAATGAAACTTCAGTTCCTTTGCGTAAAACTTTAATCGCTACAGCTTTATTGATATTCGCTTTTATTTGTGCTTTAAACTCGTCGAAGAAAGGAACCTGTACCCCATTCACCGCAATAATGCTATCGCCTTTCACAAAACCCATTTTACTTGCTGCCGATCCAGGTGATACTTCAGCAACACTTGTCGTTTTAACACGAGGTTCAATAAACTTCTCACCTTTCTTATCAGAAAGCGTGTTCAATAAATCCGCTGGAACTTTTACTTCTGTTGTTGCACCATTGCGCTCAACTGTAAGTGCCACTCCGCCCATCAATACTTTAGAACTGATCAACTCCGAGTAATTTTCGATACGGTGACCGTCTATTGAAATCACTTTATCACCAGCTTTCAAACCAATAGATTCACCAATGGATCCCGGAACAATACCGTTTACCAGCTGATCCATTTTGATATCTGTATTGCCCATTTTAAAAGTCAGCATCCAAAAGACAACAACGCCGACCACAATATTGACAATAATCCCCCCAAGCATAACGATTAAACGTTGCCAAGCTGGTTTTGATCTAAATTCCCAAGGTTGTGGCTCACCCTTTAATTGCTCAGTATCCATCGATTCGTCGATCATACCCGCAATCTTGACATAACCACCTAAAGGCAACCAGCCAATACCATATTCACATCCTTTATAATTGAATTTAAATAATTTCACTCCCCAGGCATCAAAGAACAGATAAAATTTTTCCACCTTGATACCAAATGCACGTGCTGCTAAGAAATGTCCTAACTCATGTAGAACAATTAAAATTGACAAGCCTAAAATCACTTGTCCGACCATAATTAAAACACCCATGTATGCTTTTTAAAATTTAATCTTTGATTATTTCCTTTGTTATTAATCTTGCGACACGATCCGTCTCCAGATAATCATCCAGCGTCGGTGTCGCAATGAATTCTACTTTACCTAATGTCTGTTCAATAATATCACTCATTTCCAAAAACCCAACTTGATCTTTCAGGAAGGCATCCACAACAACTTCATTGGCTGCATTTAATACACAGCTTCTATTTCCGCCGGCACGAAGGCTCTCATAGGCAAGTGCCAAATTCCGAAAAGTTTCCATGTCTGCTTTTTCAAAACTGAGCGTTGGATAGTCCATGAAATTAAATCGCTCAAAACTGTTTTCAAAACGTGCCGGATAGGTCAGTGCATACTGGATCGGCAATTTCATATCAGGAACCCCCATTTGGGCCTTCATGGATCCATCCTGAAACTGGACCAGCGAATGTACAATAGATTGGGGATGTACAATCACATCGACCTGATCTATTGACAGATTAAAGAGCCATTTTGCTTCAATCACTTCTAGCCCTTTATTCATCAAGGACGCCGAGTCAATTGTAATTTTAGCACCCATCGACCAATTGGGATGTTTCAAGGCTTCAGCCTTAGTCACTGCGAGAAGATCTGCTCTCTTTTTACCACGAAAGGGTCCTCCGGAAGCTGTGATATATATCTTCTCGATTGGATTATGCTCCTCTCCAGCCAAACACTGGAAAATCGCCGAATGCTCCGAATCTACAGGAAGCATGCGTACACCATATTCTTTCACTAAAGCCATAATCAGCTCACCGGCGACAACCAGCGTCTCCTTATTGGCCAGCGCAATATCTTTTTTCGATTGAATTGCTTTAACAGTGGGTTTTAATCCCGCAGATCCAACGATCGCATTCAAAACAACATCTACTTCTTCGTACTGCACCACTTCAACCAGTCCTGCTTCTCCCAAAAGAACAGCGATATCATGTCCTTTTAAAGCATCCTGCACATAACTGTACTGAAGGTAATCCGTTACAACAACCGCTTTGGGCTTAAACTCCAAGGCCTGTTTAACCAACAATGTGGCATTGCTACCACAGGTCAGAACGATTGCTTCAAATTTAGTAGGAAAGGCTCTAATCACATCCAAGGCTTGTGTACCTATACTTCCCGTTGCCCCTAAAATGGCAATTCCTTTTTTACTCAAAACCTTTGCTATTAATTAAAATATATTATTTAAAATCTTTGGATCCTCTCCCCCATGGTAATCCGCCATCATGGATCGGTAAGCGACCGAAACAACAATACTAGCCAAAGGTACCACCAAGAAAGAACTCACGAGGTTCAAAATAATAAAAATTATGTAATATTCTAAATAATTAAAATACATCTGCAATAACTGAAAAAAAGCAAATACAGCCAAAATCAATAATAGTTTGAATACATTGCCCTTTGTCAGCGCAAAACTGAAGCGTAATGACCTCAATGTCCCCGCGTGTTTATCAATAATGAAAAATGGATAAAATGCCACTCTAATAATCAAGATGAAAGTCAATATTGCAGCGACAAAAACAACAAACATCGTAAAGTTGCTCATCAACTCCATCCGATTGTCACCATTTTCAAATAGATAAAGGAATGGTAAAGAAACGGCACCTAAAATCATCAGGAGTGCTATGGAGAGCACCATTATACTTAACATTGCGCCAAAAAAATAGGCGAGCTCCTTAGAACTAGGGATGCATTGGATCAATTTCTTATCATGATTTCCATCAATCAGACTTAAGATATACTTAAATAAAGTCATATTCAATCCGAAATACATCACCATGAAAAAAAATGCCATAAAGCCACTCAACACCACATTGAAATCACTGATTGTGGTCGCGAGATAATTAGAGAGTCCGGAGGTCACGAACAGTAAAAAACAAAGCCCCGCCACTGAAAAATAATGTTTTTTCAGCAACTCCCATGACTTATTAAAAACCTCATTAACGGCAAAAGTACTTTCCTTTAGGAATTGAATCATTTTTTCTTTGAATAAACTTCTACAAAGATGCCATATTTTTTAATTTTCAACAATTTACACTCCCATAAAAATCATTTTTTTTGTAATATTTAACATAAAAAAAAATCCCCTATCCGAATGGACAGGGGATTCTATAGGGTATATCGAACTATGCCTACTTAAATTCTTTGGGAAGCGGCGTCTCCAATAAGTATTGGTAGTAGAAACGCGCACGCTCATTAGAATCATATTTACTTTTCGAACGATCAAATCCATGACGGCTTCCCGGATAGATCATCAACTCAAAAGGAACACTTCGATCTGTCAATTTATCGACAAGTTGGATTGTATTCTGTAAATGGACATTATCATCCATATCGCCATGCATAATACGCAAAACGCCTTTATAGTTATTTGCATAGGTCAACACGGAACCAGCTTTATAGCCTTCAGGATTGTCTTGAGGCGTATCCATCCATCTTTCAGTATAATGGCTATCGTACAGATCCCATGAGGTTACGGGTGCACCGGCAATACCAAAATCAAATACATCTGCGGCCTTCGTCATCGCCAAACAAGTCATATAACCTCCGTAGCTATGCCCTGTAATAAGCACTTTGTTTTTAGCTACCCAAGGTTGCGATTTTAACCATTTAACAATCGTTGAATAATCAATAATTTCCCAGTGGCCAAGATTGCGGTGCATATAAGCAACACCTTGTTTACCAAAATGACCAGACGCCCGGTGATCTGCAGAGACTTGAATAATTCCTTCATTAGCCCAATACTGATTATTCGTTCCTTTCCAGGTATCTTTTACCGTTCCAGCATCAGGACCTCCATAGATACTGAAAACAACAGGGTAAACTTTTGATTTATCGAAATTTGTCGGATAAGTAATTGTCAATGGAAGATCGAACAAACCATCATCTGATTTAAGATGTAAGTATTCGGTTTTACCATACGTATACGAAGCAAAATCAGCCGCTTTACTATCTGCTAACTGACGGACGACCTTGCCCTGATTATCCAACAAAGCAAACCGATCGGGTGTACTCACATTGGAGTATTTGGTAATAAAATACTTGCCATCAGGCGATACATTGACATCGTGTGAGTATTCTCCGAAAGTCAGACGTTTTAAGTTTTTACCCGAATAATCCACGCGGTACAAATCAAAACGTGCCGAATTTTCTTTACGTGCGGTAAAATAAATCACCTTATTTTTTTCATCAATCCGTTTTAATTCGGTTACCTGCCATTCGCCGGAAGTAATTGGATTGACCAATGTTCCATCCAATTTATAGAGGTAGTAATGCGCCCAACCCGTCTTATCCGATTTTAAGATATAATATTTGTTGTCCGCAAGATAGGTGATACGCTCATCGTGATCCAAATTGATCCATGAAGCCTGGCGCTCATCGTAGATTTCTTTTTTCGAGCCAGAATTCGGATCCACTTGATAAAACTTCAAATTGTTCTGATCCCTGTTCATCCACTGCACCATCACATTTTTGCTATCAAAGGCCCAATAAGGCTGCCCAAAATACTGATCATCTTTTTCGTTGAAATCAGCCCAGGTAACGTTCCCCCCATCGAGATGAACGATACCCACCTTCACTTCCGGATTTGGGTCTCCAGCTTTGGGGTATCTTGTCTCCTCCAGGTAACCATGCTGGCCTTTGGACGAATAAATCGGAAACATAGGAACCTTGGTATCATCGAAACGCATGAAGGCGATTTTACGGCTGTCCGGAGACCACCAAAAAGCTTTGTATTTTGTTGGACGCCCAAGAATTTCCTCGTAATATACCCAAGATGACCAACCATTGTAAATAACGTCGGTACCATCATTTGTATACTGCATTTCCTTTCCTGAAGTCACGTCCACGCTATACAAATTGCTTTTGCGGGTAAAGGCAACATATTTACCATCCGGCGATAAGGTCGGATTCTGTTCCGCAACATCAGGAGAGTTGGTCAGCTTCTTGGCTACACCATCTGTACTTTTCAGGAAGATATCATTGTTTTCGACATAGACAACCGTCCCTTCTTTAGGAGGAACTGTATAAATGCTTCTGTGACCTGATTTAATGTTAACCTGATATAAACGACCATCATTTACATCATTTTCCAGATAAGCTGTCCCGTCTGCCCATCCAGGATACTGATTCGTGCGAACTGTCAACGATGGCTTTTGCCCCCAGGACTGTGCAAAATCCAATTTCTTTTGTGCAAAACCAACCTCATGCACTAAAAAAACGATAGACGCACCTAAGAGTACTCTTGATACCGTATTCATTAATTTTTGGATATGTTTATTAATTATTTTGGCTAAGATAAAGAATTGTGACAAATAACGACGATTTTGCCTGTAACAAGCTTAATTCAGATTGCGCGGACCAAACGGCTTGCCAAAGACTTAATTAAACCGGATGATTCCTTGCTAAGGACGCTGCTCGAAAAGTGTTAGCTGTATACCTTCCTTTGGAAAATCAGCTTCTTCCACAAAATTTGATATCGAAACCCCCAGCAACCTCACTTTGTTCAGCAGCTCAACCTTACTCAACAAACTATGGGCAGTGGCGTAAATTTTGTCTTCCGAATCAAAACTATTTTCTAAGGTTATACTCCGTGTCAACTGAACGAAATCGGCATATTTAATTTTTATGGTTAAGGTTCTTCCTGAGATTTCCTTTTTCCCGATGCGTGTCCACAACTGTTTGCAGAGCCGTTGCAAAATGGTATTTAATTCTTCAAATGCTTCTACATCCTCGCCAAACGTATCCTCAATCCCGACCGATTTACTGCTGCGATTGGGGACAACAGGACGGTCGTCGATCCCGCGTACGATACGGTAAAAAAAGTGCCCAGTCTTTCCAAACCAACGCACGAGGTCCTCTTCACGCTGTTTTTTTAAATCGAGTCCGGTAAACAGCCCCAGTTCATGCATTTTTTTTGCGGTCACCTTACCTACGCCAAAAAACTTATCCACGGGCAATGACTCCATGAACTTGACAATTTTCGAAGGACCTATAAATGTTAAGCCGTTGGGCTTGTCCATATCCGAAGCAATCTTTGCAACAAATTTATTGACGGAAACACCAGCAGAGACGGTCAGATTCAACTCTTCTTGGATAGCCTCTTTAATGGCTTTGGCGATATCAATAGCCGAACCAATACCCTGTTTGTCTATGGTCACATCCAAAAAAGCTTCATCCAGGGAAAGCGGCTCGATTAAATCCGTATAACGGAGAAAAATCTCCCGAATTTGGTAGGAAACCTGACGATAAACATCAAAGCGAGGATAGGTAAAGATAATATGGGGGCACAACTGAAGAGCCTTTCGGGAGCTCATAGCAGATTTGACACCAAACTTTCGCGCTTCGTAACTGGCCGTTGCAACTACTCCCCTCCCATCCGGGGAACCACCTACTGCAATTGCTTTTCCCCGATATTCGGGAAAATCACGCTGATCTACAGAGGCATAAAATGCATCCATATCCAAATGAATAATCTTGCGATGTACCTGTTCGGGATCCATGATCCAAATTTACAAAAATTAGCATTATAGACTAAGAAAACCGAAAAATAACTAATAGAATTAGCAACGTAGCACAAAACGACAATCACTAGGCTAGTCAACCGTTAGTCTAGGTATAATCCATTCGTCATTATGCTGTTAATTATTTATCTTTAGGTGAACCTATCCGTTGGACAGAAAAATCATCGTTCCGGCGCATAGTCCTAGGCACTGCATTAAATGGTTTTAATTAGCACACATGATGGAAAATTTACCCGAACAAAAACCGAAAAAATCCGGATTTAAGAAGTTCTTACTCCTGCTGATCCTTTTCCTCCTTGTGGGGGCCGGTTCCTACGTTTACTGGAAGTATTACTATGTATTCGGTGAAGGTGTAAAATCTGGCTATCTTAATTATGCTGTAAAAAAGGGCAATATTTTCAAGACCTACGAAGGCAAGCTCATCCAGGAGGGATTTGGAAGTATCAAAACGGGTGGTATCGCCAGCAATCAATTTGAATTTTCTATTGAAGATGATTCTATATTCCGTCAATTGGAGCTCAATAGTGGAAAATACTTCGATCTGCGTTACAAAGAATATCATGGTGTGCTTCCCTGGCGTGGAAACACGGTTTATATCGTTGACAAAATTGTCAATATGAAATAGCGAACTCCGCTCTGTTTACCAGCGGAGTTATCGAAGTTCCGTTTAAATAAGTTAAACTACATCAGTACGCTATTGTAGGGGTGCCCTTCCATGAGCTGCTTATTGTCCGCCGCATTTGCGTTTCCGATAGAAGATTTTTCGAAAAGGCCTATTTATGCAGAAAGCACATCCCGGACGATCAATTTTTCGTTAAAATAACGTTTTAAAATGCTTCCGTCACCGTGTAGTGTCCAAACTTCTTTGGGATTTACCATTTTAATGTACTGAAGAATGTCATTCCAGTCCACATGATCAGAAATATACAGCTCGATATCATTCTGTGCCTGTAAACGTTTCCAGCCTGAGGCAAATGCGCGTAATACTTTGGTCGCCCTAAAATAACTATTGAAGGTCATCGGCGGTACCAAGTACACCTTATTCTGTTCGCCCTGTTTCATTTCTTTTCTGTTGTAGGGCTCGTAGTCTAATTTCTTTAGCCCGTGTTGATCATAAAGGCGATGGTAAGGCAATATTCCACTATGCACAAGCACTTTTCGATCCGGGCAGTACCTGTTGATCAAATCAGTAATTCGCTGCGCCTTGCCCAACACATAAGTACCTAATAAGATATTACTGGCATGTCCATCAAGTTTTTTTATCTCCTCCGCCGGATCGGGATGGCTGATATCCGGATTTGCAAAGGTGCTTTCCGTAATGAGGACATCGGCCTGCTGCACTTCGATCGGTTCACAGGTATCATCAGTTTGTAATTTATAATCGCCGGTGTACAAGTAACGTACCCCCCGATATTCCATTAGAATCTGTGCTGAACCCAGTATATGACCTGCTGGTAAAAATGTGATTTCGACCGCACCTATTTTAAAGGGACTATTAAACAATTTGACCTGATAAGAATCTTTGCGATTTTGTTTATACCGATAAGTCATAAACAGTGAGGTCGCCTGTGTGGCATACACATAGTCGTGTCCTGAACTGGCATGATCGCCATGGGCATGAGATACGACATTGTGCATAACGGGATTGCTGGCATCAATAAAAAAATCACCATAACGGCAGTAATAGCCTTCTGGCTTTCTGACTAAGAAGTCAGCCAATAGTGTAGACATCATATTATTTTAGAAACTTTTGATGCAAAGTCCACACCTGCGGTAATAGCGGAGTGGTTCCATCATTAATGATGACGAAGTCTGCCAATTTTAATTTTTCTTCGTCAGATAGTTGCTTATTAATTCGCTCCATGACCTGTTCCTCAGTAACAGCATCACGTTCCATGACACGTTTAACGCGTATGGGTAAAGGCGCAGTAACCAGTATGGTATAATCAAGATCCTTGTAAGACCCACTTTCAAAAAGCAAAGCAGCCTCTTTGAGTGAATAACGGGACTTTTGCTGTTCAGCCCAGTCCTTTGCCGCCTGAATGACGACGGGGTGTACAATGCCGTTCACAAGTTCGAGCTTCGCCTTGTCGGAGAATATCTGTTCAGCCAAAAAAGCCCGATCCAGTTTCCCATCCTTATAGGTCTCTTCGCCGAACTCCGCAATCAAGCGTGCTTTGATTCGCAAATCGGTATTCATCAATTCCTTCGCCTCATCATCAGCATTATAAACAGGTACAGCCATGGCTTTAAAAAGCTGACAGATAAATGTTTTACCGGATCCAATTCCACCTGTTATTCCAATCTTCATGAAAATATTGTTATTTACGTACAAAAAAGTCCACGTTTTGAGGCACAACGCTAATTACCTTACAATAGTCCGGTACTTTGGTCAGCAAAATAGGCAGATATTGCACCTCGTTTTTCTCCCAATCGGACAAATCCACCACTGCTTCAAAATCTCGCGATGTATAGTTATTATAATCTTTGACAGACATCAACACCGTGACGACAACTTTGCTCGGACTAAGCCTGACCGAACTATAACGTTGGCCATTCTCCACTTTTACGGGCAACTCGATTATTTTCTCTGTCAATTCACCTACAGGCATGAGCACCTCGACCGAAGTCGGATAAACATTGATATTCGCTTTTTGGTTACGTGCCAGGTTGGCCACGGTCCGAACGTCGGTTTCGACTTCCTTTCCACGAACGGTATCCGTTTCCCAATACTCAATCGCCGAAACATCCTCGTAAGGTCCGGTTATTGTCACATAAGCTGGTGTAACTTTGGTATCAGCGATAAAACCGTAGCCACGTTTAAATCCGATATTTGCAAGGGGTTTTACAGGCACCTTACGCTGGGTCTGTTTGGAAAAATCAAAAAACAAGGTATCAGGACTAACTGACACCACACGTTGTTCATGTGGAAACTGTCGGTTGATAAAGCCCAATTGGTTGGAAAAAACAATCCAGTCTTTGGTTTTTAAAGAGCTTAGGTCCACCTGAACCTTTGGGGTTTCCAAAGCAGCTTTGGAAAACAGGAATTGCCATCCTGTCATCTCCAGTTTTACTTTTACCGTATCGGATTGCTGCGGATGAAATGCGCGTTTTTCAGGAAGATTGACATATTCAATCGCCGCCTTGACGGAAACAGTATACTGATTGGAGATCGAAAACAATAACCAAGCTAACAACGAAATTCCAACACAACGCACGAAGACATTAATCTTACGCCGTTGGGTCTTATTTATTCGAACTGCATTCGCCATGATACAAACTTAATCAATTTGCGTAAAAATCTGTGTTCTTATCTGCATTTCATCTTAAAGACAGCAATATTTCCATTGCATTTTTCTCTTTTGTGGCAAGAGTTCTGAAAATTTCTGATGCCTGCTGTACATCATCAAAACTGGCTGTCTCCGCAATTTGACTAAACAATTCCGACAAGGATGTCCACAATAATGCAATCTGCACAAACTCATGATGAACTGCAGCGATCTGCTCTATTCCGAGCAGATCATAACTTTCCTTAATAAAGTCACGATATAGATTTCGAAACATAGCGCCCCCAGTACCTGCCTTTTCCATCAAATTTGCAGCCATTTTAAACTCACTTTCAATCGCATGACTCGTCTTGTACCATTTGGTCAATTCCTCAGCAGTTTTCAAAATTCCTTTATATGAAATGTTGCTGATGGGCGGTGCTAGATATTCCTTTGCATTATTGACCATTGCAGCAATCAACACTTCTTTCAAGTCCAAATGCCCGCCACTACCTGCTATCGTGTAATACAGATTTTTAGACGCCATAGGCCCCTTCTCTGCCCTGGCTAGCGCCAAACTCGCAAGGGATGTACGTACGCTTCCACCCTGCTGCCTCGTATCCACTAAATAGGCATTATCATGGTCATAACCATAAATAGCTACATAATGACCCGCGAAATGAAAGGATTTTGCAAAATACTCCAGGTGATAGGCATCGAGTTTTAAGCCTACCGGTTGCCCCCCATCCAAGAGCTGTCGTACAGCCTGCCAAGCTTTTACTTTTGAAGAAGTTTCATGAACGCTGAGGTTTAGACCGAGATTTTTGCAGATATGCTGCGTCAGTAGATCTGGTTTTATTCGTCCGCCCAAAAATGGAAAGTCCATGGTTTTCATTTTCCAATAGATAAAACTGAGCCCTTCTCCCAGTCCAAAAAGCATCGGCTCCGAAAGCTCAATGCCTATATGGGCAAGTAATGTACCTGTTGCCGTTGTTTCACAATGCTGCCCATCAAATGGTCTAAGATTTTTCATATCGTTTTTTTTCATAAAGTTAATCCCTCAATCGACAGCCCGATGTCAGCAGTGGATTAAATCCTAAAAACAAATGAAAAACCGTTGAGAATAACGTCGCAAAAACGATTGTATCTCGCAACTATTGTGTTTTATGTTAACTGGGGTTTTACAGGGGGATTACAGGGGGTTAGCAGGGGGTTAACAGGGGTCAATCCCCTGCTAACCCCTTGTTAATCCCCTGTAAAAATAGTGTTACTACTAAAGTAATTAAGAAAATAGTAGTAAATTGATAATAAGCTCAATATAAGAATTATAAACTAAAAGAGGAATAGCTATGGCAATTTTACAAAACGGTCCGAATGGACCTATTATTGGTAAATTTGGATCGGTGAGTGCCTACATGTTGAAGGATCAAAATGTAGTGCGCGGCCCAAAAAGAAAACGCAGCTCCCCACCAAGTGCGGCGGAGCTCTTAAACAGAAAAAAACAGCAAGTAGCCGGCAAGTTTGCCGGCCATAATAAGCGGCTTCTCGAATTTGGTTACCAGTTTTTAGCGGAAAAAGGAAGTCGCGTAGGTGCATTCCAATTGGCACAACGACATATTTTTAAGGAGGCCATCGAAATAGACGCAAATAATAACCCTTTTGTTAATCCAGAACGACTGCTTCTATTTTCTGGTTCGCTAACCCCATTATCCAAGTGCCAAGTCAGTATCAACAATGATGTAATCGACCTGAGCTGGGAAGCAGATGATCAATATAGTGATAGTGTATATAAAATCAACCTGGTATTATTGGACCCGTTTAATGAATCCCATTTAAGAACTTCTATCGCAAGCGTAAGTGAAGGTTCTTGTTCCGTCCAATTTGACTGGTTAAAGCGAAAAACCACTGATTTCCATGTTTATGTCGGAATATGGAATACCTTAGATGGCGGTTTTTCGAATTCCATTTATTGTGGAGTAATCTAATGCATTGTTATGCTAACAATTTATATGAACGCTCTTACCCAGGCTTTCTATTAACAGCATAAAAAAAGCCAGTTTTCGTAGAAAACTGGCTTTCATTTCTTTCAGGAAAGAGCTTAAGAAGCGCTCTTCTCCGTGTTGTTAGCAGCTTTTGAAGCATCTAAAGCAATTGCTGATTTATCAAAACGGATTTTTACACCCGAACCTACATCGACTAAGAAAGTAGTGTCTGATACTTCTACAATACGGCCATGAATACCAGCTGTTGTAACAACTTTAGAGTTCACACCAAGTTCTTCAATATATTTTTTGTGATCTTTTTGCTTCTTCATTTGCGGTCTGATCATGAAGAAATAAAATACCACGATAATCAAAACCATTGGTAAAAAACTCATCAAATTGCCTCCCGCTGCTTGTAATAATACTGTGTTCATCTTCTATTATATCGTTTAATAATGTGTTATTTTGCTAATACTTCGCCTTTCAGCTGCACCGTTGTTAAGCCATTGGAAGCATTCGATTGAATCGTAATGATCTTCTGCTGTTTACCAACTTGTCCTTCACTATTGAAAGTTACATGGATCTCAGATTTTCCGCCTGGCAAAATAGGGCTTTTCGAAAACTCAGGTTGTGTACAACCACATGAAGCAGTCACTTTCGAAATAATAACAGGTGCATCACCCGAATTTTTCAAGACAAAGGTATGTTTTACCTGTGCGCCTTCTTTTACCTGACCAAAATCATATGCAGACTCTTCAAATTCTACTTTTCCCAATTGTGCTGCTGCCTTAGAAAGGCTATCCGCAGCTGCTGTTTCAGTCGCTGTCTTGGTTCCCTCTTCTTTTCCTTTTTGTGCATTTCCACAAGAAAATAAAAGTACTGCCGACAAAGCTAAAACCGAATATTTGCCAAAGTTTTTCATTCGTATAAATTATTTATGCGTTTGGTTTTAATCTCTTAAACCACGACCTGCCTTCTGGATTCTTCCTTGTTGATTCAGATCGCTCAGTATTTTATCCAAGATACCATTGATAAATGTATTACTTTTCAATGTACTGAATACCTTAGAAATTTCAATATACTCATTTATTGTCACTTTCACTGGAATAGATGGAAAATTAACCAACTCACATATGGCCATACGCATCAATAATGTATCCATTAAGGCAATACGATCTGATTCCCAATTCTTCGTTTTCTCAGAGATAAGCTTTTGATATTCATTTGTATTGCGGATAGTTTTACCCAACAATGCAATGACATAGTCGCTATCATCATTCCAGTTTTGCGTAATCTCTGCAAGTTTATTTTTACGTGGATCTTCAGAACTAAAATTCTTAAAAGTCTTCGCAATCAAAGCCTGCAATACTTCTTTATCTACCGGCCAGTTGATGAATTTTTCTTCAAAAACCTGCTCTATAACCGGCGATTTCAAGATGATCTTTTTAAAGATATGCTTGATGATATCTTTTTCCGTACCGATCGAACGATCTTCTTGTTGCAAGTACTCCAAATAAGCTTCAGAATCCTTTAACTGCAAAAATACAGTACGCACGATCTCCGGGTCAAAGCTCCATGAAATCTTATACTTTTTGACACCCTCTCCATATTGTGGATTTTGTCTCAATGACTCAATAAAAGTGTTTGTACTTAACTTGGTCGTTAAAGACAAGTCTTTTTCAGTTGGTAAAAACTTATTGGCCCTACCCTCTGCATCTATTAAGACATAATCAGATACTTCATCTAAAAGATTCAGTGTCCACATATACATCTCATAAACTTCATCCACATTTTTTAATAGTGCTTTCTCAAATGTTTTGATGTCTTTATCTTCCGAAAGACTGTACGCATAAAGCGTTTGCACTACTTTTACCCTCAGGTGTCTCCTGTTTAACATAGTAATTTTAAAGAACGATTTTTTATAAAATAATAAATAAGAACGATTTTGGGATGAAGACTATCTCTTGATTTTTTTAATATCTTGGATACGCTTCTCCGCGATGCGATTGGCCGCTTCAAAAGTTGAGATATTCTCTTCTTTTGATTTTTTTAACACGTCTCTAGTCGCATTATAAATATTTTTGATCACAAATTCAGTGTGATCTACACCATAATTTTGAATTTCTGAATAACAGCCGATTAATGCACCAGCGTTGATCAAATAGTCAGGGGCGTATAATATACCTCTTTCATGAAGGATAGAACTTGTAACAAGTTCATCTTTCAATTGATTATTGGCAGAACCAGCAATAATTTTGCATTGCATTTTCTGTGCGGATTCTGGATTTACAGTACCGCCTAATGCACAGGGAGAATATACATCAAATTCGTGATCGAATACTTCACCGTAAGGGATTGGCTCTGCTTTGTATTTGGCCGCCACTTTCAGCATTTTTTCTTCCGTAATATCGCTGACATAAACACGTGCATTCTCTTCACGCAACATCGCAATTAAACGCTCACCAATACCACCTACTCCATGTACAATCACTTTTTTGCCGGCAACACTTTCCGATCCATAAAGCTCTTTCAAACAAGCTTTTATACCAAAATAAACACCTTGAGCCGCAAAGATCGAAGGATCACCTACACCACTACCATGAATTGCTTTTGGTAAACCAGCAACATGGTCAGTCTCCGTATAAATATGTTCCAAATCGCGTTGTGTGGTACCTACATCCAAAGAAGCAATGAAATTACCATTCAACCCTTCAATAAACTGGCCCAAACGGCGCAATAAAACCTCAGATTTGTCCAAACGGCTATTCCCAATAATAACAGCACTTCCCCCGCCTAAATTCAATCCAGTGATGGCAGATTTATACGTAATGGCCTTGGATAAACGTAAAGCATCCTCAATAGCTTCTTCTGTACTTTCGTATGGTAACATACGAACCCCTCCTATCGCAGGCCCCAAGGTTGTATCATGGATCGCAACGATAGCTTTCAAGCCCACTAATTCATCATTACAGAAAAATAAGTTTTGATGGCCAGACTGGCTCATCAATTCAAAAATAGAATTTTGAGATGTTGACATAAAATGTACTACTCTAATTTGTTTTAATTTTTTAAGGTACTTGATGCAAAAGTAGGAAAATTATTCGTTGTGCATAACAACTTTTTTTATCCAAGACTTAACATTTGATTTCCGAATGACAGTAAATTCACTCAAATCGTAAAGCATTTTGATGAATTAGTCCTACTTTTGTATTCGTAATATGAAGGATCTCGCCTACTTAAATAAGTACTTTTATAAATACCGCTGGAAACTGATTCCAGGGGTTATTTTTGTTATCATCTCCAACTATTTCGGAGTATTGCCTGCAAAGGTGATTCGCGAAGCATTTGATTTGGTACAGGAAAACATCTATCTATACCGTCTATTTGATGGTTTCGACAGACAGGAACTCATCTACCAGGTATTTGGCACCAGCCTCCTGTTTTTTGGTTTTGTTGTCCTCCTACTTTCGCTGTTGCGGGGCATATTTTTATTCTTTATGCGTCAGACGATCATTTTAACGTCGCGTTATATTGAATACGACCTCAAAAATGAGATCTATAATCATTACCAAGATTTAAACTTCGGTTTCTTTCGGAAGAACAATACCGGAGATCTCATGAGCCGAGCCACCGAAGATGTCAATCAGGTACGTAACTACCTCGGACCTGCCATCATGTATGCGATCAATACCATAGTTTTATCGATCATGGTCATCTATGCGATGTATAGCGTCAATGGACGGTTGGCTACTTATGCATTGGCGCCAATACCGGTCCTATCGGTTATTATTTTATTTGTCAATAAGATTATTAACAAGCGTAGCTTAAAAATACAGAAACAACTGGCGAACCTTTCTTCTTTTGTGCAGGAAACTTTTGCAGGTATCCGCGTCATCAAGACCTATACCAGAGAACAAAACAAAATGCAGGAATTTGAGAAGGAAAGTACCATTTACCGTAATACGGCTCTTGATCTCGTCAAAGTACAGGCTGTTTTCTTTCCGCTTATTCTATTGCTGATTGGGCTCAGTACGGTAATCACCATTTATATTGGTGGAATTGAAGTTGCCAAAGGAACAGTCACTGCCGGAAATATTGCTGAGTTTATCATTTATGTCAACCAGTTGACTTTCCCTGCCATGTCTTTGGCTTGGGTTACATCATTGGTACAACGTGCTGCAGCCTCACAAAAACGCATCAACGAATTCCTCCATACTGAATCTCCAATTGTTAACGGAACAGCTACCAAAGAACTAGCCGGTGAAATCAGGGTTGATGGAATCTCCTTTACCTATCCGGAAACAGGTATTCAGGCGATTAAAAATATATCGTTCCAAATTCCGATCGGCAAAACACTTGCTATTATCGGAAAAACAGGATCCGGAAAATCTACGCTGGCCAACTTACTCCTTCGAATGTATGATACCGACAAAGGAAGTATTCATTATGATAGTCTTGAAATTAAAAACCTTGATTTCAAAAGCTTGCGCCAACAAGTTGGATTTGTCCCACAAGATGTTTTCCTATTTTCAGATACCATTGCCAATAATATAGGCTTTGGTTTAGACCACTTTACACAGGAACAAGTGGAACAGGCCGCCAAAGATGCCGCTGTATACGACAATATTATAGCTTTTGAAGATGGATTTGAAACCGCCGTTGGGGAACGTGGTATCACCCTCTCCGGGGGACAAAAACAACGGGTATCCATCGCACGCGCTTTAATTAAGGAACCTAAAGTATTGATTTTTGATGACTGTCTTTCAGCCGTGGATACAAAAACAGAAGAAACAATTCTCCGTTCGCTAAGCCGCATCATGAAAGGCAAGACCTGTATTTTTATTGCCCATCGCATCTCGACAATCAAGAATGCAGACCATATATTGGTGATGGATCAAGGCGAGATTGTAGAACAGGGTACACATGCTGAATTGATGGAGAAAAGAGGTGAATATTTTGAACTTCATGAAAAGCAATTACTGGAAAGTGTCGAAGGATAATTAAAATATCCCTGAATTCAGCTAAAGGATAGAAGGGATATCTCTCCTAAATTTGTCTTAAATATTTAAGTCAAACATTTTACAATAAAGGATCATGGAGAGAACCCCTATTCAGAAGGCTACGTCAAATGACGGAAAAACAATTGCTATTATTTCTTACTTAACCATTATCGGCCTTGTTGCAGCCATCATCATGAACAACAAGGAAAAGACTGCTTTAGCGCAATTCCATATCCGACAAAGTATAGGCATTTCAGTAACAGGAATGGCTTTGGGACTTTTACGTTTTGTTCCGGGTATTGGCGGAATCGCCATTAGTATTGTTGGATTGCTCCTACTTATTGCTCTTATACTAGGATTAATGTCCGCATTTTCCGGAGAGCGGAAACCACTCCCCTTCATCGGTGAAAAATACCAGGAATGGTTCAATATGATCTAATAGGCATTTTAAAGACATGGAGCACCTTCCCATCATGGATGCTCCATGTTATCGTTTTTTACGGACGTTCTGCCTTTAATTGAACATAGCGCATCTTTAGCTGGTTTTCATATCCGGCACCGTTTTCTCCTCTTTAAAAAACAGGGCAAATAACACAAGACAAAAACCAGAAATACCTGCCGGAATAAACCAAAGATATTCCCAAAATTGAGCAGCATAAGCTGTTTTCAGATAATCTGAAACAGCACCGGCAACCCAAAATCCGATCAGCATCCCTACACCATACATCGCAATGGTAATAAGACCCTGTGCAGAAGCCTTGTATTTTTCACCAGCAATTCGATCGGTATAGATCTGCCCCACTACGAACATAAAATCATAGCAGATGCCATGCAATAAAATTCCGAATAGCAATAAAAATGACCGTTCCTGTCCGTCGCCGTAGGCAAAAAACAAATAACGGAGTGCCCAGGCCGCAATGCCCAGTAAAATCATCTTTTTATACCCCAAGCGTCTAAAGAAAAATGGAATCAACAATAAGCAGATGGCTTCGGAAAATTGCCCCAATGCCATTTTTGCTGTGGGGTTCGGTATTCCGGCGTTGACCAAAAATGGGTTCGCATTTTGATAATAGAACGAAATGGGAATACAGATGACAATTGCTGTTACAAAAAAAATCAGAAAACTCCGCTGTTTTAAAAGCTTCAATGCATCCAAACCGATTGCCTTTCCAAAATCAAACTTTTCATCTCTAAGCTTCACTTGTGGTGGTGTTTTTGGTAGGGCCAAACTAAAGAATGCCAGTAACAACGAACAAACCGCGCCCATAATAAAGGTATTATGCAAGGCACCTGCCTGTATCGATTCTGGAGCATCCCAACGGAACAAATAACTGATCACAAGTCCCGAACAGATCCAACCGATCGTTCCCCACACGCGTACCCCCGGAAAATACTTCTTCGCATCTTCAATATGCCGGAATGCGATCCCATTGGATAAGGATAGCGAAGACATGTAAGCCATAAAATAGACAAATACATAGGGATAAAAATGTGTCGCATCGGGCGCCTGCGACATCCCGTAAAGTAGTGCAGCTCCAATGAGATGTAATGCTGAAAGTACCCGCTCGGCATTAAAATACCTGTCGGCGACAAAACCCACAAAAAAAGGAGCAAATACAGCACCAAGGGATTGTGTCGCAAAAATATTTGCGACCTCCATACCCGAGGCATTGAGCGATTTAATGAGGTATGTTCCCAAAGTTACAAACCAAGCCCCTTTGATAAAATACTCTAAAAACATCATCAGGGACAATTGCACGCGTAATACTGGTTTCATCTATTAATTGGTATTGGAGGTGTTTGTTTTGATTCGTCTAATCAGCTTCGCTATTGTTAACTATTTGCTCTTCAAGACATGCTATCATCTGGGTAGGTTATTGACCTATTTGTGCTCAAGGATGTCTCCATTTCATTTCTTAAGATTCGATTATCTTTTCTTAAGATTCGGGCAATGCATTTCGCATAAAATTAAGCCAGTTCTTGCTGGCAATCTTTTCAAGATCCGTGTTATCATACCCTCTTTTTGACAGGATACCAAATACTTTTTGGATATCAGCAATCGTTTCCAGATCATAAGGACACTGCTCACGGCCAAATGCTCCGTCTAAATCGCTCCCCACGCCAACATGATCGACATTTCCTGCCAATTGACAAATATGATCAATATTGTTGGCCATGATATCCATGGAGCAATTGCTTGTTTTAGGGTCGGATACACCGCGGACCCAATTCGGTACCATCATCCAAGCATCGAGCGCTACACCGATCACCGCTTTTTTCTCCACAAGTGTCTTAATCATTTCATCACTGAACTGCCTATTATGGTCCACAAACTTGCGGCAATTATTATGACTGGCCCAAATCGCACCCTGATAACGTTGTACAGCATCCCAAAAAGCATCATCATTTAGGTGTGTCGCGTCCAATATCATCCCCAATCGCTCCATTTCCTGCAACAACCTTATTCCCTGCTCATTAAGCTTGCCAGACGAATCTGTTCCATTGGCATATCTACCTGGCCCGTAATGTGCTGGTCCAATCGCTCTTAAACCATAGTTATAGGCTGTTTCGAGATAGCTGATATCTACAATGGAATCGGCACCTTCCAGACTCAGCAGATATCCGATTGGCTTATCGGCATGATCGCCGCCATCCGACCAAAGCGCCAAATGTTGGTCCAAATCAGTCTTTGTACAGATCATTTTCATTTGTCCATCGGCTTCCATTGCTTTATACCATGCAAGCTGTCCCTGTGTTTGCGCCCATGCCTGTTCCGGTGAGTACCAGCCTGGTAAAGAACTTTCGGGTTTTACGAATCGGGCGATTTGTGTGGCAACAACCAAACCAATATGACCACGACGCAATTCGTCAAAAGTGACTGTTGCCTTAGCCCGATCGGGCTTGTCATCCATCCCCTTTTCCCTACGGTTCAGTTCAGTAATCGGCAATCGAAGATCCCGATTCCATTCCATGGCATTCATACTCAAATCCAAATGTGCATCGACCAAAAATGGCATTTCAAATTCGTACATATCAATAATTTATCTTTTTATTTCGCGCATAAACAGTCCAAATTTGATCTGCCTGCCGTTCATTGACAACTTGAAGTTCGCCATAACAAGCTACTGTCGGGCAGATATGCCTTGGCACTGCATAAAGGGCATCGCCGATATTAAATTGTGCGGTATTGGAAACTTCAACGACCAAATGTTCTTCACTCTGCATTTTTATTTCGCCAATACGGGGATCGAAAAACTTGACGCGAGGCTGCGGCGATTCACATGCAACTGATTTATACCCCAGGTCCAAACAAAGGTGCTTGTGATCAACGATAGAAACGACACGCGTCAAAAGTACCGCCGCAAGCATAAAATCCTGTTCTGCGTAATTTTCGGCATAGCCAAAATCCCAAAACACAAACGTTCCGGGACTGCATTCTACATCGCTGCGTTCGGCATGAAAAGTGAAACTTGGCGAACCGCCAATAACTTTAGTCAAAGGTTTAGAAGTGGACACCTGCGCCATAAGGTAGGCCGTTTCGAGTATACCATATGAATGTTGGGATTGCTTTTCGCGAAGTTTATAATCCTTTTCATGAATATGACCGTCATAACCATGCACACCTACCAACTGAACACCTTCCAAAAGATGGATATCCATAACGAGACGCTCAATCCCTTCTAAAGGTACTCCTGTACGGCCCATGCCAATATTAACATCCAGATAAACAGCGCTGTGTAAGCCTTTCGACAAGCTTCGCTTTGAAATCTCCTGTGCTGCATCGACATGATCCACAAGACAGGCAAAATGTGTCTCGGGAAAGGCGGTTACAAGATTCAAAAAACGATCTATCTTTGGCCCTACGGGCTGGTATGCCAACAAAACATCTTTTGCACCGATAACACCCAATAGTTCAGCTTCTGCGATGGTTGCACACTTAAACTTTGTTATCCCCCTATCCATCATCAGTTGGCATACTTCCCGACACTTGTTCGTTTTGATATGCGGCCGCAATCGATCAGCCCGCCCATGCACAATATGTAAAGCGCGGTCTATGTTCTTGACAATGCGATCAGGGTAGACCAGCAAGGCTGGCGAATCGACCTGATCGACATCATGTATATGGCACCAAGTTTCCATACAATTCAGATTAGTATAACTCAAATAATGCTTCGATTTCTACGGGAATATTATCGGGCAAAGAACCAAATCCAACTGCACTACGTGTTCCAATACCATTCTCTTCTCCCCAAACCGCAGCGAACAGCTCACTACAGCCGTTAATTACACCTGGATGATAAAGAAAATCCGAAGTACAGTTGACCATACCCAATACCTTGATTACACGCTTGATTTTGTTCAATGAGCCCAAATTGGTTTTAATGGTCGACAACATGGTTAGGCCAACCTGTCTGGCTGCAAGTTTGCCTTCTTCAGGACTGATATCACTTCCAATTCGACCGATAATTAATGCAGCATCATCTTGTACGGGACCATGACCAGAGAGATACAGGTACTTGCCGTCAATGACGTATGGTTTATAGACACCTTTAGGTGCCGGTGCCGGAGGTAATGTCAAACCTAATTTTTCGAATTGTTCATCTGCGTTGTACATCTTTAACGATTTTAAAGTTTAAAATAATAGCTAATATAAAATTAATTGCAATAGTAAAACAGCAAGGAGCCCAACAATGGAAACAATCGCCTCCATGATCGACCAGGAAAATAACGTATCCTTTATGCTAAGGCCAAAGTACTCTTTAAATAGCCAAAATCCGGCATCATTGACATGGGAGAACATCAGACTTCCGGCTCCTATCGCCAGTACCATGAGATTAGGATCTGCTTTTCCCCCTGTAACAATAGGTAGCAGGACACCAGCGGCTGTCAAGGCGGCTACTGTGGCCGAGCCGACACAACCTCTGATAACAGCTGTAATTAACCAAGCCAACAGTAAAGGTGAAATGGTGAGCTGTTGCAGGGTATTGGCCAATAACAGACTGACTCCACTGTCCTCCATAACTTGTTTAAAGATTCCCGAGCCAGCAATAATCAATAGAATCATGGCAATATCTTTCACCGCAGACTCATAGATTGTCATCACATTGGTCATCGATCGTCCCAATTTCAATCCTAATAAATAGGTTGCCACACCGACCGCAATAATCATAACAACGGTAGGGTTGCCGATAAACTTAACTCCCTGCTGCAGCGCTATATTGGTTGTATGATAGCAATAAGGAAGCAGTGTAAATAAGACAATGAGCAATACCGGCAGCAAAGCTACAGCCAAACTTACCCCCACTGTCGGGCGCGGATACTGCACTGATTCTGAGCGATCTTTCTCTCGAAAAATTGATTCCTGACTTGCACGTATATTTTTGAGGCTTCTTCCAAAAATTGGCCCACCCAAAATAATAGCAGGTATGGCGATCAAAAGACCATAGATAAGTGTCAGTCCCATATCAGCGTGAAACAGGGCAACTAATGCAACTGGGGAAGGATGCGGCGGAATAAAGCCATGTGTTACAGAAAGGGCAGCCAGCATCGGTAATCCAATATATACTGTCGGCAACTTATAGCGGTAGGAAATCGAAAATATCAAGGGAACTAATAAGACAAATCCGATTCCATAAAATAGCGGTATTCCAACGATAAAACCCGTCAACATAAGCCCCCACTGCAGGTATCGCTCTCCCATCAGGCGGACCATTTGCTCAGCAATTATCTCGGCGGCCCCACTTTCAGCTACAATTTTCCCCAACATTGCGCCCAAAACAATGATTAAAGTCAGGCTCCCCATAACTCCCGCAACGCCCTTTTCAACTGTCCCCACCAACTGTGCCGGTGGAATACCCAAAAAAAGTCCACTGAGTAAGGAAACAACTAAAAAAGCGAGAAAGGCATTGATCTTAAAATAAGTTATGCAAAGGATAAGCAAACAAATGCTGATTACAATGAGGATTATGATCATTATATCACTATTAGGTTTTCCCTCAATTTGAGAGCTTGTATAAAATTTGGTCTATTAAATCATTTTTTCATCCTGAAAGTAAGGTAATTTTTCATTTTTTGCAAGAAAAATGAAAAATTAATGAAAATAAAAAAGGTATGGCTTACACCATACCTTTCTGTTTCCGTGACCTATCTCTTTTTGCTTTCATGACCAATCGTCAAAAAAAAACCAGCAATAGGCCCTTGTTGAAAATTTATTTTTTAGGGATCTCTTTGAGAATTTCGAGCACAAAACTCCAAAACTTCTGCACCGAAGAAATGGAGACACGCTCTGCAGGCGAATGAGCACCTAAGATTGTTGGTCCAAAAGAAATCATATCCATTTCGGGATAGTTTGTCCCCAAGATACCGCACTCAAGTCCGGCATGGCAAGCCACGACTTCTGGAGCTTCACCATGTTGTCTCGTATAAATTGATTTGAGCACTTCTAAAATTTCAGAATTCGGATTAGGTGCCCATCCTGGATAATTGCCCGAAAAACCGACGGTAAAACCACCCAGTTCAAATGCGGCTTTTAAAGATTGGGCTAAATCAAATTTAGACGTTTCAACAGAAGATCTGGTTAGACATTTAATGGAAACCTTTTCCCCGCCTACTTCTACTTTAGCAATATTATTGGAGGTTTCTACCAAATCTTCAAAATCGGCACTCACACGATATACACCATTTAAGGCCGCATAAACACTGTTGATTAAGTTTTCCTGCACGTTTACTGGAACTACTGTTGCATAAGCAGCATCAGTTTGCTTCACGACAATTTCCATAGCCGGTTCTGTCGTTGCAAATTCCAATTTGATATCTTGAGCCAATTGTGTCAAATTCTGAACAAAGTCAGTTGCTTTATCCTTAATGATGACCACCTTTGCAACACTTTCTCTCGGAATTGCATTGCGTAGACTTCCGCCCAATAAAGAAGCAATACGCAATCCATAATGTGCATTGGCGCCAAATAGCAAACGGTTCATTACTTTATTGGCATTGGCAAAACCTTTATGAATGTCCATACCAGAATGCCCCCCATGTAATCCTTTTACTGTAATTTCAAAAGACAATGTATCAAAAGGACAAGGCTCTGCAACGTAGGACTGCGTTGCCGTCACATCAATGCCCCCGGCACAGCCAATATCGATTTCAGTATCATTCTCTGTATCCAAATTCAACAGGATTTCGCCCGAAAGCACACCGCCTTTTAAACCTAAAGCTCCGGTCATACCTGTCTCTTCATCAATGGTAAACAAGGCTTCAATGGCAGGGTGTTCAATAATGGATGATTCCAAAATCGACATGATTGTCGCAACGCCAAGACCATTATCTGCACCCAAAGTGGTACCCTCTGCTTTTACCCAATCACCATCAACGTACATCTTAATACCTTCATTATCGAAGTCAAAAACAGTATCGTTATTTTTTTGGTGCACCATATCCAAATGCGACTGCAATACAATCGTTTTACGGTCCTCCATTCCCGGAGTAGCGGATTTTTTGATGAGCACGTTGCCAATCTCATCAACGCTTGTTTCTAAACCCAAGGATTTACCAAAGTCTACCATAAAAGCAATCACGCGCTCTTCTTTTTTAGAAGCTCTCGGGACCGCATTCAATGCAGAGAAATTTTTCCAAATTGCTTTTGGTTCTAAACTATTTTCAATCATATCTAAAATTTTTCCTTGGTCAAAGTTACTCCATTTTTATTAGATATCCGGTGATTATTGGCTTAGAATAAAAACAAAAGCCAATCACTGTTCGTTCTAATACAGGGTATAAACATCAACATATCATTATGCATAGACCAGTACAAGTTGAACGGAAGGATATTTACTTTAAACCTGATAAAAAGAGAGTGCTAGCACGTTTTTTTTCGTTGGGAGATGACCGCACGATAAAAGTTATCAAACGCCTTCTATCGCTTAACGAATTGGAACGGAAAGAGGTATTTGGACAGGTCCTGCGAAGCTATACGAAAAGACATCGTAGCATTGTCCATATATTTGAACGTAATTTTGACCGAATAAGCCACTTATTGGAGAAGATTCCATTTCCAAAGGAAAAGCTAAGTCAAATTGACAAGCTACTGATCGGATCCTACTTCACCATGGAATATTCGATTGAGTCAGCGGCATTATTTAATCCCTCCATTATCGAACATCCGGACCAGACAGAGTTATTCAAAGGTGAAAAACGGGTTATTTTGAGTTTCAGGGCTACAGGAGAAGGCCATGTCTCTTCAATCGTTTTTCGATCAGGCACATTGGATGTCGACAATAATATACATATCGATTATGTTGGCAGTTTATTGGATAAGCCCATACAAGTCAAAAATCACCGTTATCACAAGGAATCGTTCTTAAAGAAAATGAATGAGCTACATGCCGAACCAACGGAAGTCAAATCCAAACTAGAGGAAAAGCTAACAGAAACATTTACCTACGAAGAACTCAAACGGTACATCGATGAAGTGCGACGCGATAGTGACGATAATCTGGAAAATATTACATTTCTGCAACAGGCACTCTGGCTTGCATCTTCACATTATGAAATGACTTTCTCCCTGGATACTTCCATTTCGGAACGTGTTATATTTCCTATCGCCGACACAGAAAAAAGAGGAATTGAAGACGCTCGCTTCGTCCAGTTCCGAACCGAAAAAGGTGAGAGCACGTACTATGCAACATACACCGCTTACGACGGATTCAGCATCCTCCCGAAATTACTTACCACAAAAGATTTTTACCATTTTAAAGTGAAACCTATTTATGGTGAAATTGCCAACAAGGGGGCGGCACTATTTCCACGTAAAATAAATGGACGTTATGCCATGCTCTGCCGCATTGATGGTGAGAACAACTACATCGCCTACTCCAATAATATCAATATATGGCAGGAAACGGCAATCCGGATTCAGCAGCCAGAATATCCGTATGAATTTGTTCAGATCGGAAATTGCGGTTCGCCAATAGAAACACAATACGGCTGGCTGATTCTAACCCATGCCGTAGGACCAATGCGTGAATATGTCCTAGGCGCAGCTCTTTTGGACTTGGATAACCCGCATGTGGAAATTGGGCGCCTACATAGCCCATTGATGACACCCAATGATGAGGAACGGGAAGGGTATGTACCAAACGTCATTTATTCCTGCGGAGCCATCGTACACAACGAACACCTTATCTTACCTTATGCGATGTCCGATTATGCATCAACCTACGCGACCATCAAGCTCGAAGATCTATTGCTCGCTATCTTGAATCCTGATCGTTATCAATAAAAGCACGATAAGCTACGATATAAGCCAAATAGAAACAAAGGGTGCTCTCCGCCCCTTGGTTTCTATTGATGCCATAGGATTCAAGGCCATCACAGCAACCTTTGGTTTCCTCATCATACAAACCGAGCCGAAGATCATTCTCTCCTAAAAACCAGCGGAAAGAAGCAATCATACGGGTAAAATAGACCTTTTTGTTGGTCAGTCTAAAAGCTTCACGATACATAAATACCATTGCCGTGACATCGAGCGGCTGCTGGCCAAACTTACTGATATGCTTTCCTTGCTTGGCCCATTCCTGGTTTCCGACCAATGAAAGCGCACCATTCTGGACAGTCATACTTTCGAGAAACTTTAAAGTCGATAGGCCCAACTGTTTTATTGTTTCATCGTTCAAAAAAGGATAGGCCGTCAATAACGCATAGGGCAAAATTGCGTTGTCATAACTCAATACCGCTTCAAACCATTGCCAGTTTTCATCTGAGCTTGCTTCGTATTCCCGTACCAGCTTGCCGATAAGTGCCCGCATCAGCTCTATCATCACCTCATCATTGGATTGATGGTGCAAATATTCCGCAATTCCCAGTACAGTATAAGCTATCGCTCGGTTGGAACGCAACTGGCCAAAATTTGGAACGGCCCTAAAAAACAGCTCATGTCCCAATTGATAATAACTTGTCAATTTTGTTTCCCGAAGAAGCACCCCCAGTGCCCATATCGTCCGTCCAAAGGAGTCTTCCGAACCCACCTCATCGAGGAAACTATGCTGGAAATTCATAAAATTGTGAAAAAGCCCATCTTCGCGCTGATGATAATAGATATAACTCAGATAAGTCGAAATACGACGGTCAAGCCTTTTGTCAGCAAAATCTTGCTGCGCCAATAAAGCAACTAAAAGCGCTCTTGCATTATCGTCAAGACAATAGCCCTCTTTGTAGTTCGGTAGCGAATAAGTTGCATGCTGTAAGATACCGACCTGATTGGTCAGTCTGTCGATATGCTTCCAGCTGAATTTAGGCATTTCCTCTTTACTAAATCCTACATTTTCTTTGAGGCTATCGTAGGTAGGAATAATTTTATCTAAAATTCGTGTGTACCGGAGACCTATATTTTTCCAGGTCATCTCTTTACCAAATATACGGGCGTTGTCTCTTAGTGTCGTGCGATAGTCCAAATTTGAAAACAGATTTTTGAGCACCTCGGCCATCTTGGCTGAATTTTTAAATTCCACCAACACGCCCCTCCCATCAGCTAGCAGCTCTTTGGCATGCCAATAGGGAGTGGACACCACCGCAGCTCCGGCACCAATAGCGTAAGACAATGTTCCACTTGTAATCTGTGCCTCATTAATATAAGGTGTAACATAAACATCACAGGCACATAGATACTCCACAAGATCGGCCTGACTGACAAAGGAATTGACAAATTGCACATGTTCCTCCAACTGATAGGCTTCCACGAGACTACCCAGATATTCCCGATATTCCTCGCCGGAATGTGCCAATACATTGGGATGCGTTTTACCAACAACGAGGTATAACAGATCAGGTTCATCTTTGACGACCTCAGGTAGGGATTCAATCACCATTTCAATTCCCTTGTTACGCCCCAAAAAACCAAAGGTCAATAAAACTTTCTTTCCAGAAAGCCCCTTTTTAAGTTTTGCAAGCTCATGATCCAAGGTAAACTCTGGAACCCCGTGCTGTATCAGCCTAACTTTAGAGGTATTGACCCGATAAATCGATTTGAGTAATGTAATTGCATAATTGCTCATGACGATTACAATGGAAGCCCGTTTTACAATTTCAATAAGAATGGCCTTTTCATCAACATTTGGTTTTTCAAGAATGGTGTGAAAATTAACGAGTAGCGGAATGTGCAATGCATTAATCAATGATAAGATATACATGCCGCTATTCCCTCCAAAGATGCCATATTCGTGTTCGAGTATGACACAATCGTACCCGTTTTCATTAATATAATTTGCTGCTTCAATATAGGACAATTGACGATGTTGATCTATTTTAAACACGACCTCACTGGGATAAACATAGTCCCGATCCGCGACCGCAAAAACATGTTGCGTCAGTTCCTGATTATGCAGTGCTACAGCATGCAACAAATCTGAAGTAAAAGTGGCAATCCCACATTCTTTGGGCAAGTAGGTACTTATATAAGCAATCTTCATTGGAATAATATTTTGAATATAGCCCGGACAAAGGCAATAGCATAGTGTGCTCCAATATCTAAATGCATCTCGAACCAAAATTGTTTGTCACAACTGTATGAATTAAATCGGAGAAAGGTTTAACGACACTTTGTGGGGATCAGTAGGTGCTATATAACCTGGCGCTGGAAAGCTGTCCATTTGTTGAAAACAGGATAATTTAATGGAAAACAGGGTATTCATTGGTTATGCTTAGTAGAAAACAGGGGCTTGATTATGCGAAATAAGAGCGCTCAATATCCTAGATTCACAACGCGTAGATTGCTATTGCTTTTAAAAATCAATTTATCTAAGTTTGTTACAGAAAAACGGGCATTGAATGAAATCAGCAAAGGAAAAAATGATTGCCGGACTTCCCTATATAGATTCGGAGGGGCAATTATTTAAGGAAAGACAATACGCAAAAGAAGAACTGAAGCGATTTAACGATTCGGAGCCTAAACAACTGAAATTCAGAAAACAGATCATTCAAAAACTGTTTAAAGCGACGGGAACTCGATTCTTTCTTGAACCTCCTTTTCGTTGCGATTATGGTTATAATATTGCTATTGGTGAGAACTTTTACAGCAACTATAATTGTACGATTTTAGACGGCGCGCCGGTTACCATAGGTGACAATGTATTATTTGGGCCCAATGTAAGCCTCTTTACAGCTGGTCATCCCCTCCATTTTGAAGCAAGAAATCAAGGTTGGGAATTTGCTTTGCCGATCATTGTCGAAGATAATGTTTGGATCGGTGGACATGTTGTCGTCAACCCTGGCGTGCGAATCGGAAAAAATTCGGTCATTGGTTCTGGATCGGTCGTCACAAAAGATATACCAGCGGATGTCGTAGCTGCAGGCAATCCTTGCCGGGTGATACGTAACATTACCGAAGCGGATCGGATCACCTACGATGAAAATCTGTAGGGATAACACAGGTCACAGGGGATAACATAGGTCACATTTATGGGGAAAAGGATCTATCTTCCCGCTTACACTATCTTCCCACTTACAGTTAATGTATAGGATCATCTGTTATAGATAATGAATAGGTGACGGTGTCTTCATGCTGTTTTAGAAGGACAAATCCATTACTTGTCCAAAAATGTTGCTGGTCGCCGGTCACATTTGCAAGAAGATATTTACCATCAAATGTATGGATAAAAAGCCGTGCATAACGCAATAGTGCGGTCCCTATTCCTTTCATTCTTAGATTTGGGGCAACGGCAAGGAAATGGATTGTATAAGTATCACCTGAACTAATCAGGCTCAGCACGCCTACCACTTCGTTTCCATCGTAGGCCGCAAAATGCGTCGCTTCAAAATCGCCATCCAACATCACTTCAGCCAGCTTACCTTCGGGAGAGAAAACCTCTTTTCGAAGTTTCCAGGTCCGGGCAGCAAAGACTTGTTCAATGTACCAATCTATCATAATCCTTTTTCTAAAGAGATAAATGCGTCGGAAAGATGATTAATGGTATCCGAAGGTAACAAGGAATAGGTGCCGATCGTTTTTACTGCAATATCTGCCGCGCGCCCATGGATATATACCCCCATAATTAAAGCCTCTTTGGAAGAATAGCCCTGTCCAAGCAAGGAGGTAATTATCCCCGTCAGGATATCGCCACTGCCCCCCGTCGCCATTCCCACATTGCCTGTACTATTGAAATACACCTGCCCATCAGGCATAACCATCGTACTATTGGCCCCTTTTATTAACACGTAAAACTGATGTTTACGCGCAAAGACTTTCACTTTCTCAATCTTTTCAAAATCATCTTGCCAAGCACCCAATATCCGGCTAAGTTCTTTGGGATGTGGAGTCAATATACTGTGCGCTGGAACAAAAGCCCAGAGATCCGGTTCGCGGGCAAGAATATTCAAAGCATCAGCATCTAATACCAAAGAGGTATCATTAACACGGGTTATAAATACCTTTAGCGCATCAATTGTATTCGGCGCTGTTCCCATGCCGATTCCGACCCCCACAGACTGGTAGCCATCGATGGCCGGGAATTGGCTAATAAAATCCGGCTCAGGATCTGTCATCACCATCGCTTCGGGCACAGCAGTCTGTAAGATGGTATTACCACCGTCAGGCACATAAGCGGAAGCTAAACCGCAGCCCGCTCGAAGAGCCGCTTTTAACGCAAGCTGAACGGCCCCCATTTTACCTTTACTTCCGCCAATAATCAGGGTATGACCAAATGTTCCCTTATGATCAAATTTCCTTCGTTGTCGATAAAAGGACCTGACAAGCGGCTCGTCGACATAAAAAAGATTGGTTTCTGCCGCTTCAATTGCTCGTTGGCTAAGATCGATATCCAATACCTTGAAGTCTTTTACATACCATTGGTTTTCGGGCAGCAGCAAGGCCATCTTGGGGAACTGAAAGGTATAAACCAAATCTGCCTTTACTATTTGAACATCTGCAGCAGTCTTTTTATCTGCCAGTAATCCAGAAGGCATATCGACGGAATAGATCCTTGCAGCACATCCATTTATACTAGAAATAAGTCCAATCCAGTCTGCTGTTAGTGCACGCTTTAATCCATAACCAAACAGGCAATCCAGTACGATTGCATCGGAAGGGATAGCAATCTGGTCTTCCGCAGCAACTTTTTGAATGATATGATTGGGTAAACGCTTTTGATTGGCAAGATTATCAGCGGAGTAATCCTCCACATCCATTAAATAAACCTTGACTTGGGCCTGTTGTTGATCTAACAGACGAGCCAACACCAAGCCATCGCCGCCGTTGTTTCCTTTACCGCAGAAGATGAAAAAGGTACTGTACTCCAATCGGGGATGAAGCTTTTTAATTTCCTCAAAAACAACTGTTGCAGCTCGTTCCATCAAGTCTAGACTACTGATTTTTTGATCCTCTAAGGTTTCACCATCAACCCTATGCATCTGCTGAGCGGAAAGTATCTTCATTATTGTTGCTTTTTTTGTTGAAAGTACTTATTCTCAAGGTCAATTAAAAATCTCGGTATACTTTTTGGCGGGCTGGCGATAGTGATCCTAGTGTAGGATCCGACGAAGGAACCACATTGGATCGCTATCGTTTAGCTCATGCACGTGCCTGTTTTTTATTCACTTGTTGTTACCGGCTTCTTATTCACTTGTTGTTACCTGCTTTACTCCCCCTGTCCGTTTCAAGGTACCCCAGGTATTCAATTCACCTTTAATGGCTTTTCTGACAGACTTGAATAAAACGAAGTACATCAGTTGACGCCAGAAAAAACGTTGCGGAAACAAATAAATTAAATTGCTAAGCTTCTCGCCTTCCATTTTAAAGGCAATACCTGCAAAGAACATATCCACGAATACAAAAAGGAAGTAATAAAACATCACTTGGCCAAAACCGTTATGCAGTGAAAATAATCCTGCAATTCCCGTCCAGCTGATACCATTTACCTCGCTTAAGGAGAAAAGACCACTCACCAGAGAGAATAACATAAAAATATCGGCCAAGGGAGCAAATAAAGGAAGTATAATCTGAAAAATCAGAATATTAGGCATTCCGACCATGCCAAAATAGCCATATTTGGGATTCAACAGGGTCTGTTTATTCTTCCAGAAACTTTGCAACACACCAAAACTCCAACGGAAACGTTGCTTGAAGAGCATCCCGACCGTATCGGGCGCTTCCGTATAAGCGATTGCTTCAGATGAATTTCGCACGGTATAACCCGCTCTTAATATACGCATGGTTAAATCACAATCTTCCGCTAATGTATCTGTTGTAAATCCGCCCACTTCCAAAATAACAGATCTACGAAAGGCCCCAATTGCTCCTGGTACGACCGATATCATATTGAGCAAATCGAACGCTCTCCGATCCATATTCTGTGAGGTTATATATTCGATCGATTGCCAATGTGTCAATATATTATGCACATTTCCCACTTTAACACTACCCGCAACAGCGCCGACCTGAGGTTTATTGAAATATTTCATCAACTGTTTTAACGCATCTGTTTTCAGTTGTGTATCGGCATCGATACAAAGCACAAACTGTGCTTCGGATTGTTGGATACCATAGTTAAGCGCAGACGCTTTCCCCCCATTTGGTTTTGTAAATAACCTTACTTTAGGATGATCGCCATACACCTTACTGACAATCTCAAAAGTTTTATCTTTCGATCCATCATCAACAAAAATCAATTCATAATTGGGATAATCCAAATTCAACAGGCTTTTTATCGTCGCCAACACTGTTATTTCCTCATTATAGGCAGGAATGATCACACTTACCTTTTCCCGAGGTTCCACAACCAATTGAGATCGCTCTTTTTTACTTTTTTGTTTTTGTCGGATTGCCAGATAAGCAATCATTGCTGTTCTAAAAATTGCCAATACAATTGCAATGGAAAAAACCAAGTTAAGGAAGATGTTACCGTAAAACAATGTTCCTAAGAACAAGCGGTTGGAAGATCCACTAAATCCCGAATCGGAAGCATTTTCTACAGGGGGCATCAATTCATCACGTTTTTTTCCCATTAAATCTCCAATCTTCGCAAATTTATAACCGTGAGATTTAAAATAATGAATAATACGCGGCAAGGCGGCTATAGTCGCTTCTCGATTGCCTCCGGCATCATGTAATAGAATAATGTTCCCATTATCGCGTTGTTTGATGACTTCATTATAGATTTCATCTGCCGTACGGCCGGGTAACCAGTCGTTGGGATCAATGTACTCTCCAATATTGATGTAGTTCTCTTTCCGGCTCTGAGCAACAGGCAGAATTTCGGCAACAGTCTGTGGCTCGGCATCAGCATTAAAAGGTGCCCGGAAAAGAATTGTACTATGACCGGTTATACATTCGATGATTTTTCGGGTGGCATTCAGTTCAAACTTAACCCTATTTGGGCCTATTGTAGACATATCAGGATGAAAAAAGGTATGGTTACCGAGTTCATGTCCCTCTTGATATTCTCTACGAACCAGATCCATATTTTTCTCAGCCATAACACCAACAAGAAAGAAAGCTCCGGGAACATGTTCCTTTTTTAAGATATCCAATACTTGTGGTGTATACGTAGGATCGGGACCGTCATCAAAGGTCAGAACTACAGTATTATCTCTTTCTCCAAAGCGTTTGATTACATAATTACTTGGCGTCTTTACATACTCCTGATTCTGAACCATAAGCGTTGATGGGTCGTAAGTGAATTTCACTTCCCCCGGAGCGGGACTATTGACCAAGTCCAAAATTTCCCCATCCCCAATATATTGAATACCCCCGACATTGATCTGGCTTATCTTTCCAAAGTCAAAGGGTTCTTTTTTCAAGTTTTCTTGACCCAATGATCGTGAAATAAATGACCATAAACGGGTATCTTCACTTCCTAAACGCCACAGTGCGATACCGGCCAGCCCCCAGTCATCTGCTTTACGGATAAGATTAAAATAGGTTGCAGCGTCTGTAAAATAGACATCATGATGCATCCCTGTCCCATCTTTGTAGCTAAAGTTGAGATTTGCAGATTCGGGATCAAAAGTAATCTTAGCATTGTAATTATGCGCCAAAATAACAGCGTTATCATAAGTCAATGTCTTACCAACACTGCCTTTTGGCCAATCATATCCATAACAGGCCAAAGCCAGAATCACCTTGTCTGCATCGATCTTATTGCAAAGTTCATCGAGATTTTTTTCAACCCATGCCTGATGTGAAATGGCGCCGGCATTACTTTCAATAGAATGCTGATCATAAGCCATCAAAATAATATAGTCGTTGTATTTTTGTAACGCAATGGGATCGTAATCATCATTTTCAGGTGAAATATCCTGGGTGACAAGCAGGCCCTCCGTATGAAATATGGTATAGATATGGGCCATAAAATCGTTTAATGGCTTGTGATCATCCAACTGTAAATTCTCAAAGTCAATATTTATACCAGCAAAGCCATTGCGCTTCACTTTAAGAAGGATGTCGTCTATAAAACGCTGTTGTTTATCCGGATTAAGTAAAATAGCCTTTACAGTCTGCCCGTCAAAATCATTACCACTGAAATTGGAAATCTGCGCGATAGCTTTGCGCTTATATTGATGAATGACCTTAAGTGCAGCGGTATCCGCTTTATCTACTACTGTGTCTTGATTAGGTACAGTAAAAAAGGATTCCATAGCCACCATATCCAAATGACCAATATTGCGGCGTAGATCCGATAGAGACTGCTCACGGACTTCATTAGACCAAGAACTGACATAAAACCCCATATTGATTCTATCTTTGGTACCAATATGTTTCAAATGCTTCAGCTCCCGGTCACGTTTAATCTTCTCCAATTCGGATTTTACAATGGTAAACTCCTTAAATTGTTTGGATTTTTTTAATCTGGCGGTGGACTTTTCATTCAACGCTGTGTTGGTATTAATTGTTGGAAAAGGAGGAATCTGAATCTTTCCCAATGTATAAACCACACAGATAACACCAATGATCAAACCAATCACCAATGCTCTGCTCATCCATGAAAAAGCGTACCAGCGCTTTTTGCTTGACGTCTGAAAAATCTGTTTTCCTGACATAATCGTATTCTTATTAACTTCGGCTAAGCTACATCAGAAAATGATCCAAAAAGTTGATGAATAGCTTAAAAATTTCTTAATTTTTTCAAATGATTCACACTTCGAATTATATCTAAATTTAAGTATATTCGATGAAACGCAATACACTAGCTCAGAAACTTTTATATGAGATCAATATATGTACTCATTCCACTCCTCTCGTGTCAGGTTTTCAGTGGATGTGGGCAGCCAAATGTTGCTGCACCTAATAACAAAACTTTGAATCCGGCAACTACTGAGTCAATAGCACCTGACGGAAATCAGTTTATCAAACCCGATGGGATGACGGTCAAATCGCGCATTTTGTTACCAGAAGGCTTTAAAAGGCCTACCTACCGGGTCGAAGAATTTGGACATTTTCTCGAAAATCTTCCATTATATCCCATCGACCAGGAGGTACATTATTATAACGGAAAAATTAAACCTAGAAATAACATCTACAATAGTGTTGTGAAACTAGACATAGGAAAGCGCGATTTACATCAATGCGCCGATGCTGTAATGCGGCTCAGGGCAGATTACTTATACCAACAAAAGCGGTATAAGGATATCAAATTCAACTTCCTTTCCGATAGCAAACCCCACGCGTATACAAACTATGCAAAAGGAGACTACTCCTACCCAACCTATTGGAAATACCTGGAATATGTGTTTGCCTATGCCAATACAGCTTCGTTACACGATGAGCTGCCCAGCGTAAAAACGACTCAGGAAGTTAAGATTGGAGATACTTTTATCCAGAAGGGATCACCCATTGGCCATGCAATCATTGTAGTTGATCTAGCTAAGGACAGTACTGGAAAAACAATCGTGCTGCTCGCGCAAAGTTACATGCCAGCCCAAGAAATACAAATTTTAAACAATTGGAACAACAGCACGCTTAGTCCTTGGTACGATATAGACCAGGATATTATAAAAACCCCTGAATGGACATTTTATCCTAAAAACCTCAAAACCTGGGAATAGCCAGCGCTATAAACTTAGAATAGCCAGAGCTGATAATAATACTACCTTTTCAATCGATCAGGTGATGACCAAACAACAGATAAAAAATAATAAAAGATATTTTTGTCTTTTATTATAAATTTCTATTTTTGTACCCGATAGTCACTTGCAAATGAACCCTATCAAGGTTTACAAAATTCCTCGTAGCCGAGGTGGATTTTTTTTGTTTTTTATTCCGATCAAATAAAAGATAAAAAGGTATTTAAATATTTTATTATGATTACTGAAGCACAAAAAGAGTTAATCAAAGGCACTGTACCGGTTTTAAAAGAACATGGTGTGGCGCTGACCAGTTATTTTTATAAACGTATGTTTGCCCACAATCCTGAGCTTAAACATATCTTCAATATGGGAAACCAACAAAATGCGCGACAACAAACGGCGTTGGCCACGGCAGTGTTGGCCTATGCCGAGCATATCGAGAATCCCGCAGTCCTTCTTTCTGCAGTGAAACATATTGGACAAAAACACAGTAGCCTCAATATTCGTCCGGAGCATTATCAGATTGTTGGCAAGCATCTATTGGCCTCCATTCAAGAAGTATTGGGGGACGCTGCAACAGAAGAACTGATTGAAGCCTGGAAAGTTGCCTATTTTCAATTAGCAGACCTGATGATCGGAATCGAAAAGGATATGTATGATCAAATGATCCAGAACGACGGTGGATGGACGGGCTGGAAGCCATTCACCATTGTAAAAGTGGTATCTGAGACTGCCGAGATTCAGTCTATTTATCTCAAGCCAACAGATCAAGGAAAACTTCCAAAACATGAGGCAGGCCAGTATGTAAGTGTACGTGTATTTCTTCCCGAATTACACCTGTATCAACCAAGACAATATAGTCTTTCCGATGCGAGCAATGGAGAATACCTTCGGATTTCGGTAAAAAGAGAAGCTGCTGAGGGAAAGCCTGACGGCATGGTGAGTAATTATATACATCAATACTTTGAAGTTGGAAAACAACTGGAACTCACAGCACCAACAGGTTCCTTTCAACTTATCGAAAGTGAAAAACCACATGTATTTATTAGTGGTGGAGTTGGTCAGACCCCATTAATTGCCATGTTAGAGCATTTAGCTGACAAGAAAGAAGACAAACCAATCACTTGGATCCACGGTTGCCGTAACCCTGATTTACATGCGTTTAAAGAAAGAGTAAAAACATTGGAAAATCAACATCAAAACATAACTAGTTTTTCTTTCTATGACGAAGCACAGGATGCGGATGCCGACGTACTTGTGGGTTGGGTGGATCTCGCTAAAATAGATGCTTCGCATCTTCCACAGGAGGCAAACTATTACCTCTGTGGTCCATCAGGATTTATCAAAAAGCACTTCCAATATTTAACCAATCAGGGTATCAACGCTGAGAACATTCATTTCGAAGAATTTGGTCCAGCATCATTGCAACTAAATTAATTGCACTACCCCACTTCATCAAATAGTCATCCCTAATTTTTAATCATTGGTGGATGGCTATTTTTGATTTTGTACATTTGCAAAAAGCAAAAAGATTATGGGTATTTTTTCTAAAACATGTGAATATGGACTACGGGCAGTTTTTTTTATCGCACAAAGCTCCCAAGAAAATAAACGCGTGAGCATAAAAGAAATAGCAGAGAGTATCCATTCTCCGGAAGCTTTTCTAGGCAAGATATTGCAGAATCTAAGTCGTGCAGGTATCATTCGATCCATGAAGGGACCTGGTGGTGGATTTTACCTCGACAGGGAAGATATGTCCACTCCACTATCCGAAGTCGTCAAAGCGATCGACGGTGAAAGCCTATTTGTCGGCTGCGGCATGGGGCTTGAATTCTGCTCCGAACAATATCCCTGCCCCTTGCATCACGAGTTCAAAAGCATACGCAATAACCTCTCGGAAATGCTTCAAAAAACAACGGTCGGCCAATTCAATGATGACCTGATTAAAGGGAAAATCCTGTTAACGAAAAGCCATATCGACCCTAATAAAACCACGGGTAATTCCTTGGATTAACAGGCTAAATCCTCAGCTTTTTCCTTCATTTTTTCTATTGAGCATCGTTTTGAAAATAATCCAGAAGACGCAAAATCAACTTTTTCAAAACATAAACTACACATCGATATAATCTACATAAAACAACTGATTAAAAGCAATATAAAAATTACAAAACATTAAAATATATCGCATTTAAGCGTCCCGCTATTCAATTATTCA
Source organism: Sphingobacterium sp. 18053 (assembly GCF_902706145.1). Lineage (NCBI taxonomy): Bacteria > Pseudomonadati > Bacteroidota > Sphingobacteriia > Sphingobacteriales > Sphingobacteriaceae > Sphingobacterium > Sphingobacterium sp. 18053. Next base: position 276,935 of record NZ_CACSJW010000008.1, read on the forward strand.
AATCATTGAAATCCCTTCAAATTACGCGAAATAGGACGACCCAAGACCATTTCTAAACCTGTTATAAGGTCGCTACCAAACTCGATATAACTCCCTGAAAGTAACCCTCACTTTTTATTTAATCCACTCCATTGAACAAGGAAATAGGCTTTTTGTAAGCCTATACCAAGGCAACAATGCTCCTTTTTTGACGCCTTTCCTTTGGGTTAAATCAAAAAAATACGGATCATTTCCTGACTATAACACTATTTTTGTACAATTTTACATCTTTTAATATAAAATCAAAAAAAACACAAATTAACATCTATACAACAACACATTACATCGATTATATAAATAAAAAAAACACATGTAAAACGGTTTGAAAAGCCTGGTTTTTATAGCGGAAAGGATGTGGATAAAATTTTATCCACATCCTTTCCGCTATTCATGGATAGCGCCAAAGCGGGCATTCCCTCCAGTGCTGGATACAAAAAAATACAGGAGACCACAATCTTTAAATTCTTCATGTGTATGGTACAGTTCGAGGTCACAGTTCCCGCCATTAACGATGTCCGCCTATCCAAAGGAGCATCCATGCAGCAGAGCGCGCACATGTACTTTGTTATATTTCTCTAGCGCTTCTACCAACATCATGCGAAACGTTTAGACACCCCCAAGCAAGTCCATTTGCAAAGACCACTTCATTAAGAGTAAGCAAACACCGGATTTAACACCATTTTAATTCGATCTAAGACAATATCTCTACACAACCACCCGTTTACTCGCAATTTGAATAAAATTGCTTAAAACGAGTAATAATAACCTTTTCGCAAAACTATAGGATGATATAAAAAACTTGTCTGCTACATAGACACGCAACTCCCACCTAAATGGATCTGCGGCGACCAAGACCAACTATCCAAATCACTCGACTTAATTCTAGCCCTCTTTTAATCGATTTAAGACATCTTCTCCGAGTAAAGCACCTTACGGTCACTCAAGAAAAAGAGAAGAAAAAACGAGCTTAAAACAACCTTCACAGCATCGGACCAGCACTGGAATGTAATGAGTTAGACAACCCTTTCGGTATACCCAATAGCGTCAAAAAACAACAAAATAAATCAATAAGAAGATTTAATACAGCTAAATAAACAGAATAACCTTAAGTAAAACATTACAAATAAAACTACCCAAAGCCGTTAAAGTCCAATTCGCGCAGAACAAAACAAACGCTTTTATTATATTTAGGCTTTTCCAACAAACCATGAGTAACACCCCCACAGTAATGAGATCGTTCTTAAAAGCAGAACTTATAAAAATCAGGAAAACCCGCAATGTGATAATTGGAGTCTTCCTGGTGTTGTTCGTTTTTTGTTACGGATTTTTTCTGGCAGCTTTTTTCAAGAAATGGATGGACAGTGAAGACAGGCTGTCGTTTTTTTACAAATCGCTCCCTACCCTATCCTTTCTTTTCGTTTACCTAGGCTTTGCGTTCGGCCTGTTGAGTTGGATAGCTTACATTAAAAACCAAAAATTCATCCATGCACTGCAGCAACTAGACGACGATGATCTTTACATCTACCAACAATATAGCAGACGGCTAGTCCGCATCTTTTCAGCTATTGCCCCTTATCTTTTTTGTGAAAATGAAATTTTATTTTTCCCATTTATCGGAAACAAACAGATCCCAATTAGTCAAATCCATCGCATTGAAACAAAAATCATAAGAAACTACCGGGGGCCCAACAGCTATCGCGTCTATTTCTATAATGAATTCAACAAAATCTATCAGGTCACCATGAATCAGAAAGGAGCTTTTGATTTCTTGCAGGAGCAACTTCAGAAGGAAAATCCAACGATAGTTGTTGTTGCTAGAAACCATTAAACACATACGAGTTTTCAGATAATTCAGAAAAAAAGCGGAGCATCCCCATATCATCGTTCATTGAACTGCTAAATGTGATCCAGTTGAAAAATTCGCCCCTATGCTTCTCGCTAAAACCAACAGTCGACACCTAGCAACCTATCGTTTACCCCCAAATGAAACTAGACTGGAAGATAGACCTGGAATTCACCCGACTCAGCAACTTCTTTGATCACCTGATTTCTTTCTTCAAGAAAGCGCAGCATGTATCGGGTTAAAAATAGCCATTCTGCAAGCCTTCCCAGAACCCCGAGAGGAGCTTTAAAATTGAACACATCGCGCATTAATACTTTGCCATGTTCCAGTTCCTTGAAAATATGCTGGTGATCCATCGAATGAAACACTCCCTGAGTCATTCGATCTTCGAAAAAATGAGGTTTTTCCATCGCTGTTATCTGCACAGTTAATGTTTGCTTTACTCCAAGATGCCTTGCACGCCAGCGCACCTGCTGACCTGCCTCGATTAATCCTGTCGTCACCCCATCAATTGCCTTCTCCCCAGTTTTCTTTGTCGAATACATATGCAGATCAATACTACGTGCCAAGTCAAAAACAACCGATAAAGGAGCTTCTATAATTGTACCTAAAATAAGCTGCGGCATAATACTCTTTTAATATATTTCGCACGAATTTCGTAAAATTCAGTAATTTCTTTAGGATCGGGCACGAGAATTTTCTAAATTGATTTGCCTTCAGAGTGGCAACTAGACAATAATCATGATAACACTACTTCAATTCGAAAAATCAGATTTCCCGCTTTTTAAGTCATGGATTCAATCAGCAGAGGAACTATTACAGTTTGCAGGACCGTATTTTTCGTTTCCGATTACCGATTTCCAACTTGAAAAATACATTCAAGACCCAAAGCGAAACGCCTTTAAAATCATCGATACAGCAACCGAAGAAATTATCGGCCACTGCGAATTAAGCTTCGAACGGGACATTCCAAGGCTTTGCCGCATCCTAATTGCAAAAAGTTCCGAACGAAATAAAGGTTACGGCAGAAGCACGGTAAATGAACTACTCAAGCTGCTTTTTACTGAAGGCAATTATGAAATAGCCGATTTAAACGTTTATGACTGGAATCACAATGCAATCCGATGTTATGAAGCCGTAGGTTTTCGAATTAACGAAAATATTATTTCGGAAGTAACAATTGGCAACGAAACCTGGAAAAGCCTCAATATGAAGATTAGCAAATCTGACTGGAAAAGTTAATTTAGCGCTATGAAAAATAAGCGAAAATTAAAGCATATAGCAATTTATTTATTCGTAATGGGTGCATTGCTCGGTTTTTACAGCTGGAAAATCGAGCCACATTGGGTAAAATACGAGCAGATCAATCTAACTGTAAAACATTTACCAGAAGCATTGGAAGGAAAGTCGTTGATCCAAATCTCGGACATACATATCGGTAACTATGTGAATAAAGATTTTATAAAAAGAACCTTTCGGGAAATCCGAGCATTAAAGCCCGATATCATGGTATACACCGGTGACTTTGTACGTCTTGTCCAGAATAAAATCCCTTTAGAACAACTCGATGAAGTCATGCAAGATGTCCCAAAAGGCAAACTTCAAACATTGGCAATTCTAGGTAATCATGACTATGGAAAGAATTTTCAGGACAGTGCGGCGGCAGATTCAATCGTTAGCCTACTCAATGGATATTCGATAAAAGTATTGAGAAATGAAAGCGTAATAACCCAAGGATTAAGAATATTCGGTATAGATGACTTTTGGGGAACGAACTTTGACCTTGTAAAGACCATGAAAGACTATGATCAATCTCAAGCCAGTTTAGTTTTATGTCACAATCCGGATGCCGCAGACCTCGACGGCTGGAATGGATACAATGGCTGGATACTGGCAGGACACACGCATGCTGGCCAAGTAAGAATTCCTTTCTGGGGCTCCCCGATTATTTCCGTAAAGAATAAAAACTACGATAAAGGAATCAAGAAAATAAGCGGAGACAGAACATTATATATCAACCGCGGACTGGGACACAGCATTCCCATCAGATTCAACGCCCGACCCGAGGTTACCATTTTCACATTAAGGAAAGAATAACAATCCAAGGATCGATCCAATTTGACCCGTTCCTTTAAACAAGATATGGATAAAAGGCCGTGTGAATCGTCTGTCTATAATCTTCCAGTGGATTTCCATTTTGGTGTGCACCCAAAACAGCATAGCTTGAGCTCCAAAAATCTGAAATGATAAAAAGTTGGCGCACGAACCCCTGTAAATTTACCAAGGGTATATCAGAACGAAACATACCTAACTCAGCGTAATACAAAAATAGAGAGACAAGTTGCTCTTCACGCTGTGCCACCAAACTTCTGTAAGCTTCTGCAATACTGGGGATCCAGTTGCAAATTTCAACAAAATTCTCAAAAATAAACCTGTATTTCGATATCAGCGCATAAGAGCCATCAATAAAACTATCCAGCACCTGGCGAAATGTGCTTGCTTCATCTTCAGGCTTCAAAATCATCTTTTCATACTCGTTTTGCAATAATTGGAAAAGTTGAAAAATAATATCCTCGGTATGTTTAAAATGATAATGAAGATTACCGGCACTTATATTTAGTTCCTGAGCAATTTGACGCGTTGTTACCGTACGTATACCATCACGATTGTAAAGCTTCAGCGCACCCACAATAATTTTTTCTTTCGTATTCATGGTGTAAAATTAGAACAATTGTTCTAATTTTACACCATGAATACGAAATAAGACCATATACATGGAAAAATCAACGGGAAATTGGCTAAAAAGGCAATACATCGAATTAAAACAAACTTTAATCCCAGCTCATCCAAACGACAGTTCTTGGAAGAAATTCGGTAAACAGACTGCTTTCTTTATGTTTTTAACTTTAATGGCATGTGGTGCTATAGCAATGTTAATCGCCGTCTCCTTCGCTCATTAAGTAGGGAGCTGTTTGACGGCTTATTTATCTTCTACTGGTTTTGTTGGTTCTTTATTCGATTTACTCGGACTAATCATTCCCCTATCCCCTTTCTGAACGGATGGCTGACTGATTTCGTTTTTGTACCGATCATTATCCATTTTTCATCTATCGTGGGTAGTTATGTATTCAATAATGGCAGAGCCCATGGTTATCCGCTTTACCAAATCTGGATAATTTCATTCTTTACCTCCTTACTTTTTGAATGGATTATGCCTCAATATACCACTTATAATACCGGAGATATTGCTGACGTCGCAGCTTACTTTGCTGGAGGGTTATTTTATTTCTGTTTCCATCAATCCTTCTATATCAAAAAAAATCATCAACTTATACAGGACAGGAACAATAACCAGAAATTTACCCTATAAATTCTTAGAAGACAACTTAGAATCAACAGTATTTAAGGCAAAATATCACAGGACTACAAAGGTACCCCCAGTAGGACCATATAAAAAGTATACAAATCACGTAAAAAGCATACAGATCACATCAAAATTAGATCAGCGACATATTCAAAACAAAGGGGAATTCTAAAAATCGAACTTTTTCTGTAAAGGTAATCGTGAAATTATGCCGGTAGGGAAAAACTCTTTTCGCTATCAAGAGAGCGATTAATGAAAGCGATTTAAAAGCTAAAACTGCAGGAAGCCTCTCTTTTAAAGAATGCCATTAGCGGGAAAGCAGGCATTCAGATAAATGTAAAAAACCTTTGTTTGACTCCAAATACCCTGACATCAAACAAAAGGCCTTATAATCATCAATACTCGATTAAGAGTACTTTTTTAGCTAATACTCGATCAAGACTTCAGTGACTTGAGCACCTTGTTTAGCACTTTTAAATTTAAACTTCACTTTCTGATTCAGGTTCAATTTCTGTCCAGCAAGACGGTCATTGAAATAAATAGATTGCTGAGTTTCGTTGTCTCTAATAAACCCATAGTTGGAGTCGTTATTGTAATGGACAACTTTTCCGAAGGAATACTCGTCATGATGATTTGAGGCCATGCTTGGACTCTCCCCTTCTTTCAATTTTATCGCAGGTCTGTCTGAAATATTCCCATGTTCATCAACATAAGCAAACAGTTCTTCCAAAGATTTCCCCTTGTCGTTGTTTGTTTTGTTGAATTCTTTTTTCTCAATTTTTTGTTGTTTTTTGAGTAGTTTCTTTTTTTCTCGTTCTTTTTTGTTAAATGTAATTTGGCTTTTGCTCATTCAATATGGATTAAAATAAATGTTCCCGAGGAGGTTACGGACCTTTAGAGCTTCGTTGAAAAGATAAAAATGCGATGTGTTCTAAGGAGATAATTGCAAAGGTACAAAAAATTCTTTAAAAAAAGGGATGTTGAACGATCCTGCACCAAGTGATTTTAACCTGGAACCGATTCGTTTCTTTGATTTTAAACACCCATGTCCAGTTCATAAGTTATTGTCTAAACCTAGTCGCGTGCAATGGGGCTGATAACAGTCAGTCACCTGAAGCTTACCGATCTTTCAACCTTTTAAACAAGATGTATTGCGATCACAAAATTGAAAAATTCCATAAAACAAAAAGATCATTTGGACGTTATTTTTATAAAAAACTATGGAAATAAGAAACATCGAAAGGGACGAAAGAGGCAATTTTATTGCAGAAGTTGAAAATAATGAAGCCGGAATTTTAGAGTATACCTGGCAAAGCGATCATGAGTTTTCCATTGATCATACAGAAGTATACGACGAGTATCAGGGAATGAGTGTGGGAAAAAAATTGGTACTGGAGGCTGTTGACTATGCCCGAAAAAATGACGCCAAAATTATCCCAAACTGTCCCTATGCGAAAGCTATCTTCGATAAAACAATAGCTTTTCAAGATGTATTGGCATAAAAAAGCCGTTTTATCCTGTCGATAAAACGGCTTTTTATACTGTATGGAGTGGGTTAAATCACAATATTGATTATTTTTCCTTTGACAAAAATAATCTTTTTGATCGCCTTCCCATCTAAATGCCGTTGTACATCAGCATGTGCTCTAATCGTATCTTCTACAGCTTTTTGATCTAAATCAAGCGCTAATGATAGATTGAATTTCATCTTACCATTGAAAGATACCGGATAAGCAAATTCAGATTCAACTAAATATTCTGGTTTAAACACAGGATATGAAGCGTAAGAAAGTGTACCAGCTTCTTTACCCAATAGCGCCCACAACTCTTCCGTAATATGTGGCGCATACGGTTGAAGAGTGACAACTAATTGCTCCAATATTTGTCGTTTATTGCATTTCAAGTCCGTCAACTCATTGACGCAGATCATGAAGGCTGAAACTGAAGTATTGAATGAAAAACGCTCAATATCATCTTCTACCTTTTTGATAATTTTATGTAAGGCTTTAAACTCTGCTTTGGATGGATCTTCATCGGAAACACTGAAATTACCCTCAGCATCGTGGAACAGTCGCCATAATTTACGTAAGAACTTATAAACCCCTTCAATACCATTTGTATTCCAAGGCTTAGCCTGCTCCAAAGGTCCCAAAAACATTTCGTATAGACGCAATGTATCTGCTCCATAAGATTCGATAATATCGTCAGGATTGACCACATTGAATTTGGATTTAGACATTTTCTCCACCTCACTACCGCAGATATACTTACCATTTTCCAATACAAATTCAGCATTTGCAAAATCCGGTCTGAAGTTTTTGAATTTTTCCAAATCCAATAGATCATTATGAACAATATTCACGTCTACATGTAAAGGAATAGTTTTGTATTCATTTTTTAATCCATAAGACACAAATTGATTTGTACCTCTCCCTTCGTCATCAAGTACACGATACACAAAATTAGAGCGCCCTTGAATCATGCCTTGATTAATCAATTTGCGGAATGGTTCTTCTTCATTTTGGTAACCCAAATCTTTTAAGAATTTGTTCCAAAAACGCGAATATAATAAGTGCCCTGTAGCATGCTCAGAACCACCGATATATAAATCTACTGCTTTCCAATAATCTACAGCCTCTTTAGATGCAAAATTACCTTCATTTTTTGGATCCATATATCTAAACCAATACCATGAAGAGCCTGCCCATCCCGGCATCGTGCTCAGTTCATACTCATATTGATCTTCATATTTCCAATCTTTGGCCCTTCCTAAAGGAGGTTCACCTGATTCCGTTGGTAAATATTTATCAACTTCGGGCAATAAGAGCGGTAATTCTTCTTCTTTAATTAAATAAGGTAACCCATTTTTAAAGTAGACAGGTACGGGTTCTCCCCAATAACGCTGACGCCCAAAAATAGCATCACGCATACGGAAGTTTATTTTCGCTTTACCTAATTTCAATTCTTCCAATTTAGTAATCAAAGCAGGAACCGCTTCTTGGTAAGTCATACCGTTGATAAAATCGGAATTGATGTATTTTCCTTCTTTATTTGGATCAGCTTCTTCTTCAATATTTTGGGTATCCGAAATAGGAATAATAGGAAGAGCGAAATGTTTAGCGAATACATAGTCACGTTGATCGCCACTAGGAACCGCCATAACAGCCCCTGTTCCATAACCAGCAAGTACATAATCTGCGATCCAAATCTGTACATCTTGTCCAGAAATTGGATGTTTAGCGTAAGAACCTGTAAAAGCACCTGAGACTGTTTTTGTATCGGCCATACGATCTAATTCAGACTTTTTCGAAGTTTTCTCGATATAGGCATCTACTTCAGCTTGCTGCTCAGGGGTGGTCAATGCTGTAACCAATTCATGTTCTGGAGCCAAAACGACAAATGAAACACCATATATAGTATCTACACGTGTCGTAAACACTTCAATTGCTGTATCGAATTGTGGTACTGGAAATTTCACGGAAGCACCCACCGATTTTCCGATCCAGTTACGCTGCATTTCAACCAAAGGTTCTGGCCAATCAATTGTATCCAAACCTTTCAATAAACGATCCGCATAAGCAGTAATACGCATAGACCACTGCATCATCTTCTTTTGCTCTACAGGATAACCACCGCGTTCAGAGACACCGTTGATTACCTCGTCATTCGCTAATACTGTACCTAAAGCAGCACACCAGTTTACTGTACTTTCACGCAAATAAGCAATCCGATATTTCAACAATTCCCGTTGTTGTTTTTCTTCATCAAAAGATTTCCACTCGTCAGCGCTGAATTCCAAGACATCTTCATCTGAAACTGCTGAAATGCCAGTTGAACCACTTGCAACAAACCTCGCGATTAATGTTTCGATCGGTTCAGCTTTATCTGATTCCTTATTATACCAAGAATCAAACAATCTCATAAAAATCCACTGTGTCCATTTGTAATACGACGGATCAGAAGTACGTACTTCTCTACTCCAATCATAAGAGAACCCAATGTTATCCATTTGCTCACGATACCGATTGATATTTACCTCAGTAGTCACTGCAGGATGCTGACCAGTTTGAATGGCATATTGCTCTGCAGGAAGTCCAAAAGAATCATATCCCATCGGATGCAATACATTGAAACCTTTCAAACGTTTATATCTTGAAAAGATGTCCGAAGCAATATATCCCAGCGGGTGACCAACGTGCAGTCCCGCTCCGGAAGGATAAGGAAACATATCCAATACATAGTATTTTGGCTTTTGATGCGTATCGGACGTTTTATACGTTTGATGATCCGCCCAAAACTTCTGCCACTTTTTCTCTAATGATTTGTGATTATACTCCATTTTTATTCGTAAGGAATTTTTATGACTTGCGAAATTACGATTTTAATACTGAAATGTGATAAAAGTTTTGTAGTTTGAACAATAAATTATAGTATTGAAAAGTTAATTAAACATAGGAAGAAAACAGCCTTCGAATTGATTTTTATCAAAGTAATTATAAGATTAATTCGAAATCTTCCACTCAAATAGTTACTTTCGCAAATAAATTTTTGCTTATTATGTCAGAATACGAATTAAGCACACAAAAAAGAAAAACAAAATCTGTATACGTATCTACGGTTATCAGTATCGCTCTCGTGTTGCTGGTAACAGGTATGTTGGGATTACTCTTGGTGCACGCTAAAAATCTTTCGAAATACGTTAAGGAAAATATCGTCTTAAATGTCATCGTAAATGATGGTACAAGCGAAGGTGATGTCCTTTCTCTACAAAAAGACCTTGAAAAAGATCCCTACGTGCTTCGCACCGAATATATTAGTAAGGAATTGGCTGCAAAAAACTTGAAAGAAGATCTTGGTGAAGATTTCGTACAATATCTGGGGCATAACCCACTATTGCCTTCTTTGGATGTTTACATGAAAGAGAATTATGCCAATACAGATAGCATTAAAACTTTTATTGAAAAGATCTCCAAAAACAATAAAATTAAAGAAGTTGTATACCAAGAATCATTAATTGACATGATCAACAAAAACGTACGCATCATTGGAATGATTGTTCTGGCTTTTGCGGTTATCCTATTGATTATCGCCGTAGCTTTAATCAACAATACGATACGTCTTGCGATCTATTCACAACGTTTCTTAATCAAAAGTATGCAATTGATTGGGGCTACTAAAAACTTTATTCGTAAACCATTTATAACATATGGTATCATTCATGGTTTACTGGGATCTTTGATCGCGATTTTACTCCTCATTTTAACGCTAAAATTTGCACAGCAGCAAATACCAGAGCTGGTCTTTTTACGCAACTGGTTCGAATTTGCGGTGATCTTTTTAGGCGTAATCTTGATTGGAATTCTCATTTCGGGACTTAGCACCTATTTCGCGGTAACAAAATATTTAAAGGCACAATCTAACGATTTATACAGATAAAAAAATGGCTCAAATAAAGAAATCTACTGAATCAGTCAACAAAGGTTCATTTGTATTCTCCAAAGTAAACTACCAACTGTTTATAGCTAGCTTAATTGTTGTAATCATTGGCTTTACATTGATGTCTGGTGAAACTGATATCTATAGTTTTACCAAGATTACGTTGGCCCCTATTGTTGTTGTTCTCGGGTTTGCGCTAGGGTTCGCTGCAATTCTATACCGCCCCAAAAACAAATCCAACTAAAGTATAATCTTATTTCAAACAGATGTCTATAATTGAAGCTATCATCCTTGCTATCATCGAAGGATTAACGGAGTTTTTGCCTGTGTCTTCGACAGGCCATATGATTATTGCTACTGCCTTAATGGGTATTCAACCATCGGCATTTGTTAAATTATTTACGATTGTCATCCAGTTAGGAACGATATTATCCGTTCTGGTACTATACTACAAACGTTTTTTCAAAACGCTATCATTTTACTACAAATTGGTCATTGCAGCTATTCCAGCCTCTATATTGGGCTTGCTATTCAACGATTATATTGATGCATTATTAGAGAGTCCCTTAATGGTCGCAGTTATGTTGGTGGTCGGTGGCGTAGTTTTACTTTTCGTCGACAAATGGTTTAACAAACCAACAGTAGAAGATTCGGACAATGTTTCTTACAAACAAGCTTTTATGATCGGTGTATATCAATGTCTTGCATTGATCCCGGGTACATCAAGATCCGCAAGTACGATCATTGGAGGTATGGCCGAAAAGCTAACACGTAAAGCAGCAGCCGAATTTTCCTTTTTCCTTGCGTTACCAATGATGTTTGGCGCTTCTGCGGTAAAACTTTTGAAATTTTTTAAAGAGGGAAACACCTTCACGGGAGAAGAACTCAATTTACTTATTATAGGAAATCTAATTGGTTTCGTTGTTGCGATCGTTGCTATTAAGTCTTTTATTGGCTTTTTAACCAAATATGGTTTTAAAGCTTTTGGTTGGTACCGAATCATCGTGGGTGTTATCATTCTTACCCTCCTACTTTCGGGTCATAGTTTACAAATTATCTAAAATCTTTGGATGGAAAATATAGAGGTTAGTGAAAACTCAGCAAAGTTCAATTTTGCTGAAGGAGAAATGTTGTTGATCGATAAACCTTTAACATGGACAAGTTTTGACGTTGTTGGCAAAGTTAGAAACTCAATCAAACCGTTAAAATTAAAAGTCGGTCATGCAGGAACTTTAGATCCACTTGCGACCGGTCTACTCATTGTGTGCACCGGCAAACTCACAAAGAAAATAGACAGCTACCAAGCCGAAGACAAAGAATATACAGGTTCGATCACCTTAGGAGCGACAACGCCATCTTATGATCTGGAAACAGAAATTGACCAAACCTTTTCAATCGATCATATCACAGAGGAAATGATCTTCGAAGCAGCAAAATCCTTTGAGGGTGAAATTCAGCAATTTCCTCCAGCCCATTCAGCCATAAAAATTAATGGTGAACGCGTCTATGAAAAGGCCCGTCGTGGCGAAGAGGTGGAAATAAAATCCCGCCAGGTGCGCATCAATAGCTTTCTTATTGAAAAGATCGAGCTCCCCAACGTGTATTTCCGTATATCCTGTTCAAAAGGAACCTACATCAGATCATTGGCCTACGATTTTGGAAAATTCTTACAGAGTGGATCACATCTGAGTTCTTTGAGACGCACCAAAAGTGGCGATTATAGGGTAGAAAATGCTTGGAATCTTGAACAACTTATCGCTGAAATAAAACGTCATAAAGAAATCATTAAATAACTTTACCATCCCATTTTATTGATTCTTTATCTTATTTTTGCAAAAACTCCTATAAATGAAAATCTACAGAAGTTTAGATGATTTCTCACCAGTTGAAAATGCAGTTGTAACCATCGGTACTTTCGATGGTGTTCATATTGGCCATCAAAAAATATTGGCTCACTTAAAGGAAGCAGCTCATAAAATTAATGGTGAGACAATTTTGCTTACTTTTTTTCCACATCCACGATTGATTATCAATCCAGATGATGATAGTTTACGCCTAATCAACGATATCGAAGAAAAGGTCAGTCAATTAAGCAAAGTGGGAATTGACCACTTAATTATCATTCCTTTTTCCCGTGATTTTTCAAATCAGACTCCGGAAGAATATATTAGTAATGTTCTTGTAGGCAAATTGGGTACAAAAAAGATTGTGATAGGCTATGATCACCATTTTGGAAAAGATCGAAAGGGTACTATGGGCGATTTAGAGCAGTTTGCATCTATATTTGACTACAGTGTTGACGAAATTCCAGAGCAGGATATCAATGATATTGCAGTATCCTCCACACGAGTACGTGAAGCGCTTATAAAGGGCGATATAAGAACGGCTAATCTCTATTTAGGTTATCCTTTCGAATTAACGGGAACTGTTATTAGAGGCGACCAAATTGGGCGTACAATCGGATTTCCGACAGCAAACCTGCAGGTTCACGAACCCCATAAACTAATACCAGCCTATGGTATTTATGCTGTTGAGGTATACATCTATAATCATATCCAAAACATCACTACGGGCGAGTATAAAGAGGAAAATCCGGTTTCAATTGCGAAAGGTATGGGCTATATAGGGACCAGACCCACTGTTGATGGAATGAATCGTGCGATTGAAATCAGCCTATTCGATTTCGATCAGGATATTTATGGCAAGACACTACGTGTCAAGTTCCTTCATTTTATCCGACATGATGAACGGTTTGACTCGCTTGAAGAAATGAAAGCTCAGATCAAAGCAGACGAAGTCGAAATCAGAAGTCTTATTGGTTAGAACAAGTCTGTTAGCTGTAAAATAAAAAAGCGGGAATTCCCGCTTTTTTATTTTACAGCTATTTTTTCTCTTCCTTGCAAAAGAAGATATTATTTAATAAACGCCTCGATACCCAATCTGTAGCTATCCAGTCCAAAACCACAGATCACCCCTTTACAATTCTTTGCCAGGAACGAATGATGGCGAAATTCCTCTCTTTGATGGACATTGCTTATGTGAACTTCAATAACGGGTGTTGTAACTGCCGCAATTGCATCTCCAATAGCAACAGATGTATGCGTATACGCTCCAGCATTCAACACAATTCCATCAAATTCAAAACCAACTTCGTGAATCTTATCGATTAACCCTCCTTCTGAATTGCTTTGAAAATAGTGTAATTGCACCGTTTCAAACTGTTGTTTAATCTCATCAAAATAGCTAAGGAAATCCTGGCTACCATAAATTGATTTCTCTCTTACACCCAATAAATTCAAATTTGGGCCATTCAGTATGAGGATTTTTTTCATCGGAATATAATTATTTTTGGTGCATGCCCATTGGATAAATGACCTAACTCATGCAATTATTCAGTTTAAATCGACCGTTTTAAAGTCATGACAAATCATAAGTAGGGATCGTCAACCATCGGATATTTTATTCTGGCTGTATCAAAGCTGTCTTCCCTATCTTGTCAATTTGTCGTGAGCCCTCGTTTTAAAAACAAACTATATTGGTTTTTGTAGCATTTATGGCCAAATCAATATAGTTTGTTTTATTTCTAGTATAGATCAGTTTATAAAAATTTCTATAAATCGTTATAAATTGCTCGGAAACTTGAGCGAAGTCCAAATGACACAACACCAGACTTATTGACTATAGGTGTTTCATATTGTGCTTTTGCGTAACGTTGGGTATAACCAAGTTCTAAGCGAAGGTTATACTTGGGGTTAAGCACATAGGCAGCCTTAGCATCTGCATAATAGATATTGTTCTTTATTCCTTGTGCTATATGATTTCCGTACATATTAGGTATTGTATTATAGGATTGAAAAATGTCTCCCCCCATATTACTTCCATCCGGGAGATCCAGTCCATTTTGGGTGAACATACCTTGTAACGAAAAATCCCATCTATCCCAAGCATAGTTCACAATCCCAACAAGCTCTCTAAAGTTTGCCCCTTTCGGATGAGCCAATGGTTCGGCATTGTTACTATAGTTTGAATACGATTTAAAGTGTGCGTAAGTATATGGTCTTGCCGTATTATACTCGGCAAGAAAGTTCAAGTTCTTAACACCAAATACATCATATCCCCTTACACCAAGTTGTGCGCCCCATTTGTTATGCGCATAGCCGTTACCTGCGAAGAATTCTTTTGCTGTAAATTCACCCAACAAAAACTGTCCATACGCAGTCAATCTATAAGGTAATTTATATTTGGAGGTCAATCCTAAAAACATTTTATCGGGTGAAGTACGATTATTACTTTCAACAGGCCGGATAAAGATAATTGGACTAATATAACTAAAATCAAAACCTCTTTTACCAGCTTCATCTTGAGCAGCCCAAACGACAGATTGAAAAAAGCCTATCGATAATTTATTGGTCACATTCCAATCCAAATATTGGAATGCCCCCCATTTTTTTCCGTCTCCTAAACGTGTATTATTCTGCCCTTCCATCGGAGTTGTACCCGTCAAATCCTGTCTAGGATGCGTCGGATCATTCATATAGGCCCAGATCGAAGTATATTGAACATTCCCTATGGTCCCGGTCAATTTCAGATGCGCATAATTTGAGGAAAAGTCCGATAAAAGCATCGATCGATAGCCATCCCCGATAAAGTTTTTGTCGTAAGCCAAAGTTGCCTGGATATACTTATGGGCATCATAAGTCATACTAGCTGTCGCATACATCCAGTCCATTTTATTCTTGGACTGAAATTTGGTATTTCCTTGACCCGGAATAACTTTATGCGCAACAATATAATCATCTAAATATTTAGGAAAGACAGCTTGACTTTCAAATGCGGAAGTATTAAATGTAAATTTGTTTCCTACATTCAATCCCACCTGAAATCCTCTACCGTTCATCCATGTACGGCGCTTGTCGCCCTGCATGTCCTTTCCAATATAAAGATCCGGTAGAAAATCAGCATAAAATGTGTAATCGTCTTTCTCAACCTGCACAAGATGTTCATTAAAAATTTTGCGCATAAACCAATTGGACGAGGAAACGGCTTTATTGGATTGTATTGAATCAAACTTGGCTAACAATAAAGAGTCTTTAATGACGAATGGTTTAGCAGAAGTATGCATCCTCGTTTCAGTAGAATAAACCGCATCGTTCATTTTTTGATAAAAATGATACGAATAAGGCTGACTCTTAATCTGGGCAAAACCTCCGAAGGAAATACCTACTCCCATGCCTGCCAGCACAATTCGGAGTAAATTATTATTTTTTGTTATATTAAGCCTCATAAAATTATTTCAAAGATTATTTTTTCTAGCAAAATGCATTCCTAAACGCAAATTAACCGAATAAAATTGACTTTATTCATATGTTCAGTCAATTTTATCATGCTAAATCGTATTTGCTGTTCCTTTTATTCAAAAATATTTATATCTTGCATTTCAGTAAATAACCTTAAATCATAAAAAATAGCCCTAATAAGCATGAAACGCAGAACATTTATCCAAAACGCAACCCTGTTAACCGCAGGTGCACTTACAAGCAAATTTTCATTCGCTCAGGAACATTCTTTTCCCACTGTTCGGACATCTAAAGAGAAAAGACTTTTCTCGAGCAAGGTAATCGAAGATGCAATTGTAGAATTTCAGAAAAATGTTAAAAATAAGGAACTGGCTTGGTTATTTAACAACTGCTTTCCTAATACCTTAGATACTACCGTATTTCCCTATGTCCAAAACGGAAGGAATTACACGTATGTGATTACAGGAGATATCGATGCGATGTGGTTACGTGACAGTAGTGCGCAGGTATGGCCGTACCTCCCTTTTATGAAAAAGGACAAAAAACTACAAGATCTTATTGTTGGCTTAATTCAAAAACAGAGCAAATGCATCAATATTGATCCCTATGCCAATGCATTTTATAACGATCCAACAAAGAAAGGCGAATGGTTCAGTGACCACACAAACATGAAACCTGGAATTCATGAACGAAAATGGGAAATCGATTCATTGTGTTATCCAATTCGATTAGCTTATCATTATTGGAAGGAAACGAGTGACAGTAGCCCATTTAATGATGAATGGTTGGAAGCTCAACATAAAATATATCAGACTTTCGTTGAGCAACAACGTAAAGATAGCCTAGGCCCATATAAATTTGAACGAACAACCTCCAGGGGCTCCGATACATTACAGGTAGATGGCTATGGATATCCTGTAAATCCAGTTGGTTTGATCTGCTCTAGTTTTCGACCTTCGGACGATTCTACAATTTTCTCATTTCTTATTCCATCCAATTTATTTGCGATTGTTAGTCTGAGGCAGTCTGCCGAAATTTTGAAAAAGGTTAAAAATGAACATGAACTCGCTGCAAAAATGGAAGCGCTTGCCAATGAGGTCGAAGCAGCAGTCAATAAATATGGTATCATCGACCACCCGACACTGGGCCGGATATATGCTTTTGAGGTAGACGGTTTTTCGAGCCATCTTATGATGGATGACGCGAATATTCCTAGTTTGTTGGCTCTACCTTATTTAGGAGCTGTAGATCTAAATAACGAAGTTTATCAACGTACGCGTAACTTTGTTTTGTCTGATAAAAATCCATTCTTTTTTAAGGGAACAGCAGCAGAAGGCATTGGTGGACCTCACATAGGAAGAGATATGATCTGGCCGATGTCCATTATTATGCGGGCGCAGACCTCAACAAATGATGATGAGATTCGTAATTGTATTAAAACCCTGGTCAATACACATGGTGGAACCGGATTTATGCATGAGTCTTTTCATAAAAACGATCCTAAAAAATTCACAAGACATTGGTTTGCTTGGACAAATACATTATTTGGCGAATTAATTTGGAAAATATACAAAGAGAAACCATCTTTGCTTCAATAAATCTGAAACTTGTAACACAATGTTATAAGTGAAGGTGCTTATAACATTGTGTTATGGATAATTTAACAACACCCGGTCCTATTGGTATTTTTGATTCTGGTTATGGAGGACTCTCCGTATTTAAAGAAATTCAACAACTTTTACCTCAATACGATTATATCTATTTAGGCGATAACGCCCGTGTTCCATACGGTACAAGATCCTTTGAGACCGTTTATAATTACACCAAACAATGTGTTTTTAAATTATTTGACCTGGGCTGTAATCTCGTTATTCTGGCATGTAATACGGCTTCTGCAAAAGCATTAAGGACTATTCAACAACATGATCTTCCCCCTGGAAAGAAAGTCCTTGGCGTCATCAGACCCACGACCGAAATCGTACACAATTTTACGAAAACTAACAAGATCGGTATTTTAGCCACTACAGGAACGGTAAAATCTGAATCCTATAAAATAGAAATACACAAATTCAATCCAGAAATTGAGGTTTTTCAGCACGACTGCCCTTTTTGGGTCCCTTTGGTAGAAAACAACGAAATCAATACCGAGGGCGCTCATTACTTTGTAGAAAAAGATTTACGGGAACTTTTACAGCAATCCGATCAGATCGACACCATCGTGCTTGCCTGTACCCACTATCCGCTATTGCTGCCCGTAATCAAAAAATATACACCAAGTAATATAAAGATCATCTCTCAGGGACCTATTGTTGCCAATAGCTTAAAAGAATATCTAGGTAGACACCAGGAAATTGAAACACTTTGTTCTCAAAATGGCCAACTGGCCTTTTATACAACAGATGATCCGAGAGACTTTGAAAGTAAAGCAAAAATATTTTTTGGACAGCCGATAGCCGCAAGCCATATCAGTGTTTAAGAAATAAAAGGCAATAATTTTTAAAACTTTTACTTCCCAATTTTCGTTATTCTGATAAAAGGCGAGTAAAATGAAAAAGAACTTTATAACCATTGCTTATAATCAGGATACACAGCATTGCGAATCCAAAGAGTTTTCAAACATACAGGAAAGTGCAGATTATTTTAAGACTTTCGAGACCTCTGCACAACCCAACTACGTTCCCGTATGTATTTACAATTTAAATACAAACACAATTCTAGATATAAGTGATTATTATATAAACAATGATATTGAGCTCCATCGAATCGTAAGAAACTGCCTGGCGGGAAAATAACTCCTATAATACTTAAAAACAAATTAGCTGGCTAGCATTCCCCTTTCTTATTAGTATGAGTTATATATTTATATTATTACATTCTGAAAAATAATATTTCATTAATTTTTAATATCTTCAAGCAGATAATCAGACCAAAAACAAGTCACAGATAATGAAAACCAAACTGACAATAAGCCTCTTAACAGTATCTTTAGGATTAACTGCATGTAATTCCAACCATGCGAATTCAAATTCAAGTTCGGATAGCAGTGCAAATTCTGCAACTGACACAACAAGTTATCCTCCGGTAGAAACACAAAAGGCAAACACAAGTTATAAACCAGCATTTGCTGGACAAACCAGAATTAAAGGTGCAAAGACGAGCACGCCGTTCGAAGGTAAAGTAATTGCCGAGGGATTAAAATCTCCTTGGGGTATAACTGCTTTACCCGATGGCCGATTATTAATCTCAGAAAAAGAAGGTGATTTTCGCATTGCAACGGCAGACGGCAAATTAAGTGAACCAATTAAAGGTTTACCTCAAGTCAATAGCAGTGGACAAGGTGGGCTTTTGGGATTACGTCTTGATCCAAAATTCGAGTCAAACCGTATGATATATTGGGTTTTCTCTGATAATACCGCTGCTGGAACTTTGACGGCCGTTGCAAAAGGAAAGCTCTCAGCCGATGAGAAATCAATAGAAGGCGCTAAAGTTATCTATCAGGCTACTCCTACTCATAAAGGGAATCTGCATTATGGTGGACGAATTATCTTTGATAAAGAAGGCAACATTATTTTGAGTACGGGTGAAAGATCTGATTTGGTCACACGACCATTGGCACAAGATCTGAATGCAGCATTGGGCAAGATCCTACGTATCACCACTGATGGACAGCCTGCCCCTGGGAATCCATTTATAGGCAAGGCAAATGCACGTCCAGAAATTTACAGTTATGGACATCGTAATCCACAGGGACTTGCCTTACATCCTGAAACTGGCGATCTTTGGGAAACCGAATTTGGTCCACGGGGCGGCGACGAGTTGAACAGAATTGAAGCAGGCAAGAATTATGGATGGCCAACGATTACGTATGGTATAGAATATAAAGGAGATAAAGTTGGTGCGGGTATACAACAAAAAGACGGTCTTGAACAACCTGTATATTATTGGGATCCAGTCCTCTCTCCTAGTGGAATTACATTCTATACCGGACAGAATATTCCAGAATGGAAGAATAATCTTTTTATTTGCGGTCTAAGCAGTATGCACATTGCCAGAATTATACTGAAGGACAATAAAGTGGTTGGAGAAGAACGTCTACTAGGTAGTGAAGGGCAACGATTTAGAGATATCACGCAAGGAAAAGATGGTGCGCTTTACGCAATCACAGATATCGGTAAATTATATAAAATTGATAAAAAATAAATACTTCGATTCGACGCAGCCCCTCTCAAATGGGCTGCGTTTTATGTTGACCGAGCCCTAAAAAACACACTTTCAACTATTTTTTATTGACCTTATTTGCTATATTTCTTTTCGAACATGACAAGCCCTATAGTTTGGCTCGATTATTGATCACTTATTAGCGAATCAATAAATTATTATATGGTAAAAAAAGAAAAAATGAAAAAACTATTAGAAATTAATCCCTTGTCATTCTACATGACCAACTGGGGATTCGTAAACAACACCGCCCCAAAAAGAACGCGCAAAACCTGCCAACCTTCTCCCAAAAATTAAGCGTTCTTGCTTAAACAATTCAATTAAAATTTATTAAAATCATCTGCTGATATCCTCCATACGGATATTAAGTAAGAGATTTATTTCTTTTACTAGATCCGTATGGAAGGGCATTAAGCTATGCGAAAAAAAATGCCAATGCGATTACGATTATAATACAAGCAATCATAATGTATTTATTCAATTGGCTATTTTTCTCTCCTTCGTCACTTTTATAGTGATAATCTCGTTTGTTGGGCAAATTCATAAGCTTGTTTTTATTCATGATGAAGTTACGGACTTTTTTCCATATTATTCGTGATGATAAGGCTCCCCTTTCATGATAGAAAAAGCACGATAGAGTTGCTCTGTAAAAAACAAACGAATCATTTGATGCGAAAATGTCATCTTGGACAACGAAATTTTTGACTTCGCCCGATCATAAATTTTTTGGTCAAACCCATAGGGACCACCAATAATAAATACCATATGCTGAACACTTTGTACCATCATTTTTTCCAGATAAGCAGAAAACTCCAAGGAACGAAACTCTTTTCCATGTTCATCCAGCAAAACGACTAAATCTTGAGGCTGTAATTGTTTCAAAATCAGCAGAGCCTCCTTATCTTTCTGCTGCTCAGCAGAAAGATTTTTGACATTTTTGATGTCTGGAATGACCACAATACTGAAATTTACATAAAACTTTAACCGTTTAATATACTTGTCAATACCCTCAATCAGGTACTTGTCATCTGTTTTACCTATACAAAGTAGCGTTATTTTCATCGAAACATTTTGTTAGTTTTTGCTATGAATAGCTCAATAGAAGCCGCCTTTCACGATCCAAAACAATAAATATCCGCTAGCTTCCAGTTGGTGTGAAAAGCTTTCCACGAACTTTTACCAAAAGCTGATACGCTAATAAATCGGGAATGCTTCCAAAGTGAACAAAGTTCTGATTTTATTTAAAATAAACACAATCAAAAAGACAAAAAAACATTAATCCCATTTATTCGTTTAGTTATAAAATATTAATTTTCTCGTACACGCTCAAAACATCACGTTGAAAATGGATAATAACCTCGTTTTAAGAGCATCGATCAGATCAAATTTGTTGTATATAACGATAGGAACGAAATATATTTCAACAAATCCAATACGCAGCTATAAAAACCACTGCGTTAGTTGTCTAATAAGATGGAAAGCTGTACGTGCTCATTTGGATCACAATAATATGGAAATGCAAACAAATTAAGTATACACATGAAAATAATAAAATCAATCATTCTTATTGCTCTTGGCTTATTAGCACATGAAACCTACGCTCAGACAACCGCGGTAGACAGCACGAAAACCTGGATTATCAAAGGAGAAAACACCTTTCTGATCAACCAAAGTTCATTTTCTAATTGGGCTGCTGGTGGGGTGAATTCATTCTCCGGCAACCTAACTCTTAATTACGACTTCAATTACAAGAAAGGCAAATGGTCATGGGACAACAAGGTCCTTGCGGCTTATGGGCTAACCTTTCAAAAAGAGTCGGACTGGCGCAAAAATGATGACCGATTAGTTTTAAATAGCTTGTTGGGACATCAGGCATCTCAATATTGGCTTTATACCTTTTTTCTAAACTTTAACACACAATTTGCCGATGGTTATGACTACACAGCTTCACCCAAAAAAAGGATATCCAGGTTTTTAGCTCCGGCATACCTGAGCTTCGGTCCGGGTTTTGCGTATAAACGATCGGACAACCTCAGATTTAATCTTTCACCTGCGGCTGTGCGGTTTGTATTCGTAAGTGATACGCTCCTTTCCACACGATATGGACTAAATCCGAACAGCAAGTCCCGCACTGAATTCGGCGCGTCATTTGACGCTTATTATAAAGTAAATCTAATGGAGAACATTTCATTTGAAAATATACTAAAACTCTATTCAAACTATTTAGATAAACCTCAAAATGTAGATATTGACTATACGGCCAATCTTTTTATGAAGGTAAACAAGTTTATTACAGTAAACGCAGGTGTACAGATGATCTACGATGACAATACGGCTATTCCGATTATTAAAGATAATGTTGAAGTTGGAAAGAGAAATTCTGCCCTACAAATTAGGCAAATTGTCGGTGCAGGCGTGACATACAAATTTTAAAGGAAAAAAAATGGCATGAACAAGCTCGCATAAGAAACATAAATTACGAAGGCGCCGTAAACGAAAAAACCGAATTTAAATCATTCGGTTTTTTCTATTATTTAGGAATACTTATGTAAAATTAATCTCTAAAATGGGGCATCATCGGGCATATCGTTCATTCGAGACGGCATAGTAATACCACCACTGAAGCCCCCAGCACTAAAATCATCAGCAAAGTTTGGCGACGGATTCAATGCCGAAGCAGAAAATGTAGCCGGCGCATCACCGAATCCATCTCCACCACCCATACCCGAAAACTCATCTTCTAAATCCACAAACTTCACAAATTTACCCACAAAGCGAAGTGGAACAATTCCGGTCTCACCATTACGGTGTTTTGCAATAATAACCTCACCGACACCGGCAGTAGGACGCCCCTCTTCATCTTCTGTCAAACCATAATATTCGGGTCTATATAAGAAAAGAACCATATCCGCATCCTGCTCAATAGAACCAGACTCCCGTAAATCAGACAACATAGGACGCTTACTGTTTCCTGGCCTTGACTCTACTGCACGACTCAACTGCGACAATGCAAGCACTGGAATATTTAACTCTTTGGCGACAGATTTCAAAGCCCGGGAAATACTACCGATCTCTTGTTCACGGTTCCCCCCACCTTTACCGTCTGCTTTTCCATGCATTAACTGCAAGTAATCGACGATCACCATTTGGATATCGTATTGTGCCTTTAAGCGCCTGCATTTAGCTCTAAATTCGAACACATTCAACGCCGGCGTATCATCAATAATAATAGGTGCATCAGTTAAACGACCAATCCTCGAATGTAATTGTTGCCATTCATGATCAGCAAGATTTCCTTTTTTCAATTTCTCTTGCTCAATTTCTGTTTCACCAGCGATTAGACGATTGACAAGCTGAACAGATGACATCTCCAGCGAGAATACGGCAACTGCTTTACCGTGTTCCACTGCAGCATTACGTGCAACAGAAAGTACGAATGCCGTCTTTCCCATCGCTGGACGTGCTGCAATAATAACAAGATCTGAAGGCTGCCAACCTGATGTCATACGATCCAATGCCGTTAAGCCAGAAGGCACACCTGTCAGACCGTCTGTACGGTCACGCAGCATCTCAAGATTAGAAATCGCCTCACGCATAATATCGTCCATCTTTCTTGAATCTCTTCGCAAGTTATTCTGCGCAATATCAAACAAGCTTTTCTCGGCATGATCCAACAGATCGAAGATATCTGACGTTTCATCGTATGAGCTATTAATAATTTCAGTAGAAACTTTGATAAGCTCACGTTGGATGTATTTCTGCGAAATAATACGTGCATGATACTCAATATTAGCTGCCGAAACCACGCGATCTGTCAATTGCGTAATATAATAGGCACCGCCGACCATTTCAAGAGCCCCCATCCGTCTAAGTTCCGAGGTAACGGTTAATATATCAATTGGGGAAGTTTTTTGAAAAAGGCCAAAAATTGCTTCAAAGATCTTTTGATGTGATTCCTTATAGAACGATTCCGGTTTTAAAATATCAATAATTTCACTCAGCGCATTCTTTTCAAGCATCAAAGCTCCCAAAACAGCCTCCTCAAGATCTACTGCCTGCGGCGGAAGTTTACCCAAACCACTCACCAAATTATTTAATTTGGTACGACGTTCGCCATAATTACCCCGTTTGTTATTATCCGTGTTATTCGCTTCAAAATTACTGTCGTTCATCATGATATTATATCAGAAATATAGCTTTGCTATCCTTATAAATTTTAGATAGGATAACAAATGTATAAAAAATAAAATTCACCACCATGCGGAGTTACACACAGAGAAATTCAACGATCACACCCGAAACCTCAAAAAGCTTTGAAGGACACAGATTTACATAGTGAGTTTTCAACACTTACTGTTGAAAAGATGTTGAAAATAAAAAATCACTACTTAAAATCAATACATTAAAAAATGTTAATAACTTAAGCCATTGTGAATAAGCAAAATGGTAAAAAGCAAATCAATACCCTCCACTATCATCAAAACAAACTGACTTTAAGATGAAAACAAATCCCTTTTTTAGCACTAAAAAATATTCATATATTGTATCTTTGTAACTATGACGCACGACTCCTCAACATTAAAACCCTATAAAGACACCAACGATGGGAAGAAGAAACAGGTAGCAGATATGTTTGACAACATCTCTCATTCCTATGATTTTTTGAACCATTTCATGTCTTTGGGTATTGACATTATCTGGCGCAAAAAAGCCATCAATGCCTTAAAGTCCATAAAACCGCAACTGATGTTGGATGTAGCGACAGGAACTGGTGATTTTGCATTGGAATCAATTAAAATCTTGAATCCAAAAAAGATTATTGGTGTCGATATCTCCCAAGGAATGCTTGACGTCGCTAAGAAAAAAATTACAAGTAAGGGCTTAGCGAATCAATTTGAGGTAGCGTTAGGAGACTCAGAGAGGCTTCAATTTGAAGATAATACTTTCGACGCCGTTACCGTAGCATTTGGTGTCCGTAATTTTGAAAACTTAGAGAAAGGCCTATCAGACATATACCGCGTATTAAAGCCTGGTGGGAAAGCTGTTATTTTAGAATTTTCGAATCCAAAGAAATTCCCCATTAAACAGCTTTATAATTTTTATTTCAAGTTTATTACACCAACCATTGGAAAATTCTTTTCAAAAGATTCCAGTGCATATGAATACCTACCAGAATCTGTTGCTCAATTTCCAGATGGACAAAAGTTCGTTGCCATAAACAAAAAAGCAGGTTTTAACGAAACGATCGTTAGACCACAGACATTTGGCATCTGCACCATCTATATTGCTACAAAATAGGGCGACCTAAGATCTGGTTTTGAGTCAAATCGGATTAATTTTTAATATCAACGAGTTACAACATATGACTAAAACAGTTTTTATTACAGGAGCAAGCTCAGGAATCGGTCAGGCCTGCGCTGAAGTTTTAGCCAAAGAAGGCTACAATCTTTTGCTTTGCGCCCGTAGGTTAAATCGTTTAGAAGAATTAAAAGATACACTACTCGCGACCTACCCTACGATTCAGATCCATATTTTTGAGCTTGATGTTCGCGATGCAGAACAAGTTGCGAATCAAATTGAGGGTCTGCCTCCGGCATGGAAGAAAATAAATGTTCTCATCAACAATGCTGGTTTGAGCCAAGGATTGGATCCTATTCAAAATGGTGATATCGGAGATTGGGACAGAATGATTGATACCAATATTAAAGGTTTACTGTATGTGAGTAAATCTGTGATACCACTTATGGACACTGAAAACGGCGCCCATATTGTTAATTTAGGATCTATTGCAGGGAAAGAGGTTTATCCAAATGGGAATGTGTACTGTGCTACCAAACATGCTGTTGATGCTTTAACTAAAGCTATGCGCATTGATTTGCTAACTCAGGGCATTAAAGTAACATCTATCGACCCCGGAATGGTGGAGACGGAATTTTCTGAAGTTCGTTTCCATGGAGATCGGGAAAGAGCTAAAAATGTCTATAATGGTGTGCAGGCCCTGACAGGAAAAGATATTGCCGAAACGATCCTTTTTGTCATTACCAGACCTGCACATGTCAATATAAACGATCTATTAATAATGCCTACAGCACAAGCGACAGGCACAATTGTCAATCGAAAATAATTTAAATATTATGTCATTAGAAATACAAATAAATCAAGACATTAAGGCCGCAATGATCGCAAAAGACACGGCAAAATTACGTGGCTTACGTGCGATTAAAGCAGCTATTCTCCTAGCAAAAACTGAAAAAGGTCATGCCGAAGACCTTAACCAAGAGGCAGAGATTAAAGTTTTACAAAAACTTGTAAAACAACGTCGCGAATCTGCTGAAATTTATAAGACTCAAAACCGTGAAGATCTTTATGAAATTGAAGTTGAGGAAGAAAAAGTTATTGAAGCTTATCTGCCAAAACAACTAAGCAAGGAAGAAGTTGAAACGATTGTCAAAGCAATTATCGCCGAAACAGGAGCTTCTTCCATTAAAGATATGGGTAAAGTAATGGGTGCCACAAATCAAAAGCTTGCTGGACAAGCAGATGGAAAAACCATCTCTGAAGTTGTTAAAAGTCTACTCGCATAAAACTCTCAAATCAATAGAGTCAAATTAAATTGGATATGTCTTTACAGCCATATCGATTGTATAATTTGACTCTATTTTTATTTCAATTATGGCTTTTCAGTGGAATCTAAAGAGTTTTGACGAACTCAACACGAAAGAATTATATCGTATTTTAAAGCTTCGAATGGAAGTGTTTGTTTTGGAGCAGGAATGTTTGTATCCTGAATTGGACGATAAAGATTTTGCTTGTCTGCATCTTTG
The DNA here is from genome assembly GCF_902706145.1 of Sphingobacterium sp. 18053. Lineage (NCBI taxonomy): Bacteria > Pseudomonadati > Bacteroidota > Sphingobacteriia > Sphingobacteriales > Sphingobacteriaceae > Sphingobacterium > Sphingobacterium sp. 18053. Next base: position 303,956 of record NZ_CACSJW010000008.1, read on the forward strand.
GACAGAACAAGATGATCGTATTATAGCATACACGAGATTAGTTCCTCCGGGCCTTTCCTACCCACAAGCTTCCATTGGTCGGGTTATCGTCGCCGAGGAAGCGCGCGGAACCGGTCTGAGTCAACAATTAATGATTCATTCCATCGAATCTCTCTATAAAGAATTTGGTGAAGGCGAGATACAGATAGGTGCGCAATTTCATTTAAAATCCTTTTATGAAAAATTAGGGTTTAAACAAATCTCTGAGCCCTACCCCGATTACGGAATCCTTCATATCGATATGATTAAATAACCAATTTAGTAAATTTAGGCATGCAAAACGTTGTCATCATCACTGCCGCCCTATTTGGCGGCCTCGCTATCATCCTAGGTGCATTTGGAGCTCATGCATTCAAAAAAATCCTATCAGCTGAAAAGCTGGAATCCTTTGAGGTTGGCGTTCGATATCAAATGTATACTGCTCTCACCCTATTGATTCTAGGATTTAATTTCTCCTTTGAGTTTCAGTCTGAACGAGTCGCATTTTATCTGATCACACTAGGAACTATTTTATTCTCGGTAAGTATATATTTTCTATCGTTTGCGGAATACTGGAAAAAGAATCTAAAGTTTCTTGGGCCAATCACCCCGCTCGGCGGATTACTTATGATCGCAGGCTGGGTTGCTATTATCATTCGCTTTTTGTAGATTTGAGATAAATATGGCAATGATGTCTGCCCTGAACCGCCTTAATAAGCTGATGACGTCTACTATTTTAGTATAAAACAACAATTTTATATAAAGTGTAGACTTATGGCTATAACACATTCAAATCAAAGCAATCTTCATTTTTTTCTTAAATGGCTTATCTCCTGTAGTGCGATAGGTTTCATCGTAGGATCCATTTGTGCGTTTTTTCTCTTTTCCCTCAATTGGGTAACGCAGTACCGAGAAGCTCATCCTTGTATAATTTATGGACTCCCCCTAGCGGGATTTGCCATTGCATTCTCCTATAAGTATTGGGGCAATCCATCAAGTAAAGGAAATAACCTGCTGATTGAAGAATACCTTCACCCCCAACGCCGCATTCCGCTTATCATGGCGCCTCTTGTCCTATTCGGAACTTTACTTACACATCTGTTTGGAGGTTCGGCAGGCCGTGAAGGAACTGCCGTACAGATAGGTGGAGCAGTTTCCGATCAGCTCAATCGCTGGTTTGACTTCGATAAAACTGAACGCCGTATCTTAATTTCAATCGGCATCACTGCAGGCTTTGCCGCTGTGTTTGGCACCCCGCTCGCCGGAACAATATTCGGCCTGGAAGTACTACTAATTGGAAAAAAAAGATATTTCGGTATCCTGCCCTGTTTATTTACCGCCTATTTTGCGAACTTCAGCTGTCAATTATGGAATATTCCACACACCCATTATCCAATTCATGATGTTATTCCAATGCTGTCCTTGACCAATATTGGATTTAGCCTCGCCGCAGGTATTCTATTCGGTATTACAGCATGGCTTTTTACATTTGCCAGCGATTTCTTTAGCCTTCAATTCAAACGAATTAAATACCCTCTGCTTAGACCAGTGATTGGCGGTATTATTTTGGTACTTATCATTATGTTATTCCATAGCAGTAACTATATTGGACTTGGTATCCCCATGATTCAGAATGCATTTGTCGATCAGTCGAATTATTATGACTTTATCATCAAATTACTTTTAACGACTTTCACCCTTTCTGCCGGATTTAAAGGCGGAGAAGTAACCCCGCTGTTTTTTATCGGGGCAACCTTGGGGAGTGCGTTAAGCACCGTTATTCCACTTCCCATCAGCCTGCTGGCTGCCATGGGCTTTGTAGCCGTATTTTCAGGCGCTACAAACACCCCGCTCGCCTGTATTGTAATGGGTTATGAATTATTTGGGATTCAACCTATTTTATTTATAGCAATAGCGTGTATAGTCGCTTTTTTATTTTCCGGAAAAAAAGGAATTTATATTGCACAAAAAGGAGGTTTGAAGGAAAAATTCTATCGTAGGCTCAATTTATAGACAAGACAATGCGCTTTCAGCTTCTCTGTCTATCTCCTTGTATTCCATTATGAACTACTTCAAATAAAAACAAGATAGGGCAAAAAAACATGCTAAGAAGAAGAGTGCAGACCACAATGAATGGATAGATGACTTTAATAAAGACACTAGAAAAATTTTTTTGATAAAAAAAAAAGCCTAAATCATAAGTATGCTTTAGGCTTTTTTTAAAATCTTATAATCTGAACTACAGTAGTTTTCCATGCAGAAAGAATGCCGCAACAGTAAAATAGATAATCAATCCTGAAACATCCACCAAAGTAGCTACAAATGGTGCTGATGCCGTCGCCGGATCTAATCCAAACCGACGTAGAATAAATGGAATAAACGACCCTGATAACGTTCCCCATAATACAATAAACAATAAGGAAACAGCAACCGTAAAACCAATTGAAATCCAATAAGGACCATAGTCATACAGACCAAGAAAATGCCAAGCCAATATCCGTAGGAATCCGATCGACCCCAATATTCCACCTAAGATTAAACCAGAAGAAACTTCACGCTTCATCACGTACCACCAATCTTTCAGCTTTAACTCACCGAGAGCCATGGCACGAATAATTAAGGATGCTGCTTGAGACCCAGAATTACCCCCACTGGATATAATTAAAGGAACAAATAAAGCAAGAACAACTGCCTTTTCCAATTCCCCTTCAAAAAATCCCATTGCTGAGGCTGTAAGCATTTCGCTAAAAAACAATATAATCAGCCAGCCGGCTCTTTTTTGGATCAATTGCAATAAAGGAGTTTTCGTATAGGCCAGATCTAATTCTTCCATCCCCCCAAATCGCTGTATATCTTCGGTATCGCGATCTTCAATTCGATCCAACACGTCATCAAATGTCACAATGCCGACCAATACACCCGCTTCTGTAATGATTGGCAAGGCGCTTCGGTCATATTTTTGAAAAATCTCGAATGCTTCTTCCATAGGTGTTGAAGCTTTAATCGCTGCAAAATTATAGTCGATCAAATCAGAAATTTTTGTCGAAGAATCCGATAGAAGTAACTGACCAATTTTCAAGTCATCGATCAATACGTTTTTCTCATCAACTACATAAATAAAATTGAGCGTTTCAGCTTTCCTTCCAAAAACTTTAATATGCCGAAAGACATCATCAACAGTATAATAAGGGCGAACTTGCACATACATTGGTGTCATAAGTCGGGCTATACTGTTCTCTTTATAACCAATCAACTCCAAAGCCATTTGCTTCTCGCGCTCATTCAAAAGATTGATCAGATATTTGATCAGATCATCCGGCAATTCCGACAACAATTCATTACGCGTATCCGGCTTCAAATTATTCAGCAATTCGGACAGCTCATGTTCCGTCATTGATTTGATCAACGTATATTGGACATCCATTTCAAAAAAAGAAAAGATCTCCAATCTATCCTCCAAAGGATAGTCCATAAACTCTTGATGTTGCTCCCCTTTACTTAAACGCGATATTTCTTCCGCGATATCGGCCGGGTGTAATGCTGAATTTTGTTCCATTGGAAGAAAATTTTAATGGATTTAGCGCAAAAGTAGCTTATTTTGTATTATTTTCAACAATCTGAAAAACTATTTTTTCCAATGGGAATTGCTGCTAGTCTTTCATAAAATCGTCACTACTACATTGAAGAGTACATTTGACTTGATATGCCCATAAACTTTACAATATCTTAAAAATTAATTAATCCAGGCGCTAGCTCCTCGGGCTCGAAACCAGCTTTAAATAGCCGGGCTGTTAAATTACCTTTCAGTTCTATGTTTCCCTCATTTACATGCAACCAGCTCCCTTCACGTAAGCCTATGACTGGCTGAGGATTAAGTTGGTGAAATTCCTGGATTCGCGTTTCCCTTGTCTCTCCTTTATGTGTAGAATTTGGATCTGGATCCAAATAATGTGGATTGATATTAAAAGGTAAGAAACCAAGTGCATCAAAGCTAGGCGGATAAACAATAGGCATATCATTTGTCGTTCCAATCGTCAGTCCTGTCAAATTGGAACCTGCAGATGTACCAACATATGGAATACCCTTTGCTATTTGCACACGCAATTGCTGTACCAAATCCAGTTCATATAGCGTTTTTAACAGTAGAAATGTATTTCCCCCACCAATAAAAATAGCCCTGGCATCCTGAATAGCTTTCTTCTTATTATGAAACTCATGCAGCCCCCTAACCGTCACGCCCTCATCTTTCAGGGCATCTTGTACCTTACCGGTATAAGCATCAAAAGAAATTCCTGAAGGTCTCGCAAAAGGGATAAATAATAATTCATCTGACTGAATAAATTCGACAAAATCGTGCTTAATATAAGCTAAAAACTCACTACCATGGATCGTGCTTGTACTTACGACCAATAACTTGTACGCTGGATTAATCTTCATCTTCTATCGTTAAAACATTAAATAAAAAGTACCTTTGGCTTTGTCAATTGCAAGGCCAAAGGTACAGTTTTCATTCCTTACTATAGGCATTCCTTACTATAGGCTATTTCTTATCAGCAGTCTTTTTTTCTGCACCCAATCTTTTGTTTTCTTGCAGTGCCTTATGTAAAAGATATTCTATCTGCCCATTAACACTCCTAAACTCGTCTGCAGCCCATTTTTCCAATGCTTTGTACATTTGGTCGTCTAAGCGTAGCATAAAGTTTTTCTTATCCGCCATTTCATTTCGTTTATTGGTACAACGTACCTGTATTTACAATTGGTGTCGCTGCTTTCTCTCCACAGAGTACCACCATTAAATTGCTGACCATTGCTGCTTTTTTTTCGTTATCCAGCTCTACAATATCTTTTTCAGACAGCTTTTTTAGTGCCATTTCAACCATACCTACAGCTCCATCTACAATCTTTGAACGCGCGGCAACAATTGCAGCGGCTTGCTGCCTTTGAAGCATCGCCCCGGCGATTTCGGATGCATAGGCCAAATGACTTATTCTTGCCTCCTTAATAATAACTCCGGCAGGCGCTAAACGATCCGCCAATTCTTGTTCAAGAATATGATTTACGGTATCTCCACCCTCACGCAAAGTGATCTCCGCTCCTTCATCCTCCAAGTTATCATAAGGAAAGCTCCCGGCCAAATGTCTTACCGCCGCTTCACTTTGCGTGCGTACATAAGATGTATAGTTACTCACATCATAAGCAGCTTTGTACGTATCACCTACTTGCCATACGATAACCGCTCCAATCTCGATTGGATTTCCCATCTTGTCATTTACTTTCAGTGTCTGTCCCTGTAAGTTATCCGAACGAAGACTTACTTTAATCGTCGAATACAAGGGATTGACAAAAAACAAACCGTTTTCCTTAACCGTACCTACATATTTTCCGAAGAAATTCAGCACACGCGAATGATTTGGATTAATAATCATCAATCCCTTTAAAATAAAAAAAGTAGCAATCATCAATATCACACCCAGTACAACATACAGGGAACTTGCTTCGACATTCGCGAAGGAGAATATAGCTGCCACAAAGGAGACAACAGCTATTAATAACGCTAAATAGCCAGACATTGGTTTAATTAGTTTTTCCATAATTTGTTAATATATATTTGATATCATTTTAATATCATAAATATACTATAATAATTTTCATATTTCAAATGAAAATTTAAAATTACTATTTTTGACTATGCGCAAAAAATCCTTTCTACCCTTAGTCAATTCTACGACAGAAATACTCATCCTTGGCTCGTTGCCTGGAGATAAATCTCTGGCAGAAAATAAATATTATGCACATCCACAAAATCGCTTTTGGAAAGTAATAACCCATTTGTTCAATGGGCCGGAACAAACAAATTACACGGAGAAGATAGATCTATTACTCAAAAACAACATTGGCCTTTGGGATGTGTGCGCAGAAGCCTCTCGCCCCGGCAGCATGGACCTAGCCATACAAAATGAGCGCCCGAATCAGATTGTTGAGCTTCTGGAAACCCACCCCACAATCACACAAATTATTTTCAACGGACAAAAAGCGTACAGTTTATATTTAAAGCATTTCAACAAAAGAGAAGACATTATGTACAGATGCTTACCCAGCACTAGTCCAGCCAATGCGAAAAGTAATCTCGAAAATCTAATTCAACATTGGCGCATAATAATAAGTGATTAAATTACACGAATTAGATTCGTTAATTCAGTCCTATTGCTTATTTTTGCCCTAAGATGTCAGATTTAAAATACAATCAACGAGGCGTATCCGCAGGGAAAGAGGATGTGCACAATGCGATAAAAAATATAGATAAGGGTCTGTTTCCCAAAGCATTTTGCAAAATAATTCCAGATATTTTGGGTGGAGACCCAGACTGGTGTAATATTATGCATGCGGATGGTGCTGGCACCAAATCTTCATTGGCGTATGTCTATTGGAAAGAAACTGGTGATATTTCAGTTTGGAAAGGTATCGCACAAGACGCAATTATCATGAATATTGATGACTTGCTTTGTGTAGGCGCCATCGATAACATTCTTTTATCGTCCACAATTGGCAGAAATAAAAATCTCATTCCTGGGGAGGTGATTGCTGAAATCATCAATGGCACAGAAGAGATTCTGGCGGAACTTCGGGAGTTGGGAATTGGCATCTATTCTACTGGTGGCGAAACTGCCGACGTTGGCGACCTTGTTCGTACCATCATTGTTGATAGTACAGTAACCTGTCGGATGAAACGTGAAGATGTTATTTCAAATCATCGTATCAAAGGCGGTAACGTCATTGTTGGCTTAGCATCGAATGGAAAAGCAACGTATGAACAGTCGTACAATGGCGGAATGGGTTCCAATGGACTAACTTCTGCACGTCACGATGTATTTAACAAAAAAGTAGCTGAAAAATATCCTGAAGCGTATGATCCAGCTGTTCCTTACGAACTAGTTTTCGCGGGAAGCCAAGATCTTACAAATGAAATCGAAGTTGAAACCGGAGAAAAAATAACTGCGGGTAAGCTTGTTCTTTCAGCGACGCGTACTTATGCGCCTGTTATCAAACAAATACTAGATAAGTATCGTTCTCAAATTGACGGGATGGTGCATTGCTCTGGTGGAGCGCAAACAAAGGTCTTACACTTCGTGGATAATGTGCATGTCATCAAAGATAATCTTTTCCCGATCCCACCTCTTTTTGAATTAATACAGAAAGAATCCAATACAGACTGGAAAGAAATGTACAAAGTATTCAATATGGGACATCGTATGGAATTATATGTACCTGAATCGATTGCATCGGATATCATTGCTATTTCAGAATCATTCGGCATTCCGGCTCAAATCATAGGTCGCGTAGAAGAATCTACGTCTAAAAAAGTAACTATAACCTCTCCTTACGGAGAATTTATCTACGAATAAAAGATTTTATCCCTGTCCGCTGCTTAAACGTTGGACAGGGCTATTTTTTCAATTTGGTATAAATGAAAGAAAAACTTCTTGTAGGCTGGAAAGAGACCCTTGATTTACCTGAATTGGGAATATATGGTATAGAAGCAAAAGTCGATACCGGCGCTGCTTCATCGGTACTACACTGCAACTCGTACAAGGTAGTTAAGGAAGATGGTCAGGACTGGATTATCTGCGAACTTATCACAAATTTTGAGACAAAAGAAACAAAAACATTAAAGTTAAAACTCTATCGAACAAAACTGGTAAAAAGTTCTTTTGGTCAAGAAGAAAAGCGTTACTATATCCGCACTACAGCAACATTATATAACCAGGTATTTAGCATTAAGATCTCTTTTAGAAACCGATCTCAGATGACCTACCCCATGCTTTTGGGTAAAAATTTTTTATACAAAAGATTTTTGGTCGATGTTTCCAAAGAAAATCTCTCGACGAAGCCCCTGGTAAAATAAAACAAATAGCCAAGCAATTTTGTTATCTTAGCACAAAATATATTCAATATACAAACCGTGAAAATTGCCGTATTATCGACAGTAAAGAGTTTATACTCGACTCGTCGTCTCGTAGAAGCCGCACAACAAAGAGGACACGAATGTGTTGTCATTGATCACAGCAAGTGTTATGTCGGTATTCAGCAAGGTAAACCCAGTATCCATTACAAAGGACAGGATCTGAGTGATATTGATGCTATTATTCCCCGGATAGGAGCATCGGTAACATTCTATGGATCTGCTATCGTTAGACAATTTGAGGTGATGGATGTCATTTCCGCGAATCCCAGTCAAGCCATTACGCGATCTCGGGACAAATTAAGGTGTCTACAAATCTTATCCGGTGCAGGTATCGGACTCCCGATTACGGGATTTGCACGTACGGCCTCTGACGTAGACGATCTCATCAGTATGGTAGGTGGAGCTCCTTTAGTCATTAAACTACTCGAGGGAACGCAAGGTATCGGTGTTGTACTTGCCGAAACCAAAAAAGCGGCCTCTTCTGTTATAGAAGCGTTCTACGGACTGGGCAATAACATCCTGATCCAAGAGTTCATCAAAGAGTCTAAAGGCTCTGATATTCGCGCATTCGTGGTTGACGGCAAAGTTGTTGGAGCGATGAAACGCACGGCGAAAGAGGGTGAGTTTAGATCAAATATCCATCGGGGTGGCACCGCTCAGATTATCCGGTTAAGTAAAGCCGAAAGAGAAACAGCAATTGCGGCGGCTGCACAGCTAGGACTTACGGTTTGTGGTGTAGATATGATTCCTTCTGACAGAGGCCCTTTGGTACTGGAAGTAAACTCATCTCCAGGTTTGGAAGGCATCGAGAAAGCGACAAAAAAAGATATTGCCTCAGAAATTATACAATATATTGAGAGACAATATGAAGCAAAACAGGCTCAAATGCCTAAAGTTGTCAAGAAAAAGAAAAAAAGAGAAAGTAAATTATAATATCCTCCCCTAAGAAATAAGAAGGCTATCCATTATTGGATAGCCTTCTTATTTTCAAAATCCTTTGATTACTATCAGAGCTAATTTTACAGGACAACTAGACTCAGTTACGACGATGCCTAAAATTTTACTTATCTTAGGTTTAAATTATTAATTGATGAAAAGATTTAGCCATCTTCTATTAGCTTTTATACTATTATTAGCCACATTCTCATGGTCATTTAGCCAAACATCCGTTCAAAAAGTAGCCACACCGAGCTGGCTCCGCCCGTTGACAAAAAAAGCAGTAAAACCCAATTTGGACGATATTAGTGATGGATATTACTTTGAATTAATTGAACATCAAATAAATTTAGCAACACAAACAAAATACTACAAGGATATAAAAGTATTGTTCGATCAAAGTGGAGTTGAAAATTTAGGGCAAGTACAAGTAACCTTCGATCCTCATTTCCAAAAACTTCAATTGCATGAATTGAAAATCATTCGTAATGGGAAAGATATTGACATACTACCCAAAGCCAAATTTAATCTTTTAGCCTCTGAAACAGAGCTTTCGAGATCTATTTACAATGGAAGTCAAATGGCCCACTACGTATTGGAAGATCTACGGAAAGACGACAAAATTGTATTTGCCTATTCGATAGTAGGTGCAAATCCAGTATTTGAACAGATGTTTTTTGACAGCTACTATCTACAAGGTTATGAGCCTACAGGTTTAATTCATCTCAATTATATTGTACCTAATCATCGTAAACTCCATTTCAAGAGCTTTAATGGAGCTCCGGAGGTTCAACAGCAATCCGTTGGAAATTCAACAAATTTCTTTTGGGAGTTGACCGAACATAAGCCCGTCCAATACGAAAACTACACGCCTGATTGGTATAGCCCATTACAGTACATCCAGTGCTCAGAATTCAACACTTGGAAGGATATTGATCAATGGAAGAATCGAATCAATCCCATACCACAGATTTCTCCGTCAAGCACGCTTCAAACTTTCGTCAATCAGCTTTGGAAAGAGTCAAATGGACAGCAGTATGAATTTATTCGGAAGGCCTGTGACTTCGTGCAAAATGAAATACGTTATATGGGTATTGAGATGGGGGAATATTCGCATCGAGCCAATCTTCCCGAAAAAGTATTCTCACAACGTTATGGCGATTGTAAAGACAAATCAATGCTATTGGCAACTATGCTCAAAAACAAGAATATTGATGTTGGCTTAGTATTAGCTAATACCTATAAAAGCCGAGGCCTTCAAAATGATCTACCTTCACCTTATGCATTCAACCATATGGTCATAGAGCTTAGTATCGAAGGTCGTCACCAATATATTGACCCAACCATAACTAATCAGGGCGGAGATATCAAGAATAGATATTTTCCTACCTATGGAAAAGTTTTATCGACCTTGAATAGGGGTCAACTTGCAGATGTACCGCAAAAAGTTGTTGGAGATATCAAAGTCAAAGAGGTCTTAGCACTTGAAGGCAAATTCGACGCTACCCTGGATGTCACAACCACCTATCGCGGAAACGAAGCGGACAACATACGCAACTATTTTCAGAGCAATGCAAAAAATGATATACAGAAGCAATATCTCGATTATTACACAAAAACTTATTCAAAAATCAATAAGGTTGGCTCCATGGATTACAAGGATGACAGCAAAAACAACATTGTGGAAATTGTCGAAAAATACAAAATAAAAAATATTGGTAAGTCTGAAAACGGATCTACCAAAAAATATATTTCATTAATAGGATCAAATATAAACGAGAAACTTCCAGAAATTATGGAAGATCGCAATGCTCCACTAGACCTCCCTTTCCCTACTGATATAGAATATGAGATCTACCTCGTTAATAAAGCACAAAAAACATTCGGTGTCTACAAGGAGAATAGCTTTTTTGACCGCAAAGCCTATACATTTGGTAAAACACTAGAAATTAAAGCAGATAGTATTAAAATCCATTATACCTTGGGAATGCACGAATCATTTGTTGAACAAGCAGACCTAAAACAATATTATACAGATTTCGCTGATCGCGATAACATCTTTTATAATGGGTTTTATCTAGACACTAATGGATATGCAACAGATGGTATTCCTAGCCTAGGTACACCGACCTCATCCCATGAGGTTAATTGGTTCTCATCAATCATATTTTTAATATCGGTAGCATCCGTACTCTGGTATATTATAAAAAAGTATAATAAGAGCAAACCTATTATTATCAAGCCCTACGACCAAGTCTATCACGAACAAATTGGCGGATGGATGATCCTATTATTAGTTGTACTAATTGCAAATATATTGGCCCTATCTAGCCTATTTCTCTTTAATTTATCTCTCTTTAATTTAAATACGTGGCAAGCAATGGATCATGTCGATGGAGTTTCTTCATTTGTTTACAAAGTTTTAATCCTAGCCGAGACAGTTGCGAACACGTTGATCATCATTGGATTGATTTATAGCTGTATCCTTCTAATTAAGAGAAGGGATATTTTCGCTCAGACATTCTTTTTAATTACGCTATTTATGGCCATATTTTGTACACTAGATGCAATTGCGGGCTATTTTATGTTCAAACAATACTTTAATAAAACTGATGACATATTTACCAAATATGAAGATACGATAAGAACCATTATCTTTTTCTGTATTTGGGGTAGCTATGCTTATAAGTCTGAACGCGTAAAAGGAACCTGCCTTCGAACATATCAGCCTGCCGATACGGTCCACAAAGCTGAAAAACCTCATCCCTTTGACGAAGACTTTTTAAAGCCCTATCCGATGTCAGAACAACTTATAGAAACACGTGTCAACGAAGATAAAGTACAAAACGACAGCATGGGTCTGGATCAGAGTAGCAACCAAAATGCTGAAAAATAAATGAAATAATAAAAAGGGGGAATGTGTAGTCCCCCTTTTTATTATTTCATTTTCATCACCATATTATCCGCGCCTTCAGTAGACACTTTTACCTGACCGGATTTGTTCTTCGTAGACTTATAATGGACGTGGTTTTTGACTCCCTCAATTTGAACAGTCTCTACTGAACCAATATTAACCATATTGTCTGCCCCCTCTATCGTCACCGTTGCGATGTCACTACCTGTTACAGTATTCCCCTTTCCCTCTATAATCAATTTACTCACATTGCCACGGATCACAACTTTATTGTCAGCTCCTTCTATTTGTACGACCTCTCCCCCTTTGGCCTCTATCGTACGGTTATTGTTCACCCCTTCAATCGAGATAACTTTTCCCTGTTGATTAACCACATCGTTAGTTAGAGCCTTGGAAACTGGCTCTTTGGCCGCTATCACCAAGCTTCCGATCAAAAGAAGTGAAAATCCAAATGTAATTGTTCTTAGTTTCATAATGCTATGTTTTCTACAGATCAACAAAAATCAAACCTAATTTCAAATCTAAAAGGGATATGAGCTATAATATACTACTTCAATTGCCTCAAAAGTATAGTTGGGGAATAAGAATAAAATGAAATATAGCATTGAATTGGGTTTACTTGCCACATAACGTCCCAAAAAAGATACAGTAACGGTCATAACAAAAAAAAGGAGCCTAAAAGGCTCCTTTAATATCTCTAACAAATTGACAGCGGATTAAAAACTCTATTTTACTGCGTCTACAACTGCTTTGAAAGCTTCTGGGTTATTTAAAGCTAAGTCAGCTAAAACCTTACGGTTCAAACCAATGTTTTTAGCGTTTAATTTACCGATCAATTGGGAATAAGAAATTCCGTGTTGACGAGCTCCAGCGTTGATACGTTGAATCCATAAAGCTCTAAACTCGCGTTTTTTGGTTTTACGATCGCGGTAAGCGTATTGTAAACCTTTTTCTACTGTATTTTTAGCAATAGTATAAACTTTGCTACGTGATCCAAAGTAACCTTTTGCAAGGCCTAGGATTTTTTTGCGTCTTCTTCTAGAAGCTACTGCGTTAACCGAACGTGGCATATTTTTAAAATTAGTTTGGTAGAAGGTGTCATGTATTTCAATGAACTTACAACCTTATACCCGGTTAAAAAATTATTATTAATAAAATCGAATAAAACTTATTTACCGATAGCAAGCATACGTTTTACGTTGCCCATATCGCCATCAGATACATAACTTGTTTGTGTTAAGTTACGTTTACGTTTTGTGCTCTTTTTTGTCAAGATGTGGCTTTTGAAAGCGTTTTTTCTTGCAATTTTACCTGTTCCAGTCAATTTGAAACGTTTCTTTGCGCTGGAATTGGTTTTAACTTTTGGCATAATACTTATAAATTTTATATCAATCTGTTAGAATTCTTATTATTTTTTAGGAGCCTTTGGAGCTACTGTCAAAAACATGCGTTTACCTTCTAATTTGGGTAAAAGCTCTACTTTACCGTAGTCTTCCAAAGCCTGAGCGAAGCGCAACAACAAGATCTCACCTTGATCTTTGTGTACGATAGCGCGGCCTTTGAAGTGTACATAAGCACGAACTTTTTCTCCACTTTCTAGAAACTTAATAGCATGTTTCAATTTGAACTCAAAATCATGCTCACCAGAGTTAGGTCCGAAACGAATTTCTTTAATAACAGTCTGTTTTGCATTAGCTTTGATTTCCTTTTGTTTCTTCTTCTGTTCGTAAACAAACTTACTGTAGTCGATAATCTTACAAACCGGCGGTACAGCATTTGGCGAAATCTCCACTAAATCAAGTTCCAACTCATCAGCCAACTCTAACGCTTTGCGCGTAGGGAAAACTCCTTGTTCCACATTATCTCCTACCAAGCGCACCTCAGGTACCTTGATTAACTCATTAATGCGGTGATCTGGTTCTTTCTTTCTCATTGGTGGTCTTGGACCACCGGGTCTTTTTAATGCCAAATGTTTAAAAATTAAACGGTTATTTCCTTAATTAATATATCTCTAAATGCGTCAGCAGTCATAGTTCCTAATTCCACTGAGCCATGTTTACGTACAGAAACTGTGCCATTTTCCACCTCTTTTTCCCCTACAATCAACATATAAGGAAGCTTTTTCACTTCGGCGTCTCTGATTTTTCTGCCCACTTTCTCGTCACGTAAGTCTATCAGTCCGCGAATATCGGAATTATTTAGCGAATTCAAAACATTTTGCGCATATTCTTCGTATTTTTCTGACACTGGCAAGACGATAAATTGCTCAGGCGCAAGCCATAACGGGAATTGACCCGCACAATGTTCGATCAGTACAGCTACAAAACGCTCCAAAGATCCAAAAGGTGCGCGGTGAATCATTACTGGGCGATGTTTCATATTATCACTTCCAGTATATTCCAATTCAAAACGTTCAGGTAAATTATAATCCACCTGTATTGTACCCAATTGCCACTTCCGTCCTAAAGCATCCTTCACCATAAAGTCTAACTTAGGGCCATAGAAAGCTGCCTCGCCATATTCCACGACTGTCGGTAAGCCTTTCTCTTCAGCGGCCTCAATAATCGCCGACTCAGCCAAAGCCCAATTTTCGTCAGTACCAATATATTTTGTACGGTTTTCAGGATCACGTAATGATACCTGTGCTGTATAATCGTTAAAGCCTAACGCACCAAATACATAAAGAACCAAGTCTATTACCTTTTTGAATTCATCTTTAACCTGATCTGGACGACAAAACAAATGTGCATCATCTTGAGTAAACCCACGAACCCTTGTCAAACCGTGAAGCTCACCAGACTGTTCGTAACGATAAACAGTACCAAATTCGGAAAAACGAACTGGCAAATCCTTATACGAACGCGGTTTTACCTTATAAATTTCACAGTGGTGCGGACAATTCATTGGTTTTAACAAAAACTCTTCTCCTTCGATAGGAGTTTTTATTGGTTGAAATGAATCTGCTCCATATTTCTCATAGTGTCCAGAAGTCACATATAATTGCTTATGTCCGATATGCGGAGTAACAACAGGCTCATACCCTGAGTTTAACTGTGCTTTCTGTAAAAAGTCTATCAGCTTTTGACGTAATGCAGCTCCTTTAGGCAACCAAAGAGGCAAACCTGCACCAACCTTTTCAGAAAAAGCAAAAAGTTCCAACTCTTTTCCAAGTTTACGGTGATCGCGTTTTTTCGCCTCTTCTATAAATTTCAAATATTCTGTAAGCTCCGATGCCTTAGGGAACGTAACACCATAAATACGCGTTAACTGTTTACGAGACTCATCGCCTCTCCAGTAAGCACCGGCAACATTAGTCAATTTAATCGCTTTGATAAATCCAGTATTTGGAATATGAGGGCCACGACATAAATCTGTAAATTCCCCCTGTGTATAGAAAGTGATCTTTCCATCTTCCAAGTCCTTGATTAAATCAAGTTTATACTCATCGCCTTTCGCTGTGAAATAAGTCAACGCATCAGATTTCGAAACAGCTTTACGCTCAAATGTTTCTTTTCGTTTAGCCAGCTCCAGCATCTTGTCTTCGATCGCTTTAAAGTCATCAGACGAGAATTCACGATCGCCAAAATCCACATCATAGTAAAATCCTGTTTCAATCGCGGGACCAATACCAAACTTAATTCCGGGGTACAATGTTTCTAAAGCTTCCGCTAACAAGTGTGCCGAAGAATGCCAAAAAGTAGATTTACCTTTGGTATCATTCCAGGTCAATAACTTGACAGTAGCGTCATCTTCAATAGCACGGGCAGAATCCCACACTTCACCATTTACTTCGGCAGCAAGCACATTTCTTGCAAGCCCCTCTGAGATTGACAACGCAATCCCCGCAGCAGTGATCCCTTTTTGATACTCTCTTACGGAACCATCCGGTAGTGTAATTTTAATCATTTACAACTATGATCTTTAAATTGTTAAAAAATAGAAAACATAAAACAACATGTACAATTATGTTATTACACTTATGTTTTCAATAAATAAATTGTGACACAAATTTAGTAAAAATTCTGATAAAATAACAGGTTTTTTGCGCTATTAAACGCATTCTATCGTCACAATTTAACAAAGTTGTTTTTAGCTTTTATAATTTATGACCCAACAAAAATAGAAAGCCGAACCTACGCCCCTCTTGTCCATAGTTTAAATGCGCTAAATTCAAAAGCTTTGCACACCCTCTACATATTTATTATTGCAGTTTAAAACCGAGTAATAATCTAATCTTATTGCTCTAGAGAAACTGTTTATCGTACAGCACTCGTAGTAACAATTAATGAAAATCAGGTTATATATTAACAGGGTAATTACAGGGGGTTAACAGGGGTAAATCCCTATTAACCCCTTGTTAATCCCCTGTAAAAAGAGTATTGTTTCGCTGTTAATAGCAAACATCGTATAAACCTGATACCATGTTAGCGTTAAACAATGTGCTTTGCTTAAACATCAACCTAAAAACAAAGGGATAAAAACAGATTATTACCAGCAACTATATATATAAAAATGACAGGCCAGCCACTTAAAAGCCGCAGGACAAATTGAGCATCTCATTAATATTTGCTACCTTTGCAGACTGAAATTTTAACTATGTCAAATCAAGTACCAGAAGACGGAACACTATTGCCCTTAATGGAAGAATTTTACACTATTCAGGGAGAAGGCTACCACACCGGGACTGCTGCTTATTTCATACGATTGGGTGGTTGCGATGTGGGCTGCCACTGGTGCGATGTAAAGGAAAGTTGGGATGCATCTATCCACCCCCTTACAACCGCAGATTCGATTATCGAAAATGCAAAGAAATATCCGGCAAAAACAGTTGTCATTACGGGTGGCGAACCACTTATTTATAATTTGGATTACCTAACAAAAGGACTTCATGAGGCGGGCATTAAAACGTTTATTGAAACCTCAGGTGCATATCCTTTGAGTGGCGAATGGGACTGGATATGTTTATCTCCAAAAAAATTCAAAGCTCCACGGAAAGATGTGTTAGAAGCTGCTGGTGAACTTAAAGTTATCGTTTTCAATAAAAGCGATTTCGCATGGGGAGAAGAATATGCACAACTTGTAGGACAAAACTGTAGATTATACCTTCAACCTGAATGGTCGAAATCTAAAGAGATGACACCTTCTATTATTGACTACGTAAAAGAAAACCCTAAATGGGATATTTCACTACAAACACATAAGTTCTTGAACATTCCTTAATCATGCAAATGCACGATTAAATAGACACAAAAAAGGCCTTCGATAGTATGAGGGCCTTTTTTATAAACAATAAATCTATATTAATGCATGTAATTTAAATCACTTCACATAGGTTTTTAAAAAAGCTTCCAGGTCTAACGTTTTCGTCTCTTCACCTTCCTTCTCCCGGACCAGAACATTTCCAGCATTATCAGCATCTAAAAATAATAAGTTCGCCTTTAATAAAATCTTCCCATTTTCATCCAACAATCCAACTTTTCCATTTTCAGAGAACATCAAATAATTGTCTAAAAATTTACTGATATTTTCCTTTTTGTCAAGCAGAACTTTCCCTTCCTGTGTAACCAATCCAAAATTACCATCCTTCTGAAAAATAGCCAGTTTTTGATTTGCTGGTGTAAGCCAGTCAAACCCTTCCTTATTTACCTTTCCCCCCTTCTTATCCAACAACCAGAAATAATTATCTTTATCTGAAACAATAGCAGTCTGCTCATTAAAATACGCTAAAGAGAAAAGAGAACAAGGCAATACATCTTCTCCCGCCATGTTTTTTATACCATAATATTCGTCATTGGTATCTTTATCCTTGACCATGGTCCATTTAAGTGATTTATCCAATGGGAAAGTATCTTCAAACAAACTCACATCTTCCCCTTCACTCGTATTCCCTCCCCCAGAGATATCAATCACCTTTGCATTTTTAGGAAGTGTAAAATCTGCCACAGACGATACATTGATCACTTTTGTTGTTTCAAAACCAAGGTCATTGTTTTCACCCAAAGACAATTTGAGTACACCTCCAGGCAAATCATTGATAAATGAAAATGCCGTCAGATAATAAGTGGGCACTGCTTCCGAATACCATACCGTTGCTACCGCGGAATCCGCATGGTTTTTTATAAATAACTTTGCTTTCTTACAGGTAATTCCCGCGATCGATTCGATCTCGCCCATATCTTGCAGCTGCACATAAGGTCCATCCGACTCCCCTAACTTCGTACTGACAATCTTATAGGATGGACTGTATGCTTCGGCAGTAACAATATCATCGCCGATCGAATACGAATATGTTTTTGCTAATTTTCGATTTAAAATAGCATGTGCTTTTTGATTCACTACAGTAGAAGAATAATCGGCATCAGCCAAAATCTCCACATTCCGATAAGCCATTTTTCCTTTCAAAAATGGCTCATAAAACTCTTTTGCAAATTCCGGAACTTCATTTTCAAATTTTTCAGGGGAAACTTCACCTTTAAACACCAACTCCATCTGCCATTGCTTATCTTGTGCATAGGTTGTCGAAATTGATAATCCAAATAATAGTGCAACGTTGAGTAAATTATTCATAAGAATGATAAATATGTAGCTAAATAACAAAAGACAGACCAAAAAGCCTATCTTTTACGCTATTTTTTTATTTATTTACTTTTTTCACTTCATATTTCCATAAAAAGCAAAAAAAAGACCACTAAGCAAAATAAACTATAATTTAATCATCCGCCTAGTTTTCACCGCTTCGTCACATGCCAAAGCAATTCGTAGACTATTAACAGCATCTTCCATCGAATCAGAAAGGTCCAAATTATCTACAATCGCCTGCTGAAAGAATAACTGTTCCCGGTTACATAATTCCTGATGATCGGGCTCATCAGATAAGTTGACCCACTCATCGACCTTTGTAAATTCATTTGCCGAATCTAAATCGGCGTAATGTACGCGAAGGCTTTCTGTTTGTGTATGGGATGCTACCGAATCCGATTTGCCTTCATCGCTTGCTTTATTTGCGACAATGGAAACTGCACCTTTAGGTCCAAAAACATCCTTTACAAAAAAAGCGTTCTGACTAACCATTGGTCCCCATCCAGCTTCATACCATCCTACGGACCCATCTTCAAAATGCAGCTGCAATTGTCCGTAGTTGTAGTTCCAAGCAGGAATCTCATCGGTTAACCGCGCTCCGATTGCAGATACATACAATGGTTTCGCACCCACCATTTGACACATGACATCAATATAATGAACTCCACAGTCAACAATGGGACTTAAACTAGCCATTAGATTTTTATGCACATCCCACATATACCCATGGCTCTGTTGATTCAGATTCATACGCATAACAAGTGGTTTTCCCATCGTTTTAGCTATTTCAATAAATTTGACCCATGAGGGATGATACCTCAAAATATATCCAACAACCAATTTTTTATCATATTTCACTGCTGCATCGACGACCTCCTGCGCGGAAATCACATCTTCAGCTAAAGGCTTTTCAATAAAAACATGAGCACCAGCCTGAAAGGCCTTTATAGCATACGCTTTGTGTGTATCCGGATAGGTCGCTATACAAACGGCATCCGGTTTCGTTTCCTGAAGTGCATCCTCATAAGATTCAAACAATTTATAGTTGCCTCCCAATTGTTCATTCAGTTTACTTTTGCTTTCCCCACGAGCTACTAGACCCACAATCTGAAAGCCATCTAAATCGTGATATGCCTTCGCATGAGATGCGCCCATATTTCCACATCCAACAACCAATATTTTAATAACCTGTTGCATCATTTTTTCTATTTCTATATTATTTCTTTAATCCATCTAAAGCAAAGGCTGCTCCTGTTCCCAATACAGCACCTGCTAACACATCGGAGGGAAAATGTACGCCCAGATACATTCTTGAATACCCCACACTACTCGCCCATAAAAGCGATGGTGCAACGACGTACCACTTTGAGTAGGCCCGAGACAAAGCAGAAGCAGTAGCAAAAGCAGATGACGTATGACCAGAGGGAAAGGAATACCCACCGGCCGTACGAACCGATATGAAATTAGGATATTTTTTAAATGGCCTGCTTCGCTTAAAGATATGTTTTAACCCAACATTCACGAGCGCTGTTACAGCCGTACTGCTAGCAACATACAAGGCATTCTGACGCATTGCCTTATCATCGTTGACTGCACCTGCAACCAGTAAACCAACCGGAACGGCTATCTGAACATAGTTATTGATATCAGAAAGCACTTTAAATGTTTGTGTTTGTGGCGCTGTCCGAGTCTCGGCTATGGACTCCAATATACGGATATCTAACGTAGAAGCTGGCTTTTCCTGTCCAAGAACAGGACCATATAGACAGTTAATCCAACAAATAAAAATAAAAGCTAATCTTTTCATCAAACAAATAATCTATCTAATTTACAATCCCTTTGAAACATGTACCACTAAACACATTCCTCCTATTTATTAAACAACAACTTATACTCCCTACTACTGTAACTCTTATTCGCTACGAACTTAATATATCCCCCCAATTCCTAAAATTAAGAAAATTTATGTGAGTTATCCCCCTATAAAAAGTGTTTCGATTGGACAAGATTTCACAACTTGCTATTGGCGTGATTCAAACAGCTTACTATAGGATAGGAAATCAGCATTACCTTTTGTCTAAATTATGGTATATTCCCCCAATCAACAGCATTGTTTTCACATTTTTTTCAAGAAAATTGAATTCATTTCAACAACAAGTCCATTAGGATAAGAATTTTAAAATGATAGTCTTGCATTTCCCATTAATTTACTATACATTTGCCTGTAGTTATTAATACAAACATGGTTTATACTTACGTACATCATTTTCATTTGCATCATCGCCATTGTGGCGATATGTTAATTTAATGTGTTCTTACGTAGAATACCTTCCCTCTTGTTTGATTTCTTATTATTAATAATTTACTGCTAACATTTATAAAGCGTTGAAAAATCTTAAAATTGCTATCCAAAAATCGGGTAGGTTAAACGAAAAATCTGTTCAATTACTGAAAAATTGTGGTTTAGACTTCGAGAACTACAAAAGCTCTTTAATCACAACTGTTGGGAATTTCCCACTGGAAATATTATTTCTGAGAGACGATGATATTCCGGGATATGTGGAACAAGGCATAGCCGACCTGGGCATCGTCGGTGAAAACATCATCGATGAGACTGAATCCAAAGTAGAATACATCAAACGACTTGGTTTTGGAAAATGCACATTGAAACTAGCTATTCCCAAAGATAGCACCATCCAAGACATTAAAGACCTTAACGGCAAAGCAATCGCAACCTCTTATCCAAATATCCTAAAGAATTTTCTAGACGATTATAAGATTAATGCAGACATCCGTTTGATATCTGGTTCAGTTGAGATTTCACCTGGCTTGGGTCTTAGTGATGCGATCTGCGATATCGTATCTACCGGTGGAACATTAAAAAGCAATGGTTTGAAACCTTTTGCTGATGTCAAAAATTCAGAAGCCATATTGGTGGGAAGAAAGGGATTAGAAGGCAATGAAGTTTTGGCTGAATTAGTACAACGTATCGAATCTGTTCTTTTAGCAAAAGAAACTAAATATGTGGTATTGAATGTCGAAAAGAAAAATTTGCCAGCCATCACTTCTTTATTGCACGGTGTTAAGAGCCCTACGGTTGTTCCATTGGCAGAAGAAGGTTGGGTAGCCGTACACACCGTTATCACTGAAGATGACTTTTGGGATAAGATCAATAAGTTAAAAGCTGAAGGTGCCCAAGGTATCGTTGTGATGCCCATCGAAAAAATCATTCTTTAAACTTGATGCACTTATACAACCATGTTAAAAAAATATGATTACAAAACGTTAGGAAAAACAGAAATCCAGCAACTGGTTGCTAGGAATACGGATCCAAACAATGCAATACAAGAGGTTGTCCAGGAAATTATTCAACAAGTACGCCAACAAGGTGATATCGTATTACGCGAATATGCGGCCAAATTTGATAAAGTTGAACTTGACAGATTATATTTAGACGAGGAAGATATCGACGCACTGGCATCTACCATTGACCGCGATCAACAAAGAGCATTGGAAATCGCGTTTCAAAATATACATAAATTCCATAGTACACAATTAAAAAGGGAGCGCACTGTTGAAACGATGCCCGGCGTAAAATGCTGGCGCGAGGTTCGCCCTATTGAAAAAGTTGGCCTTTATATCCCAGGGGGATCAGCAGTGTTACCTAGCACACTTTTAATGCTCGGTATTCCTGCAAGAATAGCTGGATGTAAAGAGATTGTCGTTTGTTCTCCTCCACAATCCAATGGAAAAATCAATGGCTTTGTTGCTTTTTGTTTGAAATTACTTAAGATAAACAGAATATACCTCGTTGGAGGCGCTCAAGCTGTTGCTGCTATGGGGTTTGGAACAGATACTATACCAAAAGTCGATAAGATCTTTGGCCCAGGAAATCAGTTTGTTACAAAAGCAAAATCCATCATACAGGGCCTTGCAAATGTTAGCATTGACATGCCTGCGGGACCATCCGAAGTACTGGTCATCGCTGACGAGTCGGCCAATGCAGCTTTTGTCGCCGCAGATCTTTTGGCACAGGCCGAACACGGAGCCGATAGTCAAGCTGTCCTGGTTGCAACTTCCACCGCTATAGTTGATGCCGTCAACACAGCATTGGTAGCCCAATTAGCGGTTTTGCCTCGCAAGGAACTTGCTGCAAAAGCGATTGAAAATTCCTATGCAATAACTGTCGAGAATCTTCAGGAGGCCATACAGTTTTCAAATGACTATGCGCCAGAACACCTTATTTTGGAGACGGACCAATGGGAGTCCCTAACACGTTATATCAGTAACGCTGGTTCGGTTTTCTTAGGGCACTTAACCCCTGAAAGCGCAGGAGATTATGCCTCAGGTACAAATCACACGCTTCCTACATCAGGATATGCACGCTCCTACTCCGGCGTATCGGTAGATTCTTTTGTGAAAAAAATTACTTTTCAACATATAAGCGAAACTGGACTTCAACAAATCGGGTCGGTAGTTGAAATACTCGCTGAACTCGAAGGTCTGCAAGCGCATAAAAATGCGATTTCTATTCGGAAAAAATGATAAAACAGAAACTCTTGATATCACAAAAAAGGCTTTACGATGTAAAGCCTTTTTTGTGATACTGATCTTTCGAATATTCATGACTAATGTTGACTGCATTACCTTCCGAAGGTGTCATAATTATCAGTTGCATATTTTTCAAATCTAGTCAGCAAAGCAATATTATCTTTTTCCAATGGACTTAAGTCCGCAGTCACATCTTTTGAAATAGGCACATACCAATCTACAGGCTCAAAAAACTGACGAATGCTAGGTTTGGTAAACGCATAGCCATGTCGGGCAAAAATCGTATTCCGAATAATCTCCAGATCTAATTTCTTGAGGTTTTTAAGGTCTTTCTCCGTCAACTTTTGTTTAGATGCATTTACAGTAAAGACCGCAGGGGATGCCGATCGATAGTATTGAATAATGTAAGTATAAGTTGAATCTCCATCCACATCAGTTTCCTCCTTTCTTTTTTCGTTAATCCAGTCGACCAGAGTTCCGTCTTCTCCATCCTGATTTTTTAGCATCAGATTTGGATTATAGGCGAACTGCTTTTTCAACAATTTAAAGCTTCGCTTTTTAATCTTTAATCCTTGGTCATATGCGGTCCAATTGCCGATTAACGTATCGTGATTAAGCTTAATTTCAAATCGTCCGTCAGACTTTTTGTCGCCGGGCTCATCCAATAATAACCGGATATCGGCACCATTTTCCTCCAATTTCCCCACAAAAGAACGCAGATTTCCTTTGACAACATTCTGTCCGAAGATATTACCCTTATCCGTAATTTTTTTTATGGTCAAATTTATCTTCGGAGAATAATCTGTCGTGGGCAGCCCTTCTCCTTCTTCAAGAGTACTTTCATCCACAACAAATTCGCCCACCCAATTGCCATAAAGTTCCTGATGTGCCTCAGCCTCGGCTACAACAGTATCTTTTGTTTCGGTGGCTTCATTCTTTTTGCTTTTCCCGTCCTTACAACCAAGGATTGCTCCAAGCATTAACATTAAACAAAGGTTCTTCCTCATAATTTATGATTTTTTTGATAAATAATAAATTCCGCCAACAACAAATTAGGGATCCATCCCAACCAGGCAATAATTTGATAGAGATCCATCGGATTGGGCTGAAACAGGTACACTAAAGAAAGCTTCCAAAAACGTAGGGTAAGCGCTGAACAGGTTAAGGCAAAACTACGGATCATAAAATCGCGATGTTTATCAAATTTTCGCTGACTCGCCAAACGAACTGCCCGCCAGGTGAAATAAAACCATCCAAGCCCCAATAATTCAAATGCAATAATAGAGGTTAATCCGCCATTTGCCGCGGATCCAATAAGCAACCCTGAAGGAGCGGCAAAAAACAAAATGGCGAATACATACAAATACCCGATACTTCGATGGACTCGCGGATATTTATTCAATATATAAGTATTAAACTGCGTAAAGCCGGCAGGCAAGGCAAAGATAGCTGTGCAGACATGGACATAAAACACGTAGCGATACCACCAAAGTCCTTCAATTTCCGTTTGTTTAATCATCAGGAAATTAGCATCCAGTGAGAACCCACGGTAGCGAAATGTGATTTCTGCCATCAGCAGACAGCTATAGGCAAAAATTAAAAGCCAAAATCCATGTAATATCGAAAATTGAGCTTTTTTAAACATATCGCTTTCTATTTACTCCTGATCGCTTCTACCGGATCCAATCGAGAAGCCATTAGAGCCGGAACAATACCTGATATGAGACCAATAAACGTCGAAAGAGAAACTGTAAGCATAACCATTTTCAAACTTACGACAATAGCAACGCCAGTCGCAGCTTGCACTAGAAACGCCAAAAAATAGACAACAACGAGGCCTATCCCTCCCCCCAACAAACATAGTACGATAGACTCGACTAAAAATTGTGAAAGAATAAAGAAATTTTTAGCTCCCAGCGCTTTCTGAATTCCGATAATATGCGTACGCTCTTTGACACTGACAAACATGATATTGGCAATACCGAAGCCACCGACTAAAATCGAAAAAATACCGATTGAAAAACCCGCAAGATTAATTATCCCAAAAAGCTGATCCAGCGCACCGGTAATCATTGTTGTCTGATTAATGGAAAAGTTTTCCTCCCGTTGCGGCGATATACGACGAATCGAACGCATGAGTGTCTTCGCTTCGCTCTCCGCCTCACCAAGCTTATAGTTCGATTTAATAACCATCGCTATGCTCGGTGAGAAATTATCATAGTTGACCAAATTTCTCGCCAGCTCAAACGGAATAAAGGCGGTATCATCGGGGGAGGTGTTGATCAATACACCATTTCCTTCTTTCTTTAATACACCGATAACCTGAATTTTTCGGCCTAACATATTAATATATTTGCCAACAGGCTCCTCATTAGGAAAAAGCCCTTCCGCAATATTTGCTCCCAATACAGTTACAAGAGCTCCACCCCTCGACTCGCTTTCAGCAAAGTAACGACCATCCACAATATTCAAATTTTGAATGTACAGGTTCTCATAGGTCGCTGCATTGACCGATGAGCCTTGGGCCGAATTATTTTTATATTTTATAGTCGTATTACCAATATTGATCATATACGCCATATACTCGGCTGTCGTCATCCGACTTTTCAAATCCAGGTAATTATTGTATGTAGGTTCGGGTCTATTCAAGTATTTCCACCAAGGGAAATTTGGACCTCCATCCCAGGGCCATTTCTCAATATAAAGTGTTTTGCTACCGATCTTCTTTACTGATTCCTCTATATTATTCCGTAGGGTATCTACCGCAGAAAATACACCAATAATCGTAAAAATACCGATGGTCACACCCAACAGCGATAGTAAGGTGCGAGTACGATTGTCTTTTAATGCCGAAAAAGCAAACTGACAACTCTCCAATATCAATCTAAAAAATAGCATAATTGTATTCTAAAATACAATATAGTTTTGATTTAATGTCAAAATCGTTAAAAATATATACATAAATTAGAAATAAGCCCTTTCTATACCCGAAAAAGTTATAACTTTGTATGCTTTTTGCAACCTAGTATTTGGTGCACTGTAATGCACTGAAAGGCAGACATTAAAATATATATCATTAAAGATGAAGTTATCTCAATTTAAATTCAACTTACCAGAATCATTACTTGCTTCTGAACCTTCTGAAAATCGTGACGAATCACGCTTGATGGTCCTACATAGAGATACTGGTAAAATTGAACACAAAATTTTCAAAGATGTATTGGATTATTTCGATGACAAAGATGTCATGATCTTAAACAATACTAAAGTTTTTCCAGCCCGCCTTTACGGTAATAAAGAGAAAACTGGAGCTACGATTGAAGTTTTCTTGTTGCGTGAATTGAACAATGAACTTCGTCTTTGGGATGTGTTGGTAGATCCTGCGCGTAAAATCCGTGTAGGCAACAAATTATATTTCGGTGATGATGACTTATTGGTTGCCGAAGTAGTTGACAATACAACTTCTCGTGGCCGTACAATTAGATTTTTATTTGATGGTACCGATGAAGAGTTCCGCCGTAATATTGAAATCTTAGGTGAAACTCCGCTTCCTAAATATATCAAGCGTAAAGCTACACCGGAAGATAAATTCCGTTACCAAACGATCTACGCAAAAAATGAAGGTGCTGTTGCTGCTCCTACAGCTGGACTTCACTTCTCAAGAGAGTTAATGAAACGTCTGGAACTTAAAGGTGTTGATTTTGCAGAGGTTACTCTTCACGTTGGTCTTGGAACTTTCCGTACTGTTGAAGTCGAAGATTTAACCAAACATAAAATGGATTCGGAACAGTTCATCATCACTGATGAAGCTGCACGCGTTGTCAATAGAGCAATCGACAACAAACGTCGCGTATGTGCTGTCGGAACGACTTCTATGCGTGCAATAGAATCTTCTGTTTCTGCAGATCACCATTTAAAAGCGGCGTCTGACTGGACGAGTAAGTTCATCTATCCTCCTTACGATTTCAGTATCGCAAACTCGATGATTACAAACTTCCATACACCAGAATCCACACTTTTAGTGATGATTGCTGCGTTTGCAGGCTACGAAAATGTGATGAATGCCTATGAAGTTGCTGTAAAAGAAAAGTATAGGTTCTACAGCTATGGCGACGCTATGTTAATCGTTTAACGATGTGGCTTAAAAGATAAAATAAAAAAAACGTGGATAGCCTTAAACTATCCACGTTTTTTTAAATAATAACCTTTCAATAACAACATGAACTTTGTAATTATCGTTGCTGCCGGAACCGGAAATAGAATGAATAGCGATCTTCCAAAGCAGTTTCTTGACTTAAATGGACTGCCGATTGTTATGCATACAATTAATCGTTTTTGCCAATCAGAAACTATTTCGGAAGTTATTTTGGTCATCAGCGAACCAATGGAAAGTTTTTGGACCGAACTGTGTTTGAAGCATCAGTTTGATCGCCCTATACATATCGCTTTTGGCGGACAAACCCGCTTCGAAAGTGTAAGGAACGGAATAGATTACATTCAGCAAAATTTTGATATCGGTCCAAAAGACTATATTGCGGTACACGACGGAGCTCGACCTATCATCACCCAAGCTCTTATTAAAAAAGCCTTCCAGGGGGCGTATGATCATCAGGCAATTGTCTTAGCACAAAAGAGCATTGAATCTGTTCGGATGGGAGACACCACATCCAACTCCGCTGTTGATAGAAATTATACCTGGTTAGTACAAACTCCACAGGTTTTTCATGGAGAATTGCTTCTAAAGTCCTATCAGCAAGCCGAAGATCCCTTTTTTACAGATGATGCGTCGGTGGTAGAGAAAATGGGCAAGCGTATCACTATCATTGAAGGTGACTCCAGAAATATAAAAATCACCTATCCTCAAGACTTACAAATTGCCCAGTTCTACCTGAATTTGACTTAATGGATTAAGCATTGCCACGAATAACGCGCAATAAAACCACAATAATAGCAATGACCAAAAGGATGTGGATAATGTTATTGCCAGCCGCATAACCTCCAAAAAAACTTATCGCCCAAATGATAACTAAGATAACGGCGATGATATACAGTAAATTTCCCATTTCTTTATAATTTAATACCTAAATCTATTTTTTATAGGTATAACAATGAAAAAAGAACTATAGTTTTATTTTAAATGGATTAGCTAATTTCAAACTGTAATCTATCGTAAGCTAGAAACATATTTTCGGGCAATTCTCTGGAAACAGCTTCATGCAGTCCCATTCGATGCCCTATATGTGTAAAATAGGTTTTATCGGCATGAATGTCATAGGCAAATTCAATCGCCTCATCCAATGTTAAATGTGAAATATGAGATTCCTTTTGCAAAGCATTTACCACGAGAACCTTTACTCCTTCCAATAATTTCCGTGATTCTGCGCTGATAAATTTCGCATCAGTAATGTAGGCGAAATCTCCGATCCTAAAACCCAAGACTGGCATTTTATAATGGAGAACCTCAATAGGCATAATTTCTTTCCCAAATAAAGACAAGGGTACACCGGCCTTTATCTCCTCCAAATCCAACCTCGGAGCTCCGGGGTATTTAACTTCAGTAAACGCATAATAAAATTCTCGCCTTAGCGCTTCATGGAGAGCTGCTGTACCGTAAATAGAAATTGAGCTATGCTGCTGATAATTAAATGCCCTTACGTCATCTAAACCAGCAATATGGTCTTTATGTGAGTGTGTCATTAACACCGCATCCAAATGCATAACTTTTTCGCGCAACATCTGATACCTAAAGTCTGGGCCAGTATCCACAACCAATGTATGTTGATTGTATTCAATAAGAATAGAAGAACGTAATCTCTTATCACGTCTGTCTTCAGATTGACAGACCTGACATTGGCATGCTATTACAGGCACCCCTTGTGATGTTCCGGTTCCTAAAAATGTTATTCTCAAGCTACAATTTTTGATTTCAATATTTCTTCATAAATCGGAAGAAGTTTTTCAGAAATGGCTTCCGAATCAATTTCAATATCCAATAATATGTTCCACAATGACTGGATTTTTATTTCAAGATTCGAAAACTTATTGACTACTACAACTTTTGTCGTCTGCAACATACAAGCGCCTGTGCGGAATGAACCTTTCTCGTATCTAACTTTATACCCTTGCTCCTTAAAAAACTCTTCTAACTTAGTTAAACTGCTTTGTGTAAACGGCAACAAAATCTCTCCTTCCTTTTAAATTTCTACCTCAGTCTTCCAAACTTAGATAAATTTGATTTTATATACAAATAAAATCACTGCTACTCATCAACGCGCCAACTTAAGAAGTTCATTGCCAAAAGTATCCCAGCTGTATTTCCTTTTTTCATCGATAATATTCGTTCTAAATTGCTCTTCTTTGTTGTAATGGTAAAATGAAAAAATACCGTCGGCTATTTGACGGGCATCAGGTTCCACAACATAACCAACGTAGCCATCTTGAACCAATTCCGGCAATCCCCCAACATTACTCACAATCATGGGAAGATCAAAATGATAAGCAACTTGGGTAATCCCACTCTGTGTAGCGCTACGATAAGGCAACACAACGCAATCCGCAGCTGAAAAATAACGCCCGACCTCCTGATTTGGAATAAAATCGGTATGCATAAAAATAAACTCTTCTAGTTTATACTTTTTTATAAGCTCCAGATAGGGAGCAGGGTCACCATAAAACTCTCCGGCAAGCAATAATTTAACACCGAGATCGCGAACCTTGGAATTAGCTAATGCTTCTAGCAAGATATCTAAGCCCTTGTATTGACGAATAAAACCAAAAAACAATACGACTTTATCCTCTTCGGCAATCTTAAGTAATCGACGTGCTTCCTTTTTACTTTGATGCGCACCATAGTTATCGTAGAGTGGATGCGGCGTATATACCGCTGGCATTTTCGGGCTTAACATTTTCAGATCTGCCAGCACACTTTTACTCATAGTGAGACAAGCATCAACAGATTTCAAAAAGTAGCGGATCAACGTCTTATCACCTATGCGTTGTTCATGAGGGATTATATTATCAGCGATACATACAATTTTAGTATGTTTATTTTTTCGAACCTGTCGCTGGATTGTTCCTAAACAAGGCCCAAAAAACGGCATCCAAAATCGCACGATAAGCAAATCGTAGTTCGCCTTCCTAAGCTCCCTACCAACCTTTATCCAATTAAGTGGATTAATAGAATTCACTGTCGTTTTAATATGAAGACCGGTTGGTGCAGGCTCATCTGAATATTGCGACTTTCCTGGGAAAAGAAAATTGGGATACTGCAGACTAAAGGAATAGATATCCACTTCATGACCTAACTCCTGAAAATGGGATGCCAATCGTTCATTAAAAGACGCTATCCCCCCTCCCCTCAATGGATAGGCGGATCCTAAAATCACAATTCGCATAATTATTTAGATGACTTTCTCAATTTGATAATCATTCCGATCTGAGCTGCTTCTAGAGACTAACTCTGCCAAAAAACCTGTCAGAAATAATTGTGTTCCCAAAATAATCGCTGTCAGCGCAAAGAAAAATAATGGCTGATCTGTTATATCTCTAAATGGTGTACCGCTAGCTATACTCATCAGTTTGTGGCAAATCAGATAAATGGAGATAAATAAACCTGCAAGAAAACTAATCACCCCCATAACACCAAAAAAGTGCATCGGTCTTTTCGCAAATTTGCCGACAAAAAATATAGATAATAAATCCAAGAAACCTTTTACAAAACGGCCCGGACCAAATTTGGTTGTACCGTATTTACGTGGGTAATGCTGTACAACCTGTTCCTGTATATTGGTAAATCCAGCCCATTTCGCAATAACGGGTATATAACGATGCATCTCGCCATAAACCTCAATGTTTTTAACAACATCTTTTTTATAAGCTTTAAGACCACAGTTAAAATCATGCAGGTTATGAATTCCAGACATAGATCTTGTTACCCCATTAAACAATTTTGTTGGGATTGTTTTGGTCAATGGATCATAGCGCTTTTGCTTCCAACCCGATACTAAATCCGCTCCCTTGTTGACGATCCGATCATACAGTTCAGGAATCTCATCTGGACTATCCTGTAAATCAGCATCCATTGTAATAACAACATCGCCCTGTGCAGCAGCAAAGCCTACATTTAAAGCCGCAGATTTTCCGTAATTGCGTCGGAACTTTATCGCAGAAATATTCGTGTTCTTTAACTTCAACTCTTCAATAACTTTCCAAGAATTATCTTTACTCCCATCATCAACTAAAATAATTTCATAGGAAAAATGATTGGCCGCCATAACACGGTCGATCCAAGCTGTCAATTCGGGTAAGGATTCTTCTTCATTAAATAAAGGAACAACAACAGAAATATCCATGTGAATGTTAATCATGCTAAAAATGTAGTATTATTATACCAACAAAGGTATTACTTTTTCAGTAATACCTTATAGGGTCAATTTTATTTTATTAAACACTAATTGGTCTCTTGCTTAATCACCAATTTTTCTCGTTTTGTCAAGGCTGATAATAGTAATGCAAAAACAAATTGAAACATCAATGTGATTGCCAATCCTTTGAACACCTGCCCTAAGGTTATCTTTCCTATAGCATCAACTTGCTTTTCAAGTTCTGCGATTTTTGAATCTATAACTTCATCTGGCACATTGTTTTTCTCCATATACTCAATGGTAACGTTAATTGTATGCGTCACCACCTTTTCTTGTAAAGTTGGATTAATGAAATTAACATACAGTTGCGTACCAATAGTGGAAATAATCGTAGAAATAGCAAGCATCATAAAGATCGATTTCAATGCTATAGAAAAATTCCAGTATCCACCATTTGCTTTCCTAAGAGAGAAGGCGAACAGCGCAGAGATAACAACAAAAATCCCCGTATTAACAATAAATGACATCGACATTACCCCCCAAAAGGAATTTAAGTCTTTGACAACAAACAAAACAACTAATCCTAGAATAAAAGAAATTATTCCTAAAATAACACCATAGATAATACTTTTCTTTTTGTCGATTACCGCATCAAATCCTACATTACTTTGGTTGAATGATTCTGCCATAAAATTATTTGTTATAGTAAGTACTAATTATTTGGTAAAGGGCGATATCAAAAGCCTTATTGGAAGAAGCTTCAGCATACTCCTCAAATTGCTTTTCAGATGGTTTCAACTCGCTAAAGAAACTCATAATAGGATAGAAAAGTTCATAAACTTCGCTTCTCGGATTTATTCCTTTTCCTACTTTTGCAATTTCGGCATACGGGCTATCTACGACAATTTGATTAGCAATGATATCTTCATAAATTTCATGCTCATCTTGGAATTCATCTTCATCGACCAGTAAAAATTCTTTTAGGAAATCATCCAGTTCAGGTTCAATCTCATCATCCTTACATTCCCCTAAATAAAGAAAAATATTCAACAATTCTGTTCCACGATCTATTGTTTCATCTTCGATCGCTTCCCATTCCTCAGAATCCAAATAATCATCTTCCAGTTTTAATACGTCATTGGAGAAAAAGTTCATCAATAAAAGATCGACATATACTTCACGAAGTTCGTCAAACAACGGATAGTCATCAAAAGACTGATCCAACAGTTCTAATTTCTCTAGATAGCTGGCCTCCGTATTGAATACACCAATAATCTTTTCGAGAAACTCTGCGGCTGTCGAGATTCCATCAACCTTGCCATAATTTAATATACCTGCCTCAACGGCTGCTTTAAGATTTGCTTCCATGGTTTTAATCGTTTTTTATGATTTGACTATTATTGATGACCAATTCGACAGCGCCTTTTAATGTCTGTCCGAACAATGGAGAATTTTTTGATTTGGATTTATTGGTTTTCTCATCGAAGTTCCATGTTTTCGCTGAGTCAAATACGACAAGATTGGCTACTGCCCCTTCTTCAATAAGAGGAACTTCAAGTCCTAGAATCTGTCGGGGTCTAACTGAAAGACTATTGACAATTTGTTCTTCGTTTAATCCAGCACGAACCATGAGTGGCAATACGGTCTGTAGTCCAATAATTCCATTTTTTGCAATATGAAATTCTACATTCTTAAATTCTATTTCATGTGGTGTATGTTGCGAAACGACGGCGTCAATAGTACCGTCCTTAATTCCTTTAAGTAATACCTTAAGATCTGCCTTTGTGCGTAACGGCGGGCTCACCTTATAATTGCTATCAAAACCGACAATATCTTCGTCAGTAAAGACTAATTGATGTGCAGCAACATCACATGTCACTGGAAGACCTTTTGCTTTTGCTTTTTTTATCAGGTCAACGGCTTCTGGTGTGCTAATGGATGCAAAATGAATTGGAGCTCCGGTATATTCCGCCAAATACAGATCACGAGAAACCATTAACGATTCGGCAAGATTGGGAATACCCTTCATCCCCAAATAAGTACTCATCGCACCTTCATTCATTTTGTTTCCACCTGCCATAGATTCATCTTCAGCATGTGAAAAAATCAATCCATCGAATCCCTTCGCATATAACAACGCTCTGCTCATTAATCCCGCCTGCTGTACACTCCTATTTCCATCACTGAAAGCGACAGCACCCGTTTGCTTCATATCAAATAGCTCGGCTAGTTCCTTTCCTTCTCGCTTTTTACTGATAGCTCCAATTGGATGTACATCAACAACATTTCCTTTCGCTGTATTGACAATAAGTGCAACTTCAGAACGGCTTTGAATCGCCGGTTCGGTATTTGGCATTACAGCAACTCCAGTAAATCCTCCGGCTGCTGCTGCTGCGGTTCCACTTACAATGTCTTCCTTGGTTTCTAATCCAGGTTCTCCAAAATTGGCATGTAAGTCAAAAAAACCTGGCGCTAAAATTTTTCCGGCGCCATCGATGGTCTCTATGTTTTTATCAGCTACTTTGACAGATTTTCCAATCTGTGCAATCTTTCCCTTTTCGATAAATACATCAACTTGCTGCTGATGAAATTCATTACCAGGTAAAATTACTTTAACAGAAGTAATCAATAAGCTTTTCATATATGAATGTGATTGAAATTAAAAGGATACAACTTATTTATCGAAGCATATAGCGTGCGCAGTGTTAACAGACAAACGGTGGCTTTATCACTATAAATCATATAGCTGCAAATAACTTTTTCGCGTGATGCCTGTGATTGCTTCATTTCGAGAAACAAAGTTACAAAATACAAATTTATTAAAGAACATTAAAAATAGATTTCAACGAGGAATAACTAGGCATTTTCTCCCCACTGATAATGTTTAAATTCAAACCCTGCAAGACTCAAAATCCGATCAACCACCGTTTCTGCAACATCCTCCAAAGTCTTTGGCAAACTATAGAATGAAGGTGATGCAGGACAAATGATACCTCCGGCCTCTGTCACCAATTTCATATTTTGAATATGTATAATACTTAGCGGTGTCTCACGGGTAACCAAAATCAATCTTCGTCGTTCTTTTAGCATTACATCTGCCGCGCGAGTTGTCAGATCAGAAGAAATTCCGTGGGCGATCCTTGATAATGTCCCCATTGAACACGGACAGACAATCATCGTATCATAGCGAGCCGATCCTGATGCAAAAGGAGCAAAGAAATCACCCTTATCATAAAATTTGAACGGTATATCCTGATAACTCTCATCGCCTAACTCTGCACGCCATACATCCTTCGCATTATTAGACATTACAATTCCAACTTCTGCGATCTGTGTTTTTAATACCAATAGTTTTTTAAGTAAAACTTTAGCATAGATTGAGCCGCTAGCTCCAGTAATGGCAATAACAATTTTTCTCTTAGACATCTCTTTTAAAATAATAAAAACAAAGCTATAAAAAAAGGGTCGTAGTGAGAAACACCCGACCCTACATCTACCTATGAAAAACATGCCCTTGGGAGGGGCTTAACAAAAGTACATCTACTTTTTAATTTACAAAAACATTATGCGCATTACTACACATTTGTGTATATAAAATACCCCAAAAACAACTTTTTTCCGGATTTTAAGATCCAATTCACCCCGTAAAAACACCCTTCTTCTAAATTTCAGTTCAATCTCAAGCAAAATTAAATACAAATATTTTCGCAAATCAAACATTTATTCTCATCAATAAAGTCTATTTTAGTGACAACGTTAGACAATTTGTTAAGACATGAACCTTTCCGTTTTAGAACAATATATTGAAGAAGGCAGAAGCCATGATATCGACTTATTATTGATTGGAAATCCCGAACTTTTACAAGAAACAACGAGTCATGGAATTTCTCCCCTCCTATTGGCTTGCTATTATAACAAACCCCAGATCATTCGGACACTTTTACAACACACCAAATCCATGACTATCCATGAGGCCTGTGCGGCTGGATTAACCTCATACCTGGAGGCTATTATTTTGCAAGCTCCATCTGTTGTCAACGAATGGTCATCACAGGGTTTTACGCCATTGACCTTAGCAACATATTTCAACAAAGCAGACATTGTCCGTCTTTTACTATCCAAAAAAGTCAATCCGAATGTTGTAACCAAAAATGAACAACTCACCACTGCACTACATATTGCTGCGGCAAACAACAATGAAGAGATCGGCAAGTTGCTTATCGATGCTAATGCAAATGTCAATGCCATTCAAGCTACTGGCGAAACTCCACTTCATTTCGCTGCTCAATTTGGTAATATCGACTTTATTGTTGCCTTACTCGAAAATGGAGCCGACACCAGAGTCATCAATATTTCAGGATTAGCTCCAATGGATATGGCATATGAAAAAGGCCATAAGGAGATTGCAGAGATTTTAAAGAACTAATTTCTTTTTAAAATTTCGGACCCAATGCTGCAATGAAGGCAGCGCTTCCTATCACAATAAAATCTCTTTAACTGCAAAATTCCTTGACTTTGCAATGCGCTTTGAACATGCCAATCATATTGAGCGAATTGTCTCACAACAACATTTTTCTCTGCAGGAAGCTGCTCCAAAAGATCTAGCGCTTTATCAATATATGACTGAATACTAAAATATTTACCGTATGAAAAAAGAAATACGATAATCACATTAATAACAAGCGTGTCAATAGTTTCTTTACCCAGCCGAACCGATGTTTTTACCTTCGTTTTTGTACCAAAAGAAAAATATCCCGCAAAACAATCAGCCGGCGACTCTATCTTAAATAATTTTCGAGCAGCCTCCAAATCATCCACAGCCAAAATCTTTGCAACACCCAACTCGTTCTTACTAAACAAAACAGCTAATTGCGTGATTCGCCGTTCAGGAAAATTATAAGGTCTCATTCTCATCCTTTTCCAAACCCCATAAATAGCCTCTATACCATGAATATGTTTTTGATACTCAAATTCACCAGCTAGCCGCTTCATATACTCGCTTTCTTGTCCTTGAATTAACAGCCTGCTTATCCCAAAGAAAAGAGCCTCTATTTTAAACAGGTTTGAACGATATTTTTGTAAAATGTTCCAAGGTAATTTTTCCCCAAGCTCCTGAAATGTATCTGCATTAACTTTTAATCCCATACATCTGCAGATCCATACCCATAAAGTTTTTTCCCAATCCGTATTAAATTGTTTTAAAATCACCAACATTTGTTGAACTTTCATTTCTAGCCGTTCGATAGCTAAAGCACTCAGCCACATGGATTTTTTAAAAAGATCAATAGAACCAAGCTGAAATTCACAAGGTATCGAACTTTTTGTATTCATCATCGCTGAATACCGTTCCAACAGATGCTGTTCCACATATTCCGAAAGCACCAATGTCGGTATCGATGTCCCATCATTTCGGTAGATAACTTTATCATTTTTCCAAACCACATGTAAGATAACGTTATTATAAACGACATCTTCCTGATGACAATGTCGATCCCAATCCGAAGATTGGATATGCATCTCGACATGACCAAACCAATCATTACCTTTACACCTAATATGTGACATGAGAAAATCGGGGCCGGAATCTGTATTATATTGCCCCACATGAACAACGACCAAGGGTTCTCCATCAGTAGAATTCAACCCATTTGCACGGAATAGCCGAAGTTTCCAGATAAACTGCATTAAGTTTTCTGTAACTAACATAATTGTAATTTTAGAATTAAATCAACCGGCTATGGCTTATAATTCCTTAAATATACAATTTAATAATTACTGTTTCTTATAGATCTTTAAAAGATCATTGGAAACCAATTTGCTTTCTAGCAATTGTCCCTTAAATTGAGGAGCCTCAATCCCGTTCAATAATGTTGTTGCAGACTCAAATACCCTTGCCTCATCCCAGAGATCCGCATCTATAAACATTTGCAGAGTAGCACGCCCTCCTTCTATGATTATTGACTGAACATCCATTAAATAAAGTTGATAAAGAATATTCTGCGGCAGATACAACCCATAATTTTCAAGCTCAATATACTTCACATTTGCTGTCCATTCTGTCTTTTTAGCATTGAACACAATTGTATCAGCTTGATCATTGAGAATATTGGCATCTAGTGGAATAGCAAGATCTCTATCTAAAAGAATACGCAATGGGTTGCTACCCTGCCATTCTCTTACGGTCAGACTGGGATTATCTACGACTGCAGTATTTGTACCAACCAAAATAGCATCTTCCTCCGCTCTCCAACGGTGAACCAACTGTTGGCTTGCGGCATTACTTATCCAAACCTGCTTCCCCTCTTGTCCTATAAAACCATCCTTAGTTTGTGCCCATTTTAAAATAACATAGGGGCGGAATTGACCGATACGTGTAAAAAACCGACGATTGAGCCATACGGCCTCTTTTTCCAGTAAACCAATTTCAACCTCAATACCCGCTTCCCGTAGTATTTCCACTCCTTTGCCATTGACCTTTGCGAAAGGATCCAAACAGGCTATAAAAACTTTCAAAGGTTTCAGCTCCGCAATCATATTAGCACAGGGTGGCGTCTTTCCATAATGCGCGCAAGGTTCAAGGCTGACATAAAAAGTACTTTCCGCGATAAGCCGCTTTGCCTTTTCCCCATACTTTTGCATAACCTGTTGTACAGCATTGACCTCAGCATGTGGTCCACCATACGGAGAAGTATACCCTTCGCCGACAATTTTACCATCCAAAACAATGACAGCCCCAACCATTGGATTGGGACTTACTGAACCTGCACCCATTTGGGCCAGTTCCAAACAACGATGCATATATTGCTTGTGCATATCCATAGATACAAATCTATGAAAATCGTACCTTTGACACATGAAAATACTTCAAGATTTCGAATTATTATTTCAACATGAGCTTCAGGAGTTATATGATGAGGATGAAATAAAAGCACTATTCTTAGTGGTTGTTGCCGAAAAGTTTGGGTTAAATAGAACCAATTATCAATTGAGAAAAACAGATATCGTCAACGAGGCGGATAAGGCTGAAGTACTTAGCATCCTTCAGGATTTAAAAAAGCACAGACCTATACAGTACATACTCAATAAAGCAGATTTTTATGGCGAAATTTTCCAGGTCAATGAATCGGTCCTCATTCCACGCCAGGAAACTGAAGAACTTGTCGATCTGATCATCAAAAACCACAAATCTTCTCAAAACCTAAAAATTATAGATATCGGAACTGGCTCTGGCTGCATCCCTATCACCTTATCAAAGCATCTCAATAATGCCCTGGTAACAACGATAGACATCTCAAAAGAAGCGATAAAAACAGCACAAGAAAATGCTAAGAATTTAAAAACTCAGGTTCAATTTATCAATGCGGATATATTTGAATGGGAATACATTTTCTCCGACCAACAATACAATATCATTGTATCCAATCCGCCCTATATAACCCCGGGAGAAAAGCAGCATATGAACCAAAACGTATTGGCTTATGAACCTGAGCTCGCATTATTCATTGAAGAAAGCGCTCCGCTGATTTTTTATGATGTTATTTCATCCTTTGCACTTAAACATTTAACCCCAGATGGAGATCTATATTTTGAAATCAATCAATATCTCGGTGCAGAAATGAAAGAACTTATGGTCAAAAAAGGATTTGAGCAGGTCAAACTCATAAAAGATATCAATGGAGCAGACCGAATAATCCATGCAAAAAAAGCGCGATAAAAAATAATCCGTTTATTTATTAAGCAGTTAAGGCCTTTTCGTCAAAATTTGCACGCAATAATTTGGCATATATCAAAAGAAATTCTACCTTTGCATCACTTTCAAAAACAGAAAGGATTCCGTAGCTCAGCTGGTAGAGCAATACACTTTTAATGTATGGGTCCTGGGTTCGAATCCCAGCGGGATCACTAAAGAAAAGCTAATCGCAAGATTAGCTTTTCTTGTTTAACACTCGCAGAAACTCCTTTTTGTTCTGCAAAAATTACCGGCAAAACCGAAAAGCTACGACAAAACCTATGTGCAATCCTATTCAGCCTATAGTTACCGAGGATCTTATATTGCGCTGTTCTCACAAAACTATTTTCATTATCAGTTGTCTCTATTTATACAGACAAAAATTTAAATAATGAAAAGGCAATTAACATACATAATAATGTCATCCTCTTTTTTCCTTATTACAAGCTGCTCCGTAATAGAAGGGATATTTAAGGCTGGTGTTTGGACAGCCATCCTCATCGTGGTTGTTATAGTCGCCCTTGTCCTTTGGCTCATCAGTAAACTTTTCGGCGGCCCCAAATAACAACCTCCTCTTTTAACAAACTTTTCGACACTTTTCGCCCGAATACAAACAACATCTCATCAATTCTCATTAACAACGCTTTTCTTGATCTCCATTTGAAAACATGTTTTTTATCTTATCTTTATAATTTCAAGAATTTACGGGCTCAATACATTAAAAATAGTAACCGATAATTCAAGAATAACTCTAGTGCTATCTTACCATCGTATTAACGCTAGAACATTTGTAATCAATGAAAGAGGATCGAGCATATGAAGAGATTTACATTAAAAGAGATTGGCCAACAGTTAAACCTATCTCCAGGAACCATTTCCAAAGCACTAAACGATAGTCATGAAATAAGCGCAGAAACAAAAAAGCTAATTTTAGATTTTACGCAGAAAATCAATTATATACCAAATTTCTCCGCAAAAAGCTTAAAAACGGGGCGCTCAAACACCTTAGCAATCATTGTTCCATTTATCTCAAGCTCATTTTTCTTTGATTTCTACGAAGATATCTCGCACATTCTATCGCAGACGAATTATAAACTGATCCTATTGCAGACTTTTAACGACGAGAAAAAAGAAAAAGAAGCGCTAGAACTTTGTGTACAGAGTAATATCGAAGGAGTAATCATTTCCCCTGTAAAAAATGATTCAAGCTTATCGCTTTTGTTTTATATGATGGAACAGGTTTGTCCTGTTATTATTTTCGACCGAATAAACCATCAGCTCGATACATTCAAAATCGGAATCCAAAACAACAAGGTCATCTACCAGGCAACAGAAGAAATGATCAAAAACAGAAGAGAAAATATCATTCTTTTACTATGTAAAGATATTGGCGGAAATGTAAGCCGTATAAAAGGATATAAAGATGCACTCTTCAACGCCGGCGTACCCTTCAAAGAAGAAAATATTATAGAAATATCCTATTCCAGCCCCAAGGACAATATCGATGACGAACTGGAAAGCAAAATAAGTACGCTATTAAATAGGCCCTTTGCTCCAAATGCACTCCTCTCAACGACAGACACCTTATCACTAAAAGTTTTACACATATTAAATAAATTGAAGGTGAAAATTCCTGATGACATGAACTTAATTGGCTTTAGCAACACCCCTTTTGCCAACAGTCTCAATCCATCTCTAACAACAATCACCCAACCAACACAGCTAATGGCAGAAAAATCAGTGGAGCTCCTCTTGCAGATGTTAAAGAAAAAAAACAAAAAGAATTATTTCGAATTCGAGACGTATTTTTTGGACTGCAGTATCGAACACCGAAAATCTACATCATCCCTTTAAAGAAAAAGTCAAAATTCCGCTATGGAATTTTGACCTTTTCAGAAAATACCGATCTCTATTATTAACGATCGACCGCAACATCCACCAATTAAACCCTACTTAATCAATGATCGTAATGCATGGACAGGCAAATCTATTTTAGTGTCATTGGATAGATTTCCGTTCAATGTTCCCCATTGCAAACTATCTAAACGGACAGATGATTTGCCTTCAGTTTTGATATTCAGAAGACCAACTTTGGCTTCAGGTCCTTTCCTATTGAAATATACTTCTGAATTGTTTGCCACAATATCTGCACTTTGATAATTCGTACGCGGAAGCCCCAAAACACTATTCGTTGTGTTAACAAATAAACGACCGACAAGAGAATTCCCCTTACTGTCCGTCCCGCCAAGATCGTCAATAGTGGAGTTTGTCAGGTTCAGGTTCAACGTATTTATAACGGATTTCTCCGCAAGGGAAAATACCTCAACGCTATCACCCACAACAGTCAACTCGTTCAACTTGGCAGATAACTCGTTAATACCCGTATTTTTTAATTTTAAAACCTTAAGATCAGGTGAAAAAATATAAATTGACTTATAAAACCCCTCTCCTCCTGATAAAAGATCTAAGGTAAGATTGCCAGATTGATCGACATTCGTTTTCACAAAGTCGGCTTGACTTTTATTAACTTTAACCATAAACTTATCACTTTTCACCCAATACAACCCTATACCACTTGCATTGGTACCTACAATATAAAGCTTATCGAAAGCTACCAAGGGAAACGACCGGTAATAAACATCCTTTGCATCTGGCTTAGATACCTCCTGCTCAACATCAGCATTATATTCTTTCGCATCAACCCGATTTATACGAACAAGGTAGGATGCGACAAGCATCGGAACCGCGAATAAGCCTATTGCTAATCCCATTATTATTTTTGTACTTAATTTCATGACTCATTTTGATTAAAATTCTGACTTACAAACCGTCTATAACGTTGTTCTAACTCATCCAAACCGATTTCCAATAAATAAA
This sequence comes from Sphingobacterium sp. 18053, assembly GCF_902706145.1. NCBI lineage: Bacteria > Pseudomonadati > Bacteroidota > Sphingobacteriia > Sphingobacteriales > Sphingobacteriaceae > Sphingobacterium > Sphingobacterium sp. 18053. The sequence goes on from NZ_CACSJW010000008.1 coordinate 345,886, forward strand.
TATTACGAAAAAACAAGGGAAGATCTTCTTCTAGAAAAATTGCCTTTCTATATAACTTCACATTCTTCACCGATTCTTGTGTCAGAAAAAAACCAATCCCGCGCTTATTGGCTATAATTTCTTTCTGCTGCAACATATCGTAGGTCCGCATTACAGTATTGGGATTAACCTCCATCTGAACTGCCAATTCCCTTACTGAGGGGAGTTTTTCATCCACTTTCCAGGTCGCTAGTAAAATATGATCACATACGTACTCAGCAATCTGAAGGTAAATGGCTTTATTTGCATTGAACTCCATATTAAATCTCCTTTTCTTTTAACCTTAAAAAAGCAACCGCCCAAATCATTATGGTAAGCAACACTCCTACAGCGCCGATCAATGCAAAAATATGATTTGAATCAGACCAATAGTTATTATCCATTGTACCTACGGTATCCTGAGTCTGGGTTTTCATTAAGTAAACAAAAAGACACATCCAAACAACACAGTAAAGCACAAGAAAAATAGCCGTCTTTACATATTGATAGTTTTGGTAGACGATCCCACCAAGTAAGAAAATTGCATTCAGAAGAATTGGTACAAAACAAAAATAATAAGCCGGTTCGGGGTATTGAACCTTGAAAAAGTACTGCCATAGATCCACACTGACCGCCTCTCCTGATGGCTGTACTTCATTTACAACCACAGAACCAACGCTCCTCAAATAAGAAACAAATGCCAAATCGATCAAATAAAAGACCAATAAGTATGAACCAATACTCACGACAACCGTATAGAATAAGCTGACCAGAAACTTTTCCAATTGTGAAGCTGGAATCATCAGCTCAAAAATCGCCCGAGTCTTCTTCCCTAAATCAGCAAAATAACTGCTCGAGACAACCGTTACAAAAAAGAGTCCCAAGATACAAAACAACGGTGCTCTGAAATTTAGCAACGAATAAACAGTATTCTTTTTGATATCATCATAATTTGATCCCAAATTAACTGCATAAAAACCAAAAATTACCCCAGCAATAATCCCTATTGACATCAGATAAATTCGCCCAAAACCAATCCATTGTCTTCGAATCAGTGCAAAAAAACGCGTAGCATTAAATAGATTTGACATATTCATCATGTTTAATAAGGTCCGTAATTTTTTCCTTGCACTGTAACACTGCATTAAATAGCAACTCCAAATCCAGTTTCGAATCTTCTACCGCCGAGTTTGGGAGAATAACATTAAAACCGCCCACTCCTTCTTCGGAATAGAGTGTATCCAAAGGCAACTCTCTTACTTTTTTAAAGCATAAACGATCAGTAATCACATACATCGGAGCGTTGAGTGCGACCTTATGATCATCAAGTAAAATAACAGCATCAATAAGATTATCCAGATCACGCACCTGATGTGTGGAGATAATCACACATCGATCGTCAGTAATGGCAGAAGCCATGATCTTTCGAAACTGAACCTTAGAAGGAATATCCAAACCATTCGTTGGCTCATCCATGATGATCACTTTTGTTTTAGACGCTAAACCGAAAGAAATAATATATTTCTTTTTCTGTCCATAACTCATGTTTGCTAATTTTTGCTCAATGGGAATATCGAACTCACGGATAAGCTGATCAAAATATACCTGATCGAAGTTGGGGTAGAACCCTGCATTAGCTTTCAGAAACTGTTCTGATTTTACGGCAGGGAGATAAAACTCTTCCGGAATAAAACTAATCTCCCTTAACAAGGAGGGTTCCCTTCGATTAGGGTTATGCCCCAGCACATCAACTCGTCCCGAAACAGGATATACCAAACCGGCAATATTCTTAAGCAAAGTTGATTTGCCAGCACCATTCTTCCCCAACAAGCCATAGATATGCCCCTGCTTCAATTCAAGATCCATATGAAGAAAGAGTGGCCTTGATTTACTATAGCTGAAATTTAGATTTTGGATAGTAACCATACTGCTGTATTATTTAATTAATACACTAATATAGAAACGAATTTTATATAATTCCAAAAATATTTTAAAAAAAACACAGGCAGAGCTTTGCTTACGCTCAGGCATTGCCTTAATTTAACAGCGCAAATCGGACATAGGTCAACATAAATACTTAATTCATGTAACAAACATAATAACTTGACAAATAAATTGTTATTAAGATACATTATGAAATTCGCAATAAACAAAACGTAACTTTGGCGATACGTATTATCGGTGTTAAAAAACTGAACAAATTAAAACTATCCGCCAAAAGTAAAATAACCGCATTCTAAGCCGAAATAAATTAAAACCATACAAACCCCTTGAGAATGACAAACAGCACCTCAGAGTGGCTAAAAACAGCCAAAAATAAAACACACAAGAGCAGTATTGATTGTTCAATAGGAAACACCTTTGTTCTTGCAATCATTTGAGCTGTCTATTTGAACCAGTTAATTGTTATTCTGCACCTGAACGATAAACAACAAATTACACGCAGCAGTAGTATTAACCAAGAGTTAAACAATATACAAAACAATCTAATAATCAAAATAATAAAAAATTTATATAAACAATAAATACACATAAATATGACATACCTTGAACAACAGATTAGTCAACTGATGAAAAACCGCCGTCTATTTTATGCGATGATATTGCTTAAAATAGCATTAAATCTATTTTATTACCATCTTTGTCTGTATGATGAATTACATTTATCCTTTCATTCTAGCGATGCATTCTTTATGGAGATGGGAGGTACTGATTGTACTAACGATTAGTCTCGTGAATTTTTTTTACAAAAGAAAAAAGGAACTTCCATTCTCCCCTACCGATCAATTTCTTGTAAAAACTACGGTTATTTCTTTTTATATTCAGCTAGTTTTAGGTTTTAGCCTCTATGTACTGAGCCCCATCACACAATACTTCCTGCAACATTTTGACGAAGCAGTTCACCTCAGGCAAATTCGCTTCTTCGGCATGGAGCACAGTAGCATGATGATTATTGCCGCAATCTGCTTAACATTAGGTGCCCTTAAAAGCAAAAACGCCGATACAAACGATCGACGTTTTAAAATATTATTAATCTGGTTTGGACTAGCTCTCCTGATCGCTCTTAGCTCCATTCCCTGGGAATTCTCGCCGCTGACAAGCAGACCTAGTTTTCGATCATTTTAATTAGCTATTTTGCCAGTTGGCTTTTCTTTTATTTCGCATTGCATCCATTCCCTCTTTGAAATCATTGGTTTTACGTAAATCTGCCAAGCTCTCCAATAGAAAGTTATACTTATCATCATAATCTTGCTCTTTTAATTTTCGCAGTGCTACAAAACCCCGTGATATAGCCAAGGGAGCATTTTCCAGAATCGTCCTTTTCAATTCAATTAATACTGTTTCTTCAGCATCCAGCATGCCATACAAGATTTCTTTTTCCAAAGCCTCCTCAGCAGAAAAAGACCGACCGCTGATACAGAGATCCATCGCTTTTCGTTCAGGCATATATTCTGTAAGCAACGCCAACACCTGAAATGGAAAAAGTCCAATTTTCACTTCAGGCAAAGAAAAACGTACATGTGGGAGAGCAAACAAATACGTACAGGATAATGCTATCAAAAAACCACCTGCAATAACATCTCCCCGAACAACACAGATTGAAGGCTTATCTAAACAGGCAAATATTTCTGCCAGTGACTTTTCAACCTTGGGAATTGCCGAATTTCCAATATCTAATGTAGGGTCCTCAAAAGCTTTAAGATCCATACCAGCACAGAACACGGGACCCTCAGCCTCTATTTGTACTAAACGAACATCAGGATTGCTATTCGCCAAATTCAATGCATAGGCTATTTCGCTCACCATTGTCGGACTAAAAGCATTTCTTTTATCCGAACGGGCTAAGGTCAAGTTGAACACATGCCCCTCAACGTGCACTTTAATAAAATTCAGTTTTTCCATCTACAAAATCATTTGTCTGAAGCTATGCTCCAATCCGATTATTTCAGCATCAGTTCCTCGTCCAAAATAATGCAACAACAGCTCTGAAGGTATATTACCGACCAAATCATCTTTTGCAAATGGACAGCCGCCATAACCGAGCAATGCGCCTTCAAATTTACGGCAACCTGCGAGGTAAGCTGCTTCAACCTTTGCAAGACTTTCCTCTCGCCTTGCATGAAAATGTGCACCTACTTCCAGTGTTGGAAAACGAGTTTTAACAAAACTAAATAATTCTGAAATCTGATTTGCATCGGCTTCTGAAGTTGTGTCTGCCAAAGAAAATTCCCGAATGCCAAGATCGCATAATTTTCCAATCCACTCTTCTACCAAAAGTGGGGACCAAGGGTCACTATATGGGTTTCCAAAAGCCATGCTAATATATACGACCAGAGATTTATGCTGTGAGTCGACCAAAGCTTTCATTTCTTTTACCTGCTGATAAGAAGCCGCCAAGCCCATATTGGTATTTCGAAGTTGAAATGTTTCCGATATTGAAAATGGATACCCTAAAAAGTCGATTTTTTCCTCTAGAACTGCCTCCTGCGCACCCCGAAGATTGGCAACAATCGCCAATAACTTCACTTTCTCATTCGTTCTGATTCCTTCCAATACTGCTTTTGTATCCACCAACTGCGGAACTGCTTTCGGCGAAACGAAAGATCCAAAATCAATAACATCAAACAGCCCACTTTCGATTAACGTATTGATATGTTTAATTTTCTTATCTGTCTCAATAAAGTTATGAAGCCCTTGAACAGCGTCTCTTGGGCAATCAACCAATACAACTTGCTCCCTCATAATATGCTATAAAATATCTTTCTCAATCTCTCTAGCGATCACCATTTTCTGAATGCTTGAAGTCCCTTCACCTATTGTACATAACTTGGCATCTCTAAAAAACTTCTCGGCAGGATAGTCCTTTGTAAATCCATAACCGCCAAAGATTTGTACAGATTCATTCGAGACACTAACGGCAGCCTCTGACGCATAAAGTTTAGCCATCGCACCAATTTTAGAAACACGATCTCCATGATCCTTTAAATAGCCTGCCTGCCTCGTCAACAGTTCACTGGCTTCCACCTGTGTAGCCATATCTGCAAGTGCAAAAGAAACCGCCTGAAATTCGTAAATCTTTTTCCCAAACTGCTCACGCTCGTGCGCATATTTCAACGCGCACTCGTAAGCTCCGCGTGCAATACCCAAAGAAAGTGCCGCAATAGAAATACGTCCGCCATCCAATAATTTTAAGGCCTGCACAAACCCCTGCCCTTCTTCACCGATGAGTTGATCCCGATGAATCCGACAATTATCAAAAAACAGACAGGCAGTTTCTGAGGCGCGCATCCCCAATTTATTTTCTTTCTTTCCTGCGGTAAATCCAGGTGTACCTTTCTCAACAATAAAAGCTGACATCCCTTTTTTATCTCCCTTAGCCCCCGTCCGCGCAATAACGACAGCAACACTAGAACTGATGGCATGCGTGATAAAATTTTTAGAACCATTTAACACGTAGTGATCACCATCTCTCTCAGCAAATGTCGTCATTCCACCAGCGTCCGAACCAGAACCTGTCTCTGTAAGTCCCCAGGCACCGATCCATTCAGCTGTCGCCAACTTTGGAAGATAACGTTTCTTCTGTTCTTCACTAGCAAAGCTTAATATATGATTTGTACATAACGAATTATGCGCTGCTACGGAAAGTCCAATTGAGCCACACACCTTGGAAATCTCATCCAAAACAGTAATATACTCCTGGTATCCGAGTCCCGATCCACCATATTCTTCTGGAACGATCACACCCATGAAACCGTGTTCGCCTAACTTTTTAAAAACTTCTATTGGAAATATTTGGGCTTCGTCCCATTCCATCACATAAGGTTTGATATGATACTGTGCAAAATCTCGTGCACTTTGTCTGATCATATCCATTTGTTGTTTATTTTCAATAAACATAAGCATGAATATTAAATTTACAATCGGTAATTCAATTCAAATATATCAAAATATTTAGGAATAAAATTGCAAATATTTTAAAATTTTATTTTAAATTTATCTAAAAATAAGAAATTCTTAATTCAACAGCTTTTTAAAACCAAGATTATAAATTATGAAGGAGCTACTCGCATTACTTCGCCAAAAAAGAGAAAATTTAAAACTAGGTGGTGGCATCGATAAAATAAAAAAACTGAAAGAAAAGGGCAAAATGTCAGCCTGGGAACGAATAGAATATCTACTGGACCCAGACCGAGAATATCTGGAAATAGGCATGTTTGCCGGCGAAGGAATGTATAAAGAACATGGTGGATGCATAAATGCAGGTTGTGCAGCGGTACTGGGCTATGTAAAATCCAAACTATGTGTCATCGTCTCTAACGATGCAACCGTAAAAGCAGGAGCCTGGTTCCCTATTTCTGCCAAGAAAAATCTACGCGCACAGGAAATTGCCATGGAAAACAATCTTCCAATTATTTATTTGGTAGATTCTGCAGGCGTATTTTTACCGATGCAGGATGAAATATTTCCCGATAAAGAACACTTTGGCCGCATATTCCGTAACAATGCCCGAATGTCTTCCATGGGAATACCTCAAATTGCAGCAATCATGGGAAGTTGCGTGGCAGGTGGCGCTTATCTCCCTATTATGTCCGACTACGCCTTTATCGTCGAAGGAACAGGCTCTGTTTTTTTAGCAGGCCCATACTTGGTCAAATCTGCGATAGGTGAAACCGTAGATGCTGAAACACTCGGCGGAGCTTCTACCCATTCGGAGATATCCGGCGTGACAGACAATAAATTTCCCGACGACCAAAGTTGTTTAGAGGCTATAAAAAATGTTATCGATAAAATCGGTGGAAATCCAAAAGCTAATTTCAACAGAAAGAAAAGCCTTCCTCCAAAAACAGATCCGAGTAAAATAGTAGAGATTCTTCCCGAAGACAGGACAAAACCTTATCGTATGCAGGATATCTTGAATGCAATTGTAGACACAGAGACTTTAGAAGAATACAAACCCGATTATGGAAAAACCATTGTATGCGCCCTCGCACGCGTAGACGGCTGGGCTGTCGGGATTGTTGCCAATCAACGTGAAATTATCAAAGCCAAGAAACCCGGCAACGCAATGGAAATGCAGATGGGCGGGGTCATCTATAGTGATTCAGCAGATAAGGCAGCGCGCTTCATCATGAATTGCAACCAGCAGAACATTCCACTTGTGTTTTTTCAGGACGTCACTGGATTTATGGTAGGAAGCCGATCAGAACAAGGGGGGATTATCAAAGACGGAGCGAAAATGGTAAATGCAATGGCCAATTCCGTAGTCCCAAAGTTCACTTTTATTGTTGGAAATAGTTATGGCGCAGGAAACTATGCTATGTGTGGAAAAGCGTATGACCCACGACTAATCTACGCTTGGCCTACTGCCCAAATGGCTGTCATGAGTGGTGCCGCTGCAGGCAAGACACTGTTTCAAATCCAAGAATCAGCCCTAAAGGCCAAAGGTCAAGAAATCAATGAAGAAGAAAAAAACAGTCTCCTTAAATCAATCGAAGATCGGTACAACGAGCAACTGAGTCCGTATTACGCTGCTGCAAGATTGTGGGTTGATGGAATTATAGCACCTGAAGAAACACGAAAAGTCATCAGCATGGGAATTGAAGCTGCCAACGAAAAGCCTATCCTAGAACGGTATAATGTTGGTGTTATACAAGTCTGAGTGGAGTAAAATTAAATTAGAAAACCCCTCAAACGATAAACTTCGTCATCCGAGGGGTTTACTAATTAGGTATTTTTATAGCATACTATACTTAAGATCTTCTCCAGATTTTACTGATCGCTTCAAAGTCTAACAAGGATCCTCTGTTCCGCATAATATCTACTGACACCGCTTTTTCTACGGGCATCCCAGAAAAAATCTTCTTAATAGGCAGCTCCAGCTTTTTACCGCTTAACGTGTAAGGAATAGCCGCTACCTGAAAAATATCGTCAGGCACATGTCGCGGACTATATTGCTGGCGAAGCTCCCTTTTAATCTCCCCTTTTAACGCATCATTCAATAAACCATTGTCCAATTGAACAAAAAGCAACATATCAGATGATCCATTTTCATGATCCACACAAATAACCAAACTATCCAAGACCCCTTCAGTTCTATTTACTACATTATAGATCTCTGCAGTACCGATACGTACGCCCCCCCGGTTCAGGGTTGCATCTGAACGACCGTACATAATTATTCCATCATGTGCAGTAATCTTGATCCAATCACCATGACTCCAAACACCACTATATTTATCAAAATAACTATCAAAGTATTTTTTATTCGCTAAATCATTCCAAAAATAGATGGGCATACAGGGCATGGGAGCTAAAATAACAAGTTCCCCCACCTCTCCATAAAGATGATGACCGTTCTCATCAAAGGCTTCTATCTTAGCTCCTAGGGTGCGACATTGAATCTCTCCTGCATAAACATCAAGCAATGCACACCCCGAAAGAAAGGCACTACAAACGTCTGTACCACCACTTAGCGAGACAATTTGACTCTTTGGAAACTGTACATTTAGCCATTCAAACACATCTGGTGGAAGTGGTGAACCTGTCGATCCTATTGTTTTCGGCTGATAAGCCATGGATTTTAAATCTTGATCCTGACAGGAGATGAGATAAGCAGCGCCAACGCCAAAATGATCCACCTTGCTTTCCCGAGCAAAGTTCCATAAACTCAATTTATCGGGATAATTCGTAGCCCCATCATATATACACAATGTATTTCCCATTAAAAGGGCCGAAAGCGCGTAATTCCACATCATCCATCCGGTAGTGGAATACCACATGAATCGATCCCCCTCTTGCACATTTTGATGCAGTCCAAGTGCTTTCATATGTTCTAGCAGCATACCACCAACTCCATGTGTAATGGCTTTGGGCTTGCCAGTAGTTCCCGAAGAATACAAAATCCATATTGGAGCATCAAAAGGCATTGCTGTAAATTGGAGCTCAGCTTGTGTAAGATCCTTTTTCAGAATCTCTTCCCAAATATTGTCATCAATCAAAACACAAGCCAGTAAAGATGGTAGCCGCAGAGAAAGTTGTTTAATACTCTCCGCCTTTTCAAAAAGACGGCCATTATAGTAATAACTGGAATTTGCGAAGAGCACTTTGGGTTCAATCTGCTCAAAACGATCCTGAATACTCGCCTCCCCAAAGTCGGGCGAACAACAGGACCAAACAGCACCGATGGAATTGGCAGCCAAAAATAACGCAACAGCTTCAATGCCATTAATCAATACGCCAGCTACGCGATCTCCATTTTGTACACCTAATTCTTTCAAGTAGACCTGAAGTTTGAGAACCATGGATTCCAACTCAGTCCATGACACCTCTCTTTTAGCTTGCTGTTCAGATTGAAAAATTAATGCGGGACGCTTTTCCGTTGTGTTTCGAAATACGTGTTCAGCATAATTCAAGGTAGCCCCAGCAAACCACTTTGTTCCGATAAAGCTTGTAGGATCTGCTGGCGACTCAACAATAGTTGTAAAGTCTGAATGAAACTTTATATTAAAATAGGTGGCTATACTCTTCCAAAAACTAGCCAGTTCCGTCGTAGACCATGCCCAAAGCTCCTGATAGGATGGAAAGAATAAGCCATGCTCCTTCTCAACATATTGTTTAAACTTATTGATCTCAGATTGAGATTTTTGCTCTTCTGTTGGGCTCCAGAGTAATTTCCCCATAATAGTTAGATATAAGACGGTTATATCCAAACTTAGATAAATTTACTTGTATATGCAATTTTAAATATTTCTGGCGCCTCATAACTGCACACCATATTTTTGGATTAAATACCAATGCTCAATTATAGTACTTCAATAGCGGTATTCATTTCTACTGGATGCGCCGTGCACAAAAGTATTCTTCCTTGTTCAACTTCGCGATCTGTTAACACCTCATTATAGTCCATTCTTACTTTCCCCCTTGTACACTGCGAAATACACGTACTACACATACCGGATTTACAGGAATATGGCAACTTAATTTTATGCTCTAGCCCTATATCTAAAATAGATTTATTGTAGGGAACCTCTAGATTATAAGTTTTACCTTGAAAAGATAGTTCGATGGCATAGGTTGTTGTATCGACTTCCTTTTCAGTCTCATCATCATCATCCTCTTCATTTTCGGGCAATAGAAATGTCTCTCGTTTTATCTGATTGGAATCAAATCCCATCCCCAAAAGTGTAAAACGACATAGGTCCATATAAATCACAGGGCCGCAAGTATAAAACAAGGCATCTTCCTTATTTCCAAACAAATGATCGTTAACAATAGCATGTATATAATCTCTATTTAGCCTGGCTTTCATTAAGTATTTACTATTGGAGTAAATCCACACAATAGTTAAGCGATCAGGAAATCGATCTGCCCAGTGCTGCAATTCCGATCGGAACGGTGTTAACTCCAGCGTACTATTACTGTAAATTAACACTATTTTGGACTTACTTTCAGCAAGAAGCGCTGTTTTCAGAATAGCATACAAGGGTGTAATGCCAATTCCTGCAGCAAACAAAAATAAGGTCCGAACCTTTTCCGGTTCAGGTTCATATACAAATAAACCCTGAGGTTCCATTGCATTGACGATATCCCCCTCCACAATAGCATGGTGGAGCAGTCGGGATATTTCCCCATTTTCGACACGCTTAACAGTGATACTTAAGGGCTCATTATTATCAGGCGAACTATTAAAAGAATAAGAACGACGTACCTCACGATCACCAAACACAAAAGAAAGTGTAATAAACTGCCCAGCTTTATAGGAAGGATAGTCTCCTGCTATAGATTCAAGCTGAAAAGTAATGTTATTATTAGGTTGGGGGATAATTTTTGAAATCCTTAATGTATACATAAATCAAACTTAGCTAAATTTGACTTTATAAACAATTATAATTCTCTAGCTACCCTGCCCTAAGACTGCCTTGAATCGCTCGTAAAAGAATGCAAATTATGTGTAGCATAAACCAAAATTTAAAACAATATATGCCGACTTAAAAGATGAATTTATAACAATTTTGTTGTATTACAATTAACAGACAATTCTTGCACAATATTTGTAAAATTTCACGTTATATTTATATTAAAACTAATCACAATAAGATTATATGCAAACACGCAGAAACTTCCTTCAAAATGCAGCAAAAGCTACACTAGGCATCGCTGTATCTGGATCAATATTACAAGATATTGCTTCCGCGAAAGCTACTGAATTAAATGCCGCTACTTTAAAGTTTTCCCAAGTAAAATTACCTTTCAGTTATGCCGCTTTGGAGCCTAATATTGATGCGTTGACAATGGAAATCCATTATACAAAGCACCATATGGCCTATATTAACGCCGTTAACGAAGCCATTCTTGCTGAAAATATCAAAGAAGCCTCAGAGGAGCAACTTCTAGCAAACATATCTAAGTACTCTCCCAAAGCAAGGAATAACGCTGGTGGAGCTTGGAACCATAACTTTTTTTGGGAAAGCCTGTCCGATAAGCCGAGCCAGCCCTCCGAAAAATTATTGACGATGATCAATAAGACATTTGGTTCTTTAGACAAATTCAAAGAACAATTTGCTGCTGCAGCAACCTCACGATTCGGTTCAGGATGGGCATGGTTGATTTTGGATGACTCAGGCAACTTAAAAATTACCTCTACTCCAAACCAGGATAACCCTTTAATGGATGTTGCAGAGGTAAAAGGTATCCCCATTCTAGGTCTTGATGTATGGGAGCATGCGTATTATCTGCACTATCAAAACAAGAGAGCCGATTATATTAAAAATTGGTGGAATGTTGTGAACTGGAAAAAAGTCAATGAAAGATTGGCATAAAAAAAAGCTCGATTATTACTAATCGAGCTTTTTTTTATATCCGTTATAAACAACCTACCCTAACACTTCTTTTAATTTGTTGACCTGAAAATCAACTAATTTTCGAAGTGGTCCAGCAGCGATCATTTTCATCATCATGTTAAGATCAGCATCGATAATAAAAGTCGCCTCTGTTACAGTATCACTAATCGCTTGCAATTCCCAACGAAGAGTAACCTCAAAAGGCGCTTTCTCCAAAGGAACCAACTTAATGATTTGATTTTCGACACGATCTTCTACCTTAAGTGCTAGCTTTGCCATATTCTGTATTGTAAATCGAGCTTCGTCCGTAGTCGAAGACCAATTGTAAATATTTTCCGGCATCAACTGTTCATGATTGTTGAGATCCGACAAAAATGTATACACCTCGCTGACATTTTTGTTGATTTCTGTTTTGTTCTGAATAGTAGTCATAACGATAAATTAATCCTTCTTTATTGAAAATTTTCTCCCCAAGTAGCAGGATTCAATCGCCACTTTTTCAAGATCTCAATATCCTCCTCCAATACATAACTATTTTCAGCAGCGACCTGAATCAAAGCATCATAATTACATAAACTGAAATAAGGACATTTTGCATCGGCAAAATTATCAGTAGCTTGTTGCAATCCATAAGTAAAAATAGACACCAAGCCAACAACATTGCAGCCAGCCTCACGTAATGCCTTTACAGCCACTAAACTACTCTTACCTGTCGAAATTAGATCCTCAATTACAACTACACGTTGACCGCTAACTACTTCACCTTCAATTAAATTCTGACGACCATGGTCCTTAGCTGAGCTTCTAACATAAGAAAATGGTAGTCCCAAATCCTGTGCTACCAAAACGCCTTGTGGAATACCTGCCGTAGCAACTCCAGAAATCATATCCACTGATCCAAACTCTTCCTGAATAAGCTTAGAAAGCTTTTGACGAATGTATGTACGGATCGATGGATGAGACAAAGTGATACGGTTATCACAGTAAATTGGAGACTTCCAACCCGACGCCCATGTAAAAGGACTTTTAGGTTGCAATTTTATTGCTTTAATTTGCAATAAGGATTCAGCAACTTTTTGTTCAACCTCATTTAAATTATTCATGGCGCAAATTTATAAAATTTATATGAACGAAACCGTGCTAATTTTAGCAGATTTCGTTCCATCAAAAATCAAAAACCCACAAACTATTAGTTTTCAAGAGATTGAGCTCCAAAAACTTTTCAAACAATCTGAAATTGATAAAGTTCCAAAAACGTATCTTTACATCAATAAGGATTTTGAAACCGTATTTCAAAACTTGAAAAACAAAATTAAGCTCATCAAAGCAGCCGGTGGATTGGTTAAAAACGGTGATGGGGATTATCTTTTTATCTACCGACTGGGAAAATGGGACCTTCCTAAGGGCAAAGTGGAAGACAATGAAAAAATGCGGGAAGCAGCTGTACGTGAAGTTGAAGAGGAATGTGGCATTAAAATCAACTATTTGGGAAAGAAAATTACCACATCCTACCATACCTATTTTTTGCGAAATGGAGAATTCGTCCTGAAAGCAACAAACTGGTACGAAATGGGAGTGAATAAAGTCCCTAAATTAATTCCGCAAACCGCAGAAGATATTACAAAAGCGGAATGGCGTCATGTGGACCAATTTGAAGACATCAGGGCCAACACCTACCCCATTATTGAAAATATCATAAAAAAGGCAAAATAAGTTGCCTTTTTGAGGTTCATCTGACACGAATAAAAAAGATCATACCTATTTTTATGTTATGGAAAATATAACAGGAAAAAGAGCCTTAATTACAGGTGGTGCGCGGGGATTAGGAAAAGCAATTGCTTTCGCATTGGCCAAAGAAGGTGTACATATCGCGATTACCGGAAGAAATGAAGCTGCTTTGAAGGATACGGCTGCGGAACTTGCCGAGCTAGGCACTGAGGTCACTTATGCCGTTTTTGACGTATCAAATTATAGTGCTGTACAACAGGAGATCGAACAACTGAAAAACACTTTCGGTAGCTTTGATATCTTAATTAACAATGCGGGAGTGGCATCATTTTCCACTGTGCTCGACATGGACGTTGCCGATTGGACATCGATCATTCATACCAATCTCTTGGGTACATACTTTGTTACAAAAGCTATCCTTCCACAACTGATTGAAAAAAATCAAGGCGATATCATTATGGTATCTTCGACTGCCGGATTAAATGGCGCGGCCACCACTTCCGCTTATAGCGCATCAAAGTTTGGCGTCATCGGCTTCGCCGATTCTTTAATGCGGGAAGTACGGAAAAACAATATTCGGGTATGCACGCTAATGCCAAGCACGATTGCTTCCGATATGTCCAAAGAACTTGGACTTACCGATGGCGATCCAGAAAAAGTTCTCCAGCCTGAAGATTTCGCAGAGTTAGTGGTTGCTAATTTAAAACTGCCAAGAAGAGCAATGCTAAAATCAGCATCTTTATGGTCTACAAATCCTTAACAGTTGAACCACGGTTCGCAAGGATTTAAATAAAGGCTTCTGAGGGCCTCTCTTTACAAAACAAAGAATTGATCAAGGCAGGAGCTTTCCTTGCTCCTGCCTTCTATAAACACGCAATTATGAGTCAATTATTTTCATCAGTAAATATTGGAAACCTGCAATTGAAAAATCGTTTGGTCGTATCTCCAATGTGCCAGTACTCCGCAATGGATGGTTTTGCAAATAACTGGCATTTGGTTCATTTGGGCCAATTTGCAATCGGCGGAGCTGCAGCAGTAATACAAGAAGCAACAGCAGTTAGCCCTGACGGTCGAATCAGTGATGGAGACCTTGGTTTATGGGACGACCAGCATATCGAAAAATTAAAAGAAATAACCGAGTTCATTAAAGAAAATGATTCCATACCGGGCATACAACTTGCTCATGCGGGCCGCAAAGCAAGCAGTAATAAACCCTGGGTCGGGCGGAATCAATTTTCACCAGCGGATCCAAAGGGTTGGCAAACAGTCGCCCCATCTCCGATCCCTTTCCATTCTGGAGATTATGAACCACAGGAACTTGATGTAGACGCCATTGAAAATCTGATTGAACAATTCGGAACAGCAACGAAAAGAGCCATACAGGCAGGCTATGAAATTATTGAACTCCATGCCGCACATGGATATCTGATCCATCAATTTCTTTCACCACTGAGCAACTTACGGACAGACTCTTTCGGCGGGATCTTTGAAAATAGGATACGTTTTCTTATTGAAATTGTGAAAAGAGTAAAACAAGAAATAACAAGCCAAAGTTTATGGGTACGTATTTCAGCAACAGATTGGGCCGAAGCAGGCTGGGATTTACAGCAGTCTATAGCCTTATCACAACTACTGTATACATTGGGGGTAGATTTAATTGATGTGTCGAGTGGAGGCTTGGTCTCCTATCAAAAAATAGATGTCGGGCCAGCATATCAGCTCCCTTTCGCCGTCGCGATTAAGGAACATACCAAGAATAACGTTGCCACAGTAGGTTTAATCAAAACGGCTATCCAAGCGTCCGAGATCATCGCTCAAAAGCAAGCTGATTTAATCTTAATCGCGCGGGGATTTCTTGATGATCCACATCTTCCATTACATTTTGCCAAAGAATTAAACGCTGACATCCCCTGGCCTAAACAATATGAAAGAGCAAAATAAGATGAAACATTGTAAATAGTCTGTATATGACCCATATCCTTAAGGAACAACCTTGTATAACAAACGCAATGAGATAAAATTAATAATGAAATTAAACCTCAACAAGATACATCATATCGCTATTATCTGTAGTGATTATGAGCGTTCAAAGAAATTCTATACTGACATACTGGGCCTAGAGATTGCTAGAGAATACTATCGTGTGGAACGTGATTCCTACAAACTGGATCTCAAACTCAATGATCATTACATTATAGAACTTTTTTCGTTCCCATCACCGCCTAATCGGCTCAGCTTTCCAGAAGCCGCCGGTTTAAGAC
This sequence comes from Sphingobacterium sp. 18053, assembly GCF_902706145.1. NCBI lineage: Bacteria > Pseudomonadati > Bacteroidota > Sphingobacteriia > Sphingobacteriales > Sphingobacteriaceae > Sphingobacterium > Sphingobacterium sp. 18053. The sequence continues at coordinate 361,733 of NZ_CACSJW010000008.1, forward strand.
ATCTTGCATTCGAAGTCGATAATCTCGACCTAGAATTAAATAAGCTCGAAAAAGCAGGTGTATCACACGAAGGGATCAGAATAGACGAGTTAACAAATAAACGCTTTACATTCTTCTTTGATCCTGATCAGGTTCCAATAGAACTATACGAACGTTAAAACAGAAAGCGGCATTGATTAAAATCAATGCCGCTTTCTGTTTTATTAGTGTATCACTAAGTGATTACAATTTACGTTTCACTTCAACTTGTTCGTAAGCTTCGACAATGTCTCCTACTTGAATATCATTGAAACGGTCAATATTTAAACCACATTCATAACCCATTGAAACTTCTTTCACATCGTCTTTGAAACGTTTCAAAGATGCCAGTTTACCGGTATGAATTACGACACCATCTCTGATTATGCGGATATCATTATTTCTATTGATCTTACCTTCTTTAACCATACATCCGGCAATCGTACCAACTTTAGAAATTTTGAAAGTTTCTCTGATTTCAACCTCAGCAACAATTTTCTCCTCAAATTTCGGAGCCAACATACCCTCCATCGCAGACTTGATTTCATCAATCGCATCATAGATGATCGAATATAAACGTACATCAATTTGCTCGTTCTCTGCCAACTTACGTGCGTTTTGTGTTGGACGTACTTGGAAACCTATGATGATCGCATCGGAAGCAGAAGCTAACAATACATCTGATTCAGAGATCGCACCCACTGATTTATGAATAATATTAACTTGGATCTCGTCAGTAGACAATTTCAATAATGAATCTGATAATGCTTCAATAGAACCGTCCACATCACCTTTAACGATAATATTAAGTTCTTTAAAGTTACCGATGGCCAAACGACGACCGATTTCATCCAAGGTAATATGTTTAGTTGCACGCATACCCTGCTCGCGTTGTAACTGAAGACGTTTGTTGGCTACAGTTCTAGCTTCAGACTCGCTTTCAAGAACATAAAGCTTATCCCCTGCTGTTGGCGCGCCGGCCATACCCAAGATTTGTACTGGAACAGACGGTCCAGCCTCTTTAACACGTTCGCCTCTTTCATTAGTCAAAGCCTTCACCTTACCTGAATGTGATCCTGCTAAAATAGGGTCTCCAACACGTAATGTACCACTTTGTATCAATACCGTTGTCACGATACCACGACCTTTATCCAAAGCTGCTTCAATTACTGAACCAACAGCGCGTTTTTTCGGATCAGCTTTTAGATCTAACATCTCAGCTTCCAATAGAACTTTCTCTAATAATAGGTCAACATTTTCTCCCGTTTTTGCTGAAATCTCTTGCGCTTGGAACTTACCACCCCAGTCTTCAACTAAGATATTCATCGCAGAAAGCTGCTCACGGATTCTATCAGGATTTGCTCCCGGTTTATCTACTTTAGTAAATGCAAATACGATTGGCACTCCCGCTGCTTGCGCGTGGTTGATTGCTTCTTTTGTTTGCGGCATGACTGCGTCATCCGCTGCAATAACGATAATAACAATATCCGTCACTTTAGCACCGCGGGCACGCATAGCCGTAAAAGCTTCGTGACCAGGAGTATCCAAGAATGTAATTTTACGGTCATCCTCCAATTTCACCGCGTATGCACCGATATGTTGGGTGATACCACCAGCCTCACCAGAAGTAACGTTCGCCTTACGTATATAATCCAATAAAGATGTTTTACCATGGTCAACGTGTCCCATGACCGTTACAATAGGGGCTCTTGAAACCAAATTCGCTTCGTTATCCGGTTCCTCAAGTTCAGCAGTCTCCTCATCCTCAGGTTTGATAAACTCTACCTGATAACCAAATTCATCCGCTACAATTGTTAAAGTTTCCGCATCTAAACGTTGATTAATTGACACGAACATACCCAAACTCATACAAGTTGCAATAATTTGGGTTACCTGAACGTCCATCAAATTAGCTAATTCGTTTGCAGTTACGAATTCTGTAACACGCAATATTTTCGCCATCATTTCTTGCTCCATTGCAGCTTCTTCTGCATGTTGAGCAACATCATCACGTTTCTGACGTCTCAATTTGGCACGTTGCGCAAATTTACCAGATTTACCTGCACCACTCAAACGAGCAAGTGTTGCCTTGATTTGATCTTGGATTTCCTTTTCAGTAGGCTCTTCCTTATTCTCAACAGGTCTTCCCTTACCTCTATTGTCAAAACGATTACCGTGTTGTGGTCTCGTACCTTGTCCTGGTCTACCTGGGTGTTGGTTGTTACCTCCTTGTCCCGGTCTACCATGCTGTTGGTTGTTGTTTTGCCCTGGACGATTGTTCGGGTTGTTGTTAGGACCATGATTCCCACCTCGGTTACCTCCTTGTTGGTCCCGGTTGTTGGGGTTGTTACCATCACGCGGCCCACGGTGTTGGTTATTATGACCTTGACCTTGCCCCGCATTTGGGTTTACTGGACCATTTGGATTCGTACGCTTACGCTTACGTTTCTCATTATTATTTCCAGCATTTGAAGATGAAGCCACTGGTTTGTGGGAAGGTCTAGCAGATGGTAATTCAATCTTACCAATGACTTTAGGACCTGTCAATCTTTCTGCGCGAGCAGAAATAATTTCATCTCCTTGTTTTTTCACAGGCTCCACTATTGGAGTTACTGGTACAGCTTTCGGCGCTGTTTCTTCTTTTTTCTTGTCTTCTACCTTCACAGGTTCAGTTTTTGTCTCTACAACCGGAGTTGCTTTTACTTCAGTTTTATTTACTTCGGGTTTTTCTATTTCAGCTTTTGGCACGACAACTTCCGGCTTCTTCTCAATAACCTTTGGTTCTTCTTTTTTCGCTTCAACAATAGGCGCTTTGACTTCGGCTTCTTTCTTTTCTTCCACCTTAGCTTCAGCTTTAACCTCTACAGGTGTTTCTTTGACGGTTTTTGGTTCCTCCTTAACAGGTTCTTCCTTCTTGACCTTACTTCCGCCTCTATTCAATGCGTCCAGATCAATCTTACCAACCACCTTCATACCACCTTGATGAACAGGCTCCTCTACTTTTGTAGGAGTAGTTTCCTTAACAGAAGGGATTTCTACCGTATTCTTGACCAAGATTTCCTTGGATTCATCATGATCTTCGAAATCCTCATTCTTAGATGATTCCTTAGGAGAAGTGGACGGCGACTCCTCACGACGAATTTTGCCAATCACAATTTGTTTAGCTTCATCTTTCAGTGATTTGTCTCCCTGAAACTCTTTTAACAGCACACCATACATCTCTCCGCTCAATTTAGTGTTAGGCTTTGCTTCTACATCATATCCTTTTTTCACTAAACATTCCACGGCGGTATGTATCCCGATGTTGAGTTCCTTTGCTGCTTTAAGCAAGTTTGTTCCTTTTCCTTCAGTCATCTATAATATAAACTATTTTAATATAATTACAAAAATATGTTTTTTTCCATCCATAAACAATTTATTCCGAATGTTAGATAGAAAAAAATTAACGAGCTGAATTTTATTCAAATTCAGCTTGTAAAATACGTACAATCTCACGAACAGTATCTTCTTCCAAATCGGTACGTCTAACCAGCTCTTCTTCGCTAAGAGACAACACCGACTTCGCTGAATCCAAACCAACACGTTTCAATTCATCAATAACCCAGCTTTCAATCTCATCGCTGAATTCTTCGATATCAACATCTTCATCAAACTCGTCATTTTCGCGATAAACATCAATTTCATAACCAGTCAATTTACCAGCCAATTTGATATTGTGTCCTCCACGACCAATTGCTAAAGAAACTTGATCCGATTTTAAATATACAGCCGCAGTCTTATTTTCTTCATCGATTTTGATTGAGCTAATCCTTGCTGGACTCAAAGCACGAGCGATATACAATGAATGATTTGTTGTAAAATTAATTACGTCAATATTCTCATTACGCAGTTCACGAACGATACCATGAATACGGGATCCCTTCATACCAACACAAGCTCCTACAGGATCAATACGATCATCATAAGACTCAACAGCAACCTTCGCTCTTTCTCCTGGTTCACGAACGATTTTCTTGATCGTAATCAAACCATCAAAAATTTCAGGAACCTCAAGTTCAAATAAACGTTGTAAGAACGCAGGTGCGGTACGTGAAATGATAATCTTTGGATTATTATTCATCATATCCACTTTATGCACAACTGCGCGAATGCCATCTCCCTTTTTGAAATAGTCAGCCGGAATTTGTTCTGATTTAGGAAGAATTAATTCATTACCGTCCTCATCCAATACCAAGATTTCCTTTTTCCAAATCTGATAAACCTCACCAATGACCAACTCTCCTTCTCTATCTTTATATTTCTTAAAGACTTCGTCTTTTTCCAATTCCAAAACCTTAGATACAAGCGTCTGACGTGCAGCTAAAATTGCACGACGGCCAAAGCTTTCCAATGTGATCTGTTCAATAAAATCATCGCCTACTTCCAAATCTTCATCATGCTTTCTAGCTTCTGCCAATTCGATTTCAAGATCATCATCCTCTGAAAACTCATCTTCAACAACGACACGCGTCCTCCAAATCTCCAAATCTCCGTTATCTGGATTCACGATAACATCCACATTTTCATCCGTACCAAAACGACGACGGATCATACTACGAAAAACCTCTTCCAATACTGTAATAACAGTAGGTCTATCGATATTCTTAAACTCCTTAAACTCTTGAAAAGAGTCTATCAGATTGATGTTGCTGTTACTCATTATTATTAAAATGAAATTACCACTTTTGTTGCTTTTATTTGATCAAAAGGAAGTTCTTTTTCTACCTCTTGTGCTTTTTTACCTTTTTCTTTTATCTTCTGAAGAACATTGATCTTCATCTCATCTACGGCCAATAATGTACCTTCAACTTTTGTATTATCGTTCAACTTCACCTGAACTGTACGACCTATATTCTTTTGATATTGTCGAATATTAACAAAATTAGCATCAATACCTGGAGATGAAACCTCTAAACGGTAAGCGTCATCAATTACATTTTCCTCCTCCAGGTGGAAACCGACATGACGGCTCACCTGTGCACAATCATCAATATTTACACCATTATCTCCGTCCAAAAGAATCTCAAGAATTTTATTTGGGCGCATCTTCACACTGACGATAAACAAATCCTCGCGATCTGCAATTTTTTCCGCGATGAGTTCAATAACTCTCTTTTCTATATGCTGCATTGTTCTGTTTCTAGAAATGCTAAATTAATTGAATTAAAAAAAGGGGGCAATACGAGCCCCCTTCCTTTCAGATATGCAAATATAGCATTTTATAAAATAAAAAACAAAATTAGATAGATTGTTTTTATATTCAATACCCCTACATTCCCTATAAAAACAAGCTATCGACGCTCCTCAGTCATAGAAATTCTCTTCATAGCGCAACTATATCATAAAAACACGCAGATAATTCCCCGCTATTTCGAACTATCTACCACCGCATTAATTGTTTTCTGCATCTGCGCCATCATGCTCGTCAATGTTTCCATTGTTGGCTCTGGCGTAGGCTCTGGCAGTTGTGTACTGATAAAAGCCTTCGCCTTCCACACCTCAAGAATATCGGCAGTCTCCACCCAGTAAGGCTCATATGTCTTATTATCAGAAACAAGTTTCAAACCTTTATCTTCTTTAAATTTAAAAGCAATACGTTTATACACCACGCCATCTTCCTTAGACAACACAACATAGGTACTCCCAGGTTTAATATCATGCCAATTTTCCACATACTCCGCTACAATAATGGACCCCGATGGCAAAGGTAACATCGAGTCCCCCTTTATTTCAAAAGCGCGAAATGTACCCTGACCAAACATAGGCAGCGAAAACTTAGGCAACTCAGCAACATATTCTGGATCACCATACCCATTTAAATAGCCGGCGCTAGCCTTAACCGGAACAAGTTCGATATTTTCACGGTCATCTGCGTCTACAGTCACACTAAGCACCCTTAAATTTGAGGCGTTGCTTTTGGGAACCGGCTTCCATTTATCATCAATAACATCGTTTGCCAACTCATCCATAGTCAAACCATAGAATTCGGCAATCTTCTTTAATAACTCATATTTGGGCTCTGCTCGATCTTCCTCGTACGCGCCGACAGAGGCACGCTTAATTTCCATAAGATCAGCAAATTGTTGCTGTGTGATTTTTTTTCCTTTTCGAAGGAACTTCAGATTGGACGAAATATTTGACATATTATTTTTTCAAAAAAATATTTTGCAAAAAACTAATTTTATTAGTAATATTGTGCCAATAAAATTAGTAAATATATTTTAAACGTCCAAATAATTTAGCATTATGAACAATTTTATTGTATATATATCAACTGACAACAATCGTAAACACTTTAAAATCGGCCTCAGTTCCAATATCTTTAGTACAGTAATGGAATTACAGCAATCCAATAGTTTTATTTTCAACCAAGGACCTAGTTTAAATCGAATAATCTACACAGAATCTTTCACAAATTCGGAGACGGCCAATAAGAGAATAAGCGAACTGCAGCATTTTACGACCATGCAAGTCGAACGGCTCATTCGTAAATACAACCCTAACTGGAATAATCTTTTTCCACAGCAACACCAAGCGTTCAACAAGAGAGATTCCAACCATGCAGCCTAACATAAAAAAAGCCACCTTAGTAAACTAGGCGGCCATCTTTATTTTTTAGATAGAATCCTCTTTAAGTAGTATCAGTTTTGACTACCCACCTCCTCCAACGAGGATGACCCTTCGCTACTCGTTCCACTATCAGCACCTTCAGTATGATTACGCTCAACAGGATGCTCCGCTCCCTCTTCCTCTGGTCCAATAAATCCTTCATCCACGGGCTCTTCCACTTGTGTAGAATCACTCTGATCTGGCTCTGGATCACTATAACGCGGAGTTTCGCATTTGTAAGATTTCGTAATTTCAACAGTAGGACTAGGAAACTTACCTTGGGTATACCCCAACTGTTTATCTTTATAAACAGACTCCATATACACACCAAATATTGGCAATGCTGTACGAGAACCTTCTCCAGAATGGGAATTTTTAAAGTGAATACTCCGTTCGTCGCAGCCAACCCAAACACCTGTAACCAAATCTTTAGTTACCCCCATATACCAACCATCTACATATTCGGAAGAAGTACCTGTCTTTCCGCCGATTTCATTTTCCTTATCAAATAAATCCCATTCCCACAATCCCTGAGATGTACCTCCAGGTTCTTCCATACCACCACGCAACATATACGTCATCAACCAGGCATCTTGCTTATCCACCACTTGTTTACGCTCCGCCTGAAAAGTAGCAATAACATTACCATCATGATCTTCGATCTTAGACACCAATAAAGGAGTGACACGCTCACCGTGATTCATCATCGTTGAGTACCCATTCACCATTTCAAAAACAGAAACATCATTAGGTCCTAACCCTACAGAGGCAACCGGATTTAATTTACTCGTGATACCACAACGATGGGCTGCATCAACAACTTTCGCAGGCGTAACCATATCAGTCAATTGTACTGTAACGGAATTAATAGAACGCGCCATTGCATGACGCAGAGACATTTCTCGATAAGAAAAATTCCAGTCTGCATTTTTGGGTTCCCATATCTCCACGGAATCCCCTTTATCAATCTTGATCGTAACAGGCTTGTCGGTAATCTTATCACATGGAGACATCCCTGACTCCAATGCAGCCAAGTATACAAAAGGCTTAAATGTGGATCCCGCTTGTCGCTTCGCTTGCATCACGTGATCATACTTAAAATATTGATGGTTTATTCCACCCACCCAAGCTTTAATTTCACCCGAATATGGATCCATGGACATCATCCCCGCATTTAGCATCATGGCATAATATTTCAAAGAATCCATTGTAGACATATCCTTTTCGATCCTACTGCCATCCTTCCAATTATAGACTTCGATCTTCTTCTTTTTATTCAAGAAGTAACTGATGCTATCAGGAGTATTTGCATATTTCTTACTCAAAAAAGCATAATAAGGAGTTTTCTTAGCTAGATTATCCAAAAAATTAGGAATAACTTTACCTGACAGATCGCGCCATGGCTCTTGTCCTTCCCAGGTATTATTTAAACGTTGCTGTAATTCCAACATTTGTTTTGCTACAGCTTCTTCAGCATGCTTTTGAAGTTTAGAATTTATAGTGGTATAAATTTTCAAGCCATCTGTATAGATATCATAATTATTATCTTCAGCCCATTTTTCCAACCACTTAGCTACAGCAGCACGTAAATAAGAATCCCCGCCAGCATTAAGGTCTTGACTATTCGTATTCAAAACAATCTTCTCTTTTACAAGGTTATCATATTCCTCTTTTTTCAAAAAACCACCTTTATACATTTGACTTAAGACGGTGTTTTTTCTGACAAATGCATTTTCAGGATTACGAATAGGATTATATAAAGTAGTACCTTTTAACATGCCGATCAAAACAGCAGCCTCATTTTGATTCAATTGATTGGCTCCTTTTGAAAAATAGCGTTTTGCAGCAGTCTCAATCCCATAAGCATTATTACTGAAGGATACTGTATTTAAATACATTTCCAATATCTGATTTTTAGAATAGCGTTGCTCCAATTTATAAGCCGTCATCCACTCCTTAAACTTCGTTACCACCAGGCCTGCAACAGGAAGACGTGTCAACAAACCACCCGCCTTATTATAACGTGTACGATAAAGATTTTTAGCTAACTGTTGCGTAATTGTACTCGCGCCACGCTTATCCCCTTTTAAAGTAGAGATAATACCTGATCCTAAGCCAAAAAAATCAACACCATTATGACTATAAAAACGCACATCCTCAGTTGCTATCAACGCACTTGTAACCGATTTAGGAATGCTATCAAATGGAATTGGATTTCTATCCTCGTCGAAATATCGCCCAATTAAAACACTGTCTGCCGTATATAATTCCGTAGAAATATTAACGCTAGGCATAACAATATCCTTTTTTGTCGGGGAATAACCAAAGAGCCATAAAAAATTTAATTGTATAGCACAAATCAATATAATGATAAAATATATTGCTATAAGGAGATAACGAAGAATCCTATTCTTAATACGTTTAAACATAAATGGAAATTTATCTTATATTCAACACATCCGACCAGCAAAAGGTTTTACGCCCGCCCAATATGCCTTTTTATCTATTTTCAGGGGCTAAATATACAACTAAATAAATCGCTGTAATCAACTATTTACATTTTTTAACAATAAAAACCACCCGTCAAACAACTATAAAATGCCACAGAATTCCAAAGGGTCGATTTTGGAAATAACAACAACAATTCAATAGTAAAATAGCCGTCCGGAGAAAACAGACCCAATCTCATCTTTGTTTATAATTTTTGGCACCCCGTTCCACAAATATTATACCCATTTTTTATTTATTATCGATTTTATTTTAAAATAATAATGATATTTGTTTAAATTTAGATGTAAAAAAGTCAACTATTAGCATGTTAAAACAAACATTACAACAAAAGCTATTGCAGAAATTGTCTCCGCAACAAATACAATTTATAAAATTGTTGCAGGTTCCGACGGTTTCATTAGATGCTCGAATCAAGGAAGAATTAGAAGAAAACCCTGCGTTAGAAGATGGTAGCTTGACTAATATGACCGACCCTATAGAAGAATACCCCGATAAAGATCCAGACGATAATTTTGATAATGAAGACGGGTTCGATTCAGAAGACTTTAGTTTAGAAGACTATATCCAGGAAGATGATTTCAAAGATTACGGCAACGGCTATGACTATGGAGACGACGATGACGACCGCAAAGAAATGCCTGTTGCTATTCAACACTCCTTTTATGAGCAGCTGCAACAACAGTTGGACCTCTTGGCATTAGATGACAAGCACTTTTTAGTTGGCCAACAAATCATTGGTAGTCTAGATGACGACGGCTATTTACGCCGTCCAATTATCAATCTTGTAGACGACCTAGCTTTTGGTCAAAATGTAATGACTGATGAGCAGGAAGTTCTAGACATGCTAAAAGTAATTCAAGATTTTGAGCCTGCGGGAATTGGAGCCCGTGATTTGCAAGAGTGTCTGTTGATCCAGTTACAAAAAAAAGATACACAAAATCCAACCATCAAACTTGCGATTAAAGTCGTATCGAATTACCTTGAGGAGTTCACCAAAAAGCATTATGATAAATTAGAAAAATCTTTAGGCGTTTCATCTGAGGATCTAAAAAATGTAGTCAATGAGATTCTAAAACTTAACCCAAAACCAGGAGACTCCGGCGCGGTTGCAGGCAAACAACTTCATATTATCCCGGATTTTCATATCAGCAATAATGATGGCATACTACATTTGACTTTAAATGGCCGAAATGCGCCTGAGCTCCGCATAAGTCGTGATTACCAACACATGTTTGAGCATTACGAGAAATCGGATCAAAAGGATAAAAAAATGAAAGAGGCTGTGCAATTCGTCAAACAAAAACTTGACTCCGCCAAATGGTTTATTGATGCAATAAAACAGCGTCAACAAACCTTATTAAAAACAATGAATGCAATCATGGAATACCAATATGATTATTTCCTTACTGGTGATGATCGTAAGTTAAAACCAATGATATTGAAAGACATCGCCGACAAAATCGATATGGATATATCAACTGTGTCGCGGGTAGCAAATTCGAAATACGTACAAACAGAATTTGGAACATTTCTCTTAAAATCATTTTTCTCTGAAGCTATCCAAACGGATTCTGGTGAAGAAGTATCTAATAAAGAGGTTAAGAAAATATTGGAGGAGTGCATCGCAAAAGAAAATAAACGGAAACCCTTGGCTGACGAGAAATTAACTGAGATCCTAAAAGAAAAAGGCTACAATATTGCGCGGCGAACGGTGGCAAAATATCGGGAAGCATTGAATATTCCTGTAGCAAGATTACGAAAAGAGCTCTAAGAGCTCTTTTTGTTTTTCCCACAGACCAAATCCAAGTTAAGAATAGTATCTTTGTGCTGTATTAAAATAAGCATTAAAGAATGAGCAAAGTAAAAGTTGGAGTTGTACAGATGAGCTGTACCGCAAGCAAACAAGAGAATCTCGAAAAAGCTATCGCTAAAGTAAAAGAAGCCGCTGCAAAAGGTGCGCAAATTGTGTGTCTGCAAGAACTATTTACCTCTTTATATTTCTGCGATGTGGAAGATTATGACAATTTCGCACTGGCTGAATCCATTCCCGGCCCATCGACGGACGCGCTATCGGCTGTTGCTAAAGAAGCAGGTGTCGTAATTATCGCTTCATTATTTGAAAAAAGAGCAGAAGGATTGTACCATAATACGACCGCTGTATTAGATGCAGATGGTTCCTATTTAGGAAAATATCGTAAAATGCATATTCCAGATGACCCTGCATTTTATGAAAAATTCTATTTTACGCCAGGAGATTTAGGCTACAAAGTATTCAAAACAAAATTTGGAAGAATAGGCATTTTAATTTGCTGGGATCAATGGTACCCTGAAGCATCTCGAATTACCGCATTGATGGGTGCCGAAATCTTATTCTACCCTACAGCTATCGGATGGGCAACCGATCAAGATGAAGAAACCAACAAAGATCAATACAATGCGTGGCAAACAATACAACGCTCCCATGCCGTTGCAAATGGCCTTCCTGTTGTATCCGTTAACCGTGTAGGATTTGAACAAAATGGTGCAATGAAATTCTGGGGTGGAAGCTTCGTAACGAACGGACAGGGCAAATTGCTTTACCTTGCCTCACATGACAAAGAAGAAATTGAGGTCGTCGAATTGGACTTAAATGAATCGGACTATTTCAGAAAACATTGGCCATTTTTGAGAGACCGAAGAATCGAAACATACGCACCGATCACCAAACGTTTTATTGACGAAGACTAATATTGGATATTCTAGCCATTTCAGTTTCGAACGCACACAACTGTGCTGAAACGAACTGAAATGGCTTTTTTTAATCCCATTAAAATAAGTATGGAACAAAAAAAGACATTCACACAGGACTATTTTGACAATTCCCCGAAACAACAGGGCTTCTCATTTCCCGCAGAATGGGCAAAGCAAGAAGCCTTATGGTTGAGCTGGCCACATAAAGAGGAATCCTGGCCTGGGAAGATTGAAACAATATACAAACCCTATTGCGAATTTATCAAAGTCGTAGCAGCAGGGCAAAAAGTAAGGATTAACGTCGCTAATGAGGAAATGCAAAATTTTGCTATTACCGCGCTCAAAGAAGTGACAACAGATTTTAGCAATATCGAATTCTATTTTAATCCGACTAACGATGCTTGGTGTAGAGACCACGGTCCCGCTTTTATTATTAACCAGGCAACAAATCAAAAAGCAGTTGTCGACTGGGGTTATAACGCCTGGGGTGGAAAATACCCTCCTTTCGACTTGGATGACGTCGTTCCGACGCGTATTGCCAAAGAATTTAACCTTCCTTTATTTACCCCTGATATCGTCATGGAGGGCGGTTCAGTCGAGTTTAATGGCGCAGGAACAATCATGACAACAACCGCTTGTCTATTGAATAAAAACCGAAATCCACACCTGACAAAAGAACAAATAGAAACCTTTTTGAAAGAATTTTACGGTCAGGAACAGGTTTTATGGCTTGGAGACGGTATCGTTGGAGACGATACAGATGGACACATTGATGATATTACACGTTTCATCAACGAAAACACCGTTTTAACGGTTGTGGAGGAAGATCCAACAGATGAGAACTATGAGATACTTCAAGAAAATCTAGCAACACTTCGTTCATTTAGACTTTTAAATGGAGAGCCACTCCATATCATTGAGCTCCCAATGCCAGCACCGGTCATCTATGACGAAACAAGATTACCTGCTTCTTATGCTAATTTCTACATTGCAAACGATGTTGTTGTTGTACCGATCTTCAACGATAAAAATGACCAAAGAGCACTGGATATCATCCAAGGCTGTTTCCCTACACGTAAAGTCATAGGAATAAATTCCGTCGACATTATTTGGGGGCTGGGAAGTTTCCACTGTTTAAGCCAGCAAGAGCCGGCGCTGAGCTAAAAAAAGCTATCCATAAAAAAATGTCCCCAAATAGTTAAACACTCTTTTGGGGACATTTTTTATGATAAAAATAAGCAGCTCAGCTTTGAGTTTTAGTTAAGCCGTGTTAAACAACAATAACATTTACCCCGGCTTTTTCTAACGATTCCACAAAGCTTGTATTTACTTTGTCGTCGGTAATTAATATATCAATTTTATCAAAACCACAAATCCGCCCGAAGCTTCGCCGTCCGAATTTAGACGAATCTGCTAATACGACAACCTTTTGAGCCGTATCGATCATAATGCGATTTAATTGTGCCTCCTGGGCACTCGAAGTTGATACACCGTATTCCAGATCAATGCCATCGACTCCCAAAAACAATTTACTACAGTAAAAATCATGCAATAAATTTTCTGCATACTTTCCCGTTACGGATGTCGAGGTCTTACGAAGCGTCCCGCCCATCTGCATGATTTCAACCGAAGGATATTTGATCAATTCCATCGCAACATTCAATGCCGAAGTTACTACAGTGATATTTCCTTTAGGAATGATCTGCTTCGCTAGCGACTGCATGGTCGTTCCTGAAGCTATAATGATTGAATCATTTTCCTCAATCATTTCAGCCGCTTTTTTTCCGATCCGGCTTTTATCATCCGAACGAAGCTTCTCTTTTTCAAATACTGTACGGTCAGTCGTATAAGGATTATATTGTGTTGCCCCGCCATGCGTTCTAAACAACAATCCACTATCTTCCAACAAGGTCAAATCTTTCCGAATGGTTACAGAGGAAACGCCCAATTCCTCACATAGATCAATTACCTGAACTACGCCGACCTCCTTTAATTGTTTTAAGATATATTGATGTCTTTCTACATTTGTCATGGCTCTATTTATAATAAGCTGTTAAAATACTAAATCTATTATCGGTTTGTTTAAAGGAATATGTCGATATCTTGAAAAAATCCATCGATATCAATAAATTTCAACAAATATGACTTTCTACTTAAATTTCCCGTAGTAGAATTGATGTTAAAATAATGAAATTATTTAATTTTTTCACGCTGACAATCATAAATTCATTTTTATTTTAAAAAGAAAAATGAATTAAAATTGCAAAGGATCAGGCAGGACAAATTGATAATCAAGTTCCTCTAAAAGTAATCTTCCGCTAACTATTTTTTGAGTCGCATCCGCAGCTTCGAACGCAAGAGGCAAAGCATAACCATATTTTTTTGCCGAAGCTAGAATAACATCCTTTTTCTTAGGATGTAAGGGAGCAACAACATTGTATACAGTATACTTAAGCGCATTGCAAGATGCTGCCTCTAACAGTCTGATCACATCATCGATATGAACAAAATTGGCGGGCTGTTCACCCGTCGTACAGATACGTTCGGCAAAATATTTGGCAAAAACACGATTTTTACCAAACAAACCTCCTAATCGATAAATTATAGTATCAGCCAATCCCAACATACTTGCTTCAGCAAGCAAGAGTTTTGATGAAAGTTCGGTTATATCTGCATAGGATTCATCAAATACGCCATCTTTGTCCGGATAAATTCCAATAGAGCTCAGGAAGACTTGTTTCTTCCATGTCATATGCGCATAAAATGATTTGATATTCGAAAATCTGTTTTCAAGGATCGCTACACTATTTTTCTGACTTGCCGGTATACTGTTTAATACGAAGTCAAATTGAGTAGGTAAAACTACCTGTGCTGGAAAATTTTCATAATCAAAGTCTAAAATAAACGAAAAAATACCATCGGCTTTAAGCCGATGGTATTTTTCAGATGTTGTCGTACTGGCCCAAACCTCATGGCCTTGATGCTTCATATGTATCGCAAAAGATTCTGCGAGCCAACCGCATCCCAAAATGAGTATCCTCATATTACGACAACACTATTAATAAGCTTTTGCAAACAGTACACGCCGACTTGAAGGTTTCCCTGTAAAGATACAGATACCTTCCTCTTCCTTCGCATCCAAAGGAATACAACGAATTGTTGCCTTAGTTTCTTCTTTTACACGTTTTTCCGTTTCTGTTGTTCCATCCCAATGACAAGAGATAAAACCACCCTTACCTTCCAGTACTTCTTTAAACTCATCATAAGAATTCACCTCAGTAAAATGAGATGTCCTGAAATTTAATGCTTTTTGGTATATATTTTCTTGTATTGTATCTAGCAATTGTACAATATTACCAGCCAAGCCTTCCTGAGCAACCGTTTCTTTCGTTTGAGTATCACGACGCGCTAATTCTACCGTACCATTTTGCATATCTCTCGCTCCAACAGCTACACGTACAGGAACACCCTTTAACTCCCATTCTGCAAATTTAAAGCCTGGACGTTGTGTGTCCCGATCGTCGTATTTTACAGATATATCGTTCACACGCAATTCATTTGTTAACTGATTCACAAATGCATCGATTTGCGCCTTTTCTTCTTCAGTCTTAAAAATCGGAACGATGACAACTTGAATTGGTGCTAATTTTGGCGGCAATACCAATCCTTGATCATCTGAGTGAGCCATAATCAATGCGCCCATCAAACGTGTAGAAACACCCCAAGAAGTAGCCCAAACATGCTCCAATTTACCTTCTTTAGAAGTAAATTTCACATCAAACGCCTTTGCAAAGTTTTGGCCAAGAAAATGAGAGGTTCCTGCTTGTAATGCTTTTCCATCCTGCATCAATGCTTCAATACAATACGTATCCAAGGCACCCGCAAAACGCTCGTTTTCTGTTTTTCTACCACGTACAACAGGCACAGCTAAAATATTTTCAGCAAATTCAGCATACACATCAAGCATACGTTCTGTTTCTTCAATAGCCTCTTCTCTTGTCGCATGGGCCGTGTGCCCCTCTTGCCACAAAAACTCTGCTGTGCGCAAGAAAAGACGTGTACGCATTTCCCATCTTACAACGTTTGCCCATTGATTGACCAAAATTGGGAGGTCACGATAAGATTCAATCCATCCACGATAAGTATTCCATATAATCGTTTCTGAAGTCGGGCGCACGATCAACTCTTCCTCCAATTTCGCGTCTTCATCCACGACGATCTTACCTGTACCATCGTTTTTTAATCGATAATGAGTTACCACTGCACACTCCGTAGCAAAACCTTCCACATGCGCCGCCTCTTTAGAAAAAAACGATTTGGGAATGAATAAAGGGAAATAAGCGTTGCTATGACCTGTTTCTTTAAATCTTTTATCTAAGATCGCTTGCATCCTTTCCCAGATAGCGTATCCGTATGGTTTGATCACCATACAGCCTCGTACAGCTGAATTTTCAGCTAGATCAGCTTTAATCACAAGCTCGTTATACCATTGTGAATAATCTTCAGCACGACTTGTTATTCCTTTACTCATATGAAATTGATAAATTATTGTAACATTATTACGTTAAATCTCGTCTGTAATTCTAATACGAAAAGCGTTCAATAAAAAATATTTGTATTTTTGATTACTTCGATTAAACCCCCTTGAGAAATTTGCGTCTAAGATAGTAAATAAGGCTGTATAATCGAAAATAAGGATTTAGGATATTATGAAAAAAAATAGATTATTTATCGGAGCACTTGCCATAACAGGAGCGTTCATGCTTGGTTCCTGCGGCACAAGTAGGCAAATCTATGGCGACGATGTCTATGGCAACAATGGGCAAGCTAGACAAAAGGTTTATCAAAGCCCAGATTACTATTACACAGATGCAGATCAGGCCCAACCAAATGGGCAAGCGCAAGGCGGTTACTATGATGACGAATATTCTGATCAGGATTACAACAGTGATTCCTATGAAGATCTTGAATATGCCAATCGTATCAACCGTTTCTATTACGCTAGTCCGGGCATGACGTATTTCGACCCATTTTTCGATCCATGGTATGGTTACGGTTTTGGAGGTTGGTACGGATACGGCCCATCATTCGGGATGGGATGGGGATGGAACTCTGGATGGGGTTCGTCTTGGTC